>JARLJI010000243.1 GCA_031291295.1 Rhodoferax sp. | reverse complement strand
GGCACCAACCCGGACAAAGGACCGCCGGGCGAACTCAAGAGCGCTGTCATGCTCATCATCTTCAAGATTCCCGGCGCCAACGTGATGTCGACCGTGGACCGGGTGATGAGCGAGATGCCGCATCTGCAGGCCGCCATTCCGCCCACCATCAAGATCGATGTGGAAGTGGATCGCACCACCACAATCCGCGCCAGCGTGCGCGACGTGGAAATTTCGCTGTTCATCAGCGTGGTTCTGGTGGTGCTGGTGGTCTTCCTGTTCCTGCGCGAAGTGTGGGCCACCATCATTCCTTCGGTCGCCGTGCCGCTTTCGCTGGTGGGCACCTTCGGCGTGATGTACCTGGTGGGCTACACCATCGACAATTTATCGCTGATGGCGCTGACCATCTCCACCGGCTTTGTGGTGGATGACGCGATTGTGGTGATCGAGAACATTACCCGCTATCTGGAAAAGGGCATGAGCCCCTTCGATGCGGCGATGAAGGGGTCGAGGGAGATCGGCTTTACGGTGCTCTCGATGAGCACCTCGTTGATCGCGGTGTTCATCCCCATCCTGCTAATGGGCGGCATTGTGGGCAAGCTGTTCCGCGAGTTTGCGGTTACGCTGAGCGTGGCCATCGCCGTTTCGCTGCTGGTTTCGCTGACCACCACCCCCATGCTGTGCGCGCGGTTCCTCAAGTCGCGGGACGAGAGCCGCCACGGCAAGGTCTATAAAGCCAGCGAGTATGCCTTCAACTGGCTGCACAGCGAATATGCCACTGGCCTGCGCTGGGTTCTGCGCCACCAGACGCTGATGCTCTGCGTGGTTGCCGGGACCATGGCGCTGAACGTTTACCTGTTCATGATTGTGCCCAAGGGCTTTTTTCCGCAGCAGGACACGGGGAGAATGGGCGGCCGCACCCGCGCCGCGCAGGACATCAGCTTTGAAGCCATGCGCGTGAAGCAGCGGCAACTGGCGCAGATGGTGATGGACGATCCGGCCATCAAATCGGTAACGGCCTTTGTGGGCGGCGGCGGACCTGGCGGCGGCAGCAACAACGTGGGCAACATGATGATCGCCCTGAAGCCTCTGGACCAGCGTCCTGGACGCGTGGCCGCCGGCGACGTGGTGAACCGCTTGCGGCGCAAGCTGACCAGCGTGCCGGGAGCCACCCTGTTTCTGCAGGTGCAGCAGGACATCCAGGTGGGCGGGCGCGGCAGCGACGCGCAGTACCAGTACACGCTCTCCGACGAGGACCTGAACGAGCTGAATACCTGGGCGCCGCAACTGATGGCGCGCATGAAGGCCATGCCGGAGCTGCGTGACGTCTCCACCGACCAGCAGAACCAAGGCCTGGCTGCCAATCTGGTGATCGATCGCGACACCGCTTCGCGGCTGGGCATCTCCATGACGACGATTGACCAGACGCTGTACGACGCCTTCGGCCAGCGCGAAGTATCGACGATGTACACCGGGCTCAACCAGTACTTTGTGGTGATGGAGGTCGATCCCCAGTATCAGAACAGCCCCGACTCGCTGAACGGCATCTACCTCAAGTCCTCCCGCGGCCTGATGGTGCCGCTGTCGACCATTGCGCACTATGAGCAGAAGCGGACCTCGCTGCAGGTGAACCACCAGGGCCAGTATCCGGCCGTGACGCTGACGTTCAACCTGGCGCCGAACGTGGCCCTGGGCGATGCGGTCACGGCCCTGGAAAAGGCTCAGGCCGAGATGGGCATGCCCAGCGCCATCCATGCCAGCTTCCAGGGAACCGCGCAGGCCTTCCAGGACTCGCTGAAAAACGAGCCCTACCTGATTTTGGCCGCGCTGGTGGCGGTCTACATCGTGCTCGGCATTCTGTATGAGAGCCTGATCCATCCGCTGACCATTCTGTCGTCGCTGCCGCCGGCGGGCGTGGGCGCCATCCTGGCCCTGCTGC
>JARLJI010000242.1 GCA_031291295.1 Rhodoferax sp. | reverse complement strand
GCCCACTGAAGTGGAGCGCAAGCCGTGGTAGTGATGCACACGTTCATGGCGCTGGCCGCGGGCTTTGCCGTGATGGCGCTGCTGGTCGCCGTGGTAACCGCGCTGCTGGCGCGCCTGGCGCCCGACTGGGTGCAGCAGCAGGGCAGGCCGCACCCAGCCTACGTCTTCGTCACGCTTGGCGCGTCGTTTCTGGCTGCTGCTGCAGGCGGCTATGTCACGGCGTGGATGGCCGCTGCCAATCCGCTGGTCCACGTGCTGGTGCTGGGCATCATCGTGCTGGCGCTGGCCGCGCTCAGCGTGCTGCAGGAGAAAGGCAAGCAGCCGGTTGCGTATCAGCTCGCGCTGGTGGCGCTTTCACCGCTCGGCGTGCTGGCCGGCGGACTGCTGCGCCTGCGCGTGCTCGGCATCTTATAAACAAAACAACAGGCCCCGCCGCGTCACCTGTTTCCTGTGCGCGAGCGGGGCCTTCGGTTGTGTGTGTCGTGCGCCGTTACCAGCGCAAGCCCACGGTCACAGGAATGATCTTCGTGTTCGCGGCCACGCTGGTTTGCGAAAGGCCGTTGGGTGAAGTGGTGACAGCCGGCGTCTGCACGTATAGATAGCGCGCCTCGGCAAACAGTTTCATGGTGCTGTTGCTGTAGCGGTCGCCCAGCCGGCGGGCATAGCCCATGCCAATGTTCCAGCCGCCCTGGTTGGAGGAGAAGTGGCCGACCACCTGGGCCGTCGTGCCCACTTCGCAGTAGTAGTAGTCGCAGTACTCCGTCAGGACGGGATCAGTGAAGCTGGTCACCTTGCGGTAGAAGCCGCCGCCGCCGGTGATGTAGAGGTCGTTTGTGCTCTTGGGCGCCAGATCCAGAACCGGGGCCAGCGTGAGCGACCAGATGTGCGCGTGGCCGCCGTTGGCGCCCGTGGGCGCGATCACCGCCGCGGGCAGTTTGCTGTCGATGAACTGATACTCGGCCATCAGGCTGAAGTGCGGATCGAAGCGATAGCCCACGCCACCGGTGAAGTTGCCGCCCCAGGTGAGGTAGGTCGAGGTCTCGGGAGTGGGTGCGTTGAAGCCGCCGCCCACCTCATACGCCAGGTGGCTCCAGATGCCGCGCCGGCCATAGCCGCCGGAGCGGTCGTACTGCCCTGCCGCCGGTTCGGCGCTCATGGCCGCCACATCCGGCAGGCCCGCGCTCGAACTGGACTCGTTGGCTGTAGGAACAGCATTATCGGCAGCGCCAGTGGAGTGCGCGAACTGGGCGCGTGCCACGCCGGCTGCAAGAAGCACAGCCGCAGCAAGAACCGCCAGGGACCGCCCCGGCGTCATTGAAAGGGTAGTGGACATGTCCGTACCTCAAGTCGTTGGTTGATCGTACATTCGCCGGGAAATCGTTCAGTGCTTCCCGCTCATCCATTAGACACACGGGGCGCAGGGAAGTTGCTCGGCGCGCAAACAGGAAGGCCGGCTGCTTGCGCGGCCGGCCTTGTTGGTGTGAGGTGTATGGGAGTCGCTTCAGCCCTGGACGTCGAACTGTTCCGGGTGGAGCGTGGCATCACTCTTGACCAGGATGTTCTTGCCGGTCAGCTCCTCGAAATCGGTGAGCCAGCGCGCGTTGTTGGCCTTGAGCGCCTTCACGGTTTCGGGGTGTACGCGCAGCAGCACGTCGGCACTTTCAAAGTGCTTCCGCATCTTGCGCATCTCGATGAAGATCTCGTTGCACACGGTTGCGGGGCTCTTGACCATGCCGGTGGCCTGGCAGACGGGGCAGGGCACGCTGAGCGTGCGCTCCAGCGACTGCTTGACGCGCTTGCGGGTGATGGCGACCAGGCCGAAGTCGTTAAACTGCAGAACCTTGGTCGGCGCACGATCGTTCTTGAGGGCCTCTTCGAGTGCGGCCATCACCTTGAAGCGATTCTTGCGCTCATCCATATCGATGAAGTCGATGATGATGATGCCGCCCAGGTCGCGCAGGCGAATCTGCCGCACGATCTCGGGAATCGCGTCGAGGTTGGTCTTGACGATGGTGTCTTCAAGCCGCGCCGTCTTGCCCACGTACTTGCCGGTGTTGATGTCGATCGCCACCAGGGCTTCTGTCTGGTTGATCACGATTGATCCGCCGGACTTGAGCCATACCTTCGAGCGCAACGCCTTCGATATTTCGTCCTGAATGCCGAAGTGCTCGAAGAGCGGTGTCTCCTTCGTGTACAGCTTCACGCGCCGCACCAGCGTAGGCGAGAAGCGATTGAGGAAACGCACGATCCGCTCGTAGTCGGCCTCGGAATCGACCCAGATC
>JARLJI010000241.1 GCA_031291295.1 Rhodoferax sp. | reverse complement strand
GCACGATGGACGCTATGTGCGCGACTTGCTGGCCAGCACCATCGCGATACCGCCAAGAATCGCAGCGGAAGCCGCAGCCAGGCGCGGCGTGATCGCTTCCGACAGGAACGCCACGCCGCCAAATGCCGCGATCAGCGGCACCGACAACTGTACAGTGGCGGCTCGCAGGGCGGTCAGCTTGCTCAGCGCCGCATACCAGATGACATACCCGATGCCGGACGTGAGCGCGCCGGAGGCGATCGCCAGGGCGACCCCGGCCTCGCTCGCGTAAGCGCGGGCGTCGGTGATGAAAAGCACGCTCATCAAGAGGCCAAGCGGGGCCGCCCGCGCGAAGTTGCCCGCCGTCGCTGCGAGCGGGTCGGCCACGCCGCGGCCACGCAACGAGTACACGCCCCATGCGACGCCCGCTATCGCCATCAACGCCGCGCCAACGAGCGGCGGCGCTGCGATCCCCGGCGACACCAGGTAGACAAGCCCTGCGACTGCCAGTGCGAGACCGAGCCATGCAAGGGGTCCGAACTTTTCGCCGGAGCGCAAACCCACGCTGAACATCGTCAATTGAACCGCGCCGAACAGAATCAATGCGCCCGTGCCTGCGGACAAAGTGAGATACGCGAAGGAGAAGAAGGCGACGTAAACAAACAGCATGGCAGCGGCGAGCCAGTCGGCATGGCGGGCCGCGGGCCGTGCTGACCTGAACCGCACGATGACGGCGAGCATGATCGCCCCCGACACCAACCTGATGCCGGCGAAGCTGACCGGATCGATTGCCCCCCGCTGCAGCGCGAGCCGGCACAGCAGCGAATTAGCCGCGAAGGCGAGCATCGCCACCGCAGTGAGCACGGTCGTCTGCAAAATCAGCAGGCCACCGCGCGCCTCATGCATGGATCACGACCAGAACGACGGCCCACGACAAAAGCGCCACGCCGAGGGGCGTGCTAAGACGCTTGCCCCAGCGAACGTTCTTTTCGATCGCCATCACGGCGGCAAGCAGGAGCATCCAGCCGAGGCTGCCGGTACCGAGCGCGAACATCAATAGCATCAACGCCCAGCAGCACCCGACGCAGAACAGGCCGTGCCGCGCGCCAAGCGCGAACGCATTGCGCGCTTGCGCTTGCCCACGCCAGTGCTCAATGACGAAGCTCAAGGGCGTGCGGCACTTTTCAAGGCACCGGTACTTGAGCTTGCTGAACTGAAATGCGCCAGCCAACGCGATGACCGCGACGCCGATCAGCCAGCCATGCCAGGCCAGCGTGGGTACGCTGGCGAGCACGGACAGCACGGCACTGTGAAGCGCATGCGCCAGGAGGCCGAAGGCGCCCCACACCGTCATGTAGCCCAGGCCGAGCAGCATAAGAAGGCGCCCATGGTCTGGGCGTCCAGCCGTCAACCGGTCGAAGGCATTGAACAAGGGCAAGGTGGTCGGCAGCATCATGGCCGCTGTCATGAGGATCCATGCGACAGCGTAGAGCACCATGGGCACGACCACGTCGCCCGCGGGAACGACACGGCAGAGAAATGCCGCCGGTCCGGACGCGGTCCAGTCACCGTGCTCGAGATAGCGTCCGTATGGACTGCGCGCCCACGCCCACAACGCCACCCATGCGAGCGTAATGAGCGCAGCCAGGACTGGCAGGAACACCTGAACATGGCGCAAGGCGCGGGACGGCGGCGGGCCTGCCGTCGTCGGGCTCATGCGTCGAAGACAAACGTGCTCTGCAGGGCGTTGTGGTTTTTGATGTCGAGGTCGATGCCGAGTGCGGGATTCTTCGATCGATAGGTCGGGGCTTTGCCGACAAACACCGGCGCGCCGGGCACGGTCGAGAACACGGTGTCGGAGAGGGTGGTCTGGCCACCGGTCGCGCCGAGATAGGGTTCGAGTTCGGCGTAGTAGTTCGTGCCGATCTCGAGTTCGCCTTTGCCTGCGGTCACGGTGAAGCGGATCGGCGCACGCTCCACGGATACGACCTGGCCGATGAGCTTGGCGAGCTCGGCAACCGGGCCGCCGGCCTGGCCGGTGTAGACCTTCAGCATGGCTTCTTCCTGCGCCTTTGAAGCCTGGTCGTCGACATAGATCGCGGCAGTCCAGTTGCCTTGCAGGATGTTGCCAGGTACATGGGCGACGGCCGCGATGGTATTGCCGCCCACGTCGACACCGTCGACCGTTCCCTTGTCTATACGCCACGCGATAATCGTGTCGCAGGTGCCGTTGTCGGGGTCTTCGCCGATCCAGCAGGGGCAAAGCACTTTGCAGTTGCAAACTTCGAGCAGACGACCTTCCAGGTGATAGCTCATACGAACCTCCATTGAAGGCACGCGAACACCGACTTGTCGCCGCGGGGCGCGGCTGCAAGGAACAGTAATTTTCCCGCTGCGGGTTGCAACAAGTCAAGTTCGATGACGG
>JARLJI010000240.1 GCA_031291295.1 Rhodoferax sp. | reverse complement strand
GAATCAGCGCCGACCGGCATGTGCCGCCTTTTCGCGGGTTGGGACCAAGGCCTGCGGCTGAGGCCCAGTCGTCAAGGTATATGACAGCGTGTGTGGGGTCAAACCCGGAGCTATTCGGTGCCCGCTGCGGGACCGGTCGCGCTTTGCGCAATTTCTGGCTTGCCGGCAGCCGCGCCTTGCACCGGTGGCTTCCGCTGGCGCTTGCGCTGGGCCAGCTTCTTGCGGTTGTAATCGTTGATCACCCGTGCCACGTAAGCGTGGGTCTCGTGGTAAGGCGGCACGCCCTTGTACTGCTGGACGCGCTGCGGACCAGCATTGTACGCGGCCAGCGCTTTGATCATGTCGTTGTTGTAAAGCAGCAGCAGTTCGCGAAGGTAACGCGCTCCACCATCGACATTCTCCGCCGGATCGAAGCTGTTCTTCACTCCCAGCTTGCCGGCGGTGCCAGGCATGAGTTGCATCAATCCCTGCGCGCCTTTGCGCGAAATGGCGTGCGGATTGTTGCCGCTCTCGGCCCGGATGACGCTGGCAATGAAGTCGGCGTCCACCTGGCTGCGCGTGCTGGCTGCGCTGACGATGGCGCTTAAGTCCACCGGCGCCTGCGACGTGACCGCTGGCGGCTCTGGTGGCGCCGGCTCAAAGTTCTCGATCTGGGCGCTGGGCACGTCTACATATCCACTGCTCGGTTCCGCGCTCAGGTACAGGCGCGTGATATCGCCGTCCACCTCATGACTCTCGTGGCGAATGCTGAAACCGTTGCGCAGGTTGGCAATTTCGGCAGCGTATATCTGCGATGCCATCAGCAAGCCCAAGAAGCCGAGTTGTAAGAATTTACGCATTCACGCTCGCTGTACTCGCGTCGAGTACCTGTTCGATGGCCGCCGCCACTCCGCTTTGGTCGTTATGCAGGGTGATGGTCCAGCCGTTCTGCTTCAACTCGTCCGATGCATTTCCCATGATGACCGGATGGCCGGAGAAGGTCAACATCTCGATGTCATTGTAATTG
>JARLJI010000239.1 GCA_031291295.1 Rhodoferax sp. | reverse complement strand
CCTCAACACGTTCTATTTCCAGTACGGCCATCGCTCCATCGCCGACCTCGCGCACATCGCCTTTGCGGTGGAGCGGCTGAGCCTGCTGGCGGCCATCGTACTGGTGGACGAGCAGCGGTGGGACGGCCAGGAGCGCTCCACGCGCTATCAGAATTTCCTCAAATCCGGCTGGTATCTTCCTGACTTTGGCCAGGATTCCGCTTCGGCAACGCTGTTCACCGAGACCGTCGAGCACCTTTTTGCTGCCTACCAGCGCACCACGGCTGCCGTGCTGGATGCGCTGCGCACGCGCGTGGCGCTGCCCGAGGGGATGAAGCCCGAAGCCTACGAGCGCACGCTGAAGGCGCGGGCCTTCGACGTGGCGCGCTACCTGCTGCCGCTGGCGACCAACACCTCGCTCGGGCAGATTGTGAATGCGCGCACGCTGGAAACGCAGGTGTCGCGCCTGCTGTCGCATCCGGCAGCCGAAGTGCGCGAACTGGGCCAGAAGCTGCGCGAAGCCGCGACCGGCCCGGCGTGGAATCCCGATCCGGCAGCGCGCACGGCGGGCTCCGCGCCCACGCTGGTGAAGTATGCCGAGCCCAACGCGTATCAAATCGAAACGCAGAAAGAACTGGCGCAGGCTGCGGTGGAGTTGCTCAAGGGCACGCCGGTCGCCGCGGCGCCGGTGGTCGATCTGGTGGAGCGGACCGAGTCGCTGGAAGTGGAACTGGCGGCCACGCTCGTCTACTCGGCAAGCCATCATCCTTACCGGCAGTTGCGCGACCTCGTCGCAGGGCTGCCGGCCGCGCGTGTTGCAGAGATCATCGAGTTGGGCTTGCGCCATCGCGGCCGCCACGATGAGGCGCTGCGCGCGTTCCATGCGGGAGCGGCGCTGCGCTTCGACATCCTGATGGACATTGGCGGCTTCCGCGACATGCACCGGCACCGGCGCGTGACGCAGATTCTGCAGGGCTTTACCGCGCAGCACGGCTACGAGACGCCGGAAGCGGGCGACGCGGCTGGGCTGGCCGAAGCGGGCATGCTGGGCGAGTTCCAGGCGGCCGTGGAAGCGGCACACGCAGCCTCAGCGCGCATTGCCGCAGGCCCGGCGCCAGAGGCCGCGCAGTCGGCGCTCTACCTGCTGCCGCTGGCCACGCGCGTGCGCTGCCTGTTCAAGATGGACTTTGCCGAGGCGCAGTACATCAGCGAGCTGCGCTCAGGGCCCGCCGGCCACTTCAGCTATCGGCGCGTGGCGTGGGAGATGTTTCTGGCGGTCCAGCGGCAGCACCCCTCGCTGGCGAAGTACTTCCGCGTAACGGACTTCACCAAACCCATCGACCTGCTGCAGCGATAAGGCCGGCCGCGTTTCCCTTCTCTCTGAAGGCGAAGTCGAGGCTTGCCTGCTGCGCGGGTCAGGCGCGCGGCGCGGGAACCGGAGTTGGGGTCGCTGCTGGACGCAGTTCCTGGGCAGTGAGCCGGTCGGCATTGCGCAGAGCCGGAAACAGCGCAGTCCACACACCCGCCACGGCCAGCGCTCCAAAGCCGCCAACCAGGGTGGCGCGCACCGCTCCCCACCACTGCGCGGTGAGGCCGCTCTCAAACTCGCCCAGTTCGTTCGATGCTCCGATGAAGAGCGAATTGACGGCGCTGACCCGGCCGCGCATCTCCGGCGGTGTGGACAACTGCAGCAGCGACCCGCGGATGATCACGCTGATGGTATCTGCCGCGCCGCCCACAGCCAGGGCGGCGATGGAAAGCCACAGATTGTGCGAGAGGCCGAAAACGACCGTGGCCACGCCGAAGATGGCGACGCAGGTGAAGAGCTTGTGCCCGGCGCGGCGGCCAATGGGAAAACGCGTCATAAGCAGCGACATGGTGAGCGCTCCGGCGGCGGGAGCGGCGCGCAAAATGCCCAGGCCGCGCGGGCCGGTGTGCAGAATCTCCTGCGCAAAGATGGGCATCAGCGCGACCGCGCCGCCCAGCAGGACGACGAACAGGTCGAGCGAGAAAGAACCCAGCAGCAACTTCCGGTTCCACACGTATTTGAAGCCGGCCAGGACCACCTGCAATGAGGCGGCGCGGTGCTCCATACGGCCGGGGCGCACGCTGAGGCTGCCGACAAGGGCGAGAAACCAGAACAGGGTGACGAGGGAGAAAGCGTAGACAATGCCCGCTCCCTCAAAGCCCGTGCCGGGGAAGAAATGCGCGAGCGGCAGGGTGAAGAGCAGGCCGCCGAGCGCCGGGCCGGTGATGTTGGAGAATTGCCAGATGGCTCCGCCCCAGGTGACGGCGTTGACAAAGTGCTCCTCCGGCACAAGGTGGGGAACGAGCGCGGAGCTGGCCGGCCCTGAAAACGAGCGGCCCATGCCGATGACGAACAGCACGGCGTAGATGGGGAAGACGCGGCGCACGCCGTGATAGGCGAACAGCAGCAGCGCAAGCGTGCAGAAGACCTGGACCGAATAGCAGACAAGGATAATGCGGCGGCGGTCAAAGCGGTCCGCGACGTGGCCGGAAGGCAGCAGAAACAGCAGGCCGGGCAAAAACAGCGCGAGGCCGGTGTAGCCCAGGTCGAGAGGCCGGTGGGTGATGGAGTAAACCTGCCAGGCGACGGCGACCGACTGCGCCTCTGCGCCCAGGATGGCTGCCGCGCGGGCCAGCTGATAGCGGCGGAAGTCGCGCGAAGCAAAGGCCTCCATGCCGCGACGAGTTTTTTGTTCTGGAGGGGAATCCATCTGGCTTTAGGGTATCGTCCCGCGCCCCGCACTCCAAGACTGAACGCAGGCGGGCTGCTTTATCCTAATTCTTGGCCCCCCCAATCGAGTCCCGTCCCGTGCCCAGCAGGCTGGCCGTCATCGCCGTCACTTTGTGCGGCGTGTGCGCCTTCCTTGAGCTCTACTGCACGCAGCCCATGTTGCCCATGCTGGCGCACCTGTTCCACGCCACCAAGACGGGAGTGGGCATGACGGTTTCTGCCGCCACGCTGGGCGTCGCGCTCTCCGCACCCGTCTTTGGCGCGCTCACTGAGCGGCTGCCGCGCAAGCGGGTAATTGTGGCGTCGCTGATTGGTATCTCAGTGCCCACGTTGCTGGCCGCCACCTCCACCTCGCTGGCGCAGCTGGTCTTCTGGCGCTTTCTGCAGGGCATCAGCATTCCCGGTGTGATTGCCGTGGTGGTCACCTACATCGGCGAAGAGTGGCCGCCTGAGCAGGTGGCGCTGATCATGAGCTTCTACGTGAGCGGCACCGCGCTGGGCGGGTTCATCGGGCGCGTTTCAGCGGGCATGCTGGCGGACTGGTTCAACTGGCGCGTGAGCTTCCTCGTGATTGGTACGCTGGCCGTGGCCGGGGCGGCGGCGGTGGCCGCATGGCTGCCCCACGGACGGCGGCGTCCCGCGCCCCAGCACCGCACCGACGAGCTGCCGGCCTTCCCCTACCAGATGCAGGCGCTGCTCCGCAGCCGGCGGCTGATTGCGACCTTCGCCGTGGGCTTCAACGTGCTGTTTTCGCTGGTGGGCGTGTTCACGTGGATCACCTTCCACCTGAGCGCAGCGCCGTTCAACCTGTCCACCACGGCGCTGAGTTCGCTGTTCTTTGTCTACCTGATTGGGTTGGTGGTGACGCCCGCGGCCGGCTACCTGATCACGCGGGTGGGGCTGCGCGCAGGTATCGGCGGAGCTATTGCCTGCTCCATCACGGGCGTGCTTCTCACGCTGGCGCCGTCGCTGCCGGTGGTGATCCTGGGGCTCACGATGCTGTCGAGCGGGGTTTTCATCTCGCAAACGGCCTCGCAGAGCCACCTGCGCGTGGCGGCTCCGGCCGGGGCGCGAGTGACGGCGGCGGGGCTCTACCTGACCTGTTACTACCTGGGCGGCACGGCGGCGGGCGTGGTGCCGGGAGCCTTCTGGGCGCTGGGCAAGTGGCCGGCGTGCGTGGGGTTCATTGTGGCCATGCAACTGGTGGCCCTGACCATTGCGCTGGTGGGCTGGCGGACGCCTAAGGTCTCAGAAAGCGCCCATGCCTCCGCGGCCTGATGGCATGGGAGAAAGACTGAAACCCAACGGCAGAGTGCAGAATCTAAAACAAAGTACGCGTCTCTCCGTCTGCGGCTGGCGCTAAGCCGGACGCAGCTGAGGCACACGAAGCCGCTCTTCCCCATACTGCGGTACCGCCCTCGCACCACGACCGAAAAGGAGCAGTTGTTTGGCTGATACAAATTCCCTGGCTCCGGCCAACACTGGAGCCGCGGCTGCCACCGTCGCTAATCCCAACCCCCACGCGCTGTGGAAGCCGCGCGTAAACCCGTGGCTGATTGCCATGACGGTGGCCCTTGCTGCGTTCATGGAGGTGCTGGACACCTCGATTGCCAACGTGGCCCTGCCGCATATCGCCGGCAGCCTGGGTGCCAGCACCGATCAGGGCACCTGGGTGCTGACCAGTTACCTGGTAGCCAACGCCATTGTGCTGCCGCTGGGCGGATGGGCTTCAAGCCTGATGGGGCGGCGCAACTTCTTTGTTTTTTGCATCGTGGTCTTTACGGTCGCGAGTTTCTT
>JARLJI010000238.1 GCA_031291295.1 Rhodoferax sp. | reverse complement strand
TACGCCTTCAAGGCCAGTATCGACCACTTCAAGCAGGACGGCGTCATCCAGTGGGAAGTGCTCGGCGTCCTGTCGATGATCTTCTGGTCGCTGGTGCTGATCGTGACGGTCAAATACGTGCTGCTGGTGATGCGCGCCGACAACCGCGGCGAAGGCGGCATCATCGCCCTCATGGCGCTGGCCCAGCGCGTCTGCGTTGGCGCGCGGCTGCGTTACGTGGTCACCCTGGTGGGCATCAGCGGCGCCTGCCTGTTCTTCGGCGACGGGGTGATCACGCCGGCGATCTCGGTGCTGTCGGCGGTCGAGGGCCTGGAGGTTTCCTCGCCGGAACTGGCCCGGTTCGTCCTGCCCGTCTGCACCGTCGTCATCGTCATGCTGTTTGCCATGCAGTGGAAGGGCACCGCCAAGGTCGGGCGCGTGTTCGGCCCGGTGATGGTGGTGTGGTTCACCATCATCGGCCTGCTCGGCGCGATGGCGGTGTCGCGCAACCCGACGGTGCTGCTGGCGATCTCGCCGACCTACGCCTTCGAGGTCGTGCTGCACGACAGCTGGGTGGCCTTTTTCACCCTCGGCGCGGTGGTCCTCTGCGTCACCGGCGCAGAGGCGCTCTATGCCGACATGGGACATTTCGGCGCCCGGCCCATTCGCGCGAGTTGGTCGTTCTTTGTGCTGCCCTGCCTGGTGCTCAATTATTTCGGCCAGGGGGCGCTGGTGCTGGCCCACCACAGGACGGTGGCAAATCCGTTCTTCATGCTCGCGCCCCATTGGCTGAACCTGCCGCTGGTCATTCTTGCCACCGCGGCGACCGTCATCGCCAGCCAGGCCGTCATCTCGGGCGCCTACTCGATGGCGCGCCAGTGCGTGCAGCTCGGCTTCCTGCCGCGCATGACGGTGAGCCACACCAGCGCCACCGAGGAGGGGCAGATCTACGTCCCGCAGATCAACACGGCGCTGGCCGCCGGCGTGCTGCTGCTGGTTTTCGCCTTCCGCACCAGCGATTCGCTGGCCGCCGCGTATGGCATCGCGGTCACCGGCACCTTCCTGTGCACCTGCTTCCTGGCGGCGGTGGTGTTCCGCCGGCAGTTCGGCTG
>JARLJI010000237.1 GCA_031291295.1 Rhodoferax sp. | reverse complement strand
CAAATTCCTCCGCCAGCAGCCCAAGCTGAATTGGCAGAACCCAGAGGCGCGGAAAGCCGCCCTGAAGGTGATCGACTTCTGGCTGGAGCGGGGCGTGGACGGCTACCGTCTCGATGTCGCCAACGGCTTTCTCCATGACCCCGCCCTGACCGACAATCCGCCCGTCCCCATGGCGCTGCGCACGGATTTCAACTGGGCCGATGCCGACAACCAGCAAGAGCATCTTTACGACTGCAATCTGCCGGAAAATATCGAGGTGCTGCAGGAAATCCGGCACCGCGTCAAAGCCCATGGCGACCGCTTTGTCCTGGGCGAGTTCTCGGAGGGCTATGAGCGGGCCGGGGCCTTTGCCGCGCCGGATGAGGGCCTCCACGCCGCTTACACCTTCTACATGCTGCGCCAGAAGCTGCTGGCGCCGGGCTTTATCATCGGTAACTACGCCCTGCTGGCTGACCATCCGCGCCACTGGCCGGTGGTGGCCTTCTGCAACCACGACATCATGCGCACCGTCAGCCGGTTCGGCGGCGCGCCCGAAGGTGATCCGGCCCTGGCCAAGCTGCTGCTTGCGCTGCTTTTCGCCATCAAAGGCTCGGTCTGCCTCTACCAAGGTGAGGAGTTGGGGCTGACGGAAGTTGACCTGCGCCGCGACCAGCTGCGCGATCCGGTCGGCGACCTCTACTACCCGATCTTCAAGGGCCGCGATGGTTGCCGCACGCCGATGCCTTGGGACGCTGCCGCGCCGAATTTGGGCTTCTCCAGCGGCACACCCTGGTTGCCGCTGGGCCCGGCCCATCGCGACTTGGCCGTGTCCGAACAACAGGCCGATCCCGCCTCACCGCTGGCCTTTGCCCGCCGCTTCCTCGCCGCCCGCAAAACCCATCCCGCGCTGATTACCGGCAGCATGAAATTTATCCCTGCCGCCGCCGCCATCCTGGCCTTCACGCGCGAGGTCGAAGGCGAGCGTCTGCTCTGTGTCTTCAATATGAGCCGCGAGCCCGCCGCTTTCGATCTTGCCGGTTTGGACTACGAAGCGCTGGCGCTTGGCGGTGGCGAGGCGGAGGTGAAGGGGAAAACGCTGGAACTGGGCCCCTTGGCCGTCTGGTTTGGCTGTCTATGACAAAGCCTTCAGCGCCGCATCGAGCGGCAGCAGGACACAGCGATGGCGGGCAGGGTGGCGCGCCACTTCT
>JARLJI010000236.1 GCA_031291295.1 Rhodoferax sp. | reverse complement strand
GTGGATGGGGTTGGGCTCAAACCGCGGTTGTGATGATTTTGTGGGGCCCGTTGTGGGGAGGGGGCTTGCCGGGGGTGGGCTGCGAAGCAGCCCCCAAACCGGCTGACGCGGACTTTCAGGTGTACTGCGTCAGCCGATTTACGACTGCTTCGCAGCCGAGCGCGGGCAAGCCCGCTCGCCACAGGGGCACGCTCGGCACACAGACTCCGTGCCCGCAATCAGCATCAGGCGGTACGCCAGGTGATCTCTTCTTCGCCATCGGCACTGATGCGGATCCAGCGATCGGCCGTCTCCTCGCCTTCTTCCTCGACCCAGCTGCCCGGGGCACAACGCACTTCCACATGCAGCGCGGCAAAGGCGGCGCGGGCACAGGCGATGTCATCGTCCCACGGGGTCTGGTCGCTTTCCAGGTACAGGCTGTTCCATTTGCCCACGGCCTTGGGCAGCCAGGTTACCGGCACACTGCCGGCCCGGCACTTCCAGGTCTGGCCTTTCTGGACCCAGTCGCTGCAAGGGCCCAGCGCGGCGCCGAGCCAGGCGGCAACGGCCTTGTGATCGACGTCGTCGTCCTTGAGGTAAATCTCGATATCGGGCTGGCGCATGGAAATCCTCGCTGCGGTTGTTCGAAAAATCCATTCGCGGATTTTGCCGGCCTTGAACCCGTGTCCAAGGCCATGAAAAGTGGGGTTATTGCAAAACGAAGTAATCGTAGCGCATCGACACGCTGACCTCGAACGGCTCCGGCTGTTCGATGACCTGGGCCCGGCGCTCGGCGCTGGCGCGCCAGCCGTGGGGCGTCATGGCCAGCAGGTTCGCCCGGTCCTGGGCGCTGCTCAGGCTCAGCTTGAATGCCAGCACTTCGCTGTGTTGCAGCGCCATGCCTTCCGGCACCAGGGCCAGATGCTTGTCGTCAGTGTATTCGCGCACTTCATCGTACAGACGCTCACGCAGTTCCATCAGATGCCCGCTGGTCGGTCCGACTTTCATCAGACCGCCACCCGGGCTCAGCAGGCGTTTGGCTTCCTGCCAGTCCAGGGGGCTGAATACGCTGGCGATGAACTGGCAGCTGGCGTCGGCCAATGGCACCCGCGCCATGCTGGCGATCAACCAGGTCAGTTGCGGGTTGCGTCGACAGGCGCGTTTGACCGCTTCGCGGGAAATATCCAGCGCATAGCCGTCAGCCCCGGGCAGGGCCTCGGCCAACTGCGCAGTGTAGTAGCCCTCGCCACAGCCGATATCGACCCAGCGCCCCGGTGCCCGTTCGGCCGCCAGTTGCGCCAGGCGGTGGGCCACCGGTGCGTAGTGGCCGGCGTTGAGGAAATCACGCCGGGCTTCGACCATGGCCAGGTTGTCGCCCGGGTCACGGCTGTTCTTGTGCTGGACCGGCAACAGGTTCAGGTAACCCTGGCGCGCCCGGTCGAAACGAT
>JARLJI010000235.1 GCA_031291295.1 Rhodoferax sp. | reverse complement strand
GTACAGGTTGCGTGTCGCCGCGGCTTGCCGGCGCTTTTTTACCCACGCATTCAATCCGCCTTTGGTTGACATAAATCAACCATTTCAAAGAGCATTGCACCATCTCGCTGCGCCTCGCGAGTGTGGCATTATGGTTACATCAGGAACAAAACCTCTGAGATGTCACTTTCGTGACCTTTACGAGACGGGGGATAACCTGCCAGTCCCTATCCATCCGGGGGATTTCGCAGGATGATATGAGTTGGCTGACCTTGTTGTGGTCGCGTCGACGTTTGCGTTGCTCCCTGGTCCTGCAAAGGAGCAGCCGCCCGTCGGCTGCCATTCTTGAGAGGGGCTCGAACCATTATGAATACCTTGTCAAAGCTGAATGCCAGCGTGGCCTTTGCCGCATTGGGTCTGGCGATCGGCGTACATCCTGCGATGGCGCAGCAGGCGGCGCCCGCTGAGCTGCCGTCCAATCCGGCTGTCACGCAGCATGACGACACGATCGTCGTGACCGGCACGCGCATCCAGTCGCCCAACCTGAAGGCGACCGCACCGGTCACCTCGGTCAGCAGTGCCGACATCAAGATTGCGGGCACGGCCAAGGCCGAAGACCTGCTCAACCAGCTGCCGCAGGTTGTCGCGGCGCAGACTTCGACTTTGTCCAACGGCGCGACCGGAACGGCCGAAATCAGCCTGCGCGGGCTTGGCTCGACACGAACGCTGGTCCTGATCAACGGCCGGCGCCTGATGCCGGGTGACCCCACCAGCTCGGCCGCCGACGTCAACTTCGTGCCGCTCAGCCTGGTCAAGCGGGTCGACCTGCTGACCGGCGGTGCTTCGGCCACTTACGGCGCGGACGCTGTGGCTGGCGTGGTCAACTTCATCATCGACAAGGACTTCACCGGGTTCAAGCTCGACGTCAACGATGGTGTTTATCAAAACAACAGCCACAGCGCAGTTGGTGAGAACGCGATCAACGCGGCGACCGCGTCGGGCCTTTCGGGCTTCAATTATCCCATCGGCAGCACGGTCAACGGCAACAACTTTGATGCCACGCTGTCGTGGGGCACGAAATTCGCCGATGGCGCAGGCCATATCATGGCCTATGTCGGCTATCGCAGCCAGGCGTCAAT
>JARLJI010000234.1 GCA_031291295.1 Rhodoferax sp. | reverse complement strand
TGAACAGCAGGTCCTTCGGCTGCGCCTCTCGCGATAAAACTGCAAGAGGCTCCGCTCAAGGATGACAGAGCGTCGACTTTCAATTGAAAACACGGTGATTGGGAGCACAGACCGGGTTGACCCGGCGCGTCAAGCATGGAGGGCCAGAATAGCTGCCGGGACTTTTTTGCTTGGAACCGGTGGGCTACTGCGAGCCTCTTGAGAGGCGCGAGGGGGATTTTTATGGTCTCGCGCGGAAACACCGGACAACTGACTCGGCGGCAGTTTGTGGCGGCGGGCGCGGGGTGCGGCGCGGCCCTGGCCGTGGGCTGCAAGGCCGGCAAGCGGGGAGACTGGGATTTCCTGACCGACGCGCAGGCGCGGACGCTCCAGGCCATCTGCGACCAGATTGTGCCCGCGGACGAATTTCCCTCGGCGTCGCAGGCAGGGGTGGTGAATTACATCGACCGGCAGCTGATGCGGCACTACAGGAAGCACCGGGGCGCTTACCTCGATGGGTTGGAGCAGGCCGAAGCGATGAGCCGCAAGCGGTTTGGCGGAGAGCTGGCTTCGCTGGCGCAGGCGCAGCAGTTGGAGATTGTCAGCGCACTCGCAGAGCAGGGCGGCAGATTATTCTCGCTGGTGCGCGAACACACCATGGAGGGCTACTACGGCTCGCCGCGGCACGGCGGCAATCGCGACGCCGTGAGCTGGCGGATGCTGGGGCTGGATGAGCCTCCCCTGCGTGGCCGCGCGCAATACGACCTGACCAAGCACGACCCGAGGGGGGTGCCCTCATGAAGCGCGTGAATGCGGTCATCGTGGGCGCGGGCGCGGCGGGCGGCATTGTAGCCAAGGAACTGGCTGTTGCCGGGTTGAGCGTCGTCCTTCTCGAGCGGGGCAAGTGGTACACGGCCAACGACTGCCGCAAGGACGATCTGCGCAACCAGCGCACCACCTTGCTAGGCAATGCGTTCGGGCCGGAGGACGATGGCAATCCGCGGGTGTGGGTGGATGCGAAGGGCGCTTCGCACACCGCGCTGCCGAGCGAGGGCAGCTACCAGAACGACGCGGCCTGCGTGGGGGGCGGGACGCTGAGCTACGGGGCGCAGGCCTGGCGGTACATGCCGCAGGACTTCCGCATGCGCTCGACCTATGGCGCGCCGGCAGGAAGCTCGCTGGAAGACTGGCCCATCAGCTACGACGACCTGGAGCCTTATTACGAGAAGGCCGAGTACGAGATCGGCATCTCGGGCGATTATTCGGGCACGCCTTTCCATGGACCGCGGAAGCATCCGCTGCCCATGCCGCCGCTGCCGCCGGGGCGCGAGTTTGGCATTCTGGAGCCGGCCGCAAAGCGCCTGGGGCTGCATCCGTTCCACATTCCCATGGCACGCAACAGCGTTCCCTATAACGGACGCGGCCCCTGCATGCGCTGCCGGTGGTGTGTGGGATTTGCCTGCGAGGTGGATGCGAAGAACGGCTCGCAGAACACGGTGATTCCCGTCGCGCTCTCGACGGGCAACTGCGAGCTGCGCACCGAGTGCATGGCGAAGGAGATTCTGACCGACGAGCGGGGACACGCACGCGGAGTTGCCTACTTCGACGAGACAGGCCACTTGCAGGAGCAGTTGGCTGATCTGGTGATTGTCTCCGGCTGCGCCACGGAGACCGCGCGGCTGCTGCTGAACTCGAAGAGCCGGCTGTTTCCCAACGGGCTGGGCAATCGCTATGACCAGGTGGGGCGCAACCTGCAAGGCCATCACTACACGGGCGCGGTGGGCTACTTCGACTTTGAGACCTACGACGACGTGGGGCCGGGGGCGACAATCGCCATCACCGACTACAACCACGGGACGCCGGGGCTGTGCGGCGGAGGCATGCTGGCCAACGAGTTCATTCGCCTGCCCATTCACATGATCGACCGGCTGCCGGAGGGCACGCCGCGCTGGGGCCTGGGTCACAAGCAGGCCATGCGCGCTTGGCATAAGCGCTGCATTCAGGTTTTTGGGCCGACACAGCAGATTCCGACGGCCGACGGACGGGTGACGGTGGACCCGGCCGTGAAAGACAAGTGGGGCTTGCCGGTGGTGCGGTTCTCGGGCAACGTGCACCCGCACACCTTCGAGATCGGCGCAGTGCAGGCCAAACGCGCGGAGGCGTGGCTGAAGGAGGCGGGAGCCATCCACACTTCGGTCATGGCCGGGAAGCCGGAACTGGTCTCAGCGGGCCAGCACCAGGCCGGGACCTGCCGCATGGGCAGCGATCCCAAGGCATCGGTGGTGAACCGCGATTGCCAGATTCACGACGTCGACAATGTGTTCGTGATCGACTCCAGCGTGCACGTGACCAACGGCGGCTTCAACCCGGCGTTGACCATCATGGCCGTGGCTTACTTTGCCTCCGACGCGCTGGTGCGGAACTGGAAGGGTACGGGCTTCCGGGGATGATGCGATTGCTCAAGGTTGCGGTTGTGGTGATTGCCTGCCTGGCGGTGCTCGGTTTTGGCGGCATTTTTGGGGCGTCGTATTACTACT
>JARLJI010000233.1 GCA_031291295.1 Rhodoferax sp. | reverse complement strand
CCTTGACAGTGGCATCACCAGACCGGAACAGTAGCCTTTAAGGCCGGCGTGGCGATTAGCGTGCCCTAACTCCTGTGCCAGATGGTCGAGATACGCGTCAAATTCATCGAGATCGTCTGTCATTGCGATACCCTGTAGTCGCTATTACTTCATACTACCAGGTATCGCTTTTAGCTGACACAGTAAGACTAACAAATCAAGGAGAGGCCAACGCCGTAAGGGCACAGCCAAGAAGCGCCGCGCAGGCAAACAGATCAAGGAAAGGCCAACGCCATAGGCTCACAGTCAAGAAAGCGCCGCGCGGGCAACCAACCCAAGGAAATGTCAACACCGCCAGGCCACAACCGAAAACATCACCCCCGCGAAGCGCCCCCAAACAACCAGGCGCCCGCAGGGCAAAAAAAACCGTCAACTACTCGCAGCAGCTGCTGCAACAGCAGAGGGGCACGCCGGCACGGCAAAACCCGCACCCTTAGCCCCCCCAACCTTCCCTTGCGGAGCAACCGAGGCCATAGCCTGCACAGCACTAGCCACCTGCCCAGCAATTCGCTGCAGCGCGGCCCGATGCCCACTAACAAGCGCGTCGTAGCCGCCGCTAACCGGCTCACTCACCACACTCCGGCAAGTCATCACAGCCGTACCCCGCACAGCCCGCACACTCCAAACCGCATCGATCAACGCATGCGACCCCGGCCATGACTCGAACCGCTGCACATTCATGCTAACCCGGTACACCGGCGTCGCATCCGAATACGCAGTCCCATACACATCGATCGTACCCAACTGCTGCGTCAGACTCGTCGACAACGCCCGACGAATCTCGTCACCCGGCAACGAAGCCCAACGCTCCTGTTCGAGCACCTGAACCTGCGTCGGTCCCGTCTGCACCACCAGCTGATTCTTCGCCACCTGCGGCGGTACATCGATCGGCGCGACTTCAATCAGCCACGCCGGCGCAGCCGACGTCCGGGCGCTAACCGGCGCCGCGGAGCCGGCAGCCGCGCCATCCGCGCCGAGCGTATAAAAGCGGCTGCTCGGCGACGAACACGCCGCCATCGCCACCAGTCCGGCCAGAGCGCCGACATAAACAGCGCCGCGCACAAGCCCGCGCGGCGGGCGGGGGAGCCGGGCAAACATCATGGTT
>JARLJI010000232.1 GCA_031291295.1 Rhodoferax sp. | reverse complement strand
CGCGCGGCGCGGCGTTTGGCGACCTGTTCAACGACGGCAAGATCGATGCGGTCATCAACAGCATGGACAGGACGCCCACGCTGCTGCGGAACGTGAATGACGACCATCATCACTGGGTCGAGATGAAGCTGGTGGGGATGGGCAAGAGCCCCAAAGACGCCATCGGCGCCACGGTTTACCTGAAGGCCAACGGGCTGCGCATGCGCCAGGATGTGATGTCCAGCGGCAGCTATATCTCGGTCAACGATCCGCGCCCGCACTTCGGATTGGGCGACGCGACCGACCCCGGCACGGCGGAGATTCACTGGCCGGACGGCACGAAGGAAATGGTGAAACTGCCGGCCGTGGATCGCATTTATACGATCACCGAGGGCCAGGGAATTACCGGGGCGCTGTGCGGAGGCGTGCCATGCATCACGGCAACCGCGCCCAAGGTTGAGCAGACGGCCCTGACCAGCAAAACCTCAAAGTAAGCCGCATTTGCCGGAGTGGACCCTACCTCGAAAGGATCCACTCCGGCGTAGCGGTTAAAACACCCCGGCCATGTAGACATCGGCCGGATGGTGCTTTTCTCCATTCGCGCCGCATGCGGCTAGCACGGCGGGCGAAAGCGTGATGACCGGGCAATGGGAGTGGGCCAGCACCTTGTAGACCACTCCGTGGCGGGTGACGGCTGCAAAGGCCGATGCGCCCTGCGCGCCCAGCACGATGAGGTCGGCCTGCTGAGCCCTGCCCTGGTAGAGCAGTTCCTCGGTGGGATCGCCGGGCACCACGATCGTCTGTACGGCAAGTTTGGCATGCAACTCGTCTGGAATCAGCTTGAGCAGGTCGGCCTCAATCTGATCGATGCTGCGGCCAGCGAGGGCTTCAGCGCGCTCCTGGGGCCGGATGACGTGCTGCAGAATGAGGCGCGCATTGTGCTGGATGGCCATTTGCGCGGCAAAGGTGGCCACCAGGTAGCTGGCTTCCTGCATGCTGACGGCGCAGAGGATGGTGCGGGTGGCAAAGTTGCGGTATCCGCCATCGACCACGTCTGGACCGACGATGAAGACCGGCACATTGGCGGTGCGGAGTACGGCTTCGGCGACCGAGCCCACCAGCAATTTGCCGATGGGGCCGGGGGAGTGGGTGCCCATCACGATGCGGTCGATATCCCGCTCGCGCAGGAAGGCGAGAATCTGGTCGGCTGCCAGCCCGGGGCGCACCACCACTTCGCATTGCACGCCAGCCGCGCGTACGCGCTGGGCAAGAGGCTCAAGATGTTGCACTTCGGTGCGGGCAGCGGCGGCATAGTCGTAGTAGCGCACGCCGGAGGTCTCCGACGCGGCGACGACCAGCGTGTCATAAGCGTGGAAGAGGATGAGATTTGCGCTGAACTCCGCGGCTTGCGCAAGTGCAAAGGCGAAGGCCTTCTCGTTGGCGGGAATCTCGGAGGCAAAAAGGATGTTGGAGGGTTTGCT
>JARLJI010000231.1 GCA_031291295.1 Rhodoferax sp. | reverse complement strand
TCAACGAGTACGGATTTATCGAGTCGCCTTACCGCAAGGTAAAAGACTCGCGCATCCTCGACTACGTTGAGATCGTCAACGCCGGCGAAAGCAGCCTGCGCGTGGGCGACCACATCGAGAAGGAAGAGGCCGCGCGGCTGAACGCCAATCTGAAGAAGGCGGGCAAGCGCGCCATCGACGTGATTCCCTTCAGCTTCTACCTGTCGGCCATCGAGGAAGGCAAGTATGTGATCGCACAGGCGAATGCGCTGCTGGACAAGGACGGCAAGCTCACGGGCGAACTGGTCTCCGCGCGTGAAGCCGGCGAATCGATCCTGTGCAGCCCCGAGCGCGTCCAGTACATGGACGTGTCGCCCGCGCAGATCGTGTCGGTGGCCGCCTCGCTGGTGCCGTTCCTCGAACACGATGACGCCAACCGCGCCCTGATGGGCGCCAACATGTCGCGTCAGGCCGTGCCTGTGCTGCGCCCGGAAAAGCCGCTGGTCGGCACCGGCATCGAGCGCGTGGCAGCGGTGGACTCCGGCACCGTGGTGACGGCGAATCGCGGCGGCGTGGTGGACTATGTGGACGCCACCCGCATTGTGATCCGCGTCAACGACGCCGAGGCGCAGGCTGGCGAAGTGGGTGTGGACATCTACAACCTGATCAAGTACCAGCGTTCCAACCAGAACACCAACATCCACCAGCGCCCCATCGTGAAGAAGGGCGAGAAGCTGGCCAAGGGTGACGTGATTGCCGACGGCGCCTCGACCGACCTGGGCGAGATCGCCATCGGCCAGAACATGCTGATCGCCTTCATGCCCTGGAACGGCTACAACTTCGAGGACTCGATCCTGATCAGCGAGCGTGTGGTGGCCGAAGACCGCTACACCTCGATCCACATCGAGGAACTCGTGGTGATGGCGCGCGACACCAAGCTCGGGGCCGAGGAAATCACGCGTGATATCCCGAACCTCTCCGAGCAGCAGCTCAACCGCCTGGACGAGTCCGGCATCATCTACGTCGGCGCGGAAGTCATGCCGGGCGACACGCTGGTCGGCAAGGTCACGCCCAAGGGCGAGACCACGCTCACGCCGGAAGAGAAGCTGCTGCGCGCGATCTTCGGCGAGAAGGCCAGCGACGTGAAGGACACCTCGCTGCGCGTCGACCAGGGCTCGCAGGGCACGGTCATCGATGTGCAGGTCTTCACGCGTGAAGGCATCGTGCGCGACAAGCGCGCCCAGCAGATCATCGACGACGAGCTCAAGCGCTTCCGCCTGGACCTGAACGACCAGCTGCGCATCGTGGAAGCCGACGCGTTCGATCGCATCGAGAAACTGCTCACCGGCAAGGCTGCCAACGGCGGTCCGCAAAAACTCGCCAAGGGCACGAAGATCGACAAGGCTTACCTCGCCTCGGTGGAGAAATTCCACTGGTTCGATATTCGCCCGGCCGAGGACGATGTCGCCGCGCAGCTGGAAAGCCTGAAGAACTCGCTGGAGCAGACCCGCCACAGTTTCGACCTGGCGTTCGAAGAAAAGCGCAAGAAGCTCACGCAGGGCGACGAGTTGCCCGCGGGCGTGCTCAAGATGGTCAAGGTCTACCTGGCCGTCAAGCGCCGCCTGCAGCCTGGCGACAAGATGGCCGGCCGCCACGGCAACAAGGGCGTGGTGTCGAAGATCGTGCCGATCGAAGACATGCCTTACATGCTGGACGGCACACCGTGCGACGTCGTGCTGAACCCGCTGGGCGTGCCTTCGCGCATGAACGTGGGCCAGGTGCTGGAGGTCCACCTGGGCTGGGCCGGCAAGGGCATTGGCCGGCGTATCGGCGACATGCTGCAGGCCGAGGCCAAGGTGGCCGAGCTGCGCCAGTTCATGGACACCCTGTACAACAGCACCGGGCGCAAGGAAGACCTGTCCAAACTGTCGGACGAGCAGGTGCTGGAAATGGCCGGCAATTTGTCGGGCGGTGTTCCGTTCGCAACGCCGGTGTTTGATGGTGCTTCCGAAGAGGAAATCCGCACCATGCTCAAGCTGGCGTATCCCGACGATATCGCCCGGCGCAAGGGCCTGACCGAAGCGCGCACCCAGGCCCATTTGTATGACGGCCGTACCGGGGACGCGTTCGAGCGGCCGACGACAGTGGGCTACATGCACTTCCTGAAGCTGCACCACCTGGTGGACGACAAGATGCACGCGCGCTCGACCGGTCCTTACAGCCTGGTCACGCAGCAGCCACTGGGCGGCAAGGCGCAGTTCGGCGGCCAGCGTTTCGGCGAGATGGAAGTGTGGGCGCTGGAAGCCTACGGCGCGGCCTACACGCTGCAGGAAATGCTCACCGTCAAGTCCGACGACGTGCAGGGCCGTACCAAGGTGTACGAAAGCATTGTCAAGGGCGAGCACGCTATTGAAGCCGGGATGCCGGAATCGTTCAATGTTCTGGTCAAGGAAATCCGTTCCCTGGGCATTGACATTGAACTCGAACGTTCTTAATTGAAAGGGCAAGAGTCACATGAAATCACTACTCGACCTGTTCAAGCAATTCACGCCCGATGAGCATTTCGATGCCATCCGGATCGGCATGGCGTCGCCCGAAAAGATCCGTTCCTGGTCTTTCGGCGAGGTGAAGAAACCCGAGACCATCAACTACCGCACGTTCAAGCCGGAGCGCGACGGCCTGTTCTGCGCCAAGATCTTCGGGCCCATCAAGGACTACGAATGCCTTTGCGGCAAGTACAAGCGCCTCAAGCACCGCGGCGTGATCTGCGAGAAGTGCGGCGTTGAAGTCACGCAGACCAAGGTGCGCCGCGAACGCATGGGTCACATCGACCTGGCCGCGCCCTGCGCCCACATCTGGTTCCTGAAGTCGCTGCCCAGCCGTTTGGGCCTGGTGCTCGACATGACGCTGCGCGACATCGAGCGCGTGCTGTACTTCGAAGCCTATGTGGTGACCGACCCCGGCATGACCCCGCTGAAGAAATTCAGCATCATGTCCGAGGACGATTTTGATGCCAAGCGCAAGGAATATGGCGACGAATTCGTGGCCAAGATGGGTGCCGAAGGCATCAAGGACCTGCTGCAAGCCATTGAACTCGATTCCTCCATCGAGCGGCTGCGTGGCGACCTGACCGGCTCCGAAGTCAAGGTCAAGAAGAACGCCAAGCGCCTCAAGGTGATGGAAGCCTTCCGCAAGTCCGGCATCAAGCCCGAGTGGATGGTGCTCGACGTGCTGCCGGTGCTGCCGCCCGACCTGCGTCCGCTCGTTCCCCTGGACGGTGGCCGCTTCGCGACCTCCGACCTGAACGACCTGTACCGTCGCGTCATCAACCGCAACAGCCGTCTGCGCCGTTTGCTGGAGCTGAAGGCGCCGGAAATCATCGCGCGCAACGAAAAGCGCATGCTGCAGGAAGCCGTGGACAGCCTGCTGGACAATGGCCGCCGTGGCAAGGCCATGACCGGCGCCAACAAGCGTGCGCTCAAGTCGCTGGCAGACATGATCAAGGGCAAGAGCGGTCGCTTCCGCCAGAACTTGCTGGGTAAGCGCGTCGATTACTCGGGCCGTTCGGTGATTACCGTGGGCCCGACGCTCAAGCTGCACCAGTGCGGCCTGCCCAAGCTGATGGCGCTCGAACTGTTCAAGCCTTTCATCTTCTCGCGCCTGGAAGCCATGGGCATTGCGACCACCATCAAGGCGGCGAAGAAGGAAGTCGAATCCGGCACGCCGGTGGTCTGGGACATCCTGGAAGAGGTGATCAAAGAGCACCCCATCATGCTGAACCGGGCGCCTACGCTGCACCGCTTGGGCATCCAGGCGTTCGAGCCCATCCTGATCGAAGGCAAGGCGATCCAGCTGCACCCGCTGGTTTGCGCGGCGTTCAACGCCGACTTCGATGGCGACCAGATGGCCGTTCACGTGCCACTATCGGTGGAAGCGCAGATGGAAGCCCGCACGCTGATGCTGGCCTCCAACAACGTGCTGTTCCCGGCCAACGGCGAGCCCTCCATCGTGCCGTCGCAGGACGTGGTGCTGGGCCTGTACTACACGACGCGTGAGCGCATCAACGCCAAGGGCGAAGGCCTGATCTTCTCCGACATCGGGGAAGTGCAGCGTGCCTTCGACGCGGGCGAAGTGGAGCTGACCGCCAGGATCAACGTGCGCCTCACCGAATACACCAAGGACAAGGAAACCGGCGAGTTCGTGCCGTCGACCCAGCTGTGGGAAACCACGGCCGGGCGTGCACTGCTGTCTGAAATCCTGCCCAAGGGCCTGCCGTTCTCCAACATCAACAAGGCGTTGAAGAAGAAGGAAATTTCCAAGCTCATCAACGTCTCGTTCCGCAAGTGCGGCCTGAAAGAGACGGTGGTGTTTGCCGACAAGCTGTTGCAAAACGGCTTCCGCCTGGCGACCAAGGCCGGCATTTCGATCTGCATCGACGACATGCTGGTGCCCAAGGAAAAGCCGGCCATCATCGAGCGCGCCGAAAAGGAAGTCAAAGAGATCGAGCAGCAGTATGTGTCCGGTCTGGTGACTTCCGGCGAGCGATACAACAAGGTGGTGGACATCTGGGGCAAGGCCGGCGACGAAGTCTCCAAGGTCATGATGGCCCAGCTGGCCAAGCAAAAGACCATTGACCGCCATGGCAACGAAGTGGACCAGGAGTCGTTCAACTCCATCTACATGATGGCCGACTCCGGTGCGCGCGGCTCGGCGGCGCAGATTCGCCAGCTGGCTGGCATGCGCGGCCTGATGGCCAAGCCCGACGGCTCCATCATCGAGACCCCGATCACGGCCAACTTCCGCGAAGGCCTGAACGTGTTGCAGTACTTCATCTCCACCCACGGCGCCCGCAAGGGCCTCGCGGACACGGCGCTGAAGACGGCCAACTCGGGCTACCTGACGCGCCGCCTGGTCGACGTGACGCAGGACCTGGTGGTGACCGAGGACGACTGCGGCACGCACAACGGCTCGCAGATGCGTGCCATCGTCGAAGGCGGCGAGGTGATCGAGTCGTTGCGCGACCGTATTCTCGGGCGTACCGTAGCCGACGATGTGCTGCACCCCGAGAACCGTTCGGCGCTGGTCAAGGCTGGCGACATGCTGGATGAAGACATCATTGACGAGATCGAAGCGGTCGGCGTCGACGAGGTCAAGGTGCGTACCGCGCTCACCTGCGAAACGCGCTTCGGTATCTGCGCCAAATGCTACGGCCGCGATCTGGGCCGGGGTGGTCTGATCAACCTCGGCGAGGCGGTCGGCGTGATTGCGGCGCAGTCGATCGGTGAGCCCGGCACGCAGCTGACGATGCGCACCTTCCACATCGGCGGTGCGGCCTCGCGTGCCGCCATCGCCTCCAGCGTGGAAGCCAAGTCCAACGGTGTGATCGGCTTCAACGCCACGATGCGCTACGTGACCAACAGCCGCGGCGAACTGGTGGTGATCGCCCGCTCCGGCGAGATCGTCATCCATGACGAGCACGGCCGCGAGCGCGAACGCCACAAGGTGCCGTACGGCGCCACGTTGGCCGTGAAGGCCGACCAGACCGTCAAGGCCGGCACGATTCTGGCCAACTGGGATCCGCTGACGCGACCGATCATCACCGAGTTTGCGGGCCAGGCCAAGTTCGAAAACGTCGAAGAAGGCCTGACGGTCGCCAAACAGGTCGATGAGGTCACGGGCCTGTCCACCATGGAGGTGATCGACCCGAAACCCCGCGGCGCGACCAAGGTGGTGCGTCCGCAGGTCAAGCTGATCGACGCGCAGGGCCAGGAGGTCAAGATCCCCGGCACCGATCACTCGGTGACCATCGGCTTCCAGATCGGTGCGCTGGTGCAGGTGCGCGACGGCCAGGACGTGGGCCCCGGCGAAGTGCTGGCGCGCATTCCGGTCGAAGGCCAGAAGACGCGCGACATCACCGGCGGTCTGCCGCGTGTGGCCGAGCTGTTCGAAGCCCGCAGTCCGAAGGACAAGGGCGTGCTGGCCGAGATGACCGGTACCGTGTCGTTCGGCAAGGAGACCAAGGGCAAGATTCGCCTGCAGATCACCGACCCCGAGGGCGGCGTCCACGAAGAGCTGGTGCCCAAGGAAAAGAACATCCTGGTGCACGAAGGCCAGGTGGTGAACAAGGGCGAGTCCGTGGTGGACGGTCCGGCCGATCCGCAGGACATCCTGCGCCTGCTGGGCTCCGAAGAGCTGGCGCGCTACATCGTCGATGAAGTGCAGGACGTGTACCGCCTGCAGGGTGTGAAGATCAACGACAAGCACATCGAGGTGATCGTGCGCCAGATGCTGCGCCGCGTGGTGGTCGACAACGTGGGCGATGCCAACTACATTGCCGGCGAACAGGTCGAACGCAGCGAGATGCTCAACACCAACGACGCCCTGCGCGGCGAAGGCAAGATCCCCGCGACCTTCACCAACCTGCTGCTGGGCATTACCAAGGCTTCGCTGTCCACCGACAGCTTCATCAGCGCCGCTTCCTTCCAGGAAACGACGCGGGTGCTGACCGAAGCCGCCATCATGGGCAAACGCGACGAGCTGCGCGGCCTGAAGGAAAACGTCATCGTCGGGCGCCTGATTCCTGCGGGCACCGGCATGGCGTACCACCAGGCACGCAAGGCCAAGGACCAGATGGACGAGGCCGAGCGCCGCGCCATCGCCGAGGCCGAGGCCGCGGAACTGGCCAGCCTGTCCGAGCCGGCACCGGCGACCGAAGCCAGCGAAGGGGCGGCAGCCGATTAAATAGCAACTTTGCTATTAAACTGGTAGCGCCTCGTGCCCGATACAAAAGGGCTCGGGGCGCTTTTTTATGTTTATTTGAATATGGGTTGCCGCGATCGGGCGGCCAGGGGGTATGAAAGATGATGTCGTCTTTTGTGCTGTGGGCGGGGCTCGGGGTGCTGCTGTTCTGGTCCGTCGGCGCCTACAACCGCCTGGTGCGGCTGCGCTCGGCCGTACGGCAGGCCTTTGCCGCGGTCGATGCGCGTCTGCTCGAACAACTCCAACTGCTGCAGTCGTGCCTGCCTGCCTCCATGAACGCCTCCTTGCTGACCCAGCCGGGGGAGCTGCTCGACGACGTGGCCCTGCTGTGGATCGGCCTGCGCAGTGCGGCCGCGCAGGTGGCCGCGTCGCTGGCCGCGGCACGGGCGCGTCCGCTGGATGACCGGGCCATGGCCGCGCTGGCGGCCGCCAGGGGCGTGCTCGACGCCACCTGGCGGCGCATGCAGCAGGCGGCTCTGGATCCAGACGGGGCGCCGCTGTCCGAGACCGTGCAACCCCAGTGGGAGCAGCTGGCGCTGCAAGTGCGCGCGGTCGGCGAGACCTTCAACCAGGCCGTGGCGCGCTACAACGCGGCCATTGCCCAGTTTCCCGCGCTGCTGCTGGCCTGGGTATTCGGCTTCAAGGCGGCGCGGCCGCTATAACTGGCCCCACGCCGAGGCATTGTACTTCGGCCCGGCCCCGAGGGGGCTGAACTGGCTCGGGGCAGCCCGTCGCGGCGTTCGCATGGATACTAGGGGGTCGAGCGGGGCGCAGAAGATCAACCAGGAGGCGGTGGCATGAAATTCAAATGGACGATAGGCGCAGCCTTGCTGGCCAGCGGCGCCGCGGCCATGGCACGGGATCCGCAGGCGCTGTATCTGCAGAGCCTGGCCGCCACCTGCGCCGCCTGCCATGGCACGAATGGCCGGGCCTTGGCCGGGCCCGGCGTATCCGCACTGGCCGGCAGGGACAAGGATGATCTGGTGCGCCGGATGAACGCATTCAAATCGGGAGCCCGGACCGCCACGGTGATGCGGCAGATCAGTCTGGGCTACAGCGATGCGCAGATCGAACAGGTCGCCGGCTACTTTGCGAGCCAGAGGCCGTAGCGACACATGCCCCTGCAACGCCGCTCCCTTTTGCAATCTTCTGCCGCCGCCGGCTTGCTCGGCCTGGCCGGTTGCGCCAGCCGCGCCGTACCGTCCAGGGCCCAGGTGGTCGTCATCGGCGGCGGCTACGGCGGCGCCACCGCGGCCCGGTATGTGCGGCTGTTCTCGGACCACAGGATCGACGTGGTGCTGATCGAGCCGGACGCCGCGTTTGTGTCCTGCCCCATGTCCAACCTGGTGCTGGGCGGCAGCTGGCAGATGGCCGACATCACCACGCCCTACGACGCGCTGCGCCGCCAGCACGGCATCACCGTCGTGCGCGACAGGGCCAGCGCCATCGACACCGCCCGCAAAACCGTCACGCTGGCCGGCGGCGCATCGATCGCCTACGACAAGCTGGTGGTGTCGCCCGGCGTCGACTTCATGGTTGACGCCATCGAAGGCTTGCCGGCGGCCCATGCCGCGGGGCAGATCCTGCACGCCTGGAAAGCCGGCCCCGAGACCGCCGCGCTGCGCCGCCAGCTGCAGGCCATGCCCGAGGGCGGCGTGTATGCCATCACCATCCCCGAGGCGCCGTACCGCTGCCCGCCGGGCCCGTACGAGCGCGCCTGCCAGGTGGCCTGGTACTTCAAACAGGCCAAGCCGCGTGCCAAGGTGCTGATTCTCGATGCGAACCCGGACGTGACCTCCAAGGCCGCGCTGTTCAAGGCCGCGTGGGCCGGGCCCTACCAGGGCATGGTCGAGTACCGGCCCCAGCACAACACCACCGCGGTGGATGCCAGGGCCGGGCTGATCAAGTTCGAGGTGCAGGACGATGTGCGCGCCGACGTCATCAACGTGCTGCCGCCCATGCGCGCGGGCACCATCGCGCTGCAGGCGGCCCTGAACAATCAGGCCAACCAGCACTGGTGCGGTGTGGACTACCGGACCTTCGAGTCCAGCGCCGCCAAAGACGTGTTCGTGCTGGGCGATGCGATCCAGATCGCGCCGCTGATGCCCAAGAGCGGCCACATGGCGAACAGCCAGGCCAAGGTCGCGGCGGCGGCCATCGTGGCGCAACTCGCGGGCTGGCCGGTGAATCCCGCGCCCATGCTCACCAACACCTGCTACAGCTTCGTGGACGACCGGCGCGCGGTGCATGTGGCCAGCGTGCACGCCTACAACGCGGCCGAGCAGACCTATCTGACCGTGCCCGGCTCCGGCGGCCTGAGCCAGCGCCCAAGCGAGCGCGAAGGCGCCTATGCCTTCAGCTGGGCGCGCAACATCTGGGCGGATACCCTGGCATGAATACCCCTGCGTCCCCCGGTGCGCCGCCCCTTTGGCGTCAGCTGAATGCGGTTGCTACGGTTTTGGTAGCTATCCGTGCAGGCGAGTCGGGGACTGCAGCCCTGAATCATGTAGAACCCGGGCTGCGGCCGGGGGTTCAGGCGCTGGTCTTCCATGTGCTGCGCTGGCTCGGCCGGTCGCAGGCGCTGCGGCAGCTGCTGGCCAAGCGCGCGCCGCCGGCGCAGGCCGATGCGCTCCTGTGCAGCGCACTGGCGCTGGCCTGGCGCGAGGAGGGCGCGCTGTATGACGCCTTCACGCTGGTCGACCAGACGGTGGAAGCCGCCAAGCGCCACCCCGACACGCGCCGGCAAGCCAGTTTCATCAATGCCTGCCTGCGCCGCTTCCTGCGCGAGCGCGCAGCCCTGGTGGCGGCGACCGACAGCGACCCGGTCGCCGTCTGGAACCACCCGCGCTGGTGGATCGCGCGGCTGCAAAAGGACCACCCCGCGCACTGGCAGGAGATCCTGCGGGCCAACAACACGCACGCTCCCATGACGCTGCGGGTTAATACGCGAAAAGTGGCTCTAGCCCAATACCTGAATACACTGCGTGCTGCAAATATCATAGCAACGCAGGCTGGACAGAGCGGCGTGGTGCTGCACAAGGCGATGCTAGTCGGCGCCATTCCGGGCTTCACCGAGGGCCAGGTATCGGTGCAGGACGCGGCCGCCCAACGGGCCGCGCCCCTGCTGCTGGCCGGCTGGGAGGGCAGGCGCGATTTGCACATCCTGGACGCCTGCGCCGCCCCCGGCGGCAAGACCGCGCATTTGCTGGAACTGGCCGACGGCGCCCGCGTGACGGCGCTGGACATCGACCCGGCGCGCTGCGAACGCATCCACCAGACCCTCCAGCGCCTGGGCCTGCACGCCAGCGTGATCGCCGCCGACGCCATGAAACCCCAGACCTGGTGGCCGCAGCAGTGCCGCAGCGAACTGTTCGATGCCATCCTGCTGGACGCGCCGTGCACCGCCTCGGGCATCGTGCGCCGGCACCCGGACGTGCGCTGGCTGCGCCGCGAAAGCGACATCGCCCAGCTGGCCGCCATTCAGGCCGCGCTGCTGGCGGCCCTGTGGCCGTTGCTCAAGCCGGGTGGGCGCCTGCTGTACTGCACCTGCTCGGTTTTCAAGGCCGAAGGATACGATCAGATACAAACGTTTGTTACACACAACACCGATGCCGTATTACGGCCGTCGCCGGGCCATTTAATGCCTCAAATCGGGGCAAACGGCGATGCTGTCCCGGACAATCAGGCGGGTGATCACGACGGTTTTTTTTACGCGCTGCTGGAAAAACGTGCGGCTTGACCTGGCCGCGCTGCTGGCGTGTATGTTCCTCGCGCTCGCCCCCCTGGCGCCGGCCCATGCCGAAAATGCCCCGGCCGAGGTCAGCCAGTTGCGACTGGAGACCGACACCGATGGCATTTACCTGACCGCGGGTGTCAAATTCGAGCTGTCCGCCATCGTCGAGGACGCGCTGCTCAAGGGTATTCCGATGTTTTTCGTCGCCGAGGCTGAAGTCTTTCGCGACCGCTGGTACTGGTACGACAAGCGGGTCGGCGGCGCCGCGCGCCACATGCGGCTGGCCTACCAGCCGCTCACGCGGCGCTGGCGCCTCAACGTCTCGCCGGAGGTCATCACCAACGTCGGGCTGGGCGTCACGCTGAATCAGAACTTCGATTCGCTGCCCGATGCGCTGGCGGCGGTGCAGCGCATCTCCCACTGGAAAATCGCCGAGGCTTCGGCCATCGAGCCCGATACGCACTACAACGTGGACTTCCGCTTCCGGCTCGATGTGTCGCAACTGCCGCGGCCGTTCCAGATTGGCGCGGTCGGCGAGGCCGACTGGAACATTACCGCCAGCCGCAACCAGCGCCTGACGGTGGAGAATTCCAGGTGAACAGTGCGCCAGGTCAGCCCGACCCGGCTGATCGCTTGCTGAAGAAAAAGTCACGCGCGTTTCGCTGGGCGGTCGTGGTGGGCGCGGCCACCATGGTGGCGATCGGCCTGGTGCTGATGTTCCTGCTGACCCAGGCCACCAACAACCGCGAGCTGTACGAGCGCTACTACGGGCGCCTGTTCATCCTCAACGTGGTGGTGGCGGCGCTGTTGCTGGCCGTGATTGCCTGGATGGCGATCCGGCTCACGCTGCGGTTGCGCCGCGGCAAGTTTGGCAGCCGCCTGCTGGTCAAGCTGGCCGCGATCTTTGCGCTGGTCGGGTTTGTTCCCGGCCTGCTGATCTACGTCGTGTCCTACCAGTTCGTCTCGCGCTCGATCGAGAGCTGGTTCGACGTCAAGGTCGAGAGCGCACTGGATGCCGGTGTCGGCCTGGGGCGCGCCACGCTCGACACCCTGAGCAACGACCTGGCCAGCAAGACCCGCGCCGCCACCAGCCAGCTGGCCGATGTGCCCAACGCCACGGCCGGGCTGACGCTGGAGCGTATCCGCGACCAGCTGGCGGCCAACGACGTGGTGCTGTGGGACGCCAACGGGCACCTGATTGCCGGCGTCGGCCAGTCGCGCTTCGACCTCAGCCCGGAGCGCCCGGGCAACCAGCAGTTGCGCAACGCCCGCAGCCAGCGCGTGGTGTCGCAGATCGAGGGGCTGGAGGACGTCGGCCCGAGCACCGTCGCCAATGCACGCATCAAGGTCATTGCGCTGGTCAACTCCTCCGGCATGGGGCTGCTGGCCGAGCCCCGCTTCCTGCAGGTGACGCAAATTCTGCCGCCCGCGCTGGTGGCCAATGCCATCGCCGTGCAGGAGGCCAACCGCGAATACCAGGAGCGTGCGCTGGCGCGCGACGGCCTGCGCCGCATGTACATCGGCACGCTCACGCTGAGCCTGTTCCTGGCCATGTTTGGCGCCGTGCTGCTGGCGGTGCTGCTGGGCAACCAGCTCGCGCGCCCCCTGCTGGTGCTGGCCGAAGGCGTGCGCCAGGTGGCTGCCGGCGACCTCACGCCCAAGGCCGCGCTGCAGGGCAAGGACGAGCTCGGCGGCCTGACGCGCTCGTTCGCCGACATGACGCAGCAACTCGCCGATGCGCGCGCCGCCGTGAACCGCAGCATGGACCAGGTCGATGCCTCGCGCGCCAACCTGCAGACCATTCTGGACAACCTGACCGCCGGCGTCATCGTGCTCGATGCACACGGCGTGATCCAGTCGTCCAACCCCGGCGCGACGCGCATCCTGCGCGCGCCGCTGGCGGCCTTCGAGGGCCGGCCGCTGGCCGACATCCCCGGGCTGGAAGACTTTGCGCGCAGCGTGCAGGCGCACTTCGATGCCTTCCTGCGCGGGCGCATGGAGCATGGCGTGGACCACTGGCAGCAGTCTTTCGAGTTGAATGCCGCACAACCCGGGACGCCCCACAACGCTATTACTTTGGTAGCGAGAGGTGCAGAGCTGCCGGGCGCATCCAGGCTTTTGGTGTTCGATGACATTTCCGAGATCGTGTCCGCCCAGCGCGCCCAGGCCTGGGGCGAGGTGGCGCGCCGGCTGGCGCATGAAATCAAGAATCCGCTGACCCCGATCCAGCTCTCGGCCGAGCGGCTGGAGATGAAGCTCACCGGCAAGATCGCGCCCACTGAACAAGCACTGCTGGCCAAGTCCGTCAAGACCATCGTGGACCAGGTCGATGCCATGAAACGGCTGGTCAACGAGTTCCGCGACTATGCGCGGCTGCCCGCCGCCGAACTGCGCCCGCTGGACCTGAATGCGCTGATTGGCGACGTGGTGCATCTGTACGAGAGCGAGCACGCGCCCACGCCGGTGCACATCGAGCTGGACCCCGCCTGCCCGCTGATTCGCGGGGACGGCCAGCAAATCCGGCAGGTGGTGCACAACCTGTTGCAAAATGCCCAGGACGCCACGCAGACCGGCGCCGGGGGCCAGCACCCCGCGCGCGTGACCATCCGCACGCAATGGCTGGAACCGGCCCAGCGGGTGCGCATGACGGTGCGGGACAATGGCCCCGGTTTTCCCGAGCACATCCTGAACCGGGCCTTCGAGCCCTATGTCACCACCAAGGCCAAGGGCACGGGGCTGGGGCTCGCGGTGGTGAAGAAAATCGCCGACGAGCATGGCGCCCGCATCGACCTCTCGAACCGTGTGGTGGACGGTGTCATCCAGGGCGCGCAAGTATCGTTATCATTCGCCATAGACAACACGGCGGCGGGGTAGTCAAATACTGCGCCGTCAACCCCGAGGGACAGCGCAGCAATCATGGCAAACATACTGGTGGTCGACGACGAATTGGGTATTCGCGATCTGCTCTCCGAAATTCTCAACGACGAAGGCCACAACGTGGAACTGGCCGAGAACGCGGCCCAGGCGCGCGCGGCCCGCAGCCGCAGCCGGCCCGACCTCGTGCTGCTCGACATCTGGATGCCCGACACCGACGGCGTGACCTTGCTCAAGGAATGGTCCATGGGTGGCCTGCTGACCATGCCCGTCATCATGATGAGCGGCCACGCCACGATCGACACAGCGGTCGAAGCCACCAAGATCGGCGCCCAGGCATTTCTGGAAAAGCCCATCACCCTGCAAAAACTGCTCAAGGCCGTGGAGGCCGGGCTGGCCCGCAACAATCCGCGCAAGCCGACGGCCGCCCTCGCGCCCGCACCCGCCGACCTCACGGTAGAGGCCGCCATGACGGGCGGGCTCTCGCTGCCGGCGCTGGTCGATATGGGCCCGCAGGGCTGCCAGAGTTTCGAGCTCGACAAGCCGCTGCGCGACGCACGCGACGAATTCGAAAAGTCCTACTTCGAATTCCACCTGGCCAAGGAAGGCGGCTCCATGACCCGCGTGGCCGAAAAGACCGGCCTCGAGCGCACCCACCTGTACCGCAAGCTCAAGCAATTGGGCGTGGACCTGTCGCGCGGCAAGCGCAGCGCGGTGTGAGGGGCCAAGTTCCGGATTGGTGCGCCGCGGGCCTGCTATAATTTCCGGCTCTGGCCCGGTAGCTCAGTCGGTAGAGCAGAGGATTGAAAATCCTTGTGTCGGTGGTTCGATTCCGCCCCAGGCCACCATTATTTTGTCTAAACAAGTCCAGTTTAGTCCAAAGCCCTAAGTAAATCAAATACTTAGGGCTTTTTTCATGTCCGATGCTGTCTTGGATTGTTCTATGGCATCCAATTTTCTCAGGGGTAAATCAGGGGGTAAAGGGCCTCCAGTCGTCGAAGTCGCCCCTTTTTTACCCCCCTCCTGTCCTTATCCACCGCCAGCGCGTGAAGCGTTCCGATCGGACTGAACAGAGTGTCCATTCACTTGCTAGTGATGGCTGTGTGGCCAACGAGGAGTGCCGGCCTGCTCTGTTGGCTTCCGTCTCTTATGGGGGCAGCGTGCTGGTGTTCCCTGGCTGCGCGGCCACAACAGGCCCATCTCTGACAACTCAGTACGCACGGCGCTGCTGTCGCTGGGGTACGGCTACCAGGTGCAGACTTGGCACGGGTTTCGAGCAACGGGGCCTGTACCATGCTGGCGGAACGGCTGGATTTTGACCCGCTGGTGATCGAGGCCCAACTGGCGCACAGCGTGAAGGATGCGAATGGTGCGCTTACAACCGCACCCAGTACCTGACACACCGCCGTGCCATGATGCAAGCGTGGGCAGATTACCCTGACAAGCTGCGCAAGGGCGCAGACGTGATAGAGCTGCGGAGTATGGTGTCATAAAGGCGCCTTCCGAGAGCGCTTTTTCTCAGCTGGATTCTCGTCAATAGTGCGACGACGCTGGCACTCTCTGGGCAACTGAAATCTCGCAGCCTGACTGACCGGCAATCATGATCATGGCTGTGCTTTCTGCGCGCAGGTTCTTGATTCGCTCCTCGATAACGACAGATACAGACGTGGTCCTGATGGCGTGACTCAACTCTTTTTTTGGCCTTAGCCTGCATTGCCTTTTGCAAAGGCGCCCGCCGGCGGCCGGCAGTGCCAGAGACCGGGCTCGGGCTCCCCGAGCCGAGTCACGTGCAGCGCGGGCGTGCCGCGCAACTCCTGCTGCGCCCAGTCATAGTCCTTGGGAAGCTCGACCCAGGCATCCTGGTCGTGCGGCACATGCGCAACGCCCACGACGGATCCCCCCCACGGTCTGGTAGTCAGTTCGGGTCTATCGACTCATGAAACACACGCTTGATTGCCTCAAGCCTGATCACCTGGCCTTCGACGAAATGCGCGTTATCATGGAACATGGATCGGCCACCGTCTCTTAACGCCGTGCGTTACTTCGCTGCGGCCGCGCGGCTTCAAAGCTTCACCGCCGCCGCGCGCGAGCTAAACGTCACCCAGGGCGCCATCAGCCGAATGGTCCAATCGCTGGAGTTGGATCTAGGAGTTCAACTCTTCACTAGGAACGGCCGGTTTATTGCCTTAACTCAGGCGGGCCAGATGTATCATCAGGAGGTCGGTGAGGCGCTGAACCGGATCGGAGCCGCCAGCAACTTGGTGCGACGGTCGATGGGAGGTGAGGCATTGTCCTTGATCGTGAACGCGGGGTTTGCGACGCGCTGGCTGGTGCCGCGCCTGCCGGAGTTCCAGCGCAGCCACCCCAACATCCACGTGAACATCTTGGCCGGCGAAGCCGACGAACATGCCTACATTAGTCAGACGCACTTGACAATTCGCTATGGTGTCGCGCCGTGGCCTGGCTGTGTGGCGACTAGACTGCCTGTGGGCGGTTTATTGGGGGTGGTTTGCTCTCCTGAGCTCCAAGCGCCCGGTACCCTGCACCAGCCTGAGGACCTTATCGGCCGGCCACTCTTGGCCTACACGGGTGCGTCGCGTGACCTCTGGCGCGATTACTTCGCCCACTTTGGCTTGTCCCTACCGGATCTTGGCCACGCTCCTCGTTTCTACCAACTTCTGATGTTGGCGGAGGCCGCCGTCTCGGGGCTTGGCTTTGCGCTCGTGCCAATGTTCCTCTTCGAGCCTGAGCTGCGATCTGGTCGGCTGATCCAAGCCATCCCGCAGACATTCAAATATGAAGGCAGCTATTTCATCACCCACCAAAAGGGGGCGGACAGCGACCGAAATGCCCAAATTTTCAAGACATGGCTTCTCGCAAAAACCAAACATTCTGCGAGGATCGCTGAGTCTGCTTATCAAGGCGACTGACCAGCTCCATCTGCTTCGGCGTGACCACACAAGGCTTGTTACCCGCACCACTGAGTTCGCCCTTGGCACTCACCCAGTTATTCAGGCTGGCCTTGGGCATATGCGCTACGCCCTCAGCGCACTAGGCGAGATGCCAAGGAGGACACATCGTCGACATCCTCCAGCCTGTCCAACATGTCCAGTGCAGCTGCTGCGTTGTCACGGCTGACCATGGTAGAGAACTCGATATTGCGCCAGTATTTGTCCCGAATCTGATCGGCCGTGACGGGATTCTCAGCCCAGCCCAGCGGGGACTCCCGGTAGGCAGAGAATTCCTCACCATTCTTCATCTTGACGGTCAAACGGCTCGCGTGATTTTTGCCCATCGGCAGGTTGGGAACCAATTGGACCTTGCCGGCCAGTTCGAGCAATTCCGGAGTGCGGATGAATTCGTCGGTGTAGTGCTCAATCCGGACCTCCTTGCGCATGAGGGCATTCGCCACTCCATAGGGGATGCTGAACAGCGACCGCGGCTGAGCATCGTCTGCAGCAAAGGTCTGGTTCAAGAAATGCTTGATCCGATTGGGGGGCACATCCAGCGTCACCGCCGCCACGTTGGTCACGTCAAAGGCATGGCTGCGCGCGATCTCCAATGCGCTTTCGATCGGGTTGTGGTTGCCGTAGCACGAGGGATGTAACTTGTGCATGCCCTTGGCGTAATACATGCGGCCCAGGTCTGCCAGCGCGTTGTCGGGATTTGGGTTGTTGCAGTACAGGGCAAAGTAGCCCTGTGGGCTCGTCAACGGATCCTTGACGCCCTTGAAACCACGCATCGACAGCTGCACCGACAGCACAGCGTTGTGGGCAGCCGTGGCACCGGGCAGCTTGAAAGTGTCCACGCCGTCCCAGAGGGACTGGAAAGACCCGGCCATCAGGTTTAGCAGAATTCCGAACGCGTTGACCAACTGCTCGTGGTTCGCGCCCATCAGCCTCCCTACCAGGGCCGTGGCGCCGAATGCATTCGCGGTGCCGCATACCTCGAAGCACTTGTCGAAGTTGAACTCGTCGGCCACGGCCATGCGGGCGCCAATATCACCGCCCAGGATCACCGCCGCCAGCAACTCCTTGCCCGATGCCTTCGTGAACTCGGCAGTCGATAGAGCCGTGGGTTCTGTGGTGCTGCAAACATGGCCGACCATCTTGCCCGCGTTGAGGCCCTCGGGCTCGGGACCGCACACCTCGAAGTCGAAGGAGCGCGCCATGAGGCAGTTCATCATGGCGGCGTGCTGCAGGGGCACACGGTCCCCGTGCGCCAGGATGGTGGCCTGGGGCGTACCACCCCACGACCGGATCAGGTCCAGCAAGGCCTGGTTGCCCCCGGCGTTCACACCGCCAACGGTGCAGCTGAGTGTGTCGATCAGTCGCATTCTGGCGGCCTCGACCACATCGGGTTCGAACGACTCGAATCGGGTGTTCAGGACGTGGTCAACGAGTTGGTCTATGAGCATATGCAATTTTTCTGGAAGTGAGTTGGAATAGAGGCGTGGCCTGGAAATCGCATCTGAAAGGTCAGAGAAAACTCACCTTTTCTGAAGCTCGAGAAGCACACGTTTGGCGGCAGCAATGTCTGACTCGGATATGCCACGAAGCTTCTCGATCGTGAATTCTGCCGAGCGCTTGGCCACCGCTTCACTTGTTCGGCGTCCTTTGGCCGTCAACTCAAAGAGTGTCCCCTTGTCACTCAAGACATGACCTTGGGCAACCAGATCACCCAGGACATCTTCAATGGTGTCTCGTCCCAGGTAGGTGGACCGCTCAAGCTCATCAATTCCACAAGGGCTCTCGAACAAGCGATTCAAAATGCGCGTGGAGGCAGCAGTCACGCACAGGGCCTGGCGGTGCTCCTGAAAGAGCGCCGACATGTGTTGATTGGTGATGCTGAGCAATTTCAGGAACGTGGGCACTTTGCCCTCTGCGATGGGTTCGGATGGCGACGCCGCGGCCACTGTGAGGCGAGGATGATTCTGGGTCACGGCATATTGCCCTTGCGCGAATAGCAAGGGCTCTCCCTCGAATCGCACATAGCGATCGACATGTCCGACCAATATCAAGTGATCCCCGCCTTCGTAGACCGTTTCAAGCCTGCATTCAAGATGGGCCACAGCACCATCGAGCAAAGGGATGCCGTGCCGACCAGGCGTCCATGCAACCTGGCTGAATCGATCCGGATGAGGTGCACCGAACACCTGGGACGTTTCCACTTGATCCGCAGACAGGACGTTGACGACAAAGTGACTTGCCTCGAGGTAGGCTTTCGCGCTGGCGGACTCGCGCCGGATGGACCACAACACGAGTGGGGGGTCCAGCGAAACGGCTGAGAACGAGTTCACAGCCATGCCCGCCAGCTTGTCGTCATGCTTGACTGTGATGACGGCTACGCCAGTGGCGTACTGGCCGAGGCAGCGGCGAAATGCGCGCCCATCGTCAGCAGGATTCCCTTGTTCGATGGGCTGAAAGGCTGGTTGGATGCTCGCTGTATCGTACATGTGATAACTCCGTGCTCAACGTTCTTGCTGAAGTGACTGGTGGAAGGCTGTTCGCCCAGGTCTGCGGGCGTTCATGGCGTCTTGCTTGAACCCCGAAGGTGAGCGCTGTCGCTGGGTGTCCCCAGGACGCTTGCGTTGCGTGCAAGGTCGCCGCGCACCCGAGCAGCGTCCCGCCTGGCGATTACTTGTAGTAAGCCAGAGTCCCCATGTCGATGCTGGTGAATGGGGGCGGTTCCATATTGAACAAGGCCTTGATGTACAAGCCGGCGGCGAGTTCACGGCCAGCGGAGCCGTGATTGCGGCCGGCCATTAGGTCCCGGAACACTTGCTGCAAGGGATTGCTGGTGGCCGAGGCGGCCGCACCGGCAATCGGCCAGATGTCGTGAATGGTGTCAAAGCAGGTGGCGTTGGCGTCGGCCGATTCGAAGCGTGCGCGCATTCTGTCCAGCGTCGATATTTCCTCACCGCGGCATGCCTTCTCGAAAAAGTCTCGCCAGTTCGCCAGGTGGCGGTTGCGAGCGCTGTTCACCTTGGTCAGCCCATCGGCCAGCTTCAGGTGCATGAACGGGTTGTTGGCAATGGGGGCACCAGTGCCCTGGCGAGTCAAGCGGACCATGGATTGGTCCATGAAGATGCGCAAGCCTTCAAGGCCTGTCCCAATGATGGTGTTCGTGGCCGTCGCGTTGAATAGACCCATGAACGACAAGCGGTACAGGGGACGGTTATTGACGGCCCAGCCCGGGTTGACGTCGTTGAAGGTGTCCATGAACCTGTGGCACCGATACTCTGGCACGAACACCTCAGTCAGTGTCACGGACTTGCTGCCGGTGCCCTTCAGTCCCTGGACATCCCAGCTGTTGTGATCGATGGTCACATCGCGGGTCGGCACCACGAAGCTGCGATCGCCTCCGCCCACGATGACCCAGGTCGCATGATCGACACCACTTGAGAAGGTCCAGGTTCCGGTCAGACGGTAGCCGCCCTCCACGGCGCGCCATTTGCCGATCGGTGCATAGGAACTGGAGGCCCGCGCGTCGGGACCATCGGCCCAGAATTCGTCCTGCATGCGCTTGTTCATCAGCGCGATCTCAAAGGAGTGGACGTTCAATTGCCCCGCAATCCAGGCCGCAGAACTGTCTGCCTGGGCAATCTTCATGATCCCTTCGAAAAAAGAAGCGGGATCCAGCTCAAGTCCGCCGTACTGAAGCGGGGTGAAGGTGCGGAACACACCTGCCTTGATCATCGCCTTCACGGTGAGGTCGGAGACCTTGCCCGTCTCTTCCGATTCATACCGGCGAGTGCGGATGTCCGAGGTGATCTGGTCCACTGCGGCCAGAAACTCCCGTCCCGCCGCGTAAGCACGCTCGCGGTAAGCGTCGTTGTCGACGAGTGCGGTTTCCTGTTTCGGCGCGGGGTGGCTGTTGACGGCCGATTTCTGCCGGGCTTGTGCTAACAACATTTGGTATCTCCATGAATTTGTTCACGAGAATGTAGCCGGGAGACACGGTGACCATCAAACGATATTATTGCCGCCTCCATGACCTGTGCTCATTGAGCGCTCGAAGTGGTTCTGGTGCATTTACGGTCGTACCGCCTGCGCATCTATGCAGCATGCTTGGACAGACAAGGCTTGAACGAGATGCTGTGCTCTCCGGGGGTGTCAGAGTAGATGTCGCCTCCGATTTTTCGCGGGTTATCCGCACCGAGGCGACAATTCATGCTCGGAAAAGGCCGGATCATGCTGGAGGGCTGGAGCGAGATGTCTATAGCCAATAAATTCTGTGCGTTGGCAGGAAAAGCCGTCCAGTCCGAGGCTTTGGCATTCGCCCTCGCCCGAAACACGTTCATTAGCCTGCAATGCGACAGAACCGGACGCGTTTAGTGATGTTGCCTCAGCAGCCATTCCTTGAAACAAGCCAGCGCCGCTCTCTCCGGCAAGTCCAGCTTTGTCGGTTCCGAAATCGCCAGGAGCGACCGCCCGAGCTGACCGCGGCCAAGGTCGTTGTGTCCGGTGGCCGTGCGCTCGGTTTGATCAAGAAGTTCAACGAAGTCCTCACGCCACTGGCCGACAAGCTGGGCGCCAGCCGCCGCCGTCGATGCCGGTTACGCCCCCAACGACTGGTAGGTCGGCCAGACCGGCAAGATCGTGGCGCCCCAGCTCTACATTGCCTGCGGCATCTCGGGCGCCATCCAGCATCTGGCGGGCATGAAGGACTCCAATGTCATCGTGGCGATCGACAAGGATGCCGAGGCACTGATTTTCAGCGCCGCGGATTACGGGCTGGAGGCTGACCTGTTTGCTGCAGTGCCAGAGATCGCTGCTTCGATTTAAAACTTCTGACTAATCAATGGCAGGAAAAGCTCTTGTCGTTTGGTCTTGGTGCATTCCGAGTCGATGATCCGCCCGATGCCATCCTCTACTCCCGCCCAAAGGCAAGTCTGCGCGATATCACGACTAGACTGCGCAAGTCAGCCCCACATCAAAACCGGAGGTGGCAACGTTTCAAACGGGGCTGGGATGGCTTGTTTGGCCTTGTGGCGAACATCCACAACACCATCCTCACACCCTTGCCCAATACAAAGCCGCCCGGAAGAAATGCGGCTACACATTGACGCAGGGGATCCTGGACTGGATTCCGATGGTTAGAAAAGTTGACCGCAAAAAAAGCTGCATGGCGCTGTAAATATGCACACAAACGCATCTGAAAAGTGAAATGCCAAAAATAAAAAGTGGCATACCATCCTTGTTATGTTGCATAATTGGCGCCTCGGCCACATCCCTACCTCATGAAAATGACAGACATATCTGATACCGGTGGCAGGCAAACAATGCAACAAACATCCGTAATCTCCACTCCACGAGTCAGGCGTGCAGTCGATGTCTATGTGGCACTTCAGGCTGAAATTGAATCAGGACAACTCACGCCAGGCACAGTGTTGGATGAACGAACGCTGGCAAGCCGTTTTGGTGTTTCCCGTACCCCAATTCGAGAGGCTCTGCAGCAATTGGCCGCCCGAGATATGGTTCAGATAGAGCCGCATGTGGGTGCTCACGTAGCGCGTCTTTCAGTCGGTGAAGTGCGGGCGATGCTGGAATACATCAGCGAGATGGAAGCTTTGTGCGCAAAGCTGGCGGCCCGGCGTGTCGATCCAGTTTTGCGTCGGGCACTACAAACCGCTTTGGAGCAAGGCCGTCAAGCAGGTGAAAATGCAGAGGACTACCGGCTGGCGAACACTTCCTTTCACGATGCCATTTACGTGGGCTGCCACAGCATTTTTCTGGCCGCGCAAATTCGAACGACTCGCCGCCTGTTGCAACGTTATCGGGTTAACGATTTCCACTCACCCCGCCAGATCATCAAGTCTCAGGAAGACCATGTCCTCATTGCGCAAGCAATCATGGCCGGTGATGAACTCGGGGCGGTAGAGGCCATGCTGCAGCATCTGCCGTCCGGCACCACGGGGTTTTCGGAGTATTTGGCCAAGGTGCCGATGCATTTCTTCGGCGCTGACCGGCTGTCTGTCACTCAACATTAATGAGAATGGTTCAAGGAGCCTGCCATGCCTGATGCAACTCTGTTAGATAAAGACCTACAATACAAGGAGGTACGCGGCCTGACCCGGGGCCTTAATTTGATTAAGGCCCTGAACCGGATACCTGGAGGCTTTGCGTCTACCAGTGAATTGGCAAGAGCATGTGGCATCCATCGCACCACGGCCAAACGCCTGCTGGAAACCTTGTATTCAGAAGGCATCGTGCAGCCGGGAGGGCGTGACGGTCAATACCATCTGACGCAGGAGGTTCGACAGCTCAGCGAGGGCTATCGCGGTGACCGCTGGATTGCTGAGGCCGCCGCGCCCGCCATGAAGGCATCGGTGAAGGAACTGCTCTGGCCGAGTGATCTGGCTACCGTTGAAGCCGGCTGGATGATAGTGCGGGAATCAACGCACCGCTGGAGCATGCTGTCCCAGCACCATGCCATGCCGGGTCAAAAAATGCCTTTGCTGAACACAGCCTTGGGGCGCGCCTACTTGGCCGCGTGCAATGACGACGAGCTCGATGCATTGCTTCGATACCTGGACAAGCATGCTCAGGCCATGGGCATTGAGCCTAAGGACAGACTGAACGTCCATCAATTAATCAAGGAAACACAGCAGCGCGGCTTTGCCCTCAATCAGGGCGAATGGTCTCCTGAATCGCGCTTCTCTGCAGTGGCGGTGCCAGTCATCAGTGAAAATCGTTTATTGGGTGCCCTAAATCTGGTCTTCCCAAAAAATGCAGTGACCGTGGATGAAATGTCGCAGCGCTATGTTCCCAAGCTGAAAGAATTGGCGCAAAAAATTGGAGCCTTTAGCGCTGGTGGGCCCCAGCATTGATGCTGATGGGCCGCTATAGGGAAAAGTAAAAAGGGGCTCGATAGAGCCCCTTGATGTTTCAACTGCGCGTATAGGCTGTCTTGACAATGGTGTAGAACTCGGCCGCATAACGGCCCTGCTCACGCGGGCCAAAGCTCGACCCTTTTCGCCCGCCAAAGGGCACATGGTAGTCAACGCCCGCGGTCGGCACGTTGACCATGACCATGCCCGCCTGGGCATGTCGCTTGAAATGCGTGGCATGTTTCAGCGATGTGGTGCAAATACCGGCGGTGAGTCCAAACTCGGTATCGTTGGCCACGGCCAGGGCTTCGTCATAGTCGCGCACGCGGATGACGCTGGCCACGGGGCCAAAAATTTCCTCGCGGCTGCTGCGCATGGCATTGGTGGCTTGGGTGAGCAGCGTGGGTTGCAGGTAGTACCCCGGCGTGGCGCGTTGCAGGCGCTCGCCGCCAAACGCGACAGTGGCTCCTTCCTGGCGCGCCAGTGCGATGTAGGACAGGTCCTGTTCCAGTTGCGCCGCATCCGCCACGGGGCCGATGTCCGTGTCGGACGCCCGCGCATCGCCTACGCGCAGGGTGCGAAGCGCCTCGACCGTGGCTTCCACGAAGCGTTCATGGATGGCATCGGTGACGATGATGCGCGACGAGGCCGTGCAGCGCTGGCCCGTTGAGAAGAACGAGCCTTGCACCGCACTGTCCACGGCGACTGCCAGATCGGCGTCGTCCAGGATCACCAAGGGGTTCTTGCCACCCATTTCGAGCTGGAAGCGTGCCATGCGGGACGAGCAGGCCTGCGCCACGCGCCGCCCGGTGGCGGATGTGCCGGTGAAGCTGATGGCGTGGACACGCCGGTCGTCCAGCACGGTCTGCCCGACATCGCGGCCACGGCCCATCACTAGGTTGAAAACCCCGTCGGGCAGGCCGCTTCGGCTCAGGATTTCGGCCAGCACCCAGGCGCTGCCAGGCACGGGGTCGGCCGGCTTGAACACCACGCAGTTCCCATAGGCCAGTGCCGGTGCAATCTTCCAGGCCGGAATGGCGATGGGGAAGTTCCAGGGGGTGATGATGCCAACGACGCCCACCGGTTCCCGGGTGATGTCCACGTCGATGCCGGGGCGCACTGAGGCCAGTCGCTCGCCCGGGATACGCAGGGCCTCGCCGGCAAAGAACTTGAAGATCTGCCCTGCGCGGCCCACTTCGGCGATGGCTTCGGGCAATGTTTTTCCTTCTTCGCGCGCCAGCAAGTTGCCCAGCTCGGCTTTGCGGGCCAACAGCTCGGAGCCGACTTGGTCCAGCACGTCAAAACGTTGTTGTGGCGTGGATAGCGACCACTGGATGAACGCGCCATGGGCGGCGTCGATCGCCTGCGTGGCCTGTGCGGCATCGGCGCAGGCATATTCGCCAACCAGGTCGCTAAGGTTGGAAGGATTGAGATTGCGGCTGACGCCGGGTCCTTCGACCCAGGCGCCACCTATGTAATTGCACTGCATCGGAAATGTTTTCTTTGAAGGGGAAATTCAGTAGCCGCCACCGGTGGAGGGAGCGGCCTCAGGGCGGGATTTGAAACGGGCTGCTAGAGCTTGGGCAGCCCGCGACAGCAAGGTGATATCCACTCCCACTGCCACAAAGCTGGCCCCGGCCTCGATCCACTGCCTGGCCTGGGCTTCCTGTGTGGCCAGGATGCCCGCGGCCTTGCCGGCATGCACGGTCCGGGCGATGCCGTGGCGAATGGCCGCGACCACCTCGGGGTGATCCGACTGGCCATGCAGTCCCATGGAGGTGGACAGGTCCGCCGGGCCGATAAATACGCCATCCACGCCCGGGGTCACGGCAATAGCGTCGATATTGTTGAGCGCTTCGACGGTTTCCACCTGGACCAGCAGACAGACCTGATCATTGGCTTCTTGAATGTATTGGGGGTAGCGGTGCCAGCGTGAGGAGCGGGCCAGACCGCTGCCCATGCCGCGGATGCCCTGTGGCGGGTAGCGCATGGCGCGTGCCATTTCCAGCGCCTGCAGTGCGGTGTCGATCATGGGCACGAGCAGGGTTTGAACACCCAGTTCGAGGTATTGCTTGACCAGCACCGGGTCGCCGACCGGCAATCGCACGGCCGGATGCGGGGGCGTCACTCCCGCAGGCAAGGTACTCGTGGCGCTGCCAATGGCTTGCAACTGGGCTAGGGCCTGGCGCAGGTCATTGGGGCCGTGTTCGCCGTCGATCAACAGCCAGTCAAAACCGGTGCCGGCCAGCATTTCGGCCAGATAAGGCTCGCCGGTGGCGAGCCAGAGGCCGACCTGGGTCTGTCGATGTGCGATGGCCTGTTTGAATGCGTTGACTGGAAGGGGAGATGTCAGGGTGTTCATGATCAACGACGGGGTTACTTTTCCTGCAAAAACGCGATGCTGGTTTGGTTGAAGGCGTCCGCCTGCTCGTACTGGGCCCAGTGGTCGCAACCTTTCATTTCCACCAGTTGCACATGGGGCGCCTTCTTGGCAATCGCATATGCATTGCGCAGGAACATGTTGGGGGCCTCCACCGCAGCGATCACCTGGATCGGCAGTGTCAGAGTGCGCCATTGCGCCTCGCTCAAGGCTTGCCCGCCGAGCGTGAACGCAAGCAGATGCGGCATGGCAGCCTTCATGCGGGGATCGCGGTAGATCTCGAGCCGAATTGCAACCAGATCGTCTGACAGGGTTTCCGGGTGCAGCACCAGCCCCTTCATGGCGGCCGATACGGTTTCCCAGCTCGGGTCGCCTACGGCGGCCGAGCGGCGCTGCCGCACGCCTTCGGCGACTCGCCTTTCTTCTTCGGGATCGGTGACGATGCCCGCAGGCGCCACCATGACCAGTTTGTCCACACGCTGCGGATGGGCCAGCGCCAGTGCCGCACCCACCCATGAGCCCAGCGACACCCCGACGACGCAGGCGTGGGCTATGCCAAGGGCATCCATAACTCCACGCACATGTTCCGCGTAGTCCTGGATCAGGTAATCAGAGTCGGGCTTGTCGGTCATTCCACAGCCGAGCAGGTCGATGCCGATAGCGCGGAAGTGCTGTGCGTAGGCGCCATAGTTGGCGCAAAAATTTTCCAGGCTTCCCGCGGTCCCGTGCAACAGCAAGACCACAGGGGCGTCAACGGGGCCCGCTTCCAGATAGCGGGTGTTGACGCCTTGTACGTTGACCCAGCCCAGTTGATGAGGGGTCTTGAACAGGTGTTGCCAGATGCCAGGGAGGTGATTCATGGTGTTTGGGGGGTGTGAAGCCGCAAGATGGCGGCAAGGTGAAAAAAAACAGGGCAGCTCGCATTGGAGAATGCGGGCCGCCCCCTCAACTTCCAGTGCGTAATGCACTGGAAGAAGGCCGTCTGCAACAGACGGCCTCCCTTGGAGAACTAGCCCACTACCGCTCCGGGGTAAAACCGGATGCCTTGATGATTGGGCGCCACATCTGCAGTTCGGCACGCTGCAACTTGTCCATCTCTGCCGCCGTCTTGAACATGGGCTCCATGGTCAGTGTGGTGCGCAGCGACTCCTCGAATTCGGGTGTGGCTAGGATTTTCTTCAAGGCGTTCTGCATGCGATCAATGTCGGCCTTGGGTGTATTGGCAGACGTCCACATGCCCATCCAGGCGTCACCGCTGATGGCATTGATGCCCTGTTCCACGAAGGTGGGCACTTCGGGCACCAGCGAAGACCGCTGCTTACTGAAAATGCCGATGATGCGCAGTTTGGGGTTGTTTCTGTATTGTGCAAAGTCGCTCGCCGCCATGATGGCCGCAGGCAGCTGTCCACCCTGCAGATCGACGTTGACGGGGCCGTTGCCCCTGTAGGGAATGACCTGCAGGCTGATGCCGGTGGCCTGTGCCAGTTGCATGCCGGCAAAGTGGGTGTGACTGCCTGCTCCGGCAGAGCCGAATGAGGCTTCCTTGGGATGGTCATGGGCCCAAGCCACATATTCGCGTGCATTCTGGACGCCCAGGCTGCTTTGCACCACCATTCCCAGGGGGAAGGTAGTTAGGGTTGCCACAGGAGCGAAGTCGGTCAGCACGTCATAGCCGAGCACGGTGCGCGGGTACAGGATATCCAGGAAAACGGGCCCCGAGTTGGGCGCAATTAAGAAAGTACGGCCATCGGGCGCACTGGCCTTAAGCGACTGGTTGGCCAGACGGCTGCCGGCACCGGTGAATCGCCCCGGATTTTGAGGAGGCTCCAACCTTTGAGAAGATGGAGCCATGAACAAGTCAAACAAGTTTTCACCCGAGGTCCGGGAACGGGCCGTGCGGCTGGTGCAGGAGCACCGAGGGGAGTACCCCTCGCTGT
>JARLJI010000230.1 GCA_031291295.1 Rhodoferax sp. | reverse complement strand
GTCGGTTCCGGTAAGCAGGAGCGCCAGAATCGCGCCGGCGCCCGCGGGCGGCAGCGTTGAGAGAATCGTCAGCGGGTGAATCACGCTCTGGTAGAGAATGCCCAGCACGATGTAAACCGCCACCACCGCGGCCAGAATCAGATACGGCTCATTCCTGAGCGAATCCTGGAAGGCCTGCGCGGTGCCCTGGAAGGTGGCGTGAACGGCGCTGGGCATACCCATCTCGCGTTGCACTTTTTCAAGCGCGGTTACGGCGTCGCCCAGGGCCACGTTGGGCGCCAGGTTGAAGGTGAGTGTGACCGCCGGGTACTGGCCCTGGTGATTGACCGCCAGCGAGGTCCGCCGCTGCTCATAGTGAGCAATCGTCGACAGCGGCACCATGGCGCCGCCGGTAGACGGAGCGGCAGCCGGCGTCGCAAGAGCAAAACCTCCTGTGGAAGCAGCGGTTGCCGTAGTGGAAACCAGCGCGCCCGTGTTTCTCGCAGCGGGCGTGGAGCCGGCCACATTACTGGCTTTTATGTAGATGCCGTTGAGCGCGTCGGGGCTCAGCTGGTATTTGGGATCGACCTCCATCACCACAAAGTACTGGTTCAGCCCGGTATACATGGTGGAGACTTCGCGCTGGCCAAAGGCGTCGTAGAGCACCTGGTCGATGGCGCTGGTGGTAATGCCCAGCCTGGATGCGGTGTCACGATCGATGACCAGATTGGCCGCCAGTCCCTGGTTCTGCTGGTCGGTCGAAATGTCGCGCAGCTCGGGCATACCTCTCATACGCGCCTGTAACTGCGGCGCCCAGCTATTCAGCTCGTTCAGATTTTCGTCTGAGAGCGTGTACTGGTACTGCGCATCGCTGCCGCGGCCGCCGATCGTGAACTCCTGCTGCACCTGAAGAAACAACGTGGCGCCGGGAACACTGGTAAGCTTGCTGCGCAGCCGGTTGACCACCATGTCGCCGGTTACGCCCTTACGGTCGTTCGGTGGCTTGAGGGCGATGAACATGTTCCCTACGTTGGTGCTGCCGCCGCCTGGCCCGTTGCCGCCCACAAAGGCGGTCACCGACAGGACGGCGGGATCGTCGAGCACCATCTGCGCAAGCTGCCGCTGCTTTTCGCGCATGGCCGGAAAGCTGATGTCCTGCGCGGCGCGCGTTCGGCCACCCATTCGTCCCGTGTCCTGCTGCGGGAAGAATCCCTTGGGCACGATGATGAAGAGATAGATATTCAGGAATGCTGTGCCGATGGCCACCGACAGAATGAGCCACTGGTGACGCAACACCCAGCGCAGCGCGGTCGCATATTCCGAGTGCAGCCATTCAAAGGCGTGTTCGCTGACGCGATAGATGTGGCCGTGGCGGCTCTCGTCCCGCGACTTGAGAAAGCGGGCGCAGAGCATGGGTGTGGTGGTCAGTGACACCAGCAGCGAGACAGCGATTGCCACGCTAAGGGTCACTGCGAACTCGCGGAAAAGCTTGCCCACGATCCCGCCCATCAACAAAATAGGAATGAAGACCGCGATCAACGAGGTGCTCATCGACAGCACCGTGAAGCCGATCTCCTTGGAGCCCTTCATGGCGGCTTCGAAGGGCTTCATGCCCATTTCCAGGTAGCGGGTGATGTTCTCAATCACCACGATGGCGTCGTCAACCACAAAGCCGGTGGAGATGGTGAGGGCCATCAGCGACAGGTTGTCGATGGTATAGCCCAGCAGGTACATCACGCCGAAGGTGCCGACCAGCGAAAGCGGCACGGCCACTGAAGGGATGACCGTGGCCCACACCTCGCGCAGGAACAGAAAGACCACCAGCACGACCAGCATCACACTGATCATGAGCGATATCTCAACGTCGTGAACGCTGGAGCGGATGGTCGTGGTGCGGTCCACAGCCACGTTGATCTTGATCGTTGGCGGAATGGCGGCCTGCAGGCGCGGCATCTCGGCCATCACGCTGTTCACGGCGTCGATCACGTTGGCGCCGGGAATCTTGAAGATGACGATGAGTATGGAGTCCTTGAGCACACCGCTGTGTCCCGGAGCATTGTTGCCAGCCACTCCCGCGGTGTGGATGTCGGCCACACTGTCTTCAACCGTGCCCAGGTCGGACACGCGCACAGGCGCTCCGGTCTGATGGTTATAGCCGGCAATGATGGGTGCGTAGTCGCTGGCTTTGAAGATCTGGTCGTTGTCGTAGATCATCCAGCGGTGGTCCAGGTCCTGAAAGGCGCCCTTGGGCCGGTTGGCATTGGCGC
>JARLJI010000229.1 GCA_031291295.1 Rhodoferax sp. | reverse complement strand
GAAGTGATCGGCATCAACACCATGATCGCTTCCAACGGCGCGGAACAAAGCTCGGGCATCGGCTTTGCCATCCCCATCAACACGGCAAAAGCCGTGCTGGCTGACCTCACACGCTACGGCAAGGTGAAGCGGCCTTCGCTGGGCATCGTCTCCTATGCCATCGGCCCCGATCTGGCTGAGCAGATGGGCCTCGGCGCCGACTCTGGCGTCCTCATCCAGCGCGTTCTTCCCGGCGGAGCGGCCGAGCGCGCCGGACTGCGCGGCGGCAATGAGCAGGCCTACGTGGGCAACACGCCCATCATGCTGGGCGGCGACCTCATCATCGCCATCGACGGCCAGCAGATCACCGATCCGCAGGACATCAGCGGCATCATGGACAAGCATCAGGCCGGCGACACAATCAGCGTCACCATTCTGCGCGCCCACCGCCAGATCACCCTCAAGCTCATCCTCGGCGAAGCCAAGGCCACAACCTAGAACGCGCATCAAGCCAAAAAGCCGGGCCGCTCGTTGGATTGAGCGGCCCGTTCCGTTTTATGGCGTGCTAAAACTTCACGCCGAGGGTGCTCAGAAACTGCTTGACCTGGGGCCAAGCGGCTCTGAGATCGGTCACCGTTTGCACGTCCAGAGCGAGATTCAACGGGTTGGTGGCTACGGCTGCAACCTCTGTGATCGGCTTTTCAACGGCGCTAACGAGCGTGGCAAGCGCAGCCACAACCGCGGGCGCTGCCTGCAGTGTCTTGTTGGCGCCAGTAAGCCACTTCAAGGCGTCCTCGGCTCCGATTTCGATGCCTTTTTCGATGTTGACAAGAATGTTGGCCATGGCAATAGTCCTCTTTCATCGCCGGAAGTCCGGCTCTGTGGTGCGCCGCATGTGGCGTTCGAGTGTGTCGGCTCCCGCGCTGCGTGCCGTGGTTGCGGCAGGGGGCCAGCCGGGAGCCGTCGGCCAGCACAAGCCCAGACGCACCAAGGCCCGCCCACGCCAGCAGAACGCGGCGGGAGCGGGCCTGAGGCACGCAGTTGCTTGTGTGGCTACTCTTTTAAGGGTAGAGATTTGCTGGAAATAATCTGCAAAACGGCCGCGCATCTATGCCGCCCGCCATCAAGCATTTAGGCTCTCAGTTTTCGAAATCAGACTTGACCGGCAGTCGCGGACCGCGCAGCTATAGCGGTTCTCCCTTTGGTGTACCCCGAAGGCTCGAACCGTAAGTGGCGTTTTCCTCAAGAAAAGGCCACCTTGTACGCCTTCAACAAGGGCAGGTGCATGGGAGAACCGCTCTATTGGGCGCGCTTCACGTAGCGCCGCCCGCGAATCTCGTACTCCCCGCTCGCCACACGCGCAATCGCTTCGCTGTAAGCCCGGTGCTCTTCCACCAGAATCCGCTCGGCCAGCGCATGCGCATCGTCCGAGTCCAGCACCGGCACCGTGCGCTGCAGAATGATGGCGCCGTGGTCCAGGTGCTCATCCACAAAATGCACCGTGCAGCCCGCCACCTTCACGCCGTAGTCAAAGGCCTGCGTCTGCGCGTCCAGCCCCGGAAACGCGGGCAGCAGCGACGGGTGGATGTTCACAATGCGGTCGCGAAATGCCCCGATGAATCCCGGTGAGAGCAGACGCATGTAGCCCGCCAGGCAAACCAGGTCCACCGCGTGCGCACGCAGCGTGGCGATCATCGCCTCATCGTGCTCGGCGCGCGAGCGGCCCTTTGAAACATGCAGCACCGTGGGAAAACCCAGCTCCTGCGCCGCCGCCAGCCCTGGCGCACCCTCCACGTTCGAGAGCACTACGGCAATCTCCACGCCGGTCAGGCGGCGCTCCGCAATGGAGCGTGCAATGGCCTGAAAATTCGATCCGCGGCCCGAGAGCAAAACACCCAGGCGCAGCGGCTTGACCGCGCCGCTCACGTGTATTGCACCCGCCGCTCGCCCTTGACCACGCGGCCGATCACGTAGAACTTCTCTTCGGCGCGGTCCAGCACGCTCTTGGCGCGCGTAAACTTGGCCGCCGGAATGGCCGCGATCAGGCCCACGCCCATGTTGAAGGTGCGCATCATCTCTTCCTGCGGCACCTGCCCCAGTTCGCGCAGGTGCTCGAAGATGGGCAGCTCGGGCCAGGAGCCAAGCTCAATCTGCGCCGCCGTGCCCTTGGGCAGAATGCGCGGCAGATTCTCCGTGATGCCGCCGCCGGTGATGTGCGCCATGCCCGTCGTCAAGCCCGCTCCTACCAGCTTCTGGATCACGTGCAGGTAGCTGCGGTGCGTCTTCATCAGCACCGCGCCGGCTTTGTCCTTGATGGCGGGCACGTATTGG
>JARLJI010000228.1 GCA_031291295.1 Rhodoferax sp. | reverse complement strand
TTTGCCTGCGCGCCGCCGGGCGCGACCCGAAAGCCGGTCATCACTTCATCCAGAATGAACACGGATCCATACTGGCGGCACAATTGCTGCAGGCCCGGCAGGAATTCGGGGTCGGGCAGCACGAAGCCCATGTTCGCGGCAATCGGCTCGACGATCACGCCGGCGATATCGCGTGGTGATTGCTGGAACAAGGCACGCACGGCAGCGAGGTCGTTGAACGGGGCGGTAAGCGTTTGTGCCGTGGCGGCACCGGTGACGCCCGGCGAGTCGGGCAGCCCGAGCGTCGCCACGCCGCTGCCGGCTTGTACCAGAAGCATATCGGCGTGCCCGTGATAACACCCGGCAAACTTGACGATCTTGTCGCGCCCGGTATAGGCGCGAGCAAGCCGCACGGCGCTCATGCAGGCCTCGGTGCCGCTGTTGACAAACCGTATCATCTCGACGGAAGGGACGGTCTGAATGACCAGCTCCGCGAGCTCGTTTTCGAGGCGGGTAGGCGCTCCGTAGCTCGTGCCGCGTGCCGCGGCGTCTACGATGGCCCGAACCACTGTTTCATGCGCATGCCCGAGGATCAGCGGTCCCCACGACAGGACGTAGTCTATGTAGCGATTGCCATCCGCGTCCCAGATATACGGGCCTTCGCCACGATCGATGAACCGGGGTGTGCCGCCGACGCCGCGGAACGCGCGTACCGGGCTGTTGACCCCGCCGGGAATGAGCTGCTGTGCCCTCTCGAACAGGGCTTCGGACCGGCCGGTGTTCATGTGGTCGCCTTTCCCACATACAGTGGCTGTTCTAGATCAGCGAAAGTGAGATCTGCGCGCGCTGGACAGACACAGCGGTCAGTCCCTCGTATGCTAAGTGTCGGAGTGGAGCTGCCCGCTCCCGGTGGTCGATCGGGTCCTCCTGCGCGATACCAGAACCGTAAGGCGGTCGGGGCAAGTTCGTTCAGTCCCTGCACCATGTTATGTGAGTGCTCGTTGTAGCGTGTTCGTCCCGCGTCTGATGTGCAGTTCTGACCCGCAGGTTGTTCTGGCCGTGGCTCGACGGGCGCGTGCAGCAGCGCGCCCGGTCACAAGCAAAGGGTAGCGGCTGAGTTCTGATCACGCGCGAGGCTGTGCGCACGTCAGCAGCGCGTGGGAGGTCCCGACCGACCGAGAGAGAAGGCGGCAGGTAGCTCGGGGCACCCGGCGTCCCCTGCTCGCAGGGCCGTACTCTGCGCTGGGCCACATCCCGGAAGGTGTCGGTGCATGGGCGGCCTGTTCCGCACCACCAACCGTAACGTGACGCATCAGGGAGGCCACGATGCCGCAGCCGCGCCAGTATGCCGATAACGCCGCCAAGCAACGAGCCTACCGTACGCGGCAGGCGCAGGCCCGTCTGGCCGAACAGGCGGCCAAGGGGCTGCCCCCGGTCCCGCCGCTGCCGACCGTGCCGAGCAGCGCCCGCTGGCAGGCGCTGCTCACCCAGGCCCAGCTCTACCTCCAGACGGCGCGCGACGAGATGCACGCCTACTACGACGCACGGTCCGATGCCTGGCAGCAGGGGGAGCGTGCGGCGACGCTGCAGGACCAGCTCGACTGCCTGGAGCAGGCCCTCGACGAGCTGGAGGCCAGGCCGCCATGCTAGCGCGACCAACGCGCGACGCTGGCACCCAGTCGCGACCCGCGCTGACCGGCACGACACAACAACACGTTTCTTGCTCGTCGTTTCTTTCTCCTCGCCTGTGGGCTGTGCGTGCTCTCACGGGTCGCCGCCAGGACCGCACTACCACCGAACGCGCCTCGGCTAGGCCGCGGGAGTGGTCTGGCGTGGGGGGTGCTGCCCGTGGAATACTTGCAGGGGAAGGTCGGTCGGGGCAAGTTCGACCAGTCCCTGCACCCCCGTGTGGGGGAGTGCTCTTGGTAGCGTGTTCGTCCCACGTCTGATGGGAAGTTCTGACCCGCAGGTTGTTCGGGCCACGGCGCGATGGGGTGGGTGCAGCAAGGCGCCCGATCACCAGGTGCCGGCCGTGGCTGAGTTCTGATTACGCGCGAGGCTGTTCTGGCGTCAGCAGCACGTGGGAGGCCCCGACCGAGCCGGAAAGGAGAAGGGAGTCCATGTCGAAACAGCACTCAGCGTCCGTTCCCCCGCTGGTTCCATCCCTCCAGGAAGACGCGCCGCCGCGACCAGCCCAGCCCCAGGGCGGTGTCGGCTACCTCGGCCTGGACGTGAGCCAGGCGGAGGTGACGGCCTGTCTCCTCCTGCCCGACGGACGGGAGGCGGTGCGCCGCTGGACGGTGCCCAACACCCAGCCCGGAGCAGAATCGCTGGCGAAACGCGTCGCCCTCCTGGCTGGGGAGCAGCAGTTGGCCGGCGTGTCCATCGGCATGGAGGCCACCAACCTCTACTGGTGGCATCTGGCCTGCCTGCTGCGGAACACCCCGCTGCTGGCCGGCCTCTGGCACGAGGTCTACGTCCTCAATCCCCAGTTGGTGGCGGGCCTCAAGCGCGCCTATCCTGTGGGCGGCAAGACGGACTGCCGCGACGCCTTCTTCATCGCCGAGCGGCTGCGGGTGGGGCGCCTGCCGGCACCTTTCCAGGTGGATGTGCTCTACGCCCCACTGCAGCGCCTAACGCGCTTTCGTGCCCATCTCGCCCAGTCCTTGGCGCGGGAAAAGAACTACTTCTTGAGCTTTCTCTGGCTCAAGTTCAGTGCCTTTAGTCAAGAACAGCCCTTTGGCGATCCCTTTGGCGCCACCAGCACGGTGGTACTCGACCAGTACTCAGTCGAGGACCTGGTGCAATGGCCCCCCGACGAGCTCGCCGCCTTCCTGCAAGCCCAGGGGCGCGGCGGCTTCGATGACCCAGCGGCAGTCGCCACCGCCTTGACCAAGGCGGCACGTGATTCCTATCGGCTGGACACGGTGCTCGCCGAGCCGGTCTCCCTCGTGCTGGCCACCACCATGGCCACGATTCGCACCCTGCAGGCCCAACTCAAGCTGGTGGACAAGACCATCGCCCGCGAGTTGGCAGGCCTGCCGGCCGTGCGGCGCACCATCGGCTCGGTCCCGGGCCTGGGTGCCGTCTGGACTGCCGGTCTGGTGGCCGAAATCGGCGACATCTCCCGCTTTGTCGACGATGGCGCCCTGGCCAAGTACGCCGGCCTGGTCTGGCATCCCTTTGAATCGGGCTCTTTCCAGGCCCAGGACACCAGAATGTCCAAAGCCGGCAATGCCTACCTGCGCTACTACCTGGTCGAGGCGGCCAACAGTGTGCGCCTGCACTGCGCCGAGTACCAGGCATTCTTTGCTGCCAAGCTGGCGCAATCGCCCAAGCACGACCAGAAGCGCGCGTTGGTCCTGACCGCGCGCAAACTAGTCCGCTTGCTCGATGCCTTGCTGCGCGCCGGCGCCCTCTATCAGCCCCAGGACCGGAAGGAGGGACAGACTCTGCCGCACGCCGCGCGGCCGCGGCGCCAACAGCGAGCCCGCCTAGCCACTCCTGCCAGCTAGCGGCCTCGCGCCCACCCACCAACAGCACCGAACTGCCGACCGCTCCCCGCTGGCCGGCCAGTCGCTGCTGCCAAGCACCCCTCTCCGCTCTGCCTTTCTCCTCTTTGCTCTGGGGGCTTGACCTTTCACCGCAGGTCTACGTCCTGCGCGTTTCGCCGTGGCTTCAGTTTGGCATGCGAAGTCCGCGCTGGATCACCCGATCGGATCGGCAAACGGTGTCTCCTCGATCCGCTTAGCGTCATATGCTTCGGCATATGAATTCCCCGTTCAATCTGCTATAACAGATATATGCGCACCATCAATGACCAGCTGCGTGACGCTCGTCGTGCTCGGCGTCTCAGCCAGAAGACGTTGGGCGAACACATGGGTCTGCCGCAGAGCCACGTCTCGG
>JARLJI010000227.1 GCA_031291295.1 Rhodoferax sp. | reverse complement strand
GTATTTTTCGTGATCGTCGTTTTTCTCCAGGTGATCCGCCATCTGACGAGGATCCATGAAGGTGTACACGCTCGTCTTGTTGGCCGCGCTGCTGGCTGCAGGCGATACGCTATCCATGCTCCGAAAACTGCCGTTGCGGATTGATTCGAGATTACCCACGCCCACCCGGCTGACGGCGCTGGCTGGAATCACAAACTCGCCACGGTGGACCACCCCGGCCACCTCGTCCACCGGCCCGGCACCAGTGTAGCCGCCCGCATCAAAGCCGCCCATCGCCGCGGCGCCGGCGGCGGCGATCGCCGCGGCCGCCACTACGGCCAGGATGGGGCCCACGTAGGGGATCTGCGCCTCGGCGCTCATGGCGCCGATGATGGCCGTGATCAGGTAATAGCCAGCCCGGAGGATCGCGTTAGCCAGCGTGATGGCCGTGGAGAGCACTTCACCAGCGATATGCGCCGCCACCCGCATGGCCACCATCAGACCGTGAAAGATCGTCTCGGCCAGGTGCCAGCCCTGGCGCGCCAGGCTGCCGAGCATGGTAAAGATTGTCATCTGTCCCTCGCCGGCCGCATGCGTGGCCACCTTGGTTTGCGTCATGGCGGCAAATTTGCCCGCCTCAATGGCATTCCAGGCGGAGCTGAAGGCCGCCATTAGGGTGTGCTGCAGGATCCACTGCACTGCCATCTTCACAATGCTGGTGACGATCTCGTTCAAAACGGCATTGTAAATATTGATCAAAGCCCGGTGCCAGGATTCGGTGCCCTGGATGACTTTACTCAGATTCGTGCTGATGCTGTTTACCGCTTCGGTCCAGGCGGCGCCGAAGGCAGCCGCGGTTTGCTGTGCGACCGTCCCCACGTTTTGCAGCTTGGCAATCTCAACGTCCATCTGGTAGCTGATGTTGTCAGCATTCTGCGCGGCGTTGATTTTCTCCTGCAGGTCGGCCTGTTGGGCGAGCAGCTCGTTCTTTTTGGCCTGCGCCTCGAGGGCGGCCTGAGAGCCGGCCGGGTTGGCATTCATGATGCCCTGTTGCGCGGCCACGTCCGCCTGGTTGGCGGATAGTTCACTCTGCCAAAGCGGCATGGATTGTTGCGCCCGCTGCTGATTGGTCAGCAGCGGATTCCGATCAATGCCGCGAAGTTGGGCTTCGGCCTCCGCTTGTGCGATTTCCTTTTTGAGCTGCGCAGTGCGTTCAAGCTGGGCGTTGTATTCCTTTTCCGCCTCGGAGCGCTTGTGCGCGGCCTCTTCCACCAGGTTCGAGTATTCCTCTTCGGTAATGCCGCCGATCGCCAGCGCATCTTTGGCCGTCTGCACGCGGGCGTTGTATTCCTGCTGGATTAACTCGCCCCGCTGGTTGCCAGCCTGGTCCTGCTCG
>JARLJI010000226.1 GCA_031291295.1 Rhodoferax sp. | reverse complement strand
TGGTCGTTGTCGTAGATCATCCAGCGGTGGTCCAGGTCCTGAAAGGCGCCCTTGGGCCGGTTGGCATTGGCGCTGGCCAGCGCCGTGCGCACCGCCTCCACGCCGATGCCGTTGCTGCCCAGTTGCATGGGGTTCAATTCCACACGCACCGCGGGGCTGGAACTGCCCCCGACAAACACCTGGCCCACACCCTGAATCTGCGAAATTTTCTGCGACAGGATGGAATCGGCCAGGTCGTAAATCTGCGCCTTGGGCACCACGTCGGAAGTGAGCGTGAGAATCAGGATCGGCGCTTCAGCAGGATTGGCCTTTCGGTAGCTGGGATTCTGGGGCAGATAGGAAGGCAACTGGCTGCGCGCCCCATTGATGCTGGCCTGCACGTCGCGCGCGGCCGCATCAATGTTGCGGTTCAGGTCGAACTGCAGAGTGACGGATGCCGAACCGAGTGAACTGGATGAAGTCATCTGGTTCACGCCGGCGATGCGTCCGAACTGACGCTCGAGAGGCGTAGCGACCGCCGAGGCCATGGTCTCCGGGCTGGCTCCGGGCAATCCCGTGCCGACGCCGATGACAGGAAAGTCCACATCCGGCAGCGACGCCACGGGCAGCACGGAATAGGCCACCGAACCCGCCAGCAAAAGGGCCACGCTAAGCAGCGAAGTGGCTACCGGGCGCTGAATGAAGGGTGCGGAAAGATGCATGGGTCCCTCAGTCGCCGGCAACCGGTTGTTCGTTCGGTTCGTTGATCTTGGACGGCGCTGTGTACAGGTGCAGCCGGTGCGCCAGCTTGTCAAAGTAGAGATAGACGACCGGGGTGGTGTAAAGGGTCAGAAGCTGCGAGAAGATGAGGCCGCCCACAATTGTGATGCCCAGTGGCTTGCGGAGTTCCGCGCCTACCCCACCGCCCAGGGCCAGCGGCAGGCCGCCCAGCATCGCGGCCAGGGTGGTCATCAGGATGGGTCTGAAGCGCAGCAGGCATGCCGTGTAGATGGCTTCCTCAGGCGGCTTGCCCATGCGGCGCTCATCGTCCAGGGCAAAGTCGATCATCATGATGGCGTTCTTCTGCACAATACCGATGAGCAGGATGATGCCGATGAGCGCGATGACGCTGAACTCGGTGCGCGTGATCATGAGCGCCAGAAGCGCGCCCACGCCGGCCGAAGGCAGCGTAGAGATGATGGTGATGGGGTGAATGTAGCTCTCGTAGAGCACGCCCAGCACAATGTAGACGGTGACCAGCGCGGCCAGAATCAACAGCGGCTCGTTGGCAAGGGAAGTCTGGAAGGCGGCCGCTGTTCCCTCGAAGCTCGCGTTGATGCTGGGCGGCATGTTGATGCGCTGCTCCACGCGATGTACCGCGTTCACCGCATCGCCCAGCGCCTTGCCGGGCGCCAGGTTGAAACTGACCACGGTGGAGGGAAACTGTCCATGGTGACCTATGGCCAGTTGCGCGCGCGTCTGCTGCCAGTGGGCCACCATGCCGAGCGGCACCTGTGTGCCGTTGGCCGACTTCACGTAGAGGTTATTCAGCGTGCTGGGATCGGTCTGGAAGTTTGCGCCCACCTCCATCACCACGTGGTACTGGTTCAGCTGCGTGAACATGGTGGAGACCTGGCGCTGGCCAAAGGCGTCGTAAAGCGTGTTGTCCACGTCGGCCATGGCGATACCCAGCCGCGCCGCGGTGTCGCGATCAATCACCAGTTGCGCACCCAGCCCCTGGTCCTGCAGGTCGCTGGCTACGTCGGTCACAACACTTTCCTTGGCCAGCTCGCGCACCATCTGGCGTGTGTAGGTGGCTAGTTCGGCCTGGTCGGGATCTTCGAGCGCGTACTGGAACTGCGTCCGGCTGACCCGGTCTTCCACTGTCAGGTCCTGCAGAGGCTGCAGGAAAAGTTGGATTCCGTCCACGGCCGCCAGCTTGGGTTGCAGGCGCTGAATGACCTCGCTGGCGGTGACTCCGCGCTGGTCCAGCGGCTTGAGGGTGATCTGGATGCGGCCCGAGTTCAGCGTGGTGTTGGTCCCGTCCAC
>JARLJI010000028.1 GCA_031291295.1 Rhodoferax sp. | reverse complement strand
GACGCGGGTGGAGTTTCTGCGCAGCGTCGTGCGCAGCGCGAGCGAGGCGGTAAGCAGCAAGCCGGGTGCCACCAAGGAGTAAACGGCCGCAGCTGTAACCCCTTTCGGTTGCCGGCACGCTGAGCGATATGAAGCCGACGGACCATTTCGTGGCACACGAGTTCGGCACCTGGAGAGACCGCTTCCCAGCCGAGGGCTCCCGCGAGGTCGGCACAATCAGAAAGCGAGAAATATGGCAGAGGGAATCGTCAAATGGTTCAACAGCGAGAAGGGCTTTGGCTTTATCGCGCCCGACGGCGGTGGAGCCGATGTGTTCGTCCACCACTCCGCGATTAAGGGGGGCGGATTTCGTTCGCTGCAGGAAAATCAGCGAGTCCGATTCGAGGTCGAACAGGGACCCAAAGGTCCTCAGGCGGTCGAAGTTACCCCTATCTAGCGGACGCCGAATGGTGTTGGCCAGCAGGCGGGATGGCTGATCGCCATCTGGTGGCCGTTACCCGACGATCGAATCGATCCTCGGTCCGAACTTGCACATTACTCGGCTAGCCCAGCGCGAGTTAGCCACCTCAAACGCGGCTACGGCTGGGACCGCACCCGCATCGACGGCACCGAAGGCGCCAGATCTGGACCGGGCACGGAGCCCTCGCCCACAACCTGGTCAAGATCAGCGCCCTCGCCGGGTAACAGGCAAGCCGACCGAGGCTCACTGGCCAGCGCAACAGCCCGCAACACCAGCACCAGATCCAGCACCCGCTCAGTTTTTCAGGTCGAAAGTAGACCTCAAAACGGTTCAGCTGGCATGCTTTTGGGAACCGGCGTCTACGCCGGTCTGCCAGCGTCTGCATAGGGCCTCCATTCATACCGTCGTAATCGCCGTCAACGCCATGTATCCAAAGCCCATCAACTGAGACAAGAAACGATCTGTCGCCGTCGTTTCTAGAAACGAGACGTGTCAGGCAGTGTCCACCAGGCAAGTACACCCGTATGCCCCGTGCGTGCGACGAAATCAGGCCCAGCTACGGTTGCCGCGGCGCAGGGTTTCAAGCTCTTCGAGCAGCGCGATGTAGCGCTCCATCGACATCACAACCTACCCCCGATCAGCGCCTCAGCTGGGCCTAAAGCGCTGATGCCCTGTGAAATCACTGATGTATCAGGCATCTGCACGAGTCGTGTTCTAGCGTCGCAAAGATCCCTAATCCCATGGCGTGGTCTTCGGGTCAGCGCTTATCCGGTGGCCTCGCGGATGTACTCGCCGATCTGCCGCAGCGACCGCGTGGCCTCCGGCACCAGCGGCGCACACAGCTGGAAGTCGTGCACCTGGCCGGGCCAGACGCGCACCTCGGCGGGCACTCCGGCGGCTGCCAGCCGGCGTGCCGCCAGCCGCGCATCGTACAGCAGCACCTCCGAGCCGGACACGTGAATCAGCGTGCGCGGCAGCCCCGGCTCGACGCGGTCCAGCGGTTCGAAGACCTCCTCGGGCTCCCCGTCGACGACGCGGCGCGCGGCGGCCTTCGCGATCAGCTTCACCAGCGCGTCGAACGCCTTGGGCGGGAACATCGCATCGCTGCCGATGTTAGGGTGCGCCTGCTTGGGATCCATCTCCAGCTGCATCAGCGGCGACATCGCCACCAGGGCGGCCGGCTCCTCGCCCTCAGCCAGGAGGCATTCGGCCAGCGCCAGCGCCAGGTAGCCGCCCGCCGAGTCTCCGGCCAGCACGATCTGGTCGGGCTCGTAGCCCTGGTTGCGCAGCCAGCGCCAGCCGTCGTAACAGTCCTCAAGGGCTTGTCCCACCGAGTGTTTCGGGATCATCCGGTAGTTCGGCACCAGCACCGGCGCGTCAGCGTAGTGCGAAATCATCGTCGTCAACCGGCCGTGCGAATGGACCCCGCAGGTCAAAAACGCGCCGCCGTGCATGTAGAGCACGATGCGGCGGGTGCCGTCAGCCGGCAGCACGCCCCTGGCCCGGACAAGCTGCGCGGTGCAGTTCGGCAAACCGATGGTGGCGCGGACGGTGCCCGGGATGGGCAGCAGCGCCCGCGAGGCAAAGTCGATGATGCCCCATGGCCAGGGCAGATGCGGCACGTGGCTGCCGATTGCCAGCGTCGGACGGACGATGAGCCGAGCACCCAGCCAGGCCAGCCGACCCGCGATGCTCGGACCATCCTCAATCACCTCGACCGCAGCGCCATCGCTGACCGGATACCTGCACAGTTTCAGCGCCCTAGCTGCGCCGATGCGCGGCCGGGGCGAATCCAAGACCGTAACGGATGCGGTCATGTCAACACTCCTACGTCGTTGTAGGCCGGGGTGGACTCACGATCTCGACGTCAATCCCCGTCTAGCTTGACGTCTCAACTACTTAAAACGATCAACGACCGCGATTTGATCCGAGATGCATGGGACATGCCCGCAACAGGCCTCCTCACCACCAGAAACTTCTGACGACGAGCCACTAGCGACAAGCCCTGGCCCCGCCGATTTGTCGGCGGGGCCAGGGCTTGATGACGCTAGTGGTCACGGTCGTAAGTTCGTCGGGGGTCATGCCGCGTCTGGGCGGGTATGCGGTGTGTTCTGGAGGTCGAGGCGGCGCAGGAAGGCGTTGAGGTCGTCGCGGGTGTAGGTCCAGTCAAATGGTGTCGCGGTGGTG
>JARLJI010000225.1 GCA_031291295.1 Rhodoferax sp. | reverse complement strand
CGCGCGCCGCCGAAGCCCGCGTCATGCAGGACCGCGCCGCGACGCTGGCCGTGGACATCGCCACGCGCCTGCTCGCGCGCCTGCCCGACAGCGCACGCGTGGACGGCTTCGTCGCCGGCCTGGCGGCGGCCGTGGCGGCACTGCCGCAGGACGCACGCGCGACCCTCGCGAACGGCGCGCCGCCGCGCCTGACCGCCGCGCGCGCGCTGACGCCGGCCGAACTCGAGCATCTGCGCACCGCCATCGGCCAGAGTCTCGGCCGCGCGGTGACGCTGGATGCCACCGTCGATCCGTCCCTGCTCGCCGGGCTGGAACTCGAAGGCGACGGTGCCGTGGTTCGCAACAGCCTGCGCGCCGATCTCGCCCATCTGCTCGAGGCATTAACCCGCCATGACGCCCAGCCAAACGCCTGAGGCTGGCGCAGCCTGGCTTGCCCGCAGCCGCGCCACCGTGGCGGCGGTACCGCTCGCGGCCAGGGCGCAGACGCTGGGCCGCGTCGAGCATGTCGCCGACGGCATCGCGCAGGTGTCCGGCCTGCCCGACGCGCGGCTGGACGAGGTGCTGCGCTTCGCCGGCGGCAGCCTCGGCTTCGCCCTCACCCTCGATGCCGAGCGCATCGGCGCGGTGCTGCTGGACGAGGGCGATGCGATCGAGGCGGGCTCGCTTGTCACCGGCACTGGTGAGGTGCTGCGCGTGCCGGTCGGCCCCGGCTTGCTTAGCCGCGTCGTCGATCCGATGGGCCGGCCGCTCGATCGCGACGAGGCTGTGGTGGCCGAGGCTCATATGCCGATCGAATGCGCCGCGCCCGCGATCGCCGATCGCGCGCTCGTGACGGAGCCGGTGCATACCGGCGTGCTCGTCGTCGATGCGCTGTTCGCGATAGGGCGCGGCCAGCGCGAGCTGATCATCGGCGACCGCGCCACCGGCAAGACCTCGTTCGCCGTCGACGCGATCATCAACCAGAAGCACTCCGACATCGTCTGCGTCTACATCGCGATCGGCCAGCGCGCGAACGCGGTGCGCCAGGTCATCGAAGCGGTGCGCGCGCATGGCGCGCCCGAGCGCTGCGTGTTCGTTGTCGCCTCCGCCGCCGATCCGGCCGGCCTGCAATGGCTCGCGCCATTCGCCGGCTTCACGATCGCGGAATACTTTCGCGACCGTGGCCAGCATGCGCTGGTCGTGATCGACGACCTCACCAAGCACGCGGCGACGCACCGCGAGCTGGCGCTGCTGACGCGCCAGCCACCCGGCCGCGAGGCCTACCCGGGCGACATCTTCTACCTGCATGCGCGCCTGCTCGAACGCGCCGCCAAGCTGTCGCCGGAACTCGGCGGCGGCTCGCTGACCGCGCTGCCGATCGCGCAGACCGAGGCGGGCGCGCTGTCGGCCTACATTCCGACCAATCTGATCTCGATCACCGACGGCCAGATCGTGCTCGACAGCCACCTGTTCGCCGCGAACCTGCGCCCCGCGGTGCAGGTCGGCCTGTCGGTCAGTCGTGTCGGCGGCAAGGCGCAGACGCACGCCCTGCGCACGGTCTCGGGCCGGCTGCGGCTGGACTACGCGCAGTTCCTGGAGCTGGAGATGTTCACGCGCTTCGGCGGCCTCGGCGACCGCCGCGTGCGCACGCAGATCGCGCGCGGAGAGCGCATCCGCGCGCTGCTGACCCAGCCGCGTTTCGCAGCGCTGCGCCCGGCCGACCAGATCGCCTTACTTTCCGCGCTCGACGCCGGCATCTTCGATGCCCACCCGCCGGCGCTGATCAGCGAGTTGCGCCGGCGCCTGGCAGCGCAGCTCGACACTGAAGCCGCGGCACAGGCAAAGGCCCTGAATGCGGGAGGTGAGCTGGACGCCGCCGCGCGCGACACGTTGATTGAGGTGGTGCGCCGTCTCGCACAGTCCATTGCGACGGCGACGCCCCCGGTCAAGCCATGAGCGAGCGCCTCGCCGATGTGTCCGCGCGTATCGCGACCACGCGCCAGCTCGGCAGCGTGATCGGCGCCCTGCGCGCGATCGCCGCGGCGCGCTCGCGCGAGGCGCGCGAGCGCCTGGCTGGCATCCAGGCCTATGCACAGACCATCGCCGGCGCGATCGGCGAGGCGCTGGCGCTGCTGCCGCCGCATGAATCGCCGGCCGCCGTACCACCGCCCGCCGACGCCGCGCCGGCCACGCTATGCATCGCGCTGTGCGCCGAGCAGGGCTTCGCGGGCAGTTTCAACGAGCGCGTGCTCGACGCGGCCGACGCGGTGCCGGCGCGCGCGCGCTTCCTGGTCGGCGACCGCGGACTGACCGTGCAGCGCATGCGCGGCGCCGAACCCGACTGGAGTGCGCCGATGATCGCCCATCCCGACCAGATGCCGGTGCTGGCCGGACGCATTGCCGATGCGCTCTACGCGCGGCTCGGCGACGCCGCCGTCGCGAGAGTGGCGCTGGTTTACGCGGTGCCGCAGGACGCGAGCTTCAGCGTGGTGCGGCGCTGGCTGCTGCCGTTCGACTATGCGCGCTTTCCGGCCGCGACGCGACGCTTTCCGCCACGCATCGACTTGCTGCCGCGCGAGCTGGCTGCGCGCCTCGCGCTCGAATATGTGTTCGCCGAGCTGTGCGAGGCGCTGCTGCTGTCCTTTGCCGCCGAAAACCAGGCACGCGTGCAGGCAATGATCGCCGCGCATGCCAATGTCGAGCACAAGCGCGATGCGCTGGAGGCCGAGTTCCGCCGCGTGCGCCAGGAGGGCATCACCGCCGAGATTGTCGAGTTGTCCGCGAGCGGAACCAATCCCGCGGCTCCGGCACGCGTTTGACCAAAATCAATACCCGTCTGGAATTTGGCTGTTACGCTGCACTGCAGCAAGCCGTTGGGGCAGGCTCACCCGGCACGGGTGACGCGCACCGCATGCGGCGCTTTTGGAAATTTCCATGTTGATGAACACCACTTCGCCCGCATCTCCGACACCCGCATCCCCGACGCCGGCACCGACGCCGCTGGCACTGGCCGACCGCATCGACCGCAAGGTGCACGCAGCGCTGGCGGGCGCCAGCGCCTCGCTGTCGCCGGTCTCGCTGCAGCTCGCCTGGCTGGACTGGTATGCACATCTCGCGATCTCGCCGGGCCGGCAGGGCGAACTGTTGCGCCTGGCGCTGGAGCAGTCCGACCGGCTGTCGCGCTACCTTGCCGCGCGCTGGTCCGCCGGCGCGTGCGCGGCCTGTGTGGACCCGCCCGAAACCGATCGCCGCTTTGCCGATCCGGCCTGGCGGCAGTGGCCCTTCGACGTGTTGCAGCAGTCGTTCCTGCTGACCGAGGAATGGTGGGCGCAGGCCACGCGCGGGCTGCATGGCGTGTCGCGCCACCACGAGGACGTGGTGGCCTTCGCCGCGCGCCAGTGGCTGGACGTGTTCTCGCCCGGCAACTTCCTGCCGACCAATCCGGTGGTGCTGCAACGTGCGCGGGACAGCGGCGGCAGCAACCTGCTGCTCGGCGCGCGCAACGCGTTCGACGACAGCCTGCGCGCGCTCGGCCTGGCTGCACCGGTGCCGACCGGTTTTGCGCCTGGTGAGACCGTCGCCATCACGCCGGGCAAGGTGGTGCTGAGGAACCGCCTCATCGAATTGATCCAGTACGCGCCGACCACCGGGACCGTGCGGCCGGAGCCGGTGCTCATCGTTCCGGCATGGATCATGAAGTACTACATCCTGGATCTGTCGCCGCACAACTCACTGATCAAGTACCTGGTCGACCAGGGGTATACGGTGTTCTGCATTTCCTGGAAGAACCCGGGCCGCGAAGACGCGGATCTGGACATGGACGACTACGTGAATCTCGGGGTCCGCGCTGCGCTTGATGCGGTCTGCGCCATCGTGCCGCAACAGCGGGTGCATGCCACGGGGTACTGCCTTGGTGGCACGCTGTTGTCGATCGTGGCGGCGGCGATGGCGCGCGACAACGACAAGCGGCTGGCCTCGCTGACCCTGTTCGCAGCGCAGGTCGACTTCACCGAGCCCGGTGAACTTGCCCTGTTCATCGACGACGCGCAAGTCGCCTGGCTCGAGGACCAGATGGCGCGGACAGGTTTTCTGACCGCACGGCAGATGGCGGGCGCCTTCCAGATGCTGAATTCCTACGATCTGCTCTGGTCGCGAATGGTGGGCGAGTACCTCATGGGCGAGCGCGACACGCCAAACGACCTGATGGCCTGGAATGCCGACGCCACACGCATGCCGGCGCGCATGCACTCGCAGTACCTGCGCCGGCTGTTCCTGAACAACGATCTGTCTGCCGGCCATTACCGGGTCGACGATCGGCCAGTGGCTCTCTCGCGCATTCGCTCACCGGTGTTTTGTGTCGGTACCGTGACGGACCACGTTGCCCCCTGGCGCTCGGTCTACAAGGTTCACAACGAGATGGTGACCGACATCACCTTTGTACTCACCTCCGGCGGCCACAATGCCGGCATTGTCAGCGAGCCAGGGCATCCGCACCGGCATTTCCAGATGCTGGAGCGTTCCGCCGACAGCGCGTATCTCGCGCCGGACGACTGGCTCGCGCAGGCGCCGCAGCACGAAGGCTCCTGGTGGCCGGCCTGGTGCGCCTGGCTCGATGCGCGCTCCGCCGCAAAGGTCAAGCCCCCGCGCCTCGGCGCACCGGCGCGCGGCTATCCCGTGCAGGGCGATGCACCGGGCGAATACGTCAAGCAGTCCTGAGATGGATGCGGCCTCTGGCACCCGCTCTGTCGCGGGAAGCGCGACTTGGTCGTGGGCATAGCGGGCTTCGACGAGTTGATGGCGAATGTCACCCGGCGCGCGCCGTTACGGGTGATACGCTGTATGTCGATGCCAGCATGCACATGCTGAACTGAGGCCGCTGTCTGCACCGTAAAAAGACAAGAAACATTCATGAATAATCCATTCGCATTGCCGCCCGTCACCCAACCTGCCGGTGACAACGATCTCGCGGTGGTGCGCAATCTGGTTTTTGACGAGATTGCGGTCGGTGCATCGGCCTCCATCCAGCGCAGCCTGACGGAGACCGATATCCAATTGTTTGCAGTCATGTCCGGTGACGACAATCCGCAGTACCTTGATCCGCAATTCGCCGTAGACAGCCGCTTCCACGGTGTGATCGCGCACGGCATGTGGGGCGGTGCGCTGATCTCGGCGGTGCTTGGCACGCGGCTGCCGGGGCCCGGCACGATCTACCTCAACCAGACGCTGGAGTTCCTCGCACCGGTGTGCATCGGCGATACGCTCGACGTCAGCGTCACCGTCACCGCGCGCGATCCCGCCACCCAGCAGCTGACCCTGGCCTGCGCCTGCACCAACCAGGACGGCCAGCGTGTGATCGCCGGCGAGGCACGCGTGATCGCACCGACCGAGAAAATCGTGCGCTTGCGCGCCACGCTGCCAGAGGTTCGGTTGATCGAGGGCGGTGGCATGCAACGTCTGCTCGACGCAGCGCGCCTGCGCGGTGCGATACGCGTGGCGGTAGTTCACCCCTGTGATCAGACCAGCCTGGAAGCAGCAGTCGACGCACGTACGGCAGGGCTGATCGAGCCCGTGCTGGTGGCACCCGCACAGAAACTGCGCGCGATTGCGCAAACTGCGGGCATAGACCTCTCCGGCATCGCCATCGAGGATGTGCCGCACAGCCAGGCTGCTGCGGCGCGCGCAGTCGAATTGGCGGGACAGGGCAAGGTCGATGCCTTGATGAAGGGCAGTCTGCATACCGACGAGCTGATGTCCGCCGTGGTGGCCGCCAGCGCCGGACTGCGCACCGCAAGGCGCATTACGCACTGCTTTCTGATGCAGTCGCCCGCCTATCCGCGCCCTTTCATCATCACTGACGCGGCGATCAGCATTGCGCCGACGCTGGAGGAGAAGGCTGACATCATTCGCAACGCTATCGATCTGGCGCACGCTATCGGCGTGAAGCAACCGCGCGTAGCAATTCTTGCGGCGGTCGAGTTGGTGAACCCCCGCATGCCGGCCACGCTGGATGCAGCTGCACTTTGCAAGATGGCCGACCGCGGCCAGATCCAGGGGGGAGTGCTTGACGGCCCGCTCGCCTTCGATAACGCGGTGTCCGCGGCCGCGGCGCGCATCAAAGGCATTGTGTCGCCAGTCGCCGGACAGGCCGACATTTTGGTGGTGCCCGACCTGGAGAGCGGCAACATGCTGGCCAAGCAACTTGAATACTTGGGTGGCGCCGCAAGCGCTGGCATTGTGCTCGGCGCGCGCGTTCCCATCATCTTGACCAGCCGCGCCGACCCGCGCGAGGCACGCATTGCCTCCTGCGCGCTGGCCGTGTTGCTGGCACGCCGCAACGCGGGAGTGGCGGTATGAGTGCCGATGTGATCCTGGTGCTCAACGCGGGCTCGTCGAGCGTGAAGTTCGCGCTGTTCGACGCCACGCGCAAGCCCTTGCCGCGCGAGCCGCTCTGGTCCGGAAAAGTCGATGGCATCACCACGCCGCATGCAACGGTGACCGAGAGCGGTGCGGCAGAGCAGCCCCTGCCTTTGCCCGCCGACCAGCCCTACCATGCGGCGCTGCAGCATATCCGCAGCCGCGTCACAGCGCGGCTTGGGATGCACCGTCTGAGCGCAGTGGCGCACAGGGTCGTGCATGGCGGCACCCGCTACTTTGCGCCGGTGCGGGTGGATGCCGCCGTGCTTGCCGATTTGCGCAGCTATATTCCGCTGGCGCCGTTGCACCAACCGTATGCACTGGAGGCTATCGAAGCCTTGCTGAACCTGCACCCGGATCTGCCGCAGTTCGCCTGCCTCGACACCGGGTTTCATCGCACCATGCCGCGCGTGGAGCAGATGCTGCCGCTGCCGCATTCGGCATTGGAGCAGGGCCTGCGCCGTTATGGCTTCCACGGCCTGTCCTACGAATACCTTTCCATCGCACTGCCAGAACACTATGGTGACGCCGCACGCGGGCGCACCCTGGCCGCGCACCTGGGCAGCGGCGCCAGCCTGTGCGCGTTGCAGGGCCTCAAGAGTGTCGCCACCACAATGGGGTTTTCGGCACTCGACGGCCTGATGATGGGCACACGCTGCGGCGCGCTCGATCCGGGTGCGGTGATTTATCTGATGCAGGTGCAAAAGCTCTCGCTGGAGCAGGTCGCGGATACCCTCTACCATGACTCGGGCCTGCTGGGCCTGTCGGGTGTTTCGTCAGACCCCCGCGTGCTGCTGCAGCACGAAGACAATGAGCGTGTACGCGACGCGCTGGCGCTGTACGTGCGCCGTATCGTGCGCGAAGCCGGTGCCCTGGCCGCGGTCCTCGGCGGCCTCGACATGCTCGCCTTCACCGCCGGTATCGGCGAACACAATCCGGTGATCCGCAGCCGTATCTGCGCGGGGCTCGCCTTCCTTGGCGTGGAACTCGACGAGGCCGCCAACACAGCCAATGCTCCTGTCATTTCCAGTGCCGCAAGCCGCGTCAAGGTCGTGGTGGAGCCGACCAACGAGGAATGGATCGCGGCGGTGGAGGCCGATACGCTGATATAGATCAATGAAGCTTGTTGCCATGCCGCTCAGACTTGGGTACTAAATCAATCCCACAGGAGTAGCGCGATGAGCATCAATGAACAAATTCAGACCGTCAAAGACGCCGAGTTTGAGTCCCTCGTCAGCATGGCGGACAAAATGATGAATGGCTTCGAAAAACTGGTGCAACTCAATCTGCAGACCTTGCGCGAGGCCGGACAGAATGCGACCGAGGCCATGCGAACGACACTTGCAGCCAAGGATCTGCCGGGGTTGATGAGTGCCCAGGCCGCAAATCCGATGCAGGGGAACGGCCAGCGGGTGATGCTCTATACCCAGCAACTCGCCGAGATTGCAGCCAGCACCCAGAGTGAGCTGGCTGCGGCGCTGAACCGCAGCATGGTGCGCATGGCGCAAGCTCTGCAGAACATGCCGCAAAGCGGCAATGGCACTGCACCCGTGGGCGGCGGCGATCCGGCAGCGATGATGCAAAATCTGATGAATTTCACCACCCAGGCTTTTGAAGTGATGCAGCAGTCGCAAAAGCAGGCTAGCAAGATGGTGTCGGACAGCGTGCAGAACCTCGCGCAAGCTGCCGGCAAGGCAGCTGAAGCTCCGTCCAGGCCATCGCGCAAGCGAGCGACCTGATGCCACTGGCGCCACTGGCAGGGGACGTGTAAACGTATCGTGTTTCCGGTTCTCTCCGGTGGTTACTTCTCGGCGATCCAGCGGGCAATGGGTGGCCAATGTTCATTCAAGGTGCGCGCACCCATGAACAATCCGATATGTCCACCCGGCACCGTCTTCTTCACAATGCGGGACTTGGGTGTCCCGATATATTTGGCAGCGTCGAGCACCTGTTCGGGCGTGGTGATGTCGTCATCCGCGCCCGCCAATAAATAGACCGGGCACTTGATGTCGCGCAGGTTGAGCCTGCGGCCGAGCCCGACAAACTGGCCCTTGGCGAGCCGGTTTTTCATGAATATCTGCGTGATGACCTGAAGGTACCAGCGTCCCGGTAGGTCGATCGGATTTTCGTACCAGCTCTCGAACGTCTCTTCCTTTTTGAGGTACGCCCGGTCATCCATGTGTTCATAGAGATCCACATGATCCTGCATATAGTGCTGCTCGGGATGCATGTTTTTCCAGCCTTGCAGCATGTACGCGCCCTTCATCAGCCCCCCGCCCAGGGCTACCAACTCTTCGTAGAACGAGGCGGGGGATTTGTGCACCATCCGCTTGATGGAGCCCTTGCCGGCATCGGTATCGATGGGTGCGCCCGCCAGCACCAGCTTGTTGACCTTGTCCGGGAACCGCGCAGCCACCATGGCAGAGACCCAGCCGCCTTGGCACAGGCCGACCAGATTCACCCGTCCGCCCAGGTCGTCAATCGCAACCACCAACTCCGCCAGGTAGTTGTCGATCTCCAGATCCTTCATGTCCTGCGTGGCCGACTTCCAGTCGGTCAGGGCGACATGACCGACGCCGTTGGCCAGCAATGTTTCCACCAGACTTTGCCCCTTGTGGTAGTCCGCGATCATGGCGGTATGTCCGGCATGGGGAGCGTCGACAAGCGTCGGAATGCCGCCCAGCTTGCCATACTCGCGCAACGCCATGGTGCGCAGATCGAGACGCACCTTGTTCCGTGTCGCAAGCTTGGGGCGCAAGTCGTGGTGAATCTTGATTTCCTCGTCGACGAATTTGAGATTCTTGGCGTAGAGCTCGGTCCCTTGCTCAAGCAACTGGGCCGCCATGGTTATCGGCCAGAAAGCCGGGACGCTGGTCAGTGACAGGTTGGGCAATTTTTTTGGGGGAGGTTTGGGCATGAGTGATCCTTGGTATGACGTATCAGACTCGCAGGCGGCGCAGCTGCTGGGCAGTGAGATGCAGCGTGTGCTGACCCACTCGCATATGTCGGGGGCTCGCGCTGTGCTGAGAATTTTAAACAAAATTGACCTGTAGCCCTTATGGGACGTGCATAAATAGCTATTTATTTAATAGCGTCCCGAGTTCGGCCGGGGCTGGCCCACCGGCATGAACCTAGCCGGCCATTCTGCCGGAGACGGCCACGGGATTGGGCAAACTGCTGGGACGTGCCGCGATGACGCCGTTTTCGAAGGCGTTGCCTGCCATGGGCGGCATCGAAACTCTGCGCGGGCTCGTCGATCATCAAGTTCGCGCTATTTGACGCGATACACATGCGGCACCGGGGCAGGTTGCGCACCACCCCCCCCCACCATATTTCTTCTGAGAAACTCGAGCATTGCTCACTGTTGCACGGCGGGCCAGTTTGCCGCGCCATTCAGCGAACCGGTCATGGCCGCCTGCCAGGCTTCGAGTGCCGGCTTGAATCCGTTTTCTGCGTTGGTGTCGAACTGGATGACCAGCAAATCGGCGGGTTCGCACGCCCCGCGCTTGAGGAAAGAACGAGTCAGCGCCGCATGGTCGACCTCTGACCATGCTCGTGCTCAGCCTGGCATGACGCACAAAAGGGTGCAGCGGGCATGGCCGCAAGACGCCGCAGGTCGATCGCTTCGCCGCAACGCGTGCAAAATCCATAGCTCTGGTCATGCAAGCGGCGGCGCGCATCCAGCACGTTCTGCAACTCCTGGGCTGCATGTTCCGCCTTCATGTCTTCGACCATGGCCAAGGTCTGCTCCGTGGCCACATCCTTGAAATCCACCACTTCGTGCTGTTCAGCTCCCGCTGTCTCATTGGCCAAATTGTCGGCCGCATGAAGAATCGCGCGCAGTTCCGCTTCTCGCTGCGCCAGTAGTTGACTGAAACGAGGTGCCAACTGAGCATTGTATGTTTCCATAAAAGAACCCTTGCTATTAATGGTTTCATTCTGGAAGGTCCCCACCTTGACGTCCTTGATCTAGAGCAAGCATGGGCGCTGCCCGGGCGTTAATCTCCATTCATCAGGCCATGTGGCCCATTTACCTGGAAGTAAAAGGATTTTCATGAGCGTTCGAAATCTGGAAGCCCTGTTCCAACCCGCCTCGGTGGCGGTGATCGGTGCCTCCGACCGCAAGGGGAGCGTCGGATCGTTGGTGTTGCGCAACCTCAAGCTTGGCGGGTTCAAGGGTCCCATCTGGCCAGTCAACAGCCGGCATGCAACCGTAGACGGCGGCCCGGCCTGGACAGACGTCGCGTCGTTGCCGCAGGCGCCCGACCTTGCCGTCATCTGCACGCCGGCGCGCACCGTGCCCGAACTGATTGCCGCGTTGGGCGAAAAAGGGACGCGTGCCGCCATGGTGCTGACAGCAGGGCTGAAGCAACCGTCCCTACAGGGGGGGTCCTCGCTGGAGCAAGCCATGCTGGAGGCGGCGCGGCCGTACCTGCTGCGCATCCTGGGGCCCAACTGCATTGGCGCACTGGTTCCGGGCGTCTCGCTCAACGCCAGCTTTGCGCCTGGCAATGCCCAGCCGGGCCGGGTGGCGTTCGTGACCCAGTCCGGTGCGCTGGCCACTGCGATGCTGGATTGGGCGAACAGCTGCAATATTGGGTTTTCGCATTTCATCTCGTTGGGTGACAGTGCCGATGTGGACTTCGGCGATGTTCTCGATTACCTCGCGAGCGATGCGGGAACCCGGGCCATTCTGGTGTACGCCGAATCCTTCAAGTCCGCGCGAAAGTTCATGTCGGCGGCGCGTGCGGCTGCGCGCAACAAGCCGGTGATTGTGGTCAAGGCGGGGCGCGCGACCGATGGAGCCAAGGCTGCTGCCTCGCACACCGGGGCCCTGGCTGGCTCCGACGCAGTGGTCGATGCCGCCATCCGGCGGGCTGGCATGCTGCGGGTGGATACGCTGGAGTCGCTGTTCGATGCCGCCGAAACCCTCGCTCGCGTGCGCCCGTGGTGCGGCGAGCGGTTGGCCATCCTGACCAATGGCGGCGGCGCTGGAGTGCTGGCGGCCGACGCACTGCAACTGGGCGGCGGCAGGCTCGCCCGTCTGAGTGAGCAGACGATGGGTGCCCTCGACCAATGCCTGCCGGCTACCTGGTCGCATGGCAACCCGATCGACATCATTGGCGATGCGCCGGTCGATCGCTACCAGGACGCATTGCGCGTGCTGCTGGCGGCACCCGAGGTCGATGCGGTGTTGTTCATGCACGCGCCAACGGCCATCGTGCCCGCGACGGAGATCGCGTCCGCGTGCCTGGCGCTCATCAAGGAATCCGCCCGGCCGGTGCTCACCTGCTGGCTGGGCGGCGACGCCGTGGCGGCCGCGCTTGCGGCCTGCGATGCGGCGAGCGTCGCCAGCTACAACACGCCCGAACGCGCCGTCGCAGCGTGGCTGCAACTGGTTAACCATGCGCGCAATCAGGCTGCCTTGCAGCAGATCCCCGCCGAAACGCTGGAAGACTTCACACCGGATCGCGCACGCGCCCAGTCGCTGCATGAGCAGGCGCTGCAGGATGGCCACGAGTGGCTGGATGAAGAGCAGGCGCTTGCGTTGTTGCAGGCCTACGGCATTCCTGTCGTCCAAACCCTAAGGGCCCGCGACACCGAGGAGGCGGTCGCTGCTGCGAACCGGATCGGCTATCCCGTGGCGCTGAAGATTGTTTCGCCCCAGATCATTCACAAGTCTGATGTCGGTGGCGTCGCGCTCGGCCTTGCGTCTGCCGAAGAAGTTCGGACGGCGGCGCTCAGGATGCGCCAGCAGGTGGCAGGCCTGCAGCCACAAGCCGTGGTGCTGGGCTTTACCGTGCAGGCCATGGCCCAGCGCCCCGACGCGCATGAGTTGATTGTCGGAATCGCCACGGATGCGGTGTTCGGCCCGGTCATCCTGCTGGGCGAGGGGGGAATCGCCGTCGAACTGCACAAGAACCATTCGGTGGCCTTGCCGCCGCTCAATGCCAACCTTGCGAGTGACATGATCATCAGAAGCGGGCTTGCGCCCCTGCTGGCGGGTTACCGCGGCCGCCCGCCAGCGGATGAGAAATCGCTCGTGGACACGTTGCTGAAGGTGTCGCAAATGGCCTGCGACCTGCCCTGGCTGGCCGAACTCGACATCAACCCGCTGCTCGTCGATGCGCAGGGCGTACTGGCCGTGGACGCGCGTGTCAGGCTGCGACCGGTGGCGGCAGGCGAGGGGAGTCGGCTCGCCATCCGTCCTTATCCGTCGGCCCTTGAAGAGCACATCGAAGTGGCAGGCCATGAATTGCTGGTACGCCCGATCCGTCCTGAAGACGGCCAGCGTCTGATGGACTTCTATGCCAAGGCGTCGCCCGCTGACATGCGCCTGCGCTTTTTCATGGCGCGGCGCGAAGTGCCGCATTCAGAGTTGGCGCGCTACAGCCAGATCGACTATGACCGCGAGATGACCTTCATCGCGCTCGCGACCATGGGCTCCGGCGACCGGATCATGGCGGGCGAGGTGCGCGCCGTGTGCGACCCCGACAATGTGCAGGCGGAATTTGCAATCCAGTTGGCCTCCTCCTGGCAGGGCAAAGGCTTGGGCCAGCAGTTGCTGGGCAAACTGATCCGTTACTTGCGCGAACGCGGGACCGCCGAAGTGATGGGGCAATGCCTGGCAGAGAACCTGGGCATGGCAGCGCTGGCCCGCCAATGCGGCTTCGAGGTTTCGGTCGAGCCGTCACAGGACACCATGGCGCTGTACCTGCGTCTGCGTTGAATTCAACTGAACTCCGGAGCAGTCGATGTCCACCTACCATCAGATTCTCGTGCCGGTCGACGGCAGTCCCGTGTCGGACGCGGCGCTGGTCGAGGCCATTCGATTCGCCCATTTGACGGGTGCCGGGTTGCGGCTGGTCCATGTGGTGGATGTGCTCCAGCATGTCAGCGGCTTCGAACCGCCAGCCAGCTACACCGACGAAATCCTCCCGCGCATGCGCGCAGTTGGCGAAAAAATACTTGCGCACGGGCGGCAAATGGCACTGGACCAGGGTGTGCAGGCTGACAGCGTGCTGGTCATGGAAGAGCCGGGGCGGCTCTGCGACCATGTGGCCGAGCAGGCCAGGCGTGCCAAGGCGGACCTGATTGTGGTGGGGTCCCATGGCCGGCGTGGCATCGGCCGGGCTTTGCTCGGCAGTGATGCCGAGCAGATCGTGCGATACGCCCCGGTGCCGGTGCTGGTGGTGCGCGCTGTCGGCGCGCCGGCCTGAATCAGTTTGCCAGCACCGCTCTCCTTCGCAAGACACTATGGCACTGCGTCTGCGCTGAGCGTTGCGCGGACGCCGTTCCTCTGGTCAACTGTCTATATTCTGGGTTTCAGCGGCCCAGCGGCAACATTCGCACGAGCGTGTTGTCGCATATCACGTAGTGATGAAACAACGCCGCAGCAGCGTGCATGCCGATCAGGTAATAGCCTGCCGCGCCGATGGTCTCGTGGATATCCCCGATGGATTCGGCCAGCGCCTTGTCGGGGCCGATCAGTGCTGGTAGCTGCAGACCGAAAATCTCAATTGGCAGGCCCTTGGCGCTGAGAGCGAGCCAGCCGAGCAGAGGCATGGCGATCATGAAGACATATAGTGCGACATGCATCACCCCCGCCAGACGCCGCTGCCAGAGCGATATTTGCGGCTCGATGCCAGGCGGCGGCCCCGAAAGGAATCGAATCCCGAGGCGTATAACGACGAGTGCCCAGACACAAAGACCGAGCAGGTAGTGCCAGGTCTTCAGGTTGCCCCTAAGCTGGCTGCCCTTGGGGAAGACATCGGCGAGGTTGATGCATACATACGCGCCGGTCAGCAGAAAGAACATCAGCCAGTGCATGCCGATTGATGGTGATCCGTAACGGTCGGTAGTGTTTTTCCAGTTCATCGCATTTCCCTGCAGTTGGATGTGGGCTGCGAACTTGATCGCCGCTTTGGCGAGGCCGATCACTGTTGCGAATACTGACAGGTTCGGCAGCCGCTCCATTGACGCAGATCAACACTTGAATGACGTGGCCGGAGCAGAATGGAAACGAAGAAGGGGTGGGTCGGTGCGATGGTCCGGCGTCACGCGAACGCTGCCTTGGGGGCTTAGGCGCGAGCCGCATCAAGACGAAAGTTCAAACGATGAAGATATTGCTCGCTGTAGACGGTAGCCAGTACACCAAGCGCATGCTGGCGTATCTGGCGGTGCATGACGAGTGGTTTACTCCGGACCATGAATACATGGCCTTCCACGGCGTCTTGGCACTGCCGCACCGGGCTGTGGCATTTGCCGGGCCGGAACTCGTTCGCGGCTACTACCATGATGACGCCGAAGCGGTCTTCAGACCGGTCCGGATCTTCCTGAAGCGCCGAGGCATCGAAGCGACTTTCGTCCATAAAGTCGGCCATCCGGCCGAGAACATCGCGAAGCTGGCCGAGAAAGGAAAATTCGACCTGCTGATGATGGGTTCGCACGGCCACGGCGCCCTTGCAGGCCTCGTGCTTGGCTCGGTGGCGACGAAGGTTCTGGCCCAGTGCTCGACCCCGGTGCTGTTGATCCGGTAAGAACTGCCGATCTGCTGTGCGCACCCGCCCGGCTGAGAATGAATCGGCGTCGTTTTCCCGCGAGGTACCCACGCCGTCTGGCTTGACTAGCGACGAAGCGATGCGACGGCTGGCCGCCGAGGGGCCGAACCTGCTGCCGGGCAGCGCGCCCAAGTCCACTTGGGCCATCGTGCAGGGCGTGCTCACCGAACCCATGTTCCTGATGCTGCTGGCCGCCGGCGGCATCTATTTGGCGCTGGGCGACCGCGCCGAGGCGCTGTTCCTGCTCGGCTTCGTGTTCGTCGTGATCGGCATCACGCTGGTGCAGGAGCGCAAGACGCAGCGTGCGCTCGAATCGCTGCGCGACCTGTCGGCCCCGCGTGCGCTGGTGCTGCGCGACGGCCAGGAGCAGCGCATTGCCGGGCGCGACGTGGTGCGCGGCGACATTCTGGTGCTGCATGAGGGCGACCGCATCGCCGCCGATGCGCAGTTGTTGGGCGGCCAGTTGGAGGTGGACGAATCACTGCTCACCGGCGAGGCAGTGCCGGTGGCCAAGCTGCCCGCGGCGCAGGACGCGCAAGCGTCTGCAAGCATGGGGGCGCCGGCCGCCAGCGCCGGGCCACCCCAAGCAAGGCCCGCCCCCTTGGGGGGCAGCGCAGCACACGAAGTGGCAAGCGTGGGGGCTTTGTTTGCCAGCACAGTGGTCACGCGCGGCGTCGGTCTGGCCGAGGTGCGTGCCACCGCGGCCCACACCGCCGTGGGCCGCATCGGCGCCGACCTGGCCGCCACCACCGAGCCGCCCTCGGTGCTGCAGCAGCGCTCGCGCACACTGGTGCGCCGCCTCGGCGCCGGCGCCCTGGTGCTGGCCAGCGCCCAGGTCCTGCTGGGCTGGTGGTGGAACGACAGGCCGTTGCTGGAGAGCCTGCTGTCGGGCATCGCGCTGGCCATGGCCATCCTGCCCGAGGAGATCCCCGTCATCCTGATCGTATTCCTGGCGCTGGGCGCTTGGCGCATCTCGCGGCAAAAGGTGCTGACGCGGCGCATCACCGCCGTCGAAGCGCTGGGCGCCATCACTGTGCTGGCGGTGGACAAGACAGGCACGCTCACAGTCAACCGCATGGCCGTGGCGGGGCTGGCCACGGCCCACGCGCAGTTCACGCCCGAGGGCGCGGACGAACTGCCCGAGGAGTTCCACCGGCTGGCCGAATTCGCCATGCTGGCCACGCCGGGCGACCCGTTCGACCCCATGGAAAAGGCCATCCAGCACTTTGGCCACCAGTGGCTGGCCGGCACCGAGCATGTGCACGACGGCCGCGAGCCGGAGTTCGAGTACGCGCTCTCAGGCGAGATCCTGGCCATGACGCGCGTGTTTGCGAGCAGTGAGCCGGCGCAGCACCTACTGGCCACCAAGGGCGCCCCCGAGGCCGTGGCCGACCTGTGCCACCTCGATGCCGCGCGGCAGGGCGCCATCCGCCAGCAGGTCGAAGCCATGGCCGAACGCGGCCTGCGCGTGCTCGGCGTGGCGCGCGGGCGCTGGAGCGGCGCGCCCGCAGCGCCGGGCGCCACGCCCGCCTGGCCGCAAAGCCAGCACGACTTCGACTTCGAGTTCCTCGGCCTGGTTGCGCTGGCCGACCTACCGCGCGCCGAAGTGCCCGCCGCGCTGGCCGAGTGTCGGCGTGCCGGTGTGCGCGTAGTGATGATGACCGGCGACCACCCGGCCACGGCGCGCGCCATCGCGCGCGCCGTGGGCCTGTCGGAGCGCCCCGACATCGTCACCGGCGCCGAGCTGGAGGCGCTGGACGACGCCGCCCTGCGCCAGCGCTTGCAGCATGTGGACTTGTGCGCGCGCCTCAAGCCCCAGCACAAGCTGCGCCTGGTGCAACTGCTGCGCGAATCGGGCGAGGTGGTGGCCATGACCGGCGACGGCGTCAACGACGCGCCGGCGCTCAAGGCCGCGGACGTGGGCATCGCCATGGGCGAGCGCGGCACCGACGTGGCGCGCGAGGCGTCCGCGCTGGTGCTGCTGGACGACAGCTTTGCCCGCATCGTGGCCGCCATCCGCCAGGGCCGGCGTATCGACGACAACATCCGCAAGGCCGTGCGCTTCGTCTTCGCCGTGCACATCCCCATCATCGCGCTGGCGCTGGTGCCCACCTTGCTGCACTGGCCCGTGCTGCTGCTGCCGGTGCACATCGTGTTGCTGGAGCTGCTCATCGACCCGGCTTGCTCCATCGTCTTCGAGGCCGAGCCCGAGGACCCCGACCTGATGGAACGTCCGCCCCGACCAGCGGCCGACTCGCCCTTTGCCGCCGCGCCGCTGCTGCACGCGGTGCTGCAGGGCTTGGGCATGGCCGCGGTGCTGCTGGCCGGCCAGGCCTGGCTGGTGGCGCAAGGCTGGAGTGAGGAACAGGGCCGCGCCGTGGTGTTCAGCACCCTGGTGCTGGGCGTGATGCTGCTGATCCTGGCCAACCGAGACCTCTCGCGGCCCGCCTGGCATGGCGTGACCGACCGCAACCCCTGGCTGTGGCGCATGGCCGCCGCCATGGCGCTGCTGCTGGTGGCGGTGCTGGGCCTGCCCTGGCTGCGCCAAGTCATGGGCCTGGCACTTCCCGGCGTCGGCGAGCTGGCTGCGGGAGCCGGCATGCTGGCGGCGTGCGTCGTGTGGCTGGAACTGGTGCGGCGGTTTCGTATTCACTAAGCTGGTGGCCGGAAAATTGCTATGAGTGAACTCGTTTACGCAGGTATCGACTTGGCCAAGAACAGCTTATGGATGTCTTGTAAAGCAAAGGCGGGCCTGCGTTCAAGTTGACTTACATCATGAGCGCCTGCAGCGTGGTCGACACAATCAATACAAGATTTTGAGGGGGCCGATCGGCTGTTTATGTTCAGACATGTGTTTTCAGAGTGTTCAGATCCGCTTGGCACGGTTGCGTGGCAGGGCGGTTCAGTGCTGGCATAACAAATATGGATACGCAGGCGATCGTTGCAACCGGTCTGACGAAATCATTTGGCGAAGGCGATGCCAGGATGACTGCCGTGGACAGGGTCGAGTTTGTCGCCCACTTCGGCGAGATGATCTTCATCGTCGGCCCGTCCGGCAGCGGCAAGACCACTTTTCTCAGCATGATTTCGGGCATCTTGCGCCCCGATGTCGGCACGGTGGTGGTCAAGGGCGTCAATATCTGGACCTTGAGCAACGACCAACTGGCGGAGTTTCGCCTGAACACGATCGGCTTCGTGTTCCAGGACTATCACCTGTTTCCGCGGCTGACCTCCGCCGAGAATGTCGCGATTCCGCTGATTCTGAAACAACACCACTGGGAGGAATCCATCACCGAGGCAGAAAAATTCCTCGAGATTGTCGGCCTGAAGGGCCGGGGCGAAATTCTGCCGGTGAAGCTCTCGGGCGGCGAACAGCAGCGCGTGGCGATTGCGCGCGCGATCGTCGGTAGCCCGGAGATTCTGATTCTCGACGAGCCGACGGCCTCCCTCGATGGGGATACCGGCAGGATGATCATCGCCTTCGTGAAGGAAAAAATACTCAACGAGAGCCGCTGCATCCTGATCGTCACCCACGACGCGCGCATCAACGAGTATGCAGACCGCATTGTCCACATGGAAGACGGGCGCATCACCGGATTCGACAAGGGGACCGAATGAGAAACAAGATCATCTTTGCCGTCTCGGTGCTGGGAATCCTGGCCGGACTGGTCGGCGCCTACCTCTTCGGCATGGAAAGAAAAGCCCAGCCCCCGGTCTTTACCCCGGTCAGCAGTCCGTACGACACGGCGATCTATTCCAACGGCATGATCGAGAGCGAACAACAGGCGGGCGAGAACATCAACATCTTTCCTGAAGTGTCCGGCCGGATCACCCAGGTACTGGTGCACGAGGGCCAGCAGGTGTCGGCCGATACTGTGCTGCTGGCCATCGACGATTCCGTGCAGAAGGCCACCACCGAACAATTGCGCCTGCAGTCCGAAGCCGCACTGACGCTCTTGAACGAGCTCAAGGCGCAGCCGAGACGGGAAACGCTGGCGGTTGCCAAGGCGCAGGTGGATCAGGCCGAAGCCAGCTTGAAGGCGGCCCGCGACCAGTACGACAAGCGCCGCGCCTCGTACGATATGGACCCGAAGTCGATCAGCAAGGATGTGGTGGATACGGCGCAGGACGCCGTGATTCAAGCGGTCACCGGCCTGGAGGTGGCGCGCAAGCAGTATGAACTGACCAGGGCGGGCGCCTGGAGCTACGACATCGCAAACCAGCAAAGGCTGTACGAGGCAGCCCATCAGGCTTACGAGGCCGCCAAGGCGCTGCTGCTGAAGTATTCGGTCAAGGCGCAGGTGGACGGCGTGGTGCTGGCCGTCAACGCATCTCCCGGCAGCTATGTGTCATCCCAAGGTGCCTATGACGCCTACACGCAGGGTGTTGATCCGCTGGTGGTCATGGGCACGCCCCAGGATTATCTGGCGGTGCGCTGCTACATCGACGAGATACTGGTGTCGCGGCTGCCGGATCCGCAGCACATTCGCGCGCAGATGTCGATCCGTGGCACCGACCTCAAGGTGCCGCTGGAGTTCGTGCGCGTGCAGCCTTACGTATCGCCCAAGATCGAGTTGTCCAATCAACGCCAGGAGAAGGTGGATCTGCGGGTGTTGCCCGTGATTTTCCGGTTCCCGAAAAAGAATCTCACCATGGTTTATCCGGGCCAGCAGGTGGATGTCTACATAGGGAAGCAATAGTGTCGCCGCTCGATCAGACACATTTCGGCGGGTTGGCGCCGGTCAAGCGGCCCTCATCGGCGCGGCGCGGCGCCTGGCTCGCTATCGCCGCGGCGGCGGTGTTGAGCGGCTGTGCGGTGGGCCCCGATTTTGTCCGGCCTGCGCCGCCCGCCGTGGATCGTTACACGAGCGAGCCGCTGCCGGCTGCCACCGTCGCAGCAGATGGGCAGGCGCAGCGTTTCATGCCCGGCGCCGCGATCGCTGCGGACTGGTGGCAGCTCTTCAAGTCGGAGCCACTCGATGCCATGGTCCGGCAGGCTCTGGCGCATAGTCCGACCCTCGAGGCGGCCGAGGCCAGCTTGCGCGAGAGTCAGGATAACCTGCGCGCTGGTTATGGTGTGTTCTTTCCAAGAATCGATGCGGGCCTGGCCGGTAGCCGGGAGCACTCCGCGCCGTTGCAGCAAGGCTTGCAGACACCCGGCTCGATCTTCAATGTGGTGACGCTCGGCGGCACCATCAGCTACGCGCTCGACGTATTCGGCGGTGAGCGCCGGAAGGTGGAGGGCTTGCGGGCCCAGACCGACTACCAGCGCTATGCGAGCCAGGCGGCCTACCTGACCCTGTCTGCCAATGTTGTCAACACCGCCATCGCGCGCGCTGCTTACGTGGCCCAGATTTGGGCGACCGAGGAAGTGATCGAACTGGAACAGCAGCAGCTCCAAAGCACCGAAGCACAGGTTCGCGCCGGCACTGCGGCCTATGCCAGCGTGTTGAGCCTGCGCGGTCTGATCGCCACCAACCAGGCCGCGCTGGCGCCGCTGAAGCAGAAGAAGGACCAGGCCGAGCACTTGCTGGCGACCCTGCAAGGCGTGCTGCCGTCCCAGATCGGCCTGCCCGACATCGATCTGGGCGCGCTGGCGCTGCCGACCGATCTGCCGGTGAGCCTGCCCTCCGATCTGGTGCGCCAGCGGCCGGACATCCTGCAGGCTGAAGCCCAGATGCATGTCGCCAGCGCCAACATTGGTGTCGCGACTGCCGCGATGTTTCCCAGCTTCAGCCTGAGTGCCGCCTACGGGGCCGCCGGCACCAGCCTGGGCAATCTTTCGGCGGCCAGCGGCAGGTTCTGGAGCATCGGGCCGTCAGTCTCGATTCCTTTGTTTCAGGGCGGCAGCCTGTGGTATGGCCGCAAAGCGGCTATCGACGCCTATCAGGCATCACAAGCCAATTATCGGCAAACCGTGTTGAGCGCCTTCGCCCAGGTCGCCGATTCCTTGAAGGCGCTGGAGCATGACGCGCAAGCGCTGCAGGCACAGGCCGATGCGCAGCACGCCGCCGCCGAGGCGCTGCAGCTGTTGCATGTCAATTATCAGGCGGGTACGGTCGCGTACCTGGATGTGTTGACGGCCGACGTGCAATTCCACGAGGCCAGCATCGCCTATCTGCAGGCCTTCGCGCAGCGCCAGCAGGACACGGTCGCCTTGTTTGCGGCGCTCGGCGGGGGCTGGTGGAATGGCCAAAACTCCCTGAACGAGGGCAAGGCCCCATGAAGTACACCGGCATCATGCGCATCGGCTTCAAGCTGCTGGTGAACGACAGGGCCAAGTTCTCCGCGCTGCTGATCGGCATCACCTTCGCCGTGTTCCTGATGGTGCAGATGACCGCCATGTTTGCCGGCATCCTGAACCGCGCCTACTCGACCGTGACCAATATCGGTGCCACCATGTGGGTCATGGATCCGGCGGTGAATACGCCCGCCAGTTCGATCCCGCTCCCCGACTACCTGCTGGACGCGGTGCGCAGCCTGGACGGGGTCAGCTACGCGGTGCCGCTCTTTGTCGGTGGCGCGCAGGTCAGGCTCGATGATGGCTCCTACCAACCGGTCACGGTGATCGGCCTGGACGACACCAGCCTGTTTGGCCGCCCCGAAATGGAACAAGGCAATATCCAGGACATCTTTGCCGACAACTCGTTCCTGGTGGTCCACGACGCGGAATTCTCAAAGCTGGAGAACCCGAAGATCGGCACCACCTTCGAATTGAATGACCATCGTGGCGTCATCGTGGGCGTCGCCAGGGTTGCCGCGAACGGATTGTTCGGCGTGCCGACGCTCTATACGACCTACAGCCGCGCGATCGAATACATCCCGACGACGCGCTTCACCATCTCCTATGTGCTGGTGCAGGCGAAGAGCGAGGCGGCCATCGCCGGCATCGAGCAGCAAGTCGCCAAGCTCGGTTACAGGGCTCTGACGAAAGATCAATTCAACCAGCGCATTGTGGAGTTCTACACTTTCCAGACGGGCGTCGGCGTCAATATCCTGTTGATGACCGTGATCAGCTTCGTCATCGGGCTATCGATTTCGGGCCAGACCTTTTACAGTTTCATCCTCGAAAATCTTGACAAATTCGGGGCACTCAAGGCCATCGGCGCCAAGGGGCGCGAACTGGTCTACATGATCCTGTTCATGGCAACCTTCACGGCGCTGACCGGCTACGGCCTGGGCATCGGTCTGGTAACGCTGGTGATCTCGATCGCCCGATTCAACCTGCCCGGCTACGCGGCGATCATCACGTTCTGGAACCTGGAACTGGCCTTCGGCATGGTCGTGCTGATCGCCGGAATTTCCAGCTATGTGGGGGTTCGCAAGGTTCTCAAAATAGAACCCTTCGACATCTTCAGAGGGTAGTCGAGCTGGCGGGCTATTGTGGTTTACCCAGCGACTCCATGTAGTTCGCCACGGCCACCATGTCCGCCTCGGACAGGTCGTGCGTAACGCCTTTCATCAGGGCCCCACGGGGCCGATCATTCGTCAATTTGAATACCTTGATCTGACGCACGATATAGTTGGCATGCTGGCCGGCCACGCGCGGAAACTGGCCATTCCCTTCGCCGCCTGCACCGTGACACGCACTGCACTGCGTCACTCCCTGCTCCGGCAGTCCACTGCGAAAGATCATCTCCCCGCGTGCGTTCGGCGCAGCTTTTCCGGCTGGAGCATGCATGGGCTGCTGGCTTGAAAAATAATCAGCCAGTTCATCGATCTGCTTGGGAGTCAGATGCGTGAATCCCCACATGTGCTGGACCCCGGTGGGGTCGCTTCTGACATGCCCCTTGAAGTCCGTCAACTGCGAGACGAGGTATTCCTTTTGTTGCCCAGCGAGTTTCGGGAACAGGGGGGACACTGATTCCCCCGTAATCCCATGGCACATTGAGCACACTTTTTGAACCATTGCCACCCCTGTCAGGGTCGATTCGTCCCCAGAGTGGTCGTCAACTCCCGCGCAGCCCGAGAGCGCCAGGGCCAGCATGGACAAAACGAAACCTGTTTTCCTGAAATATTCAATCATGTTGATTCTCTTCGGGGAGTTCATCGGAGCAAGTTTGCAGGAGACAGTTCAAAAGGCCGCCCACAGGTAAAGGAAGGTCGTGTTGTTGTCGCCGGCATTGCGGCCATTGCCGTCGTAGTTGGTACTGGCCCCGTTGAAACGGGTGAAATAGTTGTACTGCAGGCCAATTCGCACATTCTGGATCGGCATCCAGAAGATTTCGGGTGTCCACATGACGGTGTTGGGAACATTGGCTGTACTGCCAAAATTTGGAACACCCGATGGATAGGCAAGCAAGTCGGCACTGCCATTCACATTGGTGTAAGCCAGGCTGGCACCATACTTGGCCTGGTAAACATAGCTGCCCTTCAACTTGAATGAATTCAATGTGGCGGGGCCGGCGTAAAGGTTCTGGGTATCGTCGTTGATCCGTTCATGGATATAGCGCATTTGTGCCGTGAAGGTATGGGGATCCAGCAGATACTGGTACTGCGCATCCACGCCGACATCCCTGTATTGGGTGCTCGGGCCGAAGATGGGGAAGTTGTTGGAATCCAGCGGAAGGACCTTGGCGTTCATTGCAAAGGCGCCGACCATGACATTGTGGGCATCCCATTCACGCGTATACGCAAGGCGCATATAGGGGTTGCTGCCACTCAGGTAGGTAAGCGGGTGATTCGGATCGCCCGTCCTGCTGCCCAGGCTGAGAAACTGCCAGAAGCTTTTTGCGGTCTGGTAAGAGGCCAACTCGGCGTAAAAGGACTTGTTAAGGTACACATAGGCGCCGACGCCTGCAAGCTGCTGCTGGCTTTCGAGAAAGGTCGAAGCGGGGGCTCCGGAAAAGGCCCCGAGCGTGGTGGCCACATACGGATAGCCCCACGCCGGGGATGTATTCCACACGTCCTGTACGGTCGGGTTGTTGTGGAGCGTTACGCCCCAAATGAAATCGGTGTTGGCATTTACCTTGCGGTCGGCATACCGGAGATCGAAATTATCAGAATGCGCGAAGCTGAGCCAATTGCCCTCTGCGTCCTGGCTGTCGTGAACGTTGTAGGTAAATTGTGCAAAGCCACCGACATTCTCCGTCACCTTGCCCGCGACAAACACGCTCGCAAAATCGGCGATGAATTTCTCGTCTTTCGGGGAAAGGGTGCCACCGGCGCCATCATCGTTGTTCGCCGTTTTGGTCACGTCGCCGATAATCATGGCAGCCAGCGGATTGCCACGGACACCATTGGTGTAACCCGTCAGCTTGAAGAGCCGCCCATAAGGCGTGAGTTCAGGAAACTGGCCACCCGCGTGGCAGGCAACGCAACTCTGCCCGGTTTGACGGGCGAAGGACGGAACTGCCTGGGCGGACTGGCTGAACACCAGACACAGCAGGATCGACCCAAGCAAATGGAGCTTCGAACGCGCTCGGAGAAACTCTGTCAATGCGCCGTCAAACTGACGAGAGAGGGCGCAAAGCTTCCCCTTTATTTTTAATTTAATCATGCCCATGCATCGTTTGTTGTCTTGATTGAAGGCGCTTCCTGTCAGGTGGCAATCCATGGCATTCCCTCATTTCGAATTTATTTGATAGCGTTTCGATACGGTTGCTACGCTAACCTTGTTTCGTACATTTGAGTTAAGTTGTTACAAATAAATTTGATCCAGATCAAGAGTCAATAAAATCCAGCAAATCCGGACAACGGTCATTCGCCCATCAATATGTGCCCTTTGCGCGGGGCTATAAATTACATTACTTTATGAACGCTCGACACACTTTTCACCGCGACGATCTGGTGCGCATTGCCGCTGAGGCCATGAAAGAACGCGGACTCGAGCCCGAGTTTCCGGACCGCGCGCGGCAGCAGCTGGCGGTTATCCATGGGCCTGGCCACGAAACCGACCCGCACATCCGCGACCTCACGGCGCTGCCATGGTGTTCCATCGACAACGACGACTCGCTCGACCTCGATCAACTCACGGCGAGCGAGCCGCTGGAGCGTGGTGCGGTGAAGATTTTTGTGGCCGTGGCCGACGTGGATACGCTGGTCAAGAAGGGCTCGGCCATCGACGAGCACGCACGCATCAACACCACGTCGGTCTACACCTCGGCGCGGGTGTTTCCGATGCTGCCCGAGCGCCTGTCCACCGACCTGACCTCGCTCAACCCCCATGAGGACCGGCTTGCCGTTGTGACTGAAATGGTGATTGGTGCAGACGCTGCCGTCACCCATTCCACCGTGTATCGGGCGAAGGTGCGCAACCGTGCCAAGCTGGCCTACGACGCCGTAACCGCATGGATCGACGGTGCAGGCGCCTTGCCCGAGGCAGCGCGCGCCGCCCCCGGCATGGATGTGCAGCTGCGCACGCAGGACGCGGTGGCCCAGCATATGCGCGCGCGGCGGCGGACCGAAGGCTCGCTCGAATTCGAAACCTTCCAGCCCCGGGCCATATTCGATGGTGACCGGGTGGTCGATATCCGCCAGCAGGTGCAAAACCGCGCACGCCAGCTCATTGAAGAATTCATGATCGCCACGAATACCTGCACGGCGCATTTTCTGGCCCACCACGGTGGCAGCTCGCTGCGCCGGGTGGTGCGCTCGCCCGAACGCTGGTTGCGCATTGTGGAGGTGGCGGGAAGATACGGCGAAGCCCTGCCCAAAGACCCCGATTCGCGCGCGCTGGAGGCGTTCCTGGCGCGCCAGCACAAGGCGGATCCGCTGCGCTTTCCCGATCTTTCGCTGATCATCATCAAGCTGATGGGCTCGGGCGAGTATGTGGTCGAGCGCCCCGGTGGCGAGCCCATCGGCCACTTTGGGCTGGCGGTGCGCGACTACACGCACTCCACGGCGCCGAACCGCCGCTATCCCGACCTGATCACCTTGCGCATGGTCAAGGGCGTGCTCTCCGGCGCGCACTCGCCGTACGCCAGCGCCGAGCTCGAAGCCCTGGCGGCGCACTGTACCCGGCAGGAAGACGCGGTGCGCAAGGTGGAGCGCAGCGTGCGCAAGTCCGAGGCGGCGCTGTACCTGCAGGACCATGTGGGCCAGAGCTTTGACGCCGTCGTCACGGGCCGCACGCAAAGCGCCACCTGGGTGCGCATCTTCACACCGCCGACCGAGGGTCTGCTGGTGGCGGGTGAGCCCAACCTGGACGTGGGCCGGAAAATCCGCGTGAAGCTGGTGAGCACCAATGTCGAGCGCGGCTTCATCGACTTCGAGCAGGCGCATTGAGCCGGATCCGCTCCGGCTCTCTCGGCTCGCCTCTTCTTCGCTCGACAGGCCCGGCCGTCCGGGTCGGGTGACGTCAGCGACAGTGACAGTATTTGCGCTCCGTCAAGGCAGGCGCAGATTCATGCACTCATCTTTGCCCAATGAAGGTGATACTGAAATGCCATGCAAGGCCAATCGCTCCCATCCAGTCGAGATGAATCCGATATTGCGGCGCCGATAAGGCACCGTTGTGGATGGTGCCAGGCGGGGCGTGCCAATTTTCTTCTTCTATTGAATTTGCCGGCCTGGAGTTGGCTGTTGCTTGGCCTGATCGCCTCCGTGACCCTGTTTTCCTGGGTGTATCGCCAGGAACAACGCAGCGAGCGCGCCAACTTCGATCGCCGCACGCTGGTCCGGGTCACGGCGGTCCAGCAAGGCATGAGCGATGCAACTGACGCGGTCCGGGCGATCAACCTGTTCTTCGTCGCGAATGGCGGCAACGTCAGCCGCCAGCAGTTTCACGCCTTTGCGCAGCCATTGCGTGCGCGCTATCCCTATATCGCGGGATTTGCCTATGACCGACTGGTCGCCGGGGATGAACGCCCCGCGTTCGAGGCCCAAATGCGCATCCGCTACCCAGGCTTCAGCATCACTGAAATGGTGGATGGCAAGCGCATGGTGAGTCGCCTGAAAGATCGCTACCGCGTCATTGACTATATGGAGCCGATGGCTGCAGGCGATGCCGCCTTTGGTCTTGACGTATCGTCCACGCCCTCCCGTGGGGCGGCCATCCGGCGCGCGGACAGCACCGGCCTGCCGTCGGCAACGGGCTTGTTCCCGTTCGCGCAGTTGCCAGGCACACCCGCTGGTTTCCGCATACTGATGGCGGTCTATAAGAATGTTGCAACGCCGGACGCCGCCCCCTTGCGCCATCGGGAGGTCGCCGGTTACACCGTCGCGGTGCTGCGCGCAGGTGACGTCATTGAAAAGATACTGGGGCCGGCGAATTCCACTGGCAATGCCGGGTTGGACGTGCGCCTCTACGCAGCAGCCTCGGCGGACGACAATCAGCTTGTTTATGGCCTGGCCGGCGCGACCACTGGAAAAGCTCAGGGGTTGCGGCCTGCCTGGTTGTTTGGGGACCCGGCAGAATCGTTCGCCCACGATTTCGACGTTGCCGGCACCCCATGGCACATGACGATCGCAGCGCGGCCCACGCCGTTTGTCGCGGCCCATGCCGGTGCGCTGGCGGCCTTGCTGGCGAGTTTACTGACCACGCTTGCAGGGACCGCCTACTTGCGCGCTATTGCAACACGCACGCGGGGAATTCAACAACTGGTGGAACAGCGCACCCGCGAACTCACGCAAACGTCCGAAGCCTTGAGCCTGAGCGAAGCGCGGCTGCGCGGGATCTTCGACTCGGCCACCGACGCGATCATCACCGCCGACGAGTCCCAGAGCATCGTGATGGCCAATGCCGCCGCCGCGCAGATGTTCCGCTACGCGCCGGGCGCGTTGATCGGCGCGCCGCTCGAGCGCCTGATCCCCGAGTGCCACCGAGAGATGCACCGGCGCCAGGTGCAGGCCTTTGGCGACACCCAGGCCCCAGCGCGCCCCATGGGGGCGGCGCGCGATGTGATGGGCTTGCGCGCCGATGGCCAGGAGTTTCCGATCGATGCCGCGATTTCGCACCTGAACCTGGGCGGACGCCGCCT
>JARLJI010000224.1 GCA_031291295.1 Rhodoferax sp. | reverse complement strand
TCGTGGCGGTGCGCGATGCTGACCTGCAGCGCCGCCTCGATGGTGCGCAGGTGCTCGTCCATCGGTCCGCACAGGTGGCCCAGGCGCGTGTTGTTGGGCGGCGAGAAGGTGTGTCTGAGAATCAAGCTGATAATTCCGGTGAATCAGGACGAGGCGAAACCCCAATGATAGGCAACAAAGCAGGCAACCCATGATCGGCAAGCTCACCGGAACGCTCAGCGACAAGAATCCGCCCGAACTCGTGGTGGACTGCCACGGCGTCGGCTACGAAGTGAATGTGCCCATGAGCACCTTCTACAACCTGCCCGCCCTGGGCGAAAAAGTCACGCTGCTGACGCACTTCGTGGTGCGCGAGGACGCGCAAATCCTGTACGGCTTCGGCACGGCGCCGGAGCGCGCGGCGTTTCGCCAGCTCATCAAGATCTCCGGCGTGGGGCCGCGCACGGCGCTCAGCGTGCTCAGCGGCATGAGCGTGGCCGAGCTGGCGCAGGCCGTCACGCGCCAGGAGGCGGGGCGCATCATCAAGGTGCCCGGCATCGGCAAGAAGACCGCCGAGCGGCTGCTGCTGGAGCTCAAGGGCAAGCTCGGCGCCGACATCGGCGTGCCCGCGAGCGTGACCAGCGATGCGCAGTCCGACATCCTGCAGGCACTGGTGGCGCTGGGTTACAGCGAGCGCGACGCGGCGCTGGCGCTGAAGGCCCTGCCGCTTGATGTGGGGGTCAGTGACGGCATCAAGCTGGCGCTCAAGGCGCTGGCCAAGTGATAGAGGGCTGCGAGATTTGGATTGCGCCTTTCTCGTACATCAGGGTATCGAATCAGAACGAGTTCTTTGGTCATGAAATTCGAGCTTGATCGTCTTGCGGACTATTCGGACGACGCGCTCCTTGCTGAACTCCGCCGGGCAGCAGAAATTGCTGGGGGAAGCAAGTTAACGGTTGCTGAGTTCTCCAAGCACTCCAACGTAGGCGTTACAACGCTGCGCCGAAGATTTGGGAGTTGGCCCGCTGCTCTTGAATCGGCTGGACTTTCTCATCTCTATAACAATATCGCCCCTGCAACCAAGTCCCGTACCTTGGCGCGCACGATGTCTGACGATCAGATAATTGATGAGGTTCGTCGTGTAGCTCGAATTGTTGGTCGCTCCAGCATAGTCGCCGAAGACTTGCGTCTCCATGCATGTATTGGCGCCGATGCAATTCGCAACCGATTTGGCTCTTTGAAAGCAGCGCTTCGCATTGCCGGGTTGGTTGAAACTGCCCATGGCCGTAGATATTTAGATGAGGAGTGTTTCGAGAATTTGCTCCGCGTTTGGACCCACTATGGTCGTCCGCCAAAGCATCGGGAGATGAGCCTGTCACCGTCAGAAGTGGGCCCGAAGGCATACACAAGCAGGTGGGGGACGTGGAACAAAGCTCTCCACGCATTTGTAGAACGGGTCAATGCGGACATTCAGGATGTACAGTCAACGCCGTTTGTCGTCCCTATCGAAAAATATCGCGCTCAATGGCCAGCTGCACCAGTTGATGAGCGAGACAAACGGGATATACGGCTCGGGCTAAGGTATACGGTTCTCAAACGTGACCACTTTAAGTGTGTACTTTGTGGCGCTTCACCCGCACTTACAACGGGCATCCAATTGCATGTTGACCATATCTTCCCTTTTTCTAAGGGAGGGAAAACAGAGATTTCCAATCTTCGGACGCTTTGCGAGGCATGCAACCTTGGGAAAGGCGCGCGCATTGAATGAGTGCGCCGAAAGGTCACCCTGTCGGACGTCAGGAAGATCGTTTTCTCATTCCCTAAAAGCTATAAACCACAAATGACTATCCAAACCGACGATTTCCAGATGCCGCCATCGCAGCGTGTGGTGTCCGCCGCACCCGCCTCGCCGGGCGAGGAGGCGATCGAGCGCGCGCTGCGGCCCAAACTGTTCGACGAGTATGTGGGCCAGGCCAAGGTGCGCGAGCAGCTCGAGATTTTCATTGGCGCGGCGAAGATGCGCGGCGAAGCGCTGGACCATGTGCTGCTGTTCGGCCCGCCCGGGCTGGGCAAGACCACGCTGAGCCACATCATTGCGCACGAGCTCGGCGTGAACCTGCGCCAGACCTCGGGCCCGGTGCTCGAAAAACCCAAGGACTTGGCGGCGCTGCTCACCAACCTCGAAAAGAACGACGTTCTGTTCATCGACGAGATCCATCGCCTGAGCCCCGTGGTCGAGGAGATTTTGTACCCCGCGCTGGAGGACTACCAGATCGACATCATGATCGGCGAAGGGCCGGCCGCGCGCTCCATCAAGCTCGACCTGCAGCCGTTCACGCTGGTCGGCGCGACCACGCGTGCCGGCATGCTGACGAACCCGCTGCGCGACCGCTTCGGCATCGTGTCGCGGCTGGAGTTCTACACGCCCGAGGAACTGGCGCGCATCGTGCGGCGCAGCGCCGGCCTGCTGAATGTGGCGACCGACGACGCGGGCGGCTTCGAGATCGCGCGCCGCTCGCGCGGCACGCCGCGCATCGCGAACCGGCTCTTGCGCCGGGTGCGCGACTACGCCGACGTAAAGGGCACGGGGCGGATCACGCTCGACATTGCCAACAAGGCGCTGGCCATGCTCGACGTGGACCCACAGGGCTTCGACGTGATGGACCGCAAGCTGCTGGAGGCGGTGATCCACCGTTTCGACGGCGGCCCGGTGGGGCTCGACAACATCGCAGCCAGCATCGGCGAGGAGCGCGACACGATCGAGGATGTGATCGAGCCCTATTTGATCCAGCAGGGCTACCTGCAGCGCACGCCGCGCGGGCGCATCGCCACGCTGGCCGCCTACAAACATCTGGGCGTTACGCCGCCGAGCAGCAGCGACGGTCTGTTCTCTGAGTGAAGTCTGCGCGGGGCCTTGTTCCAATCGGAGGTAGCCCCCCAATGTCTAGCTTCGGACCGATTGCCGCGAAAGAAAGCTGCAAGTTGCAACCAGCAAGTTCGCGCATTCGGCAACGTTGCCCTCTATGCGATGCCTTGGCCCGGCGACGGCCACAGCCAGCGTTTCATTGTTGATCGTGAGAAAGGTCGCGACCGCCCACACGTCGCTCACGTTCTCGCCTCGCGTCACGAAATAGCCGACCCTTCGGCTTTCCAGAATGTCCTGGACCAGTGCGTCGTGCCCGGTTTTCGTGGCAGAGGTAATGGCGGTTAGTTGCCGGCCTTCCAGCCACGTGCGCAACTCGGGCTCCTTGAGGCTTCCCAGCAAGGCCTTGCCGATGGAGCTCGAATGCAGCGGCTTGAACTCGCCGGGCTTGGCCGAATAGCGGATCGAGTGGAGGCCTTCAATGACCTGCAGGTAGATCACCGATTCCCCCTGGCGCTTGCCAAGGATCACGGTTTCGCGGGTCGCGTCGCGCAGCCGCTCCAGCACCGGCGTGGCGTGTTCGATGAAGGGGTCCTTCGCGAGGATGTCGTGCGCCACGTCGTACATGCGCTTGGTCGGATAGAGCGCGCGCGGCCGGTTCAATGTGTACAGGTAGCCGCGTGCCGTCAGCGTCGAGACGATGGCATGGCAAGTGCTCTTGGGAATGCCCACCGCCTCCGCCAAATCTGTTAACGACAGCGGTCGCTGGCTCGCCTGGAATGCCTCAAAGATGTCAATCACCCTCTCGATCGCCGTGACGTTGGACATCGCACTTCCTTTCATGAACGTTTTTGAGTTTGAAGTTCAGCCTGCTGAACAAAGCCGTGGGTGAAAACCCTATTCCGGCCTCTTTCCTCCATTATGTTCTTAATGCTGAACATATGTTCTTGCATCCGAATATTTTGCTCCGTAGCATCAACATGCAACAAATTGACGGAGAACAGAAAACGTGCAAACAAGCAAGGACATCGCAGTGGAGGAGCGCGCCGGCGGCGTGGTGTGGATCACGGTCAACCGACCGGGCAAGCACAACGCGCTCGCCCGCAGAGTGCTCTCCGAATTGGGGCAGGCCGTGGCTGCCGCCGGGGCTCGCCCGGACACGCGCTTCATCGTCCTGACCGGGGCCGGTGATCGCTTCTTCGCCGCCGGTGGCGATCTCGTTGAGCTGGCCTCGGTGCGCGACGAGCCCGCGACCATAGACATGGCCGAGCAGTCGCGTGCAGCGCTCGACGCCGTGCGCTCATGCCCGCTGCCGGTGCTGGCGTATCTGAACGGCGACGCGATTGGCGGCGGCGCCGAATTGGCCTTGGCGTGCGACATGCGGATGCAGGCGAGCCACGCGCGCATCGGCTTCATTCAGGCGCGGCTGGCCATCTCGTCGGCTTGGGGTGGCGGGCCTGATCTGTGCCAGCTGGTGGGCGGCGCCCGGGCGATGCGCATGATGGCCCGCGGCGAGATGGTCGACGCACCGCAGGCGCTGCAGTGGGGTCTGGCCGATGTGGTGGTCTCGGATGGGCCCACCGGCGAGGACGTGCAGGCCTTCCTCGGTCCGATGCTCACGTGTGCGCCCCAGGTGCTGCGCGGCATCAAGGCGCAGACCACGGCCTGGCGTCAGGGGGCTTCCTATGAGACGCGCCGTGCCGTCGAGCGCCAGCAGGTGCTGAACACCTGGCTGCATGACGATCACTGGCGCGCGTCGGACAAGTTTCTTGCCAGGAGCGCGAAATGAGCGATGACATGAATTCGACCGCACCCGACATGGAGCCGCAGCTGCGCCCCGTCAGCCCGAGTGGCATCGAAGTTCCGGTCAGCGTCAGCGCGGAAGCCGTCCAGCCAGACAACATCGGTACGGCCGGAGAGTACCCCTTCACACGAGGAATCTTTCCCGACGGGTATCAGGGTCGCCTCTGGACGATTCGCCAGTACTCGGGTTTCGGCACCGCCGAAGAATCCAACGAGCGCTACAAGTTCTTGCTGGAAAAGGGGCAGACGGGCCTGTCGGTGGCACTTGATTTGCCGACCCAGTGTGGCTTGGATCCGGTGCATCCGATGGCGCGGCCGGAGATTGGTAAGGTTGGCGTGTCGCTGTCCAACCTGAGTGAGGCCGAGATCCTGTTCAAGGGCCTGGACCTGTCGAAGATTTCGACCTCGTTCACCATCAACGGCACGGCCGCCATCATCTATGCGATGTACCTGGCCGTGGCTGACAAGCAGGGCGTGCCGCGCAGCAAGCTCACCGGAACGATACAGAACGACATCCTGAAGGAGTACGTCGCACGCGGCACCTGGATCTTCCCGGTGCGGCCTTCGATGCGCCTGATTGCGGACTCGATTCTTTATTCCAACGACGTTTCCCCGCGCTTCAATCCGATCAGCATCGCGGGCGCCCACGTGCGCGACGCCGGTGCTACGGCGGCCGAGGAGATGGCTTACACCCTGGCCAACGGCCTGGCCTACGTGGACGAATTGCAGGCTCGCGGTGGCGATGTGGAGAAGTTCGCCAAGCGCCTGTCGTTCTTCTTCTATGTGCACATGGACTTCTTCGACGAGATCGCCAAGTTCCGGGCGGGCCGCCGGCTGTGGGCGCGTCTGATGAAGGAGCGTTATGGCGTACAGGATCCGAAGGCGCAGCACTTCCGCTTCGGCGTGGTCTGCGGCGGCTCGTCGCTGGTCGCGCCGCAGCCCTACAACAACGTCGTGCGCGTGGCGGTAGAAACGATGGCGGCGGTGCTGGGCGGCGCGCAGTCCATCTTCACTTGTGCGTTCGACGAGGCCTTCCAGATCCCGACCGAGTTCTCAGCGGAGCTGGCCGTGCGTACACAGCAGATCATCGCTTACGAAAGCGGCATCGGGCGCACGGTCGATCCCCTGGGCGGCAGCTACTTCCTGGAGCAGCACACCGACCGGATGGAGCAGCAGATCACCCAGGTGATGGGCGAGATCGATGCCTACGGGGGCGTGGTCCGGGCCATCGAGGACGGGTGGATCCAGCTGCGGCTTGCCGAGCGCGGACTCGAGCGCAAGCTCGACACCGATTTGGGCCGCAACGTGATCGTCGGCCAGAACCACTTCAAGAAGGCGGATGAGGAAATCAAGGTCGGCGAGGTGTTCAAGCTCGATCCGACCGTGGCCCAGCGCGCGCTCGAAAAATTCCAGCGGGTGCTCGATACGCGCCAGCAATCGGAGGTCGACCGCTCGCTGGCCAGACTGTCCGCCGCGGCGGCCCAAGACAAGGAAAACATCATGCCCTACCTCGTGGAGTGCTGCCACGCCTACGCCACCGTCGGCGAAATGGTGGCTCGCCTGAAAGAGCAATGGGGCGAATTCAAGGAGCCGGTGAATCTATGAGCGCCCTACAGACTTCAGCCGCGCTGGCGGCAAAGCGGATACTGATCGGCAAGCCCGGTCTCGACGGTCACGACATCGGTGCCAAGATCATTGCGCTGACGTTGCGCAACGCCGGAGCGGAGGTGATCTACACCGGCCTGCGTCGCAGTCCGTTGCAGATCGCGCAGGTGGCGGTGGACGAGGGCGTCGACGCGGTGGGCCTGAGCATTCTGTCGGGTAGCCACAAGGAGCTTGTCGCCGAAGTGATCGCGCAGCTGCGGGAACTCAAGGCGCACGGCATCAAGGTCTTTGTCGGCGGCACCATCCCCGCCGAGGACCAGCCTTATCTGCGCGACTTGGGTGTAGCGGCGATTTTCACCGCCGACATGTCCCTCGATCTTGTCGTCCGTTCTCTGGCGAAGAGTCTGGAATGAACGCGCCGCTCGCGGGAATCCGGATTGTGGAAGTTGGCCACATGCTGGCGGGCCCCTATTGCGGTCTGATGCTGGCCGACATGGGCGCCGAAGTCATCAAGATAGAGACGCCCGAAGGCGACATCGGTCGCACCGTCAGCCCCCATTTTGTGGGACCGCACAACGCCTACTTCGCGAGCCTCAACCGCAACAAGAAGAGTGTCGTGCTCGACCTGGCCAGTGACGAGGGGCGCGCGGCACTGGGCCGCATCCTCGAGACCTCGCATGCGCTCGTGACGAACCTGCGGCCCTCGGCGATCCGCAAGCTCGGCCTCACTTACGACGCGCTTCGGCGATGGAACGAGCGCCTCGTCTGTGTGGCCCTGACGGGCTACGGTCTCGACGGGCCGTATGCGGACAACCCGGCTTACGACTATGTCATTCAGGCGATGACCGGCGTGATGGCGTTGACAGGTGATCCTGAGGCGCCGCCCACCAAGGCCGGTTATTCCGCGGTCGACAACTCGGCGGGACTGGTGGCCGCGGTGGGGCTGCTGGCCAAGATCGTGCAAGGCCAGGGCGGCCAGGTCGACGTCGCGATGTACGACGTGATGCTCTCGCAGCTCAACTACCTCGCGGGCGCCGCGCTCAATGCCGGCGAGACCATCGAACGCCTGGCGGATTCGTCGCACCCGTACGTCGTGCCGGCGCAGATCTTCGCGACGATGGATGGGTGGCTCACCCTGTTCATCACCCACGACAAGTTCTGGAGAACCTTTTGCGACGAGATCGGCCACCCTGAATGGGCCGTGGACCGGAGGTTCGCGACCATGGCCGGGCGCCGGACGCATCGGGCCGAAGTTATCGCCGCCGTGTCTAGCGTGCTGCGCCAGGCCCCGGCGGCCGAGTGGGTGCGCCGCTTGAGCCCGCTGGGCGTGGTGGTGGCCGAAGTCGGCACTCTGAATGCGGCCCTGCGCAGCGACATCGCCGCGGCTCGCTCGCTGGTCGTGCCATTGGGCGACGGCAGCCTGCCGCTGCGGGCGGTGGCCTGCCCGATCCGTTTCCAGGGGTTCTCACCGGTTTACGGCTTGCCGCCGCTGCTGGACGAGCACGGCGATGAAGTGCTGGGCAGGGTCGCCACATGAATGCAACGCCGCTGGACCGGTGGAGGCTGAGCCGGGCGCTGACGCGCACGGCCAACGCGAGCACGGCGGAGCTGGCGCAGGCTGCGCCGCGCGAACGGCCGGCGCACTCCGCCCGCCGGATCGGCGTCACCGGGGCACCGGGGGCCGGCAAGAGCACGCTGGTCGGGCATCTGGCGCTCGAACGCCTGTCGAAAGGGCGGCTGGGGGTGTTGGCCGTCGATCCGAGCAGTCCGAAGAGTGGCGGTGCGATCCTGGGCGATCGCGTTCGCATGGATGATCTGCCCGGGTCCGCAGAGCTCTACATTCGCTCGCTCGGCTCGCGCCGTACCTGCGACGGCCTGGCCGACAACCTGCCCGAGATGCTGGACATCATGGACGAGTTCGGCTTTGACGAAGTTGTGCTCGAAACGGTCGGCATCGGCCAGGCCGAGTACGCGGTGCGCGCGCAGGTTGACACGCTGGTTCTCGTGCTGCTGCCCGAGAGTGGCGATACGGTGCAGGCCATGAAGGCCGGGATCATGGAGATGGCCGACATCTTCGTGGTCAACAAGTCGGACCTGCCGGGGGCGCAAAGAATGGCCACCGACATCCAGCGCATCGCCGCTGTGACTCGTCGGCCTGAGGGCGCGTGGCGGGCGCCGATCCTGCTGACCTCGGCATCGCAGCCGGCCTCGATTCGTGCGCTGTCGGAAGCGATTGACCTGCATCAGGCCTGGCGAGGCGCCGACCCACACCGGCATCAGCAATTACGCGCCCAGCGAGCCCGCTATCGGCTCAAGAGGCTGCTGGAGATGCGTGTCGCGGAGGCGATCGCCGTCCAGGGCGACGATTTTTTCGACGCACCCCTCCAGCAGCAAATGGCGCTCACGCTGGCTGCAGTGGTGCGCATCTCCGGCGCACAGGTGGGTTGAGCCATGTCGCGTGCACGGATCAAGTCGCTGTGGGATTACTGCCAGACGATCGCCAGCAACATGGCCGACCCGGCACAACTGCGGATGCTCCAAACGCTGCGCCGCAACGTCGCGCACCACGCGGCGAGTGGCTCGGGTCCGGGGCCGCCGGGCAGCCTGGTTCGCGCACCGTTGGCTTGACGGCCGATGGACAAGGATCATTTGAATTGAACAACAGGAGACAAAAATGAGAATTTCTTTCAACAGTGCTTTCTTGAAAAAAATGCCGAAATTGCGACGCTGCGCCGTGGGGGCGGTGGCGCTGATTTCAATCGCGGCAAGCGCGCCAGCATGGTCGCAGATCAGTGACGATGTCGTGAAGATCGGTGTCCTTGCGGACATGTCCGGCATCTATTCCGACATGGGCGGCGCCGGAATCGTCGAGGCGGTGAAGATGGCGATTGCCGATCAAGGCGGCACGATCAACGGGAAGAAAGTGGAGATCGTGACGGCCGATCACACCGCCAAGCCTGACATTGCGGCCACCAAGGCGCGCGAGTGGTTCGACACACAGGGCGTGGACATGATCATCAGCGGCCCCAGCTCGGGAACAAGCCTCGCCATTGCCAAGATTGCCGCAGAGAAGAAAAAAATCGTCATGGTGACTGGGGGTGTCGCGGCCCAACTAACCAATGAGGAGTGCTCTCCCTACACCGTCCACTATCTTTACGACACGGTGGCGCTTGCACGCGGAACCGGCACGGCGATGACCCAGCAAGGCGGCAAGACTTGGTACTTTCTGACGGTCGACTATGCCTTTGGCCATTCCCTGGAAAAAGAAACCACGCAGGTTGTCATTGCCAATGGCGGAAAAGTCCTCGGCAGCGCTCGCCACCCGCTGGGAGCCTCCGATTTCTCTTCGTTCCTGTTGCAGGCCAAAGCCTCGGGAGCGGAGGTCCTGGGGCTGGCGAACGGCGGGGGCGACACGATCAATTCGATCAAGGCGGCGAACGAATTCGGTATTTCGAAGTCGATGAAGATCGCGGGCCTGATGTTGTTCATCACCGATGTGCATTCCCTTGGCCTCAATCTGACCCATGGCATCAATCTGACTGAAGCGTGGTATTGGGATTCGGATGAGAAGTCGAGAAAGTGGGCGCGCCGCTTCCAGGAAAAAATGAAGAAGATGCCCACCAGCATGCAGGCGGCCAGCTATTCGGCGGCGTTTCACTATCTAAGCGCGGTCAAGAAGCTGGGGTCGGATCAGTCGGACGCGGTGATGGCGCAGATGAGGAAAGAGAAGATCAACGACATGTATACCCAGAATGGCTACATCCGGGAGGATGGCCGCATGGTCCACGATTTGCGGCTCATGGAAATCAAGAGTCCAGCCGAATCGAAGGGCCCCTGGGACTACTACAAGCAGGTGCGGATGATTCCGGGCGATCAGGCATTCGCTTCCAAAGCGGAATCCAAGTGCAAGTTGTGGAACTGACGGGAACTCCCTTCGAGAGTTTGAAGAGCAGATGTTTTTTCGGTAACTACTATTCAGGAGAAATAAATCATGACGACTTTATTGAGCACGGAGAATGTAAAAGTGGCGGCTTCCGCAGGTGTTAAGGCGTCCATTGCGAATGGCACGGAGTTGCCCGTCCTCGACGTGGGGCCCTATCTGGCGGGCGAGCCTGGCGCGCTGGAGCAATTGGCGGCGGATGTGAAGTGGATTCAGGAGAACCTGGGCTTCTTCGCGATCGTCAACCATGGCATTCCGCAGTCCTTGATCGACGAGTCCTTCAGCCAGACGGCGAAGCTCTTCAAGATTCCGATGGAGGAGAAAATCAAGCACCGGGTCGGCTTCCACCACCAGGGCTATCTGCCGCCCAAGTCCTCCATTCTGAAATCGACCGCCATCGCGGAAAAAATCGCGGTCAACACCAAGAAAGATACCAATGCCGCCTGGCTGTTCATGCGCAACCGCAATGCCGATGATCCCAAGGTGCTTGCCAATGTGCGGCATCGCGGGCTGAACCAGTGGCCCGAGAGTCTTCCCGAATTCAAAAAGACGCTGTACGAGTACCACACGTCGATGGAGAAGCTCGCTCTCAAGCTGCTGCCGATCTATGCGCGCGCGCTGGGTCTGCCGGCCGACTACTTCGAAAGCATGTTCAAGACGCCGGAGTACTACCAGCGCTGCGCCTACTACCATCCTGAAAAGGAGATGGAGGAAGGCCAATATGCGCTGGCTCCGCATTCCGATGGCAGTTTCCTGACCCTGCTGCCGATGACGCCTGTGCCCGGGCTGCAGGTGATGAAGCAATCGAAAGAGTGGCTCAAGGTCAGCTACATCAAGGACGCGCTGATCGTGAACACCGGTCAGATTCTCAACCGCTTGTCCAATGACACCTTCATTGCCACGCCGCACCGGGTCGTCAATCCGCCGATGGAGCGCTACGCGCTGGCCTTTTTCTTCTATCCGGACGACGATGCCAACGTGGGGCCTATCCCGGAGTGCATCAAACCGGGCGAAAAGGCGAAGTACGACTCGCGCTCCTTCTACGACTTCTTCATTCCCTATCTGGACGATCTCTACCACTACAACGATCCCAACTTCATGAAAGAAGTCGAGCCTGCAGGGACTCTCTCGAAGTGAAGGAGCAACGCGTGAGCAAATTGTTGATTGATGGGCTATGGGTCGATGCGCTCGATGGCGAAACCATCGACGTCATCGATCCATGCAGCGGACAGGCGTTCGCGAAAATTGGACGAGGCCGGTCCGCGGATGTCGACCTGGCGGTCGCGGCGGCGCGCCGTGCGCTGGATGGCGCCTGGGGACGCATGACGGCAACGGAGCGGGGCCGCATCCTGCAGCGCCTCGGGCAGCTGATCCTGGACCATGGAGAGGAACTGGCCGAGCTGGAAGCCCGCGATACCGGCAAGCCCATGTCCGTGGCCCGCGCGGATGCCAAGGCGGTGGCGCGCTATTTCGAGTTCTATGGCGGTGCGGCCGACAAGATTCAAGGCCAGACCATTCCCTACCTGAACGGCTACAACGTGAGCGTCGTTCGCATTCCGCACGGCGTCACGGCCCACATCATTCCGTGGAACTATCCCGCGCAGATGATGGGGCGCACGCTGGCTCCGGCACTGGCGATGGGAAACGCGGCGGTGGTCAAGCCCTCCGAGGATGCCTGCCTGAGCGCCTTGAAGCTCGGCGAGCTGGCGATGCAGGCCGGACTGCCGCCCGGCGCGCTGAACATTGTGACCGGCTATGGCGCCGAAGCCGGTGCGGCGTTGACTGCGCATCCGGGCATCAATTTCGCGACGTTCACGGGTTCGCCCGAGGTCGGAGTGCAGGTGCAGCAATCCACGGCGCGCCACCATGTCCCGTGCGTTCTCGAGCTCGGGGGTAAATCGCCGCAAATCGTCTTCGATGACGCGGACCTGGCCAAGGCTGCACCCATCATCGTCCGTGCCATTGTCCAGAACGCCGGCCAGACCTGCTCCGCCGGCAGCCGCCTGCTGGTTCAAAAAGGCATTTACGACAAGTTCGTCGCGACGATCGCGGCCAGCTTCGAGGCGCTGAAGGTCGGAACGCCGGAGATGGATCTGGACTGCGGCCCGATGATCAACGCCAGGCAATGCAGCAAGGTGAGCTCGTTCATCGCCGAGGCGGTTGGCATGGGGGTGCCGAAGCTGGCCGAGGGCAGTCTGGCGCCAGGCATTCCCGGCAAGGGCTATTTCGTCAAGCCCGTGCTCTTCGGTCCCGTGCCTCGGGAGCATCGCCTGGCTTGCCAGGAGGTCTTCGGCCCGGTGCTGTCGGTCATGCCGTTCACGGATGAAGACGATGCGGTGCAACTGGCCAACGCCACGGACTACGGCCTCGTCGCTGGCGTCTGGACCGAGAACGGAAGCCGCCAGGCGCGGCTGGCGCAGCGCATCGCCAGCGGCCAGGTCTTCATCAATTGCTATGGCGCGGGCGGCGGGGTTGAACTGCCGTTCGGCGGCGTCAAGAAAAGCGGCTACGGCCGCGAGAAAGGGTTTCTCGCCCTGGAAGAGATGAGCACCACCAAAACCATTGTCCAGCACTACGAATAAGGAATTTCACCATGTCCAGATTGAGCAACAAGATAGCCATCGTCACGGGCGCTGGCAGCGGATTCGGCGCCGCGATCGCCCGAGCCTATATCAAGGAGGGCGCCCGTGTCGTCCTCGCCGACCTCAACCTGGAGGCGGCCAAGGGCGTCGCCGCCGGATTGGGCGACAACGCGAGCGCCGTGGCTTGCGACGTCAGCAACTTCGACCAGGTGAGCGCCATGGTTCGCCATTGCGTGGAGCGCTTCGGCGTCCCCAATATCGTGGTCAACAACGCGGGCACCACCCATCGCAACCAGTCGATGCTGGATGTCGACGAGGCGACATTCGATCGCGTGTTCGCCGTCAATGTGAAGTCGATTTATCACATGACGCGCGCCGTAGTCCCCCTGATGAAGGAAAAGAAGGAAGGCGTGATCATCAACATCGGATCGGTCGGCGGCATCCGTCCGCGCCCCGGCCTGACCTGGTACAACAGCTCGAAGGGTGCGGTCAAGGTCATGACGAAGTCGATGGCGGTCGAAGTGGCGCCGGATGGCATTCGCGTCAATCTCATTTCTCCGGTCATGGCCCCCACGGGTCTTCTTCAGGACTTCATGGGCGTCGCGGACACCGCTGAGAACCGGGCCCGCTTCGTCTCGACGATTCCGTTGGGAAGGATGTGCGACCCGACCGACGTGGCGAACGTGGCGGTGTTCCTGGCCAGCGAGGAGGCTCGCTTCCTGACGGGGGTCGAGATGCCGGTGGACGGCGGGCGCTCCATCTGATGGCGGCGAGACTGCGATGTGGTTATTGCCGGAGTCGCGGGACGTCGATGTGATGAGGTGAGCGGCACCAGACAAGATAGGGCGCATCGTGATCGATGCGCTGGGATGGCCTGGTCCGCTTGAGTGCCATCAGGAGCGGCGGCCCGGGTCAGCCGCCGAACTTGCCGTGCCGGCCGGCGCCTTGCGCAAAGCGGGCGGCGCCGGCCTCGCCCTCAGAAAACACCATCGGCGTGCCCTGCGCGCCTTCGCGGTGCAAGGCTTCGGCCAGCGACAAGTCCCACTGTCCGTAGGCGGAGCGGCGATCGGCCAGCATGCACTGCTGCGGGAAGGCCGCGATCTGGCGCGCCAGTTCCTGCGCCGCCGCCAGCGCGCCACCGTGCGGCGTGACGCGATTCACCAGGCCCATTGCCAGCGCTTCCGGCGCCGCCACCGGGCGACCGGTCAGGATCAGGTCGAGCGCGCGGCCCATGCCGACAATGCGCGGCAGCCGCACGGTGCCGCCGTCGATCAACGGCACGCCCCAGCGGCGGCAAAAGACGCCGAAGATCGCGTCTTCATCGGCCACCCGCATGTCTGCCAGCAAGGCCAGTTCCAGGCCGCCGGCGACGGCGTGGCCATTCACGGCGGCGATCAGCGGTTTGTTCAAGGCCATGCGCGTCGGCCCCATCGGGCCGCTGCCGCCGCCCTCCAGGTCGAGTTCGTTGCGCAAGGCCGGGTCGGACACCGCGCCCAAATCCGCGCCGGCGCAAAAGTTGCCGCCCGCGCCGGTCAGGATGGCGACGCGCAAGGCACCGTCGCCCTGGAAGCGCTCGAAGGCCGCGCGCAACGCCGCTGCCATCGGGCCGTTGACGGCATTGCGCTTCTCCGGCCGGTTCATCGTGATGGTGCAGACGGCCGCGTCCACGCTGAATGAAATGTGGTGCACGAGCTTCCCCTTTTTCTGTCGGACCGGAGATCAGGTGGCCGCAGCGCGGGCATGGCGCGCGATCAGAATCTGGGCCACGTAGTAACTCGACAAAACCCACAGCGGCGCCAGCGGCAGCGGCTGCGCAAAGCGGTCGATGGCGAGCAGCGCGTCGCTCAGCATGAAAAATCCCGCGCCCACGGCGACCATCACGGCGGCCTGGTTGCGCAACAGCGTGGCGCGGCCCATGGCCTGCGCCGCCATCAGCGCGATGACCACCACGTAGGCCGCCACGGCCGGCCACAGCACCGGTCCGAGCCCGTGCCACAGGTAGGCGTACATGGCCGCGCCCACGCCCAGCGTGCCGTAGAGCGCGCGCCGGCTCGGGAACCACACGGCGCGCACGCCGGCGACCTCGCGGCCCGTGCCCGCGCCGAGCGACTGCAGCTGCGCGGTACCGAGCTTGAACAGCACGAGGTAGCACAGGTGGGCGACCAGGAATGCCACCAGCCCCGGGATGAAGTAGCCCGGGAACATCAGCAGCACATCGCCCGCCAGCGAGGCCGCGAGCGCCGCCATCAATAATGCATCCAATCGGCCTTCAGCCCTTGAGGTGCGTTGACTCAGAGCTACGAAAACAATAGCAATCACCATGGTCAGCGGCTTGAAGATGTGCAGCAGGTCGGGCAGGCCCATGGCACTGGCGGCGGTGGCCATTGCGGCGGATTCGATCAGCAGCACCTCCAGCACATTGATGCGCCCCTGCAGCACGGCGCCCAGGGCCCACAGGGCCGCCGACAAGGCCGCCAGCCACACGGTAGCCTGCGCCAGCGGCATGGTGTCGGCAAACCACAGGAACACCGAGACCCCCACCAGCAGCAGCGCAAACTGCACGCCGGAAAACCACAGCACGGCGCGGCTGACGGGAGGATGAAAGAGTTCGACCTGCGCCATCTCGAACGCCGGCTTGGGAAAGCGCTGTGCTACGTCGGCAGGCCGCCAGCCCGGCGGCTTGAGCCAGACACGGACTTTGTCGCCCCAAAGGCGTGTGTGCCACGAATCCTTGAGCAGCGCCCAATAGACCTCAAAGTTGGCCCACAGCGGATCCCAGCTGTTCAGCGCGCCGCGCGTGCCGTAAACGCACTTCTCGCCCTCTACCGCGAAGCTGCCGAAGAGACGGTCCCAGATGATCAGGATGCCACCGTAGTTCTTGTCGAGGTATTGATCGTTCACGGCGTGGTGCACGCGGTGGTTGGACGGCGAGCAGAACCAGCGGTCGAACCAGCCCAGCTTGGGCACGTGCTCGGTGTGGACCCAGAACTGGTAGAGCAGGTCGATCAGCGCGACGACGCCGAACGTCAAAGGCGGCACGCCGGCCACCGCCATCGGCACATAAAAAATCCAGCCCAGCAGCGCCCCCGAGCTGGTTTGCCGCAGCGCGGTCGAGAGGTTGTAGTCCTGGCTCTGGTGGTGCACCACATGCGCGGCCCACAGCACGGCGCTTTCGTGGCCCAGGCGGTGCAGCCAGTAGTAGCAAAGGTCGTAGAACAGCACGGCCAGCACCCAGCCGTACCAGGTGTTCCAGAACTCGGGGTTCGGGTACAGCGCGACCCAGGCATAGATGGCGCTGTAGATGCCGATCCGCAGCAGCCGCGTGAATACCGCGCTGATCTGGCTCAGCACGCCCAGGCTGATGCTGTTGATGGCGTCGTTGAGCCGGTAGGTGTTGCGGCCCTTCGCGTAACCCCAGGCGAATTCGATGCCGATCAGCAGCAGGAATACCGGCGTCGCGAAGACGATGATTTGGCTCGGGCTCATCGGCTCAAGACTCCATGGGCCTGCTTGTCATGCGGTCGTTTCGTCAAGGGATTCATCGTCTTCAAGATGGTTGGTATCGGACCAGCCGACCAGCGTCAGGCCTTGCGGCGTCCACAGCAGGCGGTTGATGGCTGCGTTGCCCAGCGCCCAGGTGCGCGGCGCCTGCAATTCCTGCCGCGTGGCCGCGCGGTACAGCACGTCCATCACGCCGCCGTGGCTGACCAGCGCGATCAGCTCGCCGGGGTGGCGCTCGGCCAGGGTCTGCACCGCGTGTGTCACGCGCTGTCTGAACTGCAACAGCGACTCGCCGCCCTCGGGCGCGAAGTCGGGGTCGCGCTTGCGCCAGCGCAGCGACTGTTCGGGCCACAGGGCCGCGATTTCGGCAAAGGTCTTGCCTTCGAATACGCCGAACTCGCGCTCGCGCAAACCTTCCTCGCTCAACACCGGCAGCTCCGTGGCCTCGGCCAGCGCGAGCGCGGTCTCCCGGGCGCGCAGCAGGTCGCTCGCGTAAATGGTGCGGATGGGCTCGCCTGCCAGCGCCTGCGCCATGCGCCGGGCCTGCCAGCGGCCGGTCTCGTTGAGCGGAATGTCGAGCTGGCCCTGGATGCGGGTGTCCACGTTCCAGGCGGTTTCTCCGTGGCGGATGGCAAGGATGCGGGTAGCGTTCATGGGGGCAGGGATCGTGTCCGGGGTTGTGTCAGGGGGTCTTGTTGTTCTCAGGTGATGCGCACCACCTGCACGCCGGCTTGCGGGAGCGCCGAGTGGGCGGGGGCGAAGTCTTCGGCGTCGAAGGCCTTGTCGCCGTCAGCATCCGCCACGCCGGTGGCGCGCGCGCCCTTGAAGTCGTACAGCGCGCCATCGAGCAGGTGGCTGGGCACCACGTTTTGCAGGGCGTTGAACATGTTTTCCACGCGGCCAGGGAACTTCTTTTCCCACTCGCGCAGCACCTCACCGACTTGTTTGCGCTGCAGGTTCTCCTGGCTGCCGCACAGTTTGCACGGAATGATGGGAAAGTCGCGGTGCTGCGACCAGCGCTGGGTGTCCTTCTCGGGCACGAAGGCCAGCGGGCGGATCACCACGTGGCGGCCGTCGTCGCTGACCAGCTTGGGCGGCATGCTCTTCATCTTGCCGCCAAAGAACATGTTCAGCAGCAGGGTTTGCAGGATGTCGTCGCGGTGGTGGCCCAGCGCGATTTTGGTCGCACCCAGTTCGTCGGCCACGCGGTACAGAATGCCGCGGCGCAGGCGGCTGCACAGGCTGCAGGTGGTCTTGCCCTCGGGAATCAGGCGCTTGACGATGCTGTAGGTGTCCTCGTTCTCGATGTGGAACGGCACGCCGGTGCTTTTCAAGTAGTCGGGCAGCACATGCTCGGGAAAGCCGGGCTGCTTCTGGTCCAGGTTCACCGCGATCAGGTCGAAGTGGATGGGCGCGCGGCGTTTCATTTTGAGCAGGATGTCGAGCAAGGTGTAGCTGTCCTTGCCGCCCGACATGCAGACCATGACCTTGTCGCCGTCCTCGATCATGTTGTATTGCACGATGGCGCGTCCCACCTCGCGGCACAGGCGCTTCTCTAACTTGTGCGTTTCGCGCTCGATCTTGAGACCCTGATTCAAGGGCACGACTTCGTTGTCAATCCACTGCGCACTCATGGTGTTTACCACTGTCCCGTCTCGACGCGAATTGCCACTTCGCAGTCGTCAAAAATTTCGAGCTTGGCGATCTTCACGCGCACGCCCAGCACGCCGGGCAGCTGCATCAACCGGTGCGCCAGCTTGCCGATCAGCGACTCCAGCAGGTTCACGTGCTCGGCCGTGCATTCCTTGATGATGATCTGGCGCACCTTGCGGTAGTCCAGAACGTGCGTGATCTCGTCATCGCGCGGCAGCAGCGGCTGGGCGCCGAGGTTGAGATCGGCGTCGACCTGGATCGGCTGCGGCGCGGTTTTTTCGTGGTCCAGGATGCCCAGGTTGGCGTCGAAGCGCAAACCGGTCAAGGTGAGAATCTGCAGGCCTTTGGTGTTCAGCATGGTGTCAAGTCCGTCCTGCAAGGTTTACATCACCGAAAAATCGCGCTCGAACCGCATCAGATGCTGGCCGCCATCGACCAGCAAGGTGGTGCCCGTGATCGACTGGTTTTCCAGCGCAAATTTCACCGTCGCCGCAACATCGGCGGGCGTCGAGGAGCGGCCCAGCGGCGAGAGCTTGTGCAAGGCCTCGAACTTCTCGTCGCTCAGCAGATGGCTGGTCAGGGTCAGCCCCGGCGCCACGCCGACCACGCGCAGCTGCGGCGCCAGCGCCATGGCCAGCAGCGTGTTGGCGGCTTCGAGCGCGGCCTTGGACAGCGTGTAGCTGAAAAAATCAGGATTCGGGTTCCACAGCTTCTGGTCGAGCAGGTTGACCACCACGCCTTGTCCGGTTTGGCCCTCGCCCGCACGGCTGGCGCCCCGGGTCTTCACGTGCTCGTACAGCGCTTGCGCCAGCAGGATCGGGGCGCCGGTATTGCTGCGCCAATGCGCCTCCATGGCGGCAAAGCCGAAGCTGGCCGGGCTGTCGTGCTCGAAGGTGGCGGCGCTGTTCACCACCGCGTCCACCGCGCCGAAATGGTTGATTACCCGCGGCAGCAGCGCGCGCACCGCGGCTTCGTCCGAGAGATCGGCATCAAAAGCGGCGCTGGCCCCCGCCAGTTCTATGCAGTCAGCTACCGTTTTCGTAGCATCCGCCCTGGAGCCGCGGTAATGCACCGCGACCTGCCAGCCGCCAGCCGCGAGCGCGAGCGCGATCTCGCGGCCCAGCCGTTTGGCGGAGCCGGTGACGAGAACCGTGCGGGGGCGGGCAGGGGCGGACATTCGGGGACAATTCGGCTCAGATGACAACACAGCGTAGTTTAACGAGCGCCCTTGCGGCGCAGATAGAGCAAGCCATCCAATCACAGGGCGGCTGGATCGGCTTTGACAAGTACATGGCGCTGGCCCTGTACACGCCCGGTCTGGGCTATTACGCCAACGACTTGCGTAAGTTCGGCACCATGCCGCACGGCGTGAAGGGCGGGGGCAGCGACTTCGTGACCGCCCCCGAGATGACGCCGCTGTTCGGCCAGACGCTGGCCGCGCAGGTGGCGCAGGCGCTGCAGGTCACGCAGACGCGCGAAGTCTGGGAGTTTGGCGCCGGCTCCGGTGCGCTGGCGCTGCAGTTGCTGGATGCGCTGGATGCGTCGGGGGTGGCGGTGCAGACCTACACCATCGTCGATCTGTCCGGCACGCTGCGCGAGCGGCAGCAGAAGACCCTGGTGGCCCACGCCCGCAAGGTGCGCTGGGTCAGCGCCCTGCCCGAGACGATGCAGGGCGTGCTGGTCGGCAACGAAGTGCTGGACGCCATGCCGGTCAAGCTGCTGGCGCGCACGGGCGGCGTGTGGCACGAGCGCGGCGTGGCCTGCGAGATGAGCCAGACAGGAGAACCCGGCCGCTTCGTCTGGCAGGACCGGCCCACCGCGCTGCGCCCGCCGGTCGACATCCCTGGCGCGCACGACTATCTGACCGAGATCCACCCGCAGATGGAGGCCTTCATCCGCACGCTGGCCGGCACTTTGATTCGCGGCGCGGCCTTCTTCATCGACTACGGCTTTCCCGAGGCCGAGTACTACCACCCGCAGCGCCACATGGGCACGGTGATGTGCCACCGCGGGCACCTGGCCGATGCCGATCCGCTGGCCCTGGTCGGGCTCAAGGACATCACGGCACACGTCAACTTCACCGCTCTGGCACTGGCGGCGCAGGAAGCCGTTACGTCACCCGAGCCCGCGCAGGAGGTGGGCACGCTCGGCTACACGAGCCAGGCGCGCTTTCTGATGAATGCCGGTTTGCTCTCAAAACTGGAGTACGCAACGCTTGCCGAGCGCGGAATGGCGCTCAAATTGATCAGCGAACATGAGATGGGCGAGTTGTTCAAGGTGATCGGCTTCTACAAGGGCGCGCCGTGGCAGGCGCTGGGTTTTGCGCAGGGCGACCGAACCCCTACACTGTGAACATGATCCGCTGGTTCGTCGTCGTCTTCTTCGCGCTGGTGCTGCTCAGCGGGCTCACGCCGTGGCTGCGCAAGCTCGGCTTCGGCCGGCTGCCGGGGGACCTGCGCTTTCGGCTGTTCGGGCGCGATTGGGACATTCCGCTGGCCAGCACCGTCTTGCTGAGCCTGGCGGCCAGTGTGCTCGTGCGGGTGCTGGGCCGATGAGCGACACGACCCCGATCGATTTTGGCGCACTGCGCGCCGCGCCCGTGGCCTGCGTGGACGTCGGCGGCACCAAGGTGGCCGTCAGCGTGGCGGACCGCCAGGGCCTGCGCGGCCGCATCACGGAACCGACGGCCAAGCAGGGCGCCAACGACGCGCTGGGTCTTCAAGTCGTGCGCCTGATCGGCCAGAGCTGCGCCGCCGCAGGGCTGGCGACCACCGATCTGGCGGCGCTGGGCGTGTCGTCGACTGGGCCGTTCGTGCTGAACCGCGGGCTGGTCGAGCTGGCCACGCCCAACATCTGCGGCGGCCTTGCCGGCCCCGCGCGCGGCCTGCCCAACGATTGGCAAACGGCGCAGCTGGAGGCGCCGCTGCGCGAGAGTGTGGCCAGCGGTACCTGCACACTGCGGATCGAGAACGACGGCGTGGCGGCGCTGGAGGCCGAGCGCCGCTGGGGCGCCTTGCACGGTTTCGATCACTGCGCCTACCTCACCTGGAGCACCGGCATTGGCGTGGGACTGTGTGTGGGCGGCCAGGTGCTGCGTGGCAAGAGCGGCAATGCCGGCCACGCCGGGCACAGTTTCGTGAGCGACAACGAGGACGCGCTGTGCGGCTGCGGCAATCGCGGCGACGTCGAAGCGCTGGTCGCGGGCAATGCCATCGCAAGGCGGTTCGCGGCGCAGGGTTATGCCGACGCTGCTGCGCTTTTCATAGCGGCCAGTGCAGGCGATGTAAGGGCTTGCTCGATTATTGATGAGATATGCCGGGTGCTGGGGCGCATGCTCTACAACCTGGTGATCACGCTCGACTTGCAGCGCGTCGCCATTGGCGGCGGCGTGTTCTGGCCGCACCGCGATTTTTTGCTGCCGCGTCTGCACGCGCAGCTCACGGGCCGGCTGGCCGCGCTGACCGATGGCGTGGAACTGGTGCCTGCCGGGCTGGCCGACAAGGTCGGCGACTACGCGGCGCTGGCGCTGGTCGCGTGACGGATCCGCCGTGCAACGGGTCCGCTGCGAGCCTGTTTGTGAGCCGCTTGTATGAGGCGGGTAAAACAATCGTAAAGCTGCTTTGCTGCGGCGCAAAAACGCCGCCGGCGCGCAGGCGGGCGCGGCCTGGTTTGCTACCATCGATCGCACCATGAATACACCATCCAACCTGCCCCCTGACGCCAGCCCCTCCGCCGAGTCTCGCGCCAGTCGCCGCGGGCACTGGTGGTCGAACGGCTGGTTTTTGACGCTGCTGGTGCTGGTGCTCGCCGCCGGCGCCTATTACTTCATCTGGAAGCGCCCGGCCAAGGCAGCCGGCGGCGCGCCCGCCGGTGCGGCGTCCAGCGCCGGCCCCGCGGGCGCGGGCGGCAACCAGCGCTTCAGCGGCGCCAACGGGGTGTCGCCGGTGGGTGTGGCCGTGGCCAAGACGACCGACATCGACGTGTACCTGAGCGGCCTGGGGGCGGTCACGCCGCTGGCCACGGCCGTGGTCAAAAGCCGCGTCGATGGCACCTTGGTAACGCTGAACTTCACCGAAGGGCAGGAAGTCAAGGCCGGCCAGTTGCTGGCCGAACTCGACCCGCGCCCCTACCAGGTGGCCGTGACGCAGGCGGAAGGGCAGCTGGCGCGCGACACCGCCTTGCTCAATGGCGCCAACGTGGATCTGAAGCGCTACCGCGTGCTGGTCGAGCAGGATTCGATCCAGTCGCAGCAGCTCGACACCCAGGTCGCGCTGGTCAAACAGTACGAGGGCACGGTCAAGTCCGACCAGGGCAACCTGGACAGCGCGCGCCTGCAGCTGCTGTACTCGAAGGTGACGGCGCCTATCCAAGGGCGCATCGGCCTGCGCCAGGTGGACCTGGGCAACGTGGTGCATGCCAGCGATACCACCGGCATTGCGACCATCACCCAGTTGCAGCCGATCACGGTGGTCTTCTCGTTGCCGGAGGACAGCATTCCCGCCATCACGAAGCGGCTGCGCAGCGGCGCCAAGCCCATGACCGAGGCCTGGGACCGCGACCAGCAGAACAAGCTCGCCACCGGCGCCCTGCTGACGATCGATAACCAGGTCGACAACACCACGGGCACGGTCAAGCTCAAGGCGCAGTTCCCCAATACCGACGACGCGCTGTTCCCGCAGCAGTTCGTGAATGTGCACATGCTGCTCGATGTGCTGCGCGGCGCCACGGCCGTTCCCAGCGCGGCCATCCAGCGCAGCGCCACGGGGCTGTACGTGTACGTCGTCAAGGCCGACAAGACCGTGACGGTGCGCAGCGTGACCACCGGCCCGGTGCAGGGCGACCTGACCGCGATCAGCACCGGCATTGCGCCAGGGGAGACCGTGGTGGTCGACGGTATCGACAAGCTGCGCGAGGGCGCCAAGGTTGAGCCGGTGGTGCGTGGTGGGCCCAACGACCCGGCGCTGCAGCAGCCCAAGCCGGGCGCGCGCGGGGCCGGCAAGCGCCGCGGTGCGGGCGGCGCGGCGGGGGC
>JARLJI010000223.1 GCA_031291295.1 Rhodoferax sp. | reverse complement strand
GTTCCGATATATTACTCACCCGTTCGCCACTCGCCACCAGGATTGCTCCCGTGCTGCCGTTCGACTTGCATGTGTAAGGCATGCCGCCAGCGTTCAATCTGAGCCAGGATCAAACTCTATAGTTCGATCTTGAATTTTTTCGCTCTTTCGAGCAACTCATAAAAACGGAATTGAAGTGAACTTCACTTCTATTCTCATGAGCGTTTGTAAGTCAATCAAGACTTAGTTCCGAAGAACTTGGCAATCGCCTTCAAACGCCCACGCTTATCGGCTGTATATTTTTAACGAACTTCGCAGAACATTATCTGTTTTGCGTCTTGCTTGCTGTGATCAGCAGAGCCTTGAATTATGACATGTTTTTTAAAACCCTGTCAACTTTAGGGCTTCTACCGATTTAACTTTTTGCTTGACTCATCTAGTGAGTGTCGCCGTCCGTCGTATTCAGCAGAGCCTCGAATTATATACCGTTTTTTGCAATCCGGTCAACTCATCAAAACTTTTTTACCCTCTCTGCTGTTGCGGCCTGCAGAACAATTCAGTGACTGATTTGTTCTGCTTGTCGTTTTCAGCAGAGCCTCGAATTTTATACCGATTTTTTAGTCTCGGTCAACTTTCGAAGAATTTTTTTCTCTGCTGCAGCCGCTCATCGCGGCCAACACATTGCTGTGTCGTTTTCAGCAGAGCCTGCAACTATAGCACGGCAATTTCGGCCTTCATGGCTGGCGCTGCTTTTTGTTGAAACGAAACCCTTCAAAGCCGGGCGGCAGGTGCTTACACAGCCAGCGGCAGCGTCCGGGCGCGTTGACCCGTGAGCATGAACAGCGCATTTGCCACGGCCGGCGCCAGCGGCGGCACACCGGGCTCGCCGACGCCACTGGGCGAGCGCTCGCTGGGCACGATCCAGGTCTCGACCTGCGGCGCCTGCGCCAGCTTCACCATGGGATAGGTTGGGAAGTTGCTTTGCTGCACCACGCCGGCCTGGATATCGATCCGGCTGTACAGCGCAGCCGTCAGCCCGAAAATCACCGCGCCCTCTATCTGCTGCGCCACGATGTTGGGATTGACCACGGTGCCGCAATCGATGGCGCAGACCACCCGGTGCACGCGCGGCGCGCCATCCTGCACGGACACCTCGACCACCTGCGCCACGATGGACCCAAAAGACGCGTGCAACGCGACGCCGCGCGCGTGCCCGGGCGGCAACGCTGCGCCCCAGCCGGCCTTGGCGGCGGCCAGATCCAGCACGGCCAGGTAGCGCGGCGCGCGCTGCAGCAGCCGGCGCCGGAATTCAAGCGGATCCTGGTGGGCCTGGGCGGCCAGCTCGTCCATGAAGCTCTCGATGAAGAACGCATTGTGCGAATGCCCGACCGAACGCCAGAAGCCCACCGGCACGCCCATGCGGGTGGCCACGTGCGCCATGTGCTGGTGTTCAAACCCATAGGGCTGGTCGAACAGGCCCTCGTCCGTGGTTTTGTCGGGCAGATCGAGCGGGCCGGACAAATAGGGAATGGCGCGCGCCATCCAGCGCGGCGTGATGGCGTCGCCAGACGAGTGGATGCGCAGGCTCTGAACCTGGCCCTGGCCGTCGAGCGCCGCGCGCAGCATGGCGACATGCATCGGCCGGTAAAAATCGTGCGTCGTGTCTTCCTCGCGCGACCACGCGAGCTGCACCGGACGGCCGCCGCACGCCATCGCCACACGCACGGCCTGGGCCACGTAATCCACCTCCAGCCGCCGGCCGAAACCGCCGCCCAGCAGCGTGACGTGCAGCGTGACCTGGTCCACCGGCACCCCGGCCACCTTGGCCGCGATGGCGCGCGCCGGGCCCGGCGCCTGGGTCGGCGCCCACAGCTCCACCTTGCCATCCAGCACCCGCACCGTGCAATTCATGGGCTCCATCGTCGCGTGCGCCAGGTAGGGCGCGCTATAGGACGCCTCCACCAGACGCGCGGCCTTGGCTTCCGCCGCGTCGATGTCGCCCTGGCTGAAGAACGTATTGCCTTTTTCCGTCTTGAGTGCAGCCCCCAACTGGCTCTCGATCTGTTTCGAATCCAGCGCTCCTTCAGCGCGCTGCTGCCATTGCACCTGCACGGCCTGCGCGCCTTGGCGCGCGTGCCAGGTGGTTTTACCCACCACGGCAAAGCCGGCGGTGGAGCCGCCATAGGCGGGCAGCGGCACCAACTGCTGCACCCCAGGCAGCGCCAGTGCGGCTTTGGAATCAAGCGACCCGGGCGCGCCGCCCAGCATCGGGCACAGGCGGATCGCGGCGTACAGCAGGCCGGGCGGGCGCGCGTCGAGGCCGAAGCGCGCGCTGCCATTGACCTTGGCGGGGACATCGCGGCGCGGCGCGGGCTGGCCGATCAGCGTCCAGTCCTTGCGGTCCTTGAGTTTCACCTCGCCCGGCGGGGCGGCAGACGCGAACTTGGCGAGTTCGCCGTAGGTGGCCGATTTGCCGGACGGGTGGGACACCACCCCGTCCTTCACCGAGATCTCGGCCAGCGGCAGCTTCCACTGTGTTGATGCGGCGCCCAGCAGCGACGCGCGGGCGCTGGCCGCGGCCAGGCGAAGCACATGCCACATGTCGGCCACACTGGATGAGCCGCCGGTGGCGTTGATGCCCAGTTCGCGGGCCAGCTTGCCCACCATCCACCGGCCCAGCTTGACCTTGAGGGGCCGGGGCTCGGCCTCCAGCTCCAGCGGATGGAACGGCAGGCTCTCCTGCAGCATGGCGACGTTGCCGTAGATCGTGTCGAAGCCCGCCTGCTCGAGGCGCACACTGCCGAGTGGCACATCCAGCTCTTCCGCGGCCAGCATGGGCAGCGCGGTGTACACGCCCTGCCCCATCTCGCTGCGCGCCATCGCCAGCACCACGCTGCCGTCCGCGGCGATCTTGATCCAGCCGTTCAGCGCGACCGTGCCCGCCTCGGGCAGCATCAGCTCCGGCGCGCCCAGACGCGAGCGCTCCGGCAGGATGCTCCAGCCCACCACCAGCGCACCGGCGGCACCCGCCGCGCTGAATAACCAGGTGCGGCGCTTCATACACGGCTCCCGGCGTCCAGCAACGCCACGGCCACGGTGGGCGGGCCTGCGGGCGGATGCGTCGGCGGGCGGCTCCCTGCCGCCCGGTGAATCGCCGCGCGCACCCGCTGGTAGGTACCGCAGCGGCAGATATTCGTCATGGCCTCGTCAATATCGGCGTCGGTGGGCTGCGGCTTGGCCTCGAGCAGCGCCGCCGCGGCCATCAGCATGCCGCTCTGGCAGTAGCCGCATTGCGGCACCTGCTCGGCGATCCAGGCGGCCTGCAGCGGATTCGGCTGCTGTGGCGTGCCCAGCGCCTCGATGGTCTGGATGCGTTTGCCCGCCACCGCGGACACCGGCATCACGCACGAGCGCACGGCCTGGCCGTCGATGTGCACGGTGCAGGCGCCACAGGCCGCCACACCGCAGCCGAACTTGGTGCCCGTCATATTCAGTACATCGCGCAGCACCCACAGCAGCGGCATATCGGGATCGGCGTCGACCTGGACCGGCTGGCCGTTGATTTGCAATTCCACAATATCTCCTCGGAATAAAGCCGGGCGCAGTGGCCGCGGTTGCTCACTATAGAACGCCCCTGATAACGGCGATAGGGAGGGCTCCCGGTAAACGGGCAGGATAATCCCTGTCTACATGGCACTTATTACCCTTCTCGACGCCCAACTGGCCTTTGGACACGTCGCACTGCTCGATAAAACCGGCTTTTCCCTTGAATCCGCAGAACGCGTAGGCCTGATCGGCCGGAACGGCGCGGGCAAGTCCTCATTGCTCAAAATCCTCGGCGGGCTCGAAAAGCCCGACGACGGCACGCTGCAGATGCAGCAGGGCCTGCGCATCGCCTTTGTCGCGCAGGAGCCCATTCTCGACCCCGACGCTACCGTTTTCGTAGCTGCCAGCGCAGGACTGGCGGGGGTGATCGCCGTGCGGGAGCAATATCTGTCGGGCGCCGACGGGGTCGACCTGGACGCCCTGCAGTCACAGATCGAGGCCTTCGACGCCTGGAACTGGGAGCAACGCGTGGAAGAAACCCTGCACCGCCTGCACCTGGACCCGCAGGCCGTGATCAGCACGCTGTCGGGCGGCACCCGAAAGCGCGTGGCGCTGGCGCAGGCGCTGGTGGCCAAGCCCGATGTGCTGCTGCTCGACGAGCCGACCAACCACCTGGACCTGGACTCGATCGAATGGCTGGAGGATTTGCTGGTCGATTTCAAGGGCAGCATCGTCACCATCACGCACGACCGCAGCTTTCTGGACCGCGTGGCGACCCGCATCGTCGAGCTGGACCGCGGCCAGCTGCGCTCGTATCCCGGCAATTTCGGCCAGTACCTGCTGCAAAAGGAAGAGCAGATGGCGCAGGAAGCCGTCATCAGCGCCAAGGCCGACAAGGTGCTGGCGCAGGAAGAAGTCTGGATCCGCAAGGGCGTGGAGGCGCGCCGCACGCGCAGCCAGAGCCGCATCGGACGCCTGCAGGCGATGCGCGCCAGCCGCGCGGCACGGCGTGACGCGCTGGGCAGCGTCAACCTGGATGTCGCCACCGGGCAGTCCAGCGGAAAAATCGTGGCCGAGCTGACCCACGTCAGCAAGGCCTTCGGCGACAAGATCATCGTGAAGGATTTCAGCGCCACCATCCTGCGCGGCGACAAGGTGGGCCTGCTGGGCCCGAACGGCGCCGGCAAGACCACGCTGCTGAAACTGATTTTGGGCGAGCTGGCGCCCGACAGCGGCAAGCTGCGCCAGGGCAGCAACCTGCAGGTGGCGTATTTTGACCAGATGCGCAACACGCTCGATCTGGACGCCACGCTGGAGGACTTCATCAGCCCGGGCAGCGAGTGGATCGAGATCGGCAACCAGCGCAAGCACGTCAAGAGCTACCTGGGCGACTTTCTGTTTTCGCCGGCGCGCGCCAACTCGCCGGTGCGCTCGCTGTCGGGCGGCGAGCGCAACCGGCTGCTGCTGGCGCGCCTGTTTGCACGCCCGGCCAATGTGCTGGTGCTCGACGAGCCGACCAACGACCTGGACATCGACACGCTGGAGCTGCTCGAAGACCTGCTGCAAAACTACGACGGCACGGTGTTCCTGGTCAGCCATGACCGCACTTTCCTGGACAACGTGGTCACCAGCATCATTGCCTGCGAGGCCGAGCCCGCCCGCCCCGGCTTCTGGCGCGAATACGAAGGCAGCGTGCAGGACTGGCTGCTGCAGTCCAAACGCACGCGCGAACTGGCGCAACCCGTGCAATCCGCACCTGTTCAGAGTCAAATTGCCGTCAAGCCCAGTACGGACGGGCGCACTGCGCTATCAAAAAAGAAGCTGAGCTACAAGGAACAGCGCGAACTGGACGGCCTGCCCGCGCAGATTGCCGCGCTCGAGGCCGAGCAGCAGGCGATTGCCGAGCAGTTGGCCGATGGCAGCCTGTACGCGAGCGATGCCGCGCGCGCCGCCGAGCTCAGCGCGCGCAACACGCAGATCGAGCAGCAACTGATGAGCGCACTGGAGCGCTGGGACGCGTTGGGCAGCGCCGCATAAACAGCCGCGGGAACGCCGCGAAGGGCCGCCCCGAGCAAGTTCGGCCCCCTCGGGGGGCAGCGCAGCACACGCAGTGGCAAGCGTGGGGGCACTATTTCATCGCATCGCGCAGCCGCACAAACACCTTCCAGAACGCCACCTCCTGCGTGGTCGCGAAGTTGATGCGCATCAGCGTGCTGGGCTGGCGGCTGGCGTGGAACAGCGCGCCGGGCGCCAGCAGGTAGCCCTCGTCGAGCATGCGCTGCGACAGCGCGTCGGTGTCAACAAAGGTCTCGACCCAGCCGAACAGCCCGGCCGGCTCGGCCGCAAAGGTGCAGCCGTGCGCCAGGGCGAGGCGGGCGCTGCGCGCACGCGCCAGATCGAGCCGGGTGCGGATGCGCTCGGCGTGGCGGCGCAGCTGGCCCTGGTCGATGCACCAGGCCAGCGCCTTCTCCAGCAGCGCGGGCGTGGTCAGCGTGGCCAGCAGCTTGGTGTCCAGCAGGCGCTCGACCAGGTCGGGCGGCGCCGCCAGAAAACCGACGCGCCAGTTGGGCGCCAGGATCTTGGCAAAGCCGCTGACGTAAATCGTGCGCTGCAGGCCGTCGAGCGCGCACAGGCGCGTGGCGTGCTCGGGCGCCAGGTGGCTGTAGGTGTCGTCTTCGACGATGTGGAAGTTGTGCGCGTTGGCCAGCTGCAGCACGCGGTGCGCGCTGCCGGGCGTCAGGCAATAGCCGGTCGGGTTGTGGAACACGCTGACGCTGAAGAACAGCTTGGGCGCGTGCGCCGCGCAGTACTGCGCCATCACGGCCAGGTCGGGCCCGTCGGCGCGCCGCGGCACCGGCAGGATGCGCATGCCCAGCGCCGAAAGGCGCGCGAATTCAACCGCCCAGCCGGGCTCTTCCACCATCACGTATTCACCGGCGCGCAAGAGCGTGCGGCTCACGATGTCGAGCGCATGGGTGGCGCCCACGGTGGTGACGATTTGCGCCGGCGACGCCTGGATGTGCAGCCCGGCCAGTTTCGTGGACAGGGCCCGGCGCAGGCCGCTGTCGCCCGCGGGCTCGCCATATTGCAGCGAGAACTCCTGCAGCGCGCGCGTGCTGGTGACCTTGCGCACCGCGGCCGACATGAAGGTGGTCTCCAGCCACTCCGGCGGAAACACGCCCATGCCGGGTTGCGGCTTGTCGCTGGTGCCGTGGAACATGCCGCGGATCAGCGCAGTGGCGTTGACCGGCGCATGCGGCAGCGGCACAGCACCTGCCGTTTTTGAAGGCGCTTCCAAATTCATAGCGCCTGGTGCATGTGTATCAAGGGCTACAGCCACTTCTCTTACAAAGAAGCCGCGGTTCTTGCGGGCCTCGACCAGGCCCTGCGCGAGCAGCTGGTCGTAGGCCGCGACCACGGTGGACGGGCTCACGCCCTGCTGCTGCGCGCATTGGCGCACCGAAGGCAGGCGCGCGCCCGGCGCCAGCAGGCGGTTGCGGATGCGCTCGCCAAAGCGCGTGGCGAGCTGCTCCGTGAGCGACTGGGCGGCGGTTTTCATCAGCATGGCAAGACCCTGGTGGTGGAGGTTGACGCGGCGCTGTGCTGCCAAAGCAGGCAATACAGATTCTGGAGTGAGGCAGCAAACTGTACTGGTTGTGTATTGGTTTCAACTATAAAGTGGGGCGCATGAACAGGCAAGCCCCTCCCACCCCCGCGACCCGGACCGCGCCATGAACGCCGCCAGCAAAGGCCTGTGGCTCGGTGCGCTGGGCGTGCTGATTTTCTCGCTCACGCTGCCGCTGACACGCCTGGCCGTGGGCTCGGTGGCGCAGCCGCAACTCTCGGGTGTGTTCATCGCGATGGGCCGCGCCGCGGTGGCCGGCATCCTGAGCCTGCTCTTTCTGATTGCCACGCGCGCACCGCGGCCACGGCGCGGCGACTGGCCGCTGATTCTGGCGACCACGCTGGGCGCCGTGTTCGGCTTTCCGCTGTTCACCTCGATCGCCATGCGCTACGTCGAGGCGGTGCACGCCAGCGTCATGCTGGGCGTGCTGCCGCTGGCCACCGCCATGGTTGGCGCCTGGCTGCACCGCCAGCGTCCCTCGGCCGGCTTCTGGCTCTGCGCCGTGGTCGGCAGCGCACTGGTGGCGACCTTTTCCATGCTGCATTCGGGCAACGCAATCGCTGCGGCCGGCATGGGTGTGCACTGGGCCGACGCGCTGCTGCTGCTCGCCATGCTGTGCGCCGCGGTCAGCTATGGCGCGGGCGCCAAACTCGCAGGCCGCATGCGCGCCGACCACGTGATTTGCTGGGCGCTGGTGATCGCCCTGCCCATCAGCCTGCCCGCCGTCCTCGCGGCGTGGCCGCAGAACGCCATCACGCCGCAGGCGTGGTGGGCCTTTGGCTACGTCGCAGTATTCTCGATGTGGATCGGCTTTTTTGCCTGGTACCGGGGCTTGGCGCTCGGCGGCACCGTGCGCGTGAGCCAGGTGCAGTTGATCCAGCCGTTCCTGTCCATGCTGTTTGCCGTGCCGCTGCTGGGCGAGACGCTGGACGCGGTGACAGTCGCGTTTGGGCTGGCGGTCATCGCCACCGTATTTATCGGCAAGAAAATGCCCGTTGGAACCGCCACACAAATGGCAACTGGAGTGACCCCATGAGTTTGAACACGCTTGATCAACCCGGCTTCTGGCAGCTGGCCGCCCGCGCCGAAAAAATGAACCCCTCGGTGATCCGCGAGATCCTGAAGGTGACCGAGAAGCCCGGCATCATCAGCTTTGCCGGCGGCCTGCCCTCGCCCAAGACCTTTCCGGTGGCCGAATTTGCGGCGGCCTGCGCCAAGGTGCTGCGCGAGGATGCGCACGCCTCGCTGCAATACGCGGCCAGCGAGGGTTACGGCCCGCTGCGCGAGATGGTGGCCGCCGCCCTGCCCTGGCCGGCGGACGCCGCGCAGGTGCTGATCACCACGGGCTCGCAGCAGGGACTGGATCTGCTGGCCAAGGTGCTGATCGACGAAGGCAGCCGCATTCTGGTGGAGACACCGACCTACCTGGGCGCGCTGCAGGCGTTCGCGCCGATGCAGCCCGAGGTGGTCAGCGTGCAAAGCGACGACGACGGCGTGGTGATCGACGACCTGGTGAGCAAGGCCAGGGGCGCGCGCTTTCTCTACGTGCTGCCCAACTTCCAGAACCCGACCGGCCGCACCATGACCGAGGCGCGCCGCGGGGCATTGTCGGAGCGCGCGGCGGCACTGGGCCTGCCGCTGGTGGAAGACAACCCGTACGGCGACCTGTGGTTCGACGCGCCGCCGCCCGCGCCCCTGACGGCGCGCAACCCGGGCGGCTGCGTCTACCTCGGCTCGTTCTCCAAGGTGCTGGCGCCGGGGCTGCGGCTCGGCTACCTGGTCGCGCCGAAGTCGCTGTACCCCAAGCTGTTGCAAGCCAAGCAGGCGGCCGACCTGCACAGCGCCGGCTTCAACCAGCGCGTGGTGGCCGAAGTCATGGCGGACGGTTTTCTGGAGCGCCACGTCCCCACCATCCGTGCGCTCTACAAGTCGCAGCGCGACGTCATGCTGGCCGCAATGCGCGAGCACATGCCCGCCGGTGTGAGCTGGAACACGCCGGCCGGCGGCATGTTCCTGTGGGCGCGCCTGCCCGAGGGCATGGACGCCGCCCGGCTGCTGCCCAAGGCGGTGGAGCACAACGTGGCCTTTGTGCCGGGCGCGGCGTTCTATGCCGACCACGGCGACCCACGCACCCTGCGCCTGAGTTTCGTGACCGCCAGCGTGGACGAAATCAAGACCGGCGTGGCCGCACTGGCACAAGCCATCCGGCAAGCCGGCAAGGAGTAGCACGATGCAGCGCCCGTTCAAACAGGTCGATGTGTTCACCGGCGAGCCCTACCTCGGCAACGCGCTGGCCGTGGTGCTGGACGGCTCGGACCTCGCCGACGCGCAGATGCAGCGCTTTGCGCGCTGGACGAATCTGTCGGAAACCACGTTTGTGCTTGCGCCGACCCCCGCGGGCCGGGCGGCCGGCGCCGACTACCGGGTGCGCATCTTCACGCCCGGCGGCGAGCTGCCCTTTGCCGGCCATCCGACGCTGGGCAGTTGCCACGCATGGCTGCAGGCGGGGGGCCAGCCGCAGGCGGCCGATGTCATCACGCAGGAATGCCAGGTGGGTTTGGTGAAGATTCGCCGCGACGGGCAGCGGCTGGCGTTTGCCGCGCCGCCGCTCCAGCGCAGCAACCCGGCGCCGGCCCTGCTGGCTCAGGTGAGCCAGGCACTGGGCCTGCGGCCCGCGCAGATCGTGGCGGCGCAACTGCTCGACAACGGCCCGGTCTGGCTCGGCCTGTGGCTGGACAGCAACGACACCGTGCTGGCGCTCGCGCCCGACCACGCCCGGCTCAAGACTTTGGGACAAAAAGTGGGCGTAGCCGGTGCCTATCCTGCGCCACTAGCTACGTCTTTGATAGCACGCTCGAATCGCGAGGCACGCGCCTTTGCGGGCCGCGGGGAATCCGACGAGGCCGCGCCCGACCTCGAGGTGCGGGCCTTTGCGGCGCCGCTCGGCATCAACGAGGATCCGGTCACCGGCAGCCTGAACGCCAGCCTCGCGCAGTGGCTGATCGCCGACGGCCTGGTACCCGCGCGCTACCTGGCGGCGCAGGGCAGTTGCCTGGATCGCGCGGGGCGCGTGCACATAGCGCGCGATGTCAGCGGCCAGGTCTGGGTCGGCGGCGAGTCGGTGACCTGTGTCGATGGCACGGTGACGCTGTGAGCGGCCGGCCTGCCGAAGCTCCCCTCATGAACCTGCCCACCCTGCAAGACATCGAAGCCGCCGTCCAGGTGGTGTACCGCGAATTCCAGGCCACGCCGCAGTACCGATGGGGGCTGCTGTCCGAGCGGCTGGGCACCGAGTGCTGGGTCAAGCACGAGAACCACACGCCGGTGGGCGCCTTCAAGCTGCGTGGCGGGCTCACCTATTTCGACCAGTTGAGGCAACGCGGCGAGCTGCCGCGCGAGGTCATCAGCGCCACGCGCGGCAACCACGGCCAGAGCATCGGCTGGGCCGCGCGCGCGCATGGCGTGGCCTGCACCATCGTGGTTCCGCACGGCAATTCGCTGGAGAAAAATGCGGCCATGCGCGCGCTCGGTGCCGCGTTGATCGAGCACGGGCAGGACTTCCAGGAAAGCCGCGAGTTCGCCATGAAGCTGGCGTTTGATCGCGGCGCCCACATGGTGCCGAGCTACCACCTGGACCTGGTGCGCGGCGTCAGCACCTACTGGTGGGAATTTTTCAAGGCGGTCCCGCAGCTGGACGTGGTGTACGTGCCGATCGGCCAGGGTTCGGGCGCGTGCGCGGCGATTGCCGCCAGGCTGGCGCTGGGTCACCGGGCCAAAATCATCGGCGTGGTCAGCGCGCACGCCACCACCTACTTCGACTCGCTGGCCGCCGGCCATGTGGTGGAAGCGCCCGTGACCACGGTGCTGGCCGACGGCATGGCCTGCCGTGTGGCCGACCCCGTCGCGCTCGACATCCTGGCCGCGCACATCGACCACATCGTCAAGGTCACCGACCTGGAGGTGGCGCAGGCCATGCGCGACCTGTACACCGCCACCCACAACGTCGCCGAGGGCGCGGGCGCCGCCGCCTTTGCCGCCGCCATGCAGGAGCGCGACCAGCGGCGCGGGCAGATCGTCGGCGTCGCGCTCAGCGGCGGCAATGTGGACAGCGAGACTGTCGCCAAGGTGCTTTTGAACGCGGCTTGAGGTCACCCCCGGGACAAGGGGCGCCCACCCGTTTGCCCTAAATTGCGGCCATGGGAACCCTTTACCTCGTGCGCCACGGCCAGGCCTCGTTTGGCGCCGCCGACTACGACAACCTGAGCGATCTGGGCAAGAAGCAGAGCGTGCGTCTCGGCGAGTATTTCCGCGACAAGGGCCTCACTTTCGATGCGGTGCTGACCGGCACGCTGCGCCGCCATGCGCAAACCTGGGCGGGCATTTGCGAAGGTGGCGGCTTCACGACGGAAGCGCTGCCCTGGCCCGGGCTGAACGAATACGACAGCGAAGCGGTGATTGGCGCGATCCATCCGCACAAGTTGGAGAAGCCCGACTCACCCGAGATGTACCGGCACCATTTCCGGCTGCTGCGCGACGGCCTGGCCCAGTGGATGGCCGGCGTGGTCAGCCCCAAGGGCATGCCGAGCTACACGGAATTCGCGGCCGGCGTGACCAGCGCGCTCGACCATGTACGCGCCCGGCACCACGGCGGCAAGGTGCTGATCGTCTCCAGCGGCGGACCGATTGCCACCGCGGTCGGCCATGTGCTGGGCACCACGCCCGAGACCACGATCGAGTTGAACCTGCGCATCCGCAACGCTTCTGTGACCGAGTTCGCCTTCACGCCCAAGCGCCACATGCTGCTGACCTACAACACGCTGGCGCATCTGGACGACGCGGAGCATGCAAGCTGGGTGACCTATTCCTGAGCGGGCGCCGGAGGCGAATGGTCGGGCAAACCCCAACGATCCGCCCTCAACGCATCAGACTCTGACCTTAGCCGTCATCGCCTGCCCCATCTTCTGCGAAATGATGCCCATGATCGACCCGCACAGGATGGACACGATGACCCAGCCGAGTTTCTGATCCAGCGGCGCGCCCGCCCCGAAATACGAGGCGGCGCCAATAAAGGAGCCCGGAATGAAACTCACCAGGTCCACCCGCGAGATCTGGCACAGCACCCAGCCCAGCACCGCGAGCAGGACGCTGAAGATCACCAGGCCGACACCGTGCACGCCGCCACCAACGTGGCCATTGAGCCAGACCACGGCGGCCGAAACCAGCGCCCCCGTCACCGCGCAGGCAATCGACTTTTTCAGCCCGCTCATGCCCCCGCCTGCGGCATAGAACGAGCCCCAGGTCAGGAACGTGATCCACGTCATGACATGGGGCTCGAAGTAGCCGAGCGTGGCAAAGCACCATAGGCCGACCCACAGCCCAACGCTGAGCGATATTGCATTCAATCCGTTCATTGCTTGTCTCCAGAATGTTTGATGTTGAGTGCCGGCGCGCGCCGCGCCGGCATGTTGACGAAACCGCGATCCGCTAACGCAGGTGATGCACCTCGGCCTGCTCGTAGACCGGTGTCTCAAGGCCCGCCTGGCGCGCCTTGAGCTGCAGCGACAGAAACTGCGAGTAGTGGCGCGACTGGTGCAGATTGCCGCCGTGGAACCACAGGTGCGGCACCTGGGTCGGCTTCCACATGTTGCGCAGTTCACCCTCCCAGGGGCCGGGATCCTTGGGCGTGTCCGAGCCCAGGCCCCAGACCTTGCCCACCTTGTCGGCAATCTCCGGCGAGATCAGGTCGGCCAGCCAGCCGTTCATCGAGCCATAGCCCGTCGCGTAAACCAGCAGGTCGGCCGGCAGTTCTGTGCCGTCAGAGAGCGTGACCGAGCGTTCGTTGACCCGCTCGATGTTCACGCCGCTCTTGAGCTTGACGCTGCCGTTGGCCACCAGTTCCGAGGCGCCCACGTCGATGTAGTAGCCCGAGCCGCGGCGCAGGTACTTCATGAACAGACCGGAGCCGTCCGCGCCGAAGTCGAGCATGAAGCCGGCCTTCTCCAGCCGCGCATAAAAGTCGGCGTCGCGCTTCTTCATCTCCTCATACACGGGAATGTGGAAGGTGTGCATGATCTTGTAGGGCACCGAGGCGAAGATCAGGTCGGCCTTGTGGTGGTCGATGCCGCTCTTCACCGCCTGCTCGGAGTACAGCCCGCCCAGCGCCAGTTCCATCAGCGAGTTGGAGGGCGCGATGTGGGTCGAGCTGCGCTGGATCATGGTCACGTCGGCGCCGTGTTCCCATAGCGCGGCGCAGATGTCGTGCGCCGAGTTGTTGGAGCCCAGCACCACACATTTCTTGCCCGTGTAGGCCTCGGGTCCGGCGTGCTGGCTGGAGTGGTGCTGCTCGCCCTTAAAGTTCTCGGCGCCGGCGATTTTGGGCACGTTGGGGCGGCCCGACACCCCCAGTGCAAACACCAGTTCCTTGGGCCGCAGCGTGATCTCCTGGCCAGCGCGCTCGACCACCACCTCCCACTCCTGCGTCTCATCGTTGTACTTTGCCTTTTTGGCGGCGGTCGAACCCCAGTAGTTCAGCTCCATCACCTTGGTGTACATCTCGAGCCAGTCGCCGACCTTGTCCTTGGGCGCGAACACCGGCCAGTCGTCCGGAAAGGGCAGGTAGGGCAGATGGTCGTACCACACCGGATCGTGCAGGCACAGGCTCTTGTAGCGCTTGCGCCAGGAGTCGCCGGGCTTCTCGTTCTTCTCGATGATGAGGGCCGGCACGCCGAGCCGGCGCAGCCGCGCGCCCAGCGCAATGCCGCCCTGCCCGCCGCCGATGATCACCACATAGGGTTGCTCGGTGGCGCCCAATGTCTCGGCCTCTTCCTCGCGTTTCTCGAGCCAGGTCTTGCGGCCTTTTTGCACACCGTGCTCGGCGCCCTTGATGCGGTGCTCGCCCTTGCGTTCCTCGAAGCCTTTGAGTTCGGTCATGGTCGTCAGCAAGGTCCAGCATTTGCCATCCTTCAGGCGCAGGTGCCCGCGGCCGCGCGCCACCGCGGTTTCAAACGTGAACCAGGCGTCCGTCACGCCGTCGGCTTCGGTCGCATCGCCCTCGAGCGCGAAGTTCGACGGCTTCGTGTCGGCCAGGCGGGCATCGAGCATCCTGCGGATGGCGTCCTTGCCCTCCATCGTCTTGATGTTCCAGGTCCATGAGACCAGGTCGCGCCAATAACTGTCGTCGGCAAACAGCGCCAGCGCGGCGTTGATGTCGCGCTGGCCCAGCGCCGCTGCCAGCTGTGCAAGCCATTGCGAGGCCTGCTGGGTCGGTGAATTCACACTGTCCGTCATGCTCTTGTCTCCGGTGATGTGCAACGCCGGAATATCCCGGCGCATCAGGGAGTGCAAGCCCCGTGCCCGTCATGCAAACACGCCGGCTCGCGCGTTTAACTGCTTGATGGCATTGGATTTTTCCGCTCCTGGCAGCTCTGCCGCGGTGCCGCACGCTGGCGCGTGCAGGCGTCACACTGAGACAGGTGTCACAGCCCCGGGTGTGACACCTGAGCGGCGGCTCAAGGCAGTGTCTGATCGTCCCGCTGGTTGGGCGAGCTGATGCTCCAGCGCTTCATGCGCCGGTACAGCGTCATGCGGGAAATGCCCAGCTGGCGCGCCACCGCGGTCACGTTCCAGCGCGCGGTGCGCAATTGCTGCAGCAGCTGCGTCGCCTCGCCGGTGGCGGCCGCTGCGCGCGGTGCGAGTGCCTGCGGCGTTGCCGCCGCAACCGGTGTATGGGGCAGATCGCCCAGTTCGATGTAGCCCTGGCTGCAGACCGTGCGGGCGTACTCGATCACGTTGCGCAGCTCGCGCAGATTGCCCGGCCAGCGGTGCGCCAGCAGCCAGGCCCGCGCGGCGGGCGCGAGCTCGGGCGCGTCCTTGAGCGCGGCGCCCGACACATCCTGGCCCAGCATGCGGTCCAGCATCCAGCCCAGGTCGCGCCGTTCGCGCAGCGGTGGCAGCATGATGTGGGCGCCGTTGAGGCGGTAGTACAGGTCGTCGCGAAAACAGCCCTCGCGCACCAGCGCTTCCAGGTCGCAGTGGGTCGCGGCGATCACACGGATGTTCACCGGCATCGGCCGCGTCGCGCCAATCGGCAGCACCTCGCGCTCGGCCAGCACGCGCAGCAAGCGGCCCTGCAGGGCGCGCGGCATGTCGCCGATCTCGTCGAGGAACAGCGTGCCGCCATCGGCCTCCTGGATCAGACCGCGCTTGCCCTTGGGGCCGGCACCCGAGAAGCTGCCGGGCAGGTGGCCGAACAGTTCGCTCTCGATCAGGGTTTCGGGAATGGCGGCGCAGTTCACCGCCACGAACGGCTGGCGCCGGCGCTCGCTGCTCTCGTGCAGCGCCTTCGCGAAATACTCCTTGCCGGTGCCGGTCTCGCCCGTCAGCAGCATGCTGACGGGTGAATTGACGAGCCGGGCCGCGCGTTCGATTTGCCGGTCCAGCGCCGGGTCGCCGCCCGACAGACCCGCCAGCGGAGCCGGCAGCTTGCGCTCCAGGGCCTGGGCCGGCGCGGCCCAGCGCACCGGCGGCGGCGCGGCCAGCATGAACAGCAGCCGCGCACTGCCGGCCAGGGTGATGGCGCGCTGGTCGCTCGGACGCACGCGCACGAAGCGCCCGAGGTCATTGAAGGAGGCATTGAACAGCCGCTCGAACGGCTGGCCCAGAGCCGGACGGCCGTTCAGGTCCGCCTCCAGCAACAACTGGGCGCGCCGGTTGTGGCCGATCACGCGGCCGGCGCTGTCCACGGCCAGCAGGTACTCGGGGTTCACGTCGAGAAACTGGGGCGCGCCGCTCAGGCGCAGGATCCAGTCATGGCGAAAGCGGTGCAGAAAACTCGCGTTCTCCACGTGGTTGGCATACACCTTGACCAGTTGCAGCGCGAGGTGCTGGCTCTGCTTGGCGCTGGGCGACGTCAGCGCGGAGATGTCGAGCACCGCGTTGAGCCGGCCCAGCGCGTCGTACACCGGGGCGGTGGTGCAGGTCAGCGGAATGTGGGTCGCGTCGAAGTGGTCGTCGAGGTGCACCGTCAGCGCCTCGCCGGTGGCGATGCAGGTGCCCACGCCGCAGGTGCCGGCGTGGTGTTCGCTCCAGTCCGCGCCCAAATACAGGCCCGCCTTGCGCAGGCTCGGCTCGAATACCAGGTCGCCGAGAAAATCCACCGTGACGCCGCGCGCGTCGGTGAGCAGCACGCAGTAGCCCATGCCGGCCACCTGCTGGTACAGCGTTTCCAGGCCATGGCGCGCAATGTGCAGGAACTCTTCCATCTGGTCCTGGTGCTCGCGCAGGCGCTCGCTGGGCAGGATGATGGCTTCCTGCATGCGCGTGGGGTCCAGCCGGTGTTCGTGCACGCAGCGCTGCCACGAGGCGCGAATGATCTCGTCGTGCATCGTCGCGTGACCCGATGCGAGCCCATCGCCGGCCACCTGCATGACCGTTGCAATATGCTCGCGTTGCTGCAAATGCATGCTGTGTCTCCTGCTCGAAGGTGCGGCTCGCGCTGACCGGCGCGGTGGCACTTCCCGGCACTATAGCGGTATCGACTGCGCCGCACCAGCGTCCCGGCGCGGCGCACCGGGACGCCGCCACGACTGCTTACAAATTGAGCGTCAAACTCTCCGCCAGCGTTTAATCACGCATGGCCCAGGTGATCCGCAGGTGTCAATGACCCTGACCCTGGCATGCGCAGGAATTTGTCCATCTGTTCGCAGTACAGGTTAGTCTTCACTTAGTTGCCCTTCCACCAACCTGTAAAACCAGAACGCTTCATCATGCGCCATGAGTTCGTCGAAGTGAGCTGGAGATAATCCGGTAATCCGTCGAATTTCTCTACCCATATGGGACTGGTCTGAAAAACCGGCTTCGCAGGCAAGGGCCGCAAGGTCGAGTGCCGATACCCTGTGATGTTCAATACGGCGAACAAAGGCTTCCTCAACCCGGGCGAATAGCTGCAATTGGCGGTGACTCTGGCCAGTCCAATGCTTGATATGTCGCTGAAATTGCCGGGTGCTTTTCCCCGCGGCTGAATGCGCGGCGCGTGTCGCCAGGGAACGAATCCAGTCTCCCAGAATCGGGGCAGAACTCGAGAGACTTGGCCCCTGCCAGAGCCGCATGAACTGTTCTTCGAAGCAAAGAAATAATTCTGAGTCCCGTGGCGTCACGAAAAGTGCCTCGCATGCATCCATAACCTCCTTCAAAGCGACTGTTTCCAGCGGTACCCGTCGTTCGATTTTGATCGTCAGCTTCAAAGAAAATTCATCGACTCCAGAAGATTGACTGCGGCTGTAGAGGTTTCAGAACTGTTCGCTCCAAAGCGATCCCCAAGACTTGCAAGTCGAAAGTCGAAAGTCGACTATGTGGCAATGATTTCAACGATTGCGGCACCGGCACTCGGCCAGTTCCAGTCGCTGGCGAACGACTGCTTGACGGTCAATGTCCGACATGACGTCAGATTACCGCAGTATCCCCGCGAAGAATGCAGACAATTCGTCAAAACCATCCAATGGCAAGATGTGCGCGACATACTGATCGGGACGAACCACCACCATGCAGCCCTTGTCTCGGTTGACCCCACGCATGTCGAAAATGTCTCCGGCACCTTTGTGGTCGACGCAGAACGCCTTTTCATGGTCTTGCAAACCGAGTTTGCCGGTTTTTGGCTTAAGCAGAGAAGGCATGTTCTCGTAGGCCAACTGATCAAACGTTTGCTGGAACACTGCGCGAAAGTCGACTACAGCGTCAATGTCTTCGTCTTTGCGGGTGTGCCTGACAATCGGGGAACTTGCGTTGGTTTCCAGCCAGTCAGCGAGCCTGTGTATCGATGAGCCCGGGTTTGAACTGTCGGCCTTGCCAGCGAAAGCATAGATTCGCCAGCGCGCGTCTGCCTCGGCGGCATGGCCAAGCTGCATTTGTTTGGCATCCGACAAACGCACCACCGGCGCCGAGTGGAAGCGCCGGCCAATCGCCTCCCCGGTGGCAAGCGCCTGATGCGTACCGCCACCGAAAAGTGTTGACTGGTCATATTTCACCGCGATGCCACCAGTGAACTCCAGGTTCTTTTTGAACTGGCGAATGATGCGCGGCTCTTCGGTGCCGTCCCGCTCGGCCTGGGTGGTCGGTGCCGACATAATCCGTGCCCATTCGTGGTCAGTCTCAACCAGTCTTTTGGCCTCGGTCAGCCGTTCCTTGGAGTAACTGCGCAGCAGGCTGGCGTCAGCCCTGCCCTGGAGCACGTGCACCAGCTTCCAGCCAAGGTTGAAGGTATCCTGCATCGAAACGTTCATCCCCTGACCCGCTTTGGGAGAGTGGGTGTGACAGGCATCTCCTGCAGTAAATACGCGGGGATTGCGGTCTTCGCCTTCCGGTACGTCGTCAAATTTATCGGTTAGGCTGTGCCCGATATCGTAGATAGACCACCAAACCACCTCCTTCACCTCGATGGTGTAGGGACGAATAATGCGGTTCGCGGCGGCAATCATGTCCTCTTGGGTGAACTTGCGATGGGCTGCTTTTTCATCCGGTTTGAGCTTGTCGAGTTCGACATACATCCGAAATATATAGCCGCCCTCGCGAGGCAGAATCAGCACATTGCCTTCATTGGCGGAAGAGATCAGACACTTCTGCCGCACATCGGGAAAATCGGTATTGGCCAGGATGTCCATCACACCCCAGGCTTGATGCGCGGCATCTCCGTGCAGTTCCCCTCCAATGGCCTTACGGACCGCTGAATGCGCGCCATCGCAACCGACCACATACTTCGCCCGTACAGTTCGCGTTGCCCACCAGTTCACGCCGCTCGCGTCTTTCAATGTCACCGTTACGGGGTAATCGTCCGTCGTGGAGTCGATCGTCAAACCCACAATTTCCCAACTGTAATCCGGCTCAAGCCGAGACGGTGAATTCCGCATGACTTCCAGAAACAGCTCGTGAAGCCGCGCCTGATTAATCAGGATGTGCGGCATTTCCGAGCTGTCGTCGGCCACGTCTTGCACTCGGCCAACCCGGTTGATGTGCTCAGGGTTAACTGGATCTGGCATCCAGAAATTGGTCTGATTTACCCAGTACGTCTCGCGTTTGACCTTATCGGCAATTCCGAAGGCCTGAAACATCTCCATGGTGCGTGTGTTGATGCCGTCCGCCTTGCCCTTGACGATATTGCTGGGCATGCGCTCAACAATCATCGTCTCGATCTCAGGGAACTGCGACAACTGCGCTGCAAGGCACAGACCGGCCGGTCCGGTGCCGGCAATGAGCACGTCGACTTTCTCTGGCAGCGGTTCGTTGGGGCCTCGGTTACGCCGGTTCGGCGCTGCTTCTTTGAAGTCAGGGTTACCGCCCCTGAAGCCATTTTTATAAAACTGCATCACTTGTCTCCAAAAATTAAAAACAGCACCTGAAATTCGGCTAACTGTAGATAGTAACTGTACTTATTAATTGTTGTCAAGATAGCAGGCAGGATCGACGCTTCATGACATGGATCAGTGCTTTCTCCTTGTAATTACGTAAGCTTGTAAGTTGCTGAAACAGGAGTACTCCACCATGCCAAATCTTGAATGGTCCGACGCCCTGGCGCTCGACCTGCCCGCCATGGACGACACACACCGCGAATTTGTCGATCTGCTGGCCCTGGTCGAAGCCGCCCCCAACGAGACGCTGCTGGCGCACTGGCGCACGCTGGTAGACCATACCGGCGAGCACTTTGGCCGCGAAGACCAGTGGATGCAAGCGACGCGATTTTCCACCTCCAACTGCCACAGCGTGCAGCATCGGGTGGTGCTGCAGGTGATGCGCGAAGGCATCAGCCGCGCCGAGGCTGGCGATCCGGGCGCAGTGCGCCAGATGGCTCGCGAACTTGCCATCTGGTTTCCTCAACACGCCCAGTCCATGGACGCTGCACTGGCCCTGCATCTGCGCAACGTTGGTTATGACCCCGCGACCGGCGCAGTCGCCTTGCCCGACGCTCTGCCGCAGGCCATCATCCATGGCTGCGGCGGCGCTACCTGCTCCGACAGCGAACGCATTGAATCCACGGCCCAGGCGGCATGAACACCACCCCGGCAAACGTCATGGATCCGGCTCACCTGGATGTCGCAACGCACCACCGCTGGTACGAAGACATCCAGGCGCTGCTCGCCGGCACCCTGTTTGTCGCCTTGGGCGTGGTGATGTTCGGTCAGGCCGGCCTGTTGACCGGAGGCGTGGCCGGCATCGCCTTCTTGATCCACTATGCCACGGGCGTGAGCTTCAGCCTGGCATTTTTTGTGATCAACCTGCCCTTTTATGTTTTCGCATGGAAACGCATGGGCGCCGCATTTGCAATCAAGACCTTTGCCGCCGTGGGCCTGTTGTCACTCTTTACCCATTTCCTGCCGCAGGGGCTGAGCTTTGACTATCTGTCACCCTTTCTGGCGACGGTCCTGGGCGGTCTGCTTTGCGGCACCGGCATGCTCATCCTGTTTCGCCATCGCGCCAGCCTGGGAGGCCTGAACGTGCTGGTGCTGTACCTTCAGGAGCGAATGGGCTGGCGCGCGGGCAAGGTACAGATGGCGATGGACGGGCTGATCGTGCTCGGCGCGCTAATGGTGGCCGACGGCGAACGCGTGGCACTGTCCGTGCTGGGCGCCGTGGTGCTGAATATGACGCTCGCCATCAACCACCGCCCCGGCCGCTACATGGCACTTTAAACCTCACGATCGGCATCAACGCGGCATAATTTGCTATGAAAGTTATAGCCTCTTGCGCTGACAATGGGTTTCATTTCTACGGCGATCTTTGCTTCATTTGCAACACTCCTTCTGTTCAAACAGTTTTAGCGTGTTGCAGCGACCGGTTGAATCCGCCCTGCGAAGCGGAAGTTCACGGCGGCATTTTAAAAGTCGGCAGAGGGCCCACCAGACGGCGGCAGGCATCCAGCAACATGGCCTCCCGGTATCTTGCCGTCATTCGATGATGCGAGTTTGACCGTCATGTGTCGGCCGGATCAGATCCAGCCCACGCGATCCGCGGGCACCGTTGACCGTCAGAACGGGACACCGTCCAGCGTGCCCATTTTCCCGCTCGCATAGTCGCGCCTGGCTTGGGCCAGGCGCTCCGGCGTGTCCATCACGAAGGGGCCGGAGAACAGGATAGCCCCTTCGACCGGCGCGCCGCCGAGCAGGGCCACGTCGAGCGGCTGCTGCGCGGTCGCGCTGATGCGCACGCTGTCGTCGCCCGGCGTCAGCAGCGCCAGGCTGCCGGATCCAACGGGCGGTTCCGCGCCGCGATCGATAAAGCCATCCAGCACATAGAGGCCAAGCTCGGCCGCGGCATCGACCGCCAGCGTGATGCTGGCGCCCGCCGCGAGTCGCAGCACCGCCCAGGTGGTGGGCGAGGCCAGCGTCATGGGGCCTTCAATGCCGTCGACCCGGCCCGCCAGCACGCGCACCTGCGCGCCGTCACGCTCGATTTCCGGAATCGCGGCGGCGCGGAACGAGGCGTAGGCCGGCTCCCCCAGTTTCTGGTCCGGCGGCAGCGCGGTCCAGAGCTGCAGGCCGTGCCGCCCGCCCTGCGGCTGCTCCGCGTGGAGCATGCCGCGGCCGGCGCGGATGTGCTGCGCATCGCCGGGCCCGAGCCGGTCGGTGCGCCCCATGCTGTCGCGGTGCTCGACGCTGCCCTCCAGCAGATAGCTCAGCACCTCGATGCCCGCGTGCGGGTGCGGCCGGTCGCCGATGCCGCGCCGGCTCTGGTGGCGGTAGTGGTCGATAAAGACGAACGGCCCGAGGTGGTCGCGCTGGTCCGTCGGCAGGGCGCGCCACAGCAGCATGTCGCCGTCGTCGATCACGCGCTGGCCCAGCAGGACGGTGGCAATGGTGCGTGTCATGGTGCAGGTCCTTCGCGGGTCAATTGCCGGCGGCGCGAATGCCGCCGCTGATCTGCAGCGAACCGATCTCGCCATTCACCTCGAGCGGCGCAATGCCCTTGCCATGGGTGACGACGCCGCCGTCAATCACCACCTCGGCCACCGAGCCGCCCGGCTTGATGCTCAGGGCAATCGCGCTGAGCGACACCACCACACCCTTGACCAGCGAATCGCCGGTGGCACCATAGGTCTCGATGCCGCGGCGCACGTGCAGCGGGCCCATCGGCTGGCTGACCTGCACGCCCACGGCGCCGTCGGCATGGGTGGTGATGCGGTCGAACTCGGCGTGGTTCAGGGTGCCCGCATACAGGTTGAAGCCGCGTGCGCCCTGGCCGAAGGTTTCGATCGGGGCGTTGACCTGGAGCAGGCTCAAGCTGCCGAAGTTCACGAAGCCAATGCCGCTCGGGCCGAACGAGGTGATCTTTTCTTCCACCTCCCAGCGATCGACCTGGCCCCAGTTGTCCAGCACCATGTCGTTCACGCCATAGGTCGTGACCGGCCCGAGGTTGCGCACGCTGTCCACATAGGCGCCGTGCACCGTGAAGACGCCGCCGGTGATGACATCCGGCGTGCCGGGCGCGATGCGCCCATCGCTGTACACCGGCCCGGTCTCCAGCCGGCGCACGCTGAGGCCGCCCTGGGCAAAGCCGGGGCCACTGACAAAAATGCCGCTGCCGATGACCGGGGCCGCCGCACGCCCGGCCGACAGGCCGATCAGGTCCGCGGTCACGACCACTTGCGCGTCGGCCTGCATGTTCCACAGCGTGAAGGCACCCTGGATCACGTGCACGCCGAAGCCCTGCGGGCGGTCGCCTTGCGAGCGCGTGTCGGCGGCGACGACGTCCAGCCCCGCGACCTCCACATGCCCGCCGCGCACCTTGTCGCGCGCCAGAATCTGCACCTGCCCGACCGTCACCAGATCGGTCAGCCGGATCACGCCCAAGCTGGCCACCTGGGTGTCGTTGTAGATGGCACGGCGCTCGGGGGCCGCCTCCAGACGCAGGCGGCGCACCGTGTTGTCGCTGGACAGCTGCAGGCCGTCCTGATTGAGGGCGAACGTGATGCCGGCGTGCTCCCCCTCGCCTTCGAGGACCTGGCCCGGGGCCAGGCGGAAACCCGGAACTTCGGCCAGATGGCCCTGCACCACGATGGTTTGCGGCTCGGCTTTTCGAGCTGCGGCGAGCAGCCCATCGACAGTGGAAACCAGTGATTCGCGCAGTGCCATGGCAGACTCCCTGGATGGAGGGTGATACAGAACGCCGAAGAATACTCCGCAAATGTGTCTGATCAAGGGCCACGCCGGCAATCCCGGCGCGGCCGCACGGTCAAGCAAGGAACGCAAGGAACAGGAATGGAATCGGTCGAAGTGGTGTTGGTCATGTTGCTGGCGGTGGTCGCCAGCGGGTATCTGGTGCGCGTCGCGCCGTTCTCGCTGCCGTTGCCACTGGTGCAGATCGCGCTGGGCGCGCTGATCGCGGGCGGCTTCAACCATGGCGTGGCACTCGACCCGGAAATTTTCTTCCTGCTGTTCCTGCCGCCGCTGCTGTTCCTGGACGGCTGGCGCATCCCGAAGGACGGCTTGTTCCGCGACCGTGGCGCGATCCTGGCGCTGGCGTTGGGGCTGGTGCTGTTCACGGTGGTCGGGGCCGGCTTCCTGATCCACTGGATGATCCCGGCCATGCCGGCGGCGGTGGCCTTCGCGCTGGCCGCCGTCGTGTCCCCGACCGATCCGGTGGCCGTGTCGTCGATCACCGCGCGGGTGCCGATCCCGAAGCGCCTGCTGCATATCCTGGAGGGCGAATCCCTGCTCAACGACGCGACCGGCCTGGTCTGCTTCCGCTTCGCCGTGGCGGCGGCGTTGACCGGCAGCTTCTCGCTGGCCTCGGCCTCGCTGACGTTCCTCTGGGTGGCGCTGGCGGGCCTGGGGCTGGGCGTTGGCGTGACCCGGGTGGTGAGCTCCGCGCAGCGCTGGCTGTCGCAGCATTTCGGCGAGGAAAGCGGCTCGCCCATCCTGATCAGCCTGCTGATCCCGTTCGGCGCCTACCTGCTGGCCGAACAGTTGCACGCGTCGGGCATCCTGGCCGCGGTGGCAGCGGGCGTCACCATGAGCTACGTCGAATTGAGCGGCCGCGCGCTGGCCACCACGCGGGTGCAGCGCGCGGCGGTCTGGAACACGGTGCAGCTCGCGTTGAACGGCATCATGTTCGTGCTGCTGGGCGAGCAGCTGCCCGACATGCTGCACGGCGCGGTGGCCTCGGTGGAGCAAAGCGGCCATCTGAACCCCTGGTGGCTGGCGGCCTATGCGCTGGCCATCACCCTGGGGCTGACGCTGCTGCGTTTTATCTGGGTCTGGGTGTCGCTGCGCCGGGCCCTGTTCAAGGCACGCCGGCGCGGCACGCCGATCACCCGGCCGCACTGGCGGCTGCTGCTGGCGACCTCGCTGGCCGGGGTGCGCGGCGCCATCACCCTGGCCGGCGTGATGACCCTGCCGCTGCTGATGCCCGATGGCACGCCGTTCCCGGCGCGCGACCTGGCCGTGTTTCTGGCCACCGCCGTGATCCTGCTATCGCTGGTGATGGCCAGCGTGGGACTGCCGCGGCTCCTGAAGGGTCTGGATCTGCCGGAAGAACCCACCGCGAGCCAGGAAGAGGACCTGGCGCGCCACGATGCCGCCATCGCCGCGATCGCCGCGATCGAGAAGGTACAGCGTGCCGAGCTGCGCGAGACCTTTGACGCCGACCTGCACAGCCAGGCCGCCGCGCGCGTGATCGCGCTGTACCAGCGCCGGCTCGATGGTGGTGCCTCCGACGAGAGCGCCGGACAGCTGCGCCGCGCCGAGCAGATCGAGCGCACGCTGCGTGTGGCGGGCCTGCAGGCGGAGCGCGAGGCGGTCTTCAACCTGGCGCGACATCGCCGGATCTCCGACGAGACATCGCGCCGGCTGGTGCGCGAAATCGACCTGATGGAGTCGCGCTACCGCTAGTGCAGCGAAGGGCCGCGCCGGGCGAGCAGAGTCAGCCGGCCGGCGCTGGGCCGTCCACCAGCGTGGACAACGGCAGCGCGGCGACTTCCTGCAGCAGCAGCGCCAGCTGCCGGCCCGCTGCATCGACCGCGGCACGGCCCTTGTCGGCCGTGGCCGCCGCCGCGTTGCCGACCGCACCAAGAGGGTTGTAGTCCTGCATGGCCCAGCCGAGCTTGGCGCTGCGCCCGTTGCCCAGGATCGGGTATTGCGCCGCGCGCACCTGCGAGGTCGATTTGAAATCGCGCGCCTGCGCCATGTCCACGAACTGCGGGCGCAGCGCCAGCATCATCGAGGTCTCGATCTCGCCCGCATGGATGCCGAAGCGGTGTTCGTTGGCGCTGAACAGGCCATCCACCGCCTCGCCCAGCGGCAGGCTGTACCAGCTGGCGCTGTAAACGAGCATGCCGGCGCGCACGCGCAGCTCGCGCGCCACGATGTCCATCAGGCTGACCTGGCCGCCGTGCGCATTGAGCAGCACCAGCTTTTTGACCCCCCCGCGGGCCACGCATTCGCCGAGCTCGATCCAGCTCGCCACCACGGTGGCGCTGGAGAGCGTCAGCGTGCCGGCAAAGGCCTGGTGCTCGGGGCTATAGCCCACCGCCTGGGTCGGCAGGAACAGCACCGACAGGTCTGCGGGCAGGTGCGGCAGCGCGGCTGCGATCACGCCATCGACCAGCGTCTGGTCCACGCTCAGCGGCAGGTGCGGCCCGTGCTGCTCGGTCGCGGCCACCGGCAGCACAGCCACGGTGCTGGCGGCGTCGAGTTGCGCGAAATCGCGCGTGCCCAAGTCAGCCCAGAAGCGGGATTTGAGTGTCATGGCGCGATCTTAGTGCCTCGAGCCATCTCACCACGGCCCTGTTTCAAGCGAGGTATCGGCGGGCACTGGTGCGCTCACGCCCCCAGGGCATGCAGCGCCGCACGCACGATGCTGGCCGCATCCACGCCGAAGTGCTCGCGCAGCGCCGCGCGCGTGTCGCTGCGCCCAAAACCGTCGGTGCCGAGCGTGAGGTAGCGCCGGTCCGCGGGCATGAAGGCGCGCAGGCTCTCCGGCACGGCGCGCACGTAGTCGGTGGCCGCGACGATGGGGCCCTGGCTGGCCTGCAATTGCTGCGTGACGAAGGGCTGGCCCGGCGCCGGATCGCCGGCCAGCGCGCGCTGCTCGCAGGCCTGGCCGTCGCGCGCGAGTTCGCTCCAGCTGGTGACGCTGAACACCTCCGCCGCGATGCCCTGCGCGGCCAGCAGCTGCGCGGCCTTGACCACTTCGGTCAGGATCGCACCGGAACCGAGCAACGTCACGTTTTTAGATGTTTTAGCGCTGTAGCCCTTATCAGGTGTTGGCAAGTAGCTATTGAACTTATAGCAACCACGAATCACCTCGGCTTCCACGCCGGCCCGCAGGCTGGGCTGCGCGTAGTTCTCGTTCATCAGCGTGACGTAATAGAACACGTCTTTTTGATCGACCAGCATCTCGCGCATGCCGTGGTCGACGATCACGGCCATCTCGCCCGCAAACGCGGGGTCGTAGGCGCGGCAGTTCGGGATGGTCGCTGCCACCAGATGGCTCGTGCCGTCCTGGTGCTGCAGGCCCTCGCCGCCCAGTGTGGTGCGCCCCGAGGTGGCACCGAGCAGAAAGCCGCGCGCGCGCTGGTCGGCCGCGGCCCAGATCGCGTCGCCCACGCGCTGGAAGCCGAACATCGAGTAGTAGATGTAGAACGGCAACATCGCCAGGCCGTGCACGCTGTAGCTGGTGGCGGCTGCCGTCCAGCTTGCGATGGCGCCGGCCTCGCTGATGCCTTCTTCCAGAATCTGGCCGTCGAGCGCCTCGCGGTAACTCAGCACCGAGCCGATGTCTTCGGGCGCGTAGCGCTGGCCCACGCTGGAGTAGATGCCGATCTGCTTGAACAGGTTCGCCATGCCGAAGGTGCGCGCCTCGTCGGCCACGATCGGCACGATGCGCGGCCCCAGCGCCTTGTCTTTCAGCAGGCCCCCTAACAGGCGCACGAACGCCATGGTGGTGCTCATCTCCTTGCCGTCGGCGGCCAGCGCGAACGCGGCGTAGCTGTCGATGGCAGGCACGGGGACTACTTCGCAGGCCGTCTCGCGCTTCGGCAGGTAGCCGCCGAGCCGCTGGCGGTGGCTGTGCAGGTACTGCATCTCGGGGCTGTCGGCAGCCGGCTTGTAAAAGCTCAGCGAGGTGACCTGCTCGTCGCTGAGCGGCAGGTTGAAGCGGTTGCGGAATTCGATCAGGTCGGTCTCGTCGAACTTCTTTTGCGAGTGCGTGGTCATCTTGCCCTGGCCGCCGCTGCCCATGCCGTAGCCCTTCTTGGTATGCGCCAGGATCACCGTGGGCTGGCCAGTGTGGGCCGCGGCCGCGGCGTAGGCCGCATGGATTTTTACCAGATCGTGGCCGCCGCGCTTGAGCCGGTCGATCTGCTCATCGGTCAAGCCCTGCGCGAGCCGCGCCAGCTCCTCGTTCTGGCCGAAGAAGTTGTCGCGGTTGAAGCGCCCGTCCTTGGCGGCAAAGGTCTGCATCTGGCCGTCCAGGGTGTGGGCAAAGGCGCGCGTCAGCGCGCCGGTCAGGTCGCGCGCGAACAGGCCGTCCCAGTCCGAGCCCCAGACCAGCTTGATCACGTTCCAGCCGGCGCCGGCGAAGAGTTTTTCCAGCTCGTCGATGATGCGGCCGTTGCCGCGCACCGGGCCGTCGAGCCGCTGCAGGTTGCAGTTGACGACCCACACCAGGTTGTCGAGCCGCTCGCGCGCGGCCAGCGTGAGCGCCGACATGCTCTCGGGCTCGTCCATCTCGCCGTCGCCGAACACGCCCCACACGCGTCGCTTGTCGACGTGTATTCCGTTCTCCTTGCGGCCTTCGCAATTCAGGAGGTTGCGGTGCGTGAGGTAGCGCATGAAGCGCGCATGGTAGATCGAGCTGATCGGGCCGATGCCCATGGAGCCGGTCGGGAACTGCCAGAAGTCGGGCATCAGGTAGGGATGCGGGTAGCTGCTCAGGCCGCGCGCGCCCTGGCCGGTGCGCGCGGCGGGGGCCGTCAGTTCCTGGCGGTACAGTCTCAAATCCTGCTCGTCCAGGCGCCCTTCCAGATAGGCGCGGGCGTACACGCCGGGCGAGCTGTGTGGCTGGAAGAACACCAAATCACCGCGGTGCTGGTTGGCCCCCACGCTTGCCACTTCGTGTGCTGCGCTGCCCCCCGAGGGGGCGCTGCCTTGCTCGGGGCGGCCCAGCGCGGCGGCACCGTCATTGCGCGCATGGAAGAAATGGTTGAAGCCGACCTCGAACAGGTCGGCCGCGCTGGCGTAGCTCGCGATGTGGCCGCCGAGCTCGCCATAGGCCTGATTCGCGCGCACCACCATGGCCAGTGCGTTCCAGCGCATCAGCGAGCCGAGACGCTCCTCGATCGCGAGGTCGCCCGGGAACACCGGCTGCTGATCGACGGCGATGGTGTTGAAGTAGGGCGTGGACAGCTCGGGCTGCCAGCCGATGCGACCGGCACGCGCGAGCCGCGCCAGCTCATCGAGCATCTGCCGCGCCCGCGCCGGGCCCTGGCTCGCGGCCAGCGCGAGAAAGGCCTCGCGCCATTCGGCGGTTTCCTGGGGATCGGGGTCGGTGGCAAGGGACTCGTTGGGCATGGCGCGTTCAGGCCGCCAGCGGCGCGTCCGTCAAATAGCGCTCGGCCAGCCGCGTCCAGTAAGCCGCGCCGACGACCACGTTGTCGTCGTTGAAGTCATAGCCGGGGTTGTGCACCATGCAGGCGCCCGCGCTGTCGCCGTCACCATTGCCGATCAGCAGGTAGCAACCGGGGCGCTGCTCCAGCATGAAGGCGAAGTCCTCGCTGCCGGTCAGCGCCGGGCCCTGCAAGGTGACCTTGTCGGCCCCCACCAGTTCGATGCCGATGCGGCGCGCAAACTCGGTTTCCGCACGGCTGTTGACCAGCGCCGAGTAGCCGCGCTGGTAGTCGACCTCGGCCGTCACGCCGAAGCTTTGCGCCTGGGCGTGGGCCACTTCGGTGATGCGTTTCTGGAGCAGGTCGCGCACGCTTTGCTCCAGCGCGCGCACGCTCAACGCCAGCTTCGCGTTTTGCGGGATCACATTGTTGGCGATGCCCGACTGCAGCATCCCCACCGTGACCACCGCGGTCTGCAGCGGGTCGACGTTGCGCGACACCACGGTCTGCAAGGCCATGACCAGACTGGCGGCCGCCACCAGCGGGTCGGCCGCGCGATGCGGCATGGCGGCGTGGCCGCCGCGCCCGTTCAGGGTGATGAAGACTTTGTCCGACGAAGCCATCATCGGCCCTTCGCGAAACACCAGTTCGCCCTGCGGCCAGCCCGGCATGTTGTGCATGCCGAAGATGGCGTCGCAGGGGTATTTGTCGAACAGGCCGTCCTCCATCATGCGCATGGCGCCGCTCTCCCGCGTGCCGTATTCCTCTGCCGGCTGGAAGATCAGGTTCAGCGTGCCCGAAAAACGGCCGCGCTCGGCCAGCGCCCTGGCGGCCCCGAGCAGCATCGCGGTGTGGCCGTCGTGGCCGCAGGCGTGCATCACGCCGCTATTGCGGCTGGCGTACTTCAGCCCGGTTTCCTCCTTGATCGGCAGCGCGTCCATGTCGGCGCGCAGGCCCACCGAGCGCGTGCCGCTGCCGCGCCGCAACTGGCCGACCAGGCCGGTGCCGCCCAGCCCGCGCGTGACTTGGTAACCCCAGCCCTGCAGGCGCTCGGCCACCAGGTCGCTGGTGCGCTGCTCCTTGAAGGACAGTTCGGGGTTGTGGTGAATGTCGCGCCGGATGCCGATGAATTCTTCGGCATGGGGACGCAGGGCTTGCAAAGTGTCTTCGGTGCTCATTTGGATAGAGAGAAGAGTGAAGGATTTGTCGATGGTAGGCGGCGGTTTTTGATACGTCCAGCCCATTTTTCCCGTGACCAGCACCGCAATACACCCGCAGGGGCGGGCAAAAAGCCTCACCGCTATCATTCCCGCATGACCCAAGACCTTTTCCGCGAGGATGCTTACCTGCGCGAATGCAGTGCAACCGTCACCGCCATGTCCGACCAGGGCATCGTGCTGGACCGCACCGTGTTCTACCCGCTGGGCGGCGGACAGGCGGGCGACGCGGGCGTGCTGGTGCTGGCCGATGGCAGCGAGCTGGCGATTGCCGACACCCGCAAGGGCAAGGATGCTGATGGTAAATTTACCCATGATATCTGCCATTTGCCATTGCCGGATCAGCAGGATGCGCTATCAAAATTGAAGCCCGGCGACAGCGTGACGGCGCGCATCGACTGGGCGCGGCGCCACCGGCTGATGCGTTTTCACACCACCACGCACCTGCTGTGCCACCTGGTGCCGCAGCTGGTGAACGGCTGCTCGATCACGCCCGACTACGCGCGGCTCGATTTCAACATGACCGAGCCGCTGGACAAGGACGCCTTGAGTGCCGGCATCGCGCGGCTCGTGGCCGGTGCGTACCCGATTGAAGTGGGCAGCATCACCGATGAAGAACTGGATGCCAACCCGGCGCTGATCAAGAGCATGAGCGTGCAGCCGCCGCGCGGCACGGGGCGCATCCGCACGATCCGGATCGGCGGCGCCGAGACGCTGATCGACTTCCAGCCCTGCGGCGGCACGCATGTGGCGAACACGGCCGAGATCGGCCAGGTCGCGGTGACCAGGATCGAGAAGAAATCGGCGACCACGCGCCGCGTGGTGCTGGGTTTTGTGTAATGGTTTGACGCGCTCGCCCGACTGAACCAAAACCCGCCGCCCACGCTCCTATATGGCAATGACTGTTTTTCAACGCTTCTTCCGCTTCGCGATTGCTATCATTTTGGTAGCTGGAGGCGCCCTGTCCACTGGGGCTTCAGCCCAAATCGTTTCACAAACCAAGGCCGGCAGCGTGGTCAGCACCGAGCGCGTGCGGGCCGAGCTCATGGCGCAGGCACCGGACGGCGTGGCGCCGGGCCAGCCGGTCTGGGTCGGCCTGCAGCTGGCGCACCAGCCCCATTGGCACACCTACTGGAAGAACGCGGGCGACTCGGGCCTGCCGACCCAGCTGCAGTGGACGCTGCCGCCCGGCGTGACGGCCGGCGACATTGCCTGGCCGGTGCCGCAAAAAATCACCATCGGCACGCTCGCCAACTATGGTTACGAGGGCACGGTGCTGCTGCCGGTGCCACTCACCATCGCGCCGGACTTCAAGCCGCCGCTGTTCGCCAGCGACCTCGAGGTCAAGCTCAAGGCCTCGTGGCTGGTGTGCCGCACCGAATGCATTCCCGAAGACGGCGAGTTTGTGCTCAAGATTCCGCTCAAGGGCTCGACCGCGCTCAACCGTGCGGCGTTCGAGGCCGCGCTGGCCGCCCATCCCAAGCCGCTCGCGGGCGACAGCCGGGTAGAGATTGCGGGCGACACCCTCAAGCTGAGCGTGGCCGGCCTGCCCGCCGCGATGCAGGGCAAGACGCTGGAATTTTTCCCCGAGACGCCCGAGGTGATCGAGGCGGCGGCACCCTTCACGCAAGCCTGGCAGGGCGATGTCTGGACCGCGCAGGTGCCGCTCTCCAGCCAGCGCAGCAACAGCCCGGCCGTGATGCCTGTGGTGCTCGAATACCGCAGCGGCGACACCGCCACGGCTTATCGGGCCGAGGCCAAAGTCCTGGGCACTTGGCCCCCACTGGCCGCCGCGGCCACCGTTTCGCCCGCGCTGGATGCCGCGCTCAGGGCCAACGCCGGCGCCGGCGCGAACCCGGCGGCGCCGTCCGGTCCGGCGAGCCTGGTGGCCGCCCTGCTGGGCGCACTGCTCGGCGGCCTGATCCTGAACCTGATGCCCTGCGTGTTCCCGGTGCTGGCGATCAAGGTGGTCGGCTTCACCTGCCATGCGGGCGACCGGCGAGCCCACAGCATCAGCGCGCTGGCCTACACCGCGGGCGTGATCGCCTCGTTCCTGGCGCTGGGGGGGCTGATGCTGGCCCTGCGCAGCGCCGGCGAGCAGCTCGGCTGGGGCTTCCAGCTGCAGTCGCCCGCCGTGGTGGCGGCGCTGGCCGTGCTGTTCACGGTGATCGGCCTGAACCTGGCCGGGCTGTTCGAGTTCGGGCGCTTCATGCCGGCGGGCATGGCGGCGCTCGAGGCGCGGCACCCGGTCGTCAACGCGTTCCTGTCGGGCGTGCTGGCGGTGGCGATCGCCTCGCCCTGCACCGCGCCGTTCATGGGCGCGTCGCTCGGCCTGGCCGTGAGCCTGCCGGCCGCGCAGGCGCTGGCGGTGTTCGGCGTCATCGGCCTGGGGATGGCGCTGCCCTACCTGGCGGCCGGCCTGGTGCCGGCGGTGGCGCGCGTGCTGCTGCCGCGCCCCGGCGCGTGGATGGACGTGTTCCGCCGCCTGATGGCGTTCCCGATGTTTGCCACGGTGGCCTGGCTGGTCTGGGTGCTGGGCCAGCAAACCGGCATCGACGGCGCAGGCGCGCTGCTGGCGCTGCTGGTGGCGCTCAGCGCGGTGCTCTGGGCGTTCACGCTGGCGGGGCGCTCGCGCCTCGTGGTTGCTACACTTTCAATAGCTAGTTTCGCTTTGCTGGCGGGGTCTATCGGCCAAAACATCGTTAAACCTCTGGAGAGCGCACCGGCCGTGGCGGCGGGCGCGCGCTGGCAGCCGTGGGAGCCGGGCCGGGTCGACCAGATCGTGGCCGACGGCCGGCCGGTGTTTGTCGACTTCACCGCCGCCTGGTGCGTGACCTGTCAGTACAACAAGAAGACCACGCTGGCCAACGCCGCCGTGCTGGCCGATCTGGCGGCCAAGAACGTGGTGCTGCTGCGCGCCGACTGGACCCGGCGCGACCCGGCCATCAGCGCCGCCATCGGCCAGCTGGGCCGCGGCGGCGTGCCGGTCTATGTGATGTACCAGGCCGGCCGCGCCCCGCAGGTGCTGCCGGAAGTGCTGAGCGTGGACGAGGTGCGCGCCGCCATCGCCCGGCTTTGAAGCCTGGCGCAAGGCGCCGTTAAACTGGCCGCCATGACCGAGTCCGAATCCATTCAAGAGATCCTCGCCAGCTGCCGCACCGTCGCCGTGGTCGGCCTGTCGCCCAAACCGCACCGCGCCAGCCATGAGGTGGCGCGCTACATGCAGGCGCAGGGCTGGCGCATCGTGCCCGTGAACCCGAACGCGCGCGAGGTGCTCGGCGAGAAAGCCTATGCCACCTTGACCGAGGCCGCGCGCCATGAGCGCATCGAGCTGGTCAACGTGTTCCGCCACAGCGAGGAGGTTCCACCGATTGCCGACGAGGCCATTGCCATCGGCGCGAAGGCCCTGTGGCTGCAGCTCGGCATCGAAAACGACGAGGCCCTCGCCAAGGCCGCGGCCGCGGGCCTGCTGGTGGTGCAGAACCGCTGCCTCAAGGTGGAGCACGCCAGCAGGTAGCCGGGGCCGTTGCGCCGGGGCGCCTGGGCAGCATTGGGGGCCACCGATGCCGGGCTTTCGCACGGCAAGACACGCACCTGAGACAATCCCCCCATGTTTGCTCCACTCCAAAACGACACCTTCATCCGCGCCTGCCTGCGCCAGGCGACCGACCACACCCCCGTCTGGCTGATGCGCCAGGCCGGCCGCTACCTGCCCGAATACCGCGCCACGCGCGCTCTGGCCGGCAGCTTCATGGGAATGGCCACCAACGTGGACTACGCGACCGAGGTCACGCTGCAGCCCGTGAACCGCTACCCGCTGGACGCCGCGATCCTGTTTTCCGACATCCTGACGGTGCCCGATGCGATGGGGCTGGGCCTGTCGTTCGCGCTGGGCGAAGGCCCGAAGTTCGCGCACCCGGTGCGCGACGAAGCCGCCGTGGCCCGGCTCGCAGTGCCCGACCTGGACAAGCTGCGCTATGTGTTCGACGCCGTGACCTCGATCCGCAAGGCCTTGAATGGCCGCGTGCCGCTGATCGGCTTTTCGGGCAGCCCCTGGACGCTGGCCTGCTACATGGTCGAGGGCGCGGGATCGAGCGACTACCGTCTCGTCAAGACGATGCTGTATTCGCGCCCCGACCTGATGCACCGGATACTGGCCATCAACGCCGACGCGGTGGCGGCGTACCTGAACGCGCAGATCGAGGCCGGCGCGCAGGCCATGATGATTTTCGACAGCTGGGGCGGCGTGCTGGCGGACGGCGCGTTCCAGCAATTCAGCCTGGCCTACACGGCGCGGGTGCTCGGTCAGCTCAAGCGCGAGCACGATGGCCAGCGCATTCCGCGCATCGTGTTCACCAAGGGCGGCGCGCCGTGGCTGGACGAGATGGGCCGGCTCGATTGCGAGGTGCTGGGCCTGGACTGGACCGCCAGCCTGGCGCACGCACGCGCCGTGGTGGGCGGCGCCGTGGGCGGACCCGGCAAGGCCCTGCAGGGCAATCTGGACCCGAACGTGCTGTTTGCGCCGCCGGCGCAGATCCGGGCCGAGGCGGCGAAGGTGCTGGAGAGTTTTGGCGCGCCGCACATGGACCACCGCATCGACCCGGCAACCGGCCTGCCCGTCGTCGGCCCGACGCACATCTTCAACCTGGGGCATGGCATCAGCCAGCACACGCCGCCCGAGAGCGTGGCGGTGCTGGTGGACGCGGTGCACGCCTGTTCGCGCCAGATGCGGCGCTAAAAGGGGCGCGGCGCGGCCCCACAGGCCGCGCGGGGTCGTGCAAAGCCGGCCCCATGCCGCTCTGAACCCCTGTTTTGGTTTTTTGTTTAGCACAAAATCTGGCTATGGGAGCCCGACTTATGCACAAAAAATTTGGTGCGGCGCAAAAAATACGGGGTATCCCCAATAATGATGCTACAAAACCAATAGCGATCGTAAGTCATTGATTTATATGGATTTCGATGAGTGCCATTTTTAAGGGCAATCCAGCCAAAGCCTTTATTTTCAAGGCCTCGCAGGCTGTTGAGCCAAGCTATCAACAAAGTTATCCACAGAAATCAGGGATGACGTTGAAAGTGATTTCAAATCAACGACTTAAGCGCTGTTTCGCAAGTTCACATCAACTAGCGGCAGTAACAAGAAGTTTCGCGTGACCCATTGGCTCTCAGTCCTGGTCCAGACCCCGGCGCACAGCGCTGTGGCCGGGCCGCTGACCTACCAGAGTGAGTTTCCACTCACGGCGGGGAGCCTGGTGCGCGTGCCGTTCGGCACCCGCGAGGTCTTGGGTGTGGTGTGGGAGTCCCTGGACGGCACCCCACTGGACCGGCCCGAGAGAGAGATTCGCGCCATCAGCGCCGTGCTGGACGGTGTTGCGCCATTGACACAGGCCTGGCGGCAACTGGTGCACTTTGCGGCCAGCTACTACCAGCGCTCGCTCGGCGAGGTGGCGCTGGCCGCCCTGCCGCCGCAACTGCGCGACCTGAGCGCGGCCCAGCTCGCACGCCGGCTCAAGCGGCCAGCCGCCGACGCGGCGGTCGGTACTGCCGATACTCCTGATTTAATAGCGCTCAGCGAAGAACAGACAAGGGTTATCGCCCGATTTGATGCTGAAACCGGGCCATTCCTGCTGTTCGGCGCGACCGGCAGCGGCAAGACCGAGGTCTATCTGCGCTGCGTGCAGACGCTGCTGGAACGCGACGCCACGGCGCAGGCGCTGGTCATGGTGCCCGAGATCAACCTCACGCCGCAACTGGAGGCGCGTTTTCGCGCGCGCTTTGCGGGCCGCTATGGCGAGGCCGCCGTGGTCTCGCTGCACAGCGGCATGACGAATCCGCAGCGCCTGAAGAGCTGGCTGGCCGCGCACAGCGGCGTGGCGCGCATCGTGCTGGGCACGCGCATGGCGGTGCTGGCGTCGCTGCCGCGGCTGCGCCTGATCGTGGTCGACGAAGAGCACGACCCAAGCTACAAGCAGCAGGAAGGCGCACGCTACTCGGCGCGCGACCTGGCCGTGTACCGCGGCCGGCTCGAGGGCGCCAAGGTGCTGCTCGGTTCGGCCACGCCTTCGCTGGAGAGCTGGCACCACTCGCGCCCCGCGGCCGAGGGCGGGCGCTACCTGCGGCTGGAGATGCCCTCGCGCATCGGCGCCGGCGGCACGCTGCCCAAAGTGCGCCTGGTGGACATGAATCTGCAGCCCAAGAAGACGGTGTTTTCGCCGCAGTTGCTGGCGGCCATCACCGAGCGCGTGGCGCGCGGCGAGCAGGCCATGGTGTTTTTGAACCGGCGCGGCTACGCCCCGGTGCTGGCCTGCAGCAGTTGCGACTGGAAGAGCGAATGCCCGCATTGCAGCGCCTACCGCGTGTTCCACAAGATCGACCGCACGCTGCGCTGCCACCACTGCGGCTTCGCCGAGCGTGTGCCGCGCGCCTGCCCGAGCTGCGGCAATGTGGACATTGCGCCGCTGGGGCGCGGCACCGAGCGGCTCGAAGAACACCTGGCCGAACTGCTGGCCGATGTGCGGCGGCCGAATTCGGTATCGGTGCAGTGGCCCGAGGGCGCGCCCTTGCGCATTGCCCGCATCGACGCCGACACCACGCGGCTCAAGGGCGCGCTCGAATCCCAGCTGGCGCAGGTGCATGCGGGCGAGGTCGATGTGCTGGTGGGCACGCAGATGATTGCCAAGGGCCACGACTTTCGGCGCATCACGCTGGTGGCGGCGGTGAATCCGGACGGCGCGCTGTTCTCCGCCGACTTTCGCGCGCCCGAGCGGCTGTTCAGCCTGTTGATGCAGGCGGCTGGACGCGCCGGCCGCGATGCGGCCCAGAGCGCGGCCAGCGAGATGTGGATTCAGACCATGCACCCGCAGCACGCCCTGTTTGCCGCGCTGCGGCGCCACGACTACCCCGCGTTCGCGGCAGCGCAGCTGCGCGAGCGCGAACAGGCCGGGCTGCCGCCGTTCAGCTACGCGGCACTGGTGCGGGCCGAGGCGCGCACGCAGGAAGTGGCGCAGGGCTTTTTGAATGCGGCCAGCGCCGCCGCGGGCGCGATGGCGCCGGCGCTGGCCGGCTACGCGCAGGTCACGCTGTTCCCGGCGGTGCCGATGACGATCCAGCGCATTGCCAATGTGGAGCGCGCGCAAATGCTGATCGAGAGCCCGTCGCGTGCCGCGCTGCAGCGCTTTTTATCGGCCTGGCACGCGGTGCTGCAGGCCACCCGGCAGCAGCCCGAGGGCAAAGGCCTGATCCGCTGGGCGGTGGATGTGGACCCACTGGCGATTTAAATTCAATACACTTCGGGCACATACATGCCCTCCGGCACCGGGTGGCGCAGGTATTCGGCCTTGTGCACCCGCGCCGGCAACTCGACCGGCGCGTGCGGCACCTCGTGGTACGGCAGCTGGCCCAGCATGTGCGAGATACAGTTGAGGCGCGCCTTCTTCTTGTCCACCGCCTGCACCACCCACCAGGGCGCCTCGGCAATGTGGGTGCGCTCCAGCATGATTTCCTTGGCCTTGGTGTACTCCTCCCAGCGGCGGCGGCTCTCCAGATCCATCGGGCTCAACTTCCACTGCTTGAGCGGATCGTAGATGCGGCCCAGAAAACGCATGTGCTGCTCGTCGTCGGTGATGGAGAACCAGTATTTGATGAGCTTGATGCCCGAGCGCACCAGCATGCGCTCGAAATCGGGCACGGTGCGGAAGAACTCCTCGTATTCGTCGTCGCTGCAAAACCCCATCACGCGCTCGACGCCCGCGCGGTTGTACCAGCTGCGGTCAAACAGCACGATCTCGCCCGCTGCCGGCAGGTGCGCCACATAGCGCTGGAAGTACCACTGCGTGCGCTCGCGGTCGTTGGGCGCGGGCAGCGCGGCCACGCGGGCCACGCGCGGGTTGAGCCGCTGGGTGATGCGCTTGATGACGCCGCCCTTGCCCGCCGCGTCCCGGCCCTCGAACAGAACCACCACCTTCTGGCGGCTCTGCTGCACCCAGTCCTGCAGCTTGACCAACTCGCCCTGCAGGCGGAACAGTTCGCGGAAATAGGCCTGGCGCGCGGCCTTGTCGACTTCGGCGGGCGCGCCGGCCTGCGGGACGCGGCGGTCGTCGAGTTCCAGCTCCAGCTCCTCGTCGTAGCTGTCGATCATGTCGTTCGCGATGCGCCGTGCGAGGTCTTCGGGGTCGGAGAGGTTGCCCTGCGTCATGGTAGAGGCGGTAGAGACGCCTGGAAAAAAGGTGCGTGGATCTTGCCCGTCGCGTGTGACAGCGCCGTGACTACTGCGTTGACACCCGGCATGAACACCTTTTCGACTGACGGTAGCGCCGCGCCCGGCTCAGTGCAGCAGCGCCACCGCACCCGAGAAGGTGAAGAACGCCGCCACAGTGGAGGCCAGGATGATGCGCGCGATACGGCCGTTGTCGGCGCCGAAGCGCTCGGCCAGCATGGCCACGTTGCTGGCGCTCGGCAGCGCCGCCACCAGCACCACGACCTTCAAGGCAAACGGATCCAGCGGCGCCCCCAGGGCGATCGCCGCGGCCCCCACCAGCAGCACCAGCAGCGGGTGCACGATGAGCTTGGCGAAGGCCACCGGCAGGTAGTCGCGTAGCGGAATCAAAGCATGCTCGTGGACGGCGGCCAGCATCTGCGAGCGCGCCAGCACCGCGCCAATGGTGAACAGCGCCACCGGCGAGGCGGCATCCGCGAGCAGGCCAACGGTCTGCATCACCGGCCTGGGCAGCACCAGATGGATGGCCGAGGCCAGCGCCCCGAGCAGGATGGCCCAGGGCATGGGGTTGGCCAGCATGCCCATGAGCGCGTTTTGGACTGCCCGGGCCACTCCATGCTCGCCGGCCCCGTCGAGCCGCGACAGGGCGATGCACAGCGATGAGGTGATCACCAGGTCCACCACCAGCGTCACGATGACGGGCCCGGCCGCGGCGGCCCCGAGCAGCGCCACCAGTAGCGGCACGCCCATGAAGCCGGTGTTGGGAAACGCCGCCACCAGCGCGCCGAAGGCCGCGTCGTTCCAGCCGATGCGCCGGTTCATGCTGGCGGCGACCACAAAGCCCACCATGACGAGGGCGCACAGCAGGTAGGTGAGGAACAGGCTGGCGTCGAGCAGCTGCGCCAGCGGCGTGGTCGAGCCGAAGCGGTACAGCAGGCAGGGCAGCGCGAAATACAGCACAAAGCTGTTGAGCCCGGGAATGGCCTCGAGCGGCAGCATGCGCCGGCGCGCGGCGATGTAGCCGGCCAGCACCAGCGCGAAAAACGGAAATGTGACCAGCAGGATGTCAAGCACGGGGCGTATTGTCCCTGCAGTTGCCGGCAGCGCCACCGGCATTACCACATCCGAAGCTGCGAGCCCCGCCGACCCGGCCGTTATCATTGCCGGCTCGCCCTGTGTACCGTCCCGAAGTCTCCCCGCATGTCCGCCCCCCCGTCCACCGGCCTGAACCTGGCCCAGCAAGAAGCCGTCAACTACCTGCACGGCCCCTGCCTGGTGCTGGCCGGCGCGGGCTCCGGCAAGACGCGCGTGATCACGCACAAGATCGGCCGGCTGATCCAGGCCGGGCTGGAGCCCCAGCGCATTGCCGCCATCACCTTCACGAACAAGGCCGCGACCGAGATGCGCGAGCGTGTCAAGGGGCTGATCGGCCGGGCCGCGAAAGAGGTGGTGGTCTGCACCTTTCACGCCTTGGGCGTGCGCATGCTGCGCCAGGACGGCGCGGCGCTGGGCCTGAAACCGCAGTTCAGCATCCTCGACAGCGACGACGTGACCGGCATCCTGAAGGACTGCGGCGGCAGCACCGATGCGGCCACCGCGCGCCAGTGGCAATGGGCCATCAGCCTGTGGAAAAACATGGGGCTGAACGCCGCGCAGGCGGAAGCCCAGGCCAAGGATGACAACGAACGCATCACGGCGCGCATCATGGCGCGCTACGAGGAACGCCTGGTCGCCTACCAGAGCGTGGACTTCGACGACCTGATCGGCCTGCCGCTCAAGCTGCTACAAAATCACGAGCAGGTAAGGTCCAGGTGGCAAGGGCTGCTGGGCCATGTTCTGGTGGACGAGTACCAGGACACGAACGCCACGCAGTATGAAGTGCTGAAGTACCTGGTGGGCAGCCGGGGCCGCTTCACCGCCGTCGGCGACGACGACCAGAGCATCTACGGCTGGCGCGGCGCGACGCTCGACAACCTGAAAAAACTGCCGCTCGACTTCCCCACGCTCAAGGTCATCAAGCTCGAGCAGAACTACCGCTCCACCGGCGCCATCCTGCGCGCGGCCAACAACGTGATCGGGCCGAATCCCAAGCTGTTCCCGAAAAACCTGTGGAGCGACCTGGGCGAAGGCGAGCCGGTGCGCGTGGTGGATGCCGACAACGAGGCGCACGAGGCCGAGCGCACGGTGGCGCGCATCCAGAGCCTGCGTGAGAACTCACCACACAAGGAGCTGCGCGACTTCGCCGTGCTGTACCGCGCGAACCACCAGGCCCGGGTGTTCGAGCAGGCGCTGCGCCGCGCGCAGATCCCGTACAAGGTGTCCGGCGGACAGAGCTTTTTCGACCGCGCCGAAATCAAGGACCTGTGCGCCTGGTTCCGCCTGTGGGTCAACAACAACGACGACCCGGCGTTTTTGCGCGCCGTGACCAGCCCGAAGCGCGGCATCGGCCACACCACGCTGGCGAGCCTGGGGATCTTCGCTGGCCAATACAAGCTGAGCCTGTTCGAGGCGCTGTTCTCCAACAGTCTGGGCAGCGTGCTCTCCACCCGCGCGGTGGGCAGCCTGCACGAATTCGGCCGCTACATGAACGATCTTGAGTTCCGCGCGCGCCATACCAACGGCTTTGAAGACGCACGCGCCTTTCTGGCAGAGTGGCTCAAGGTCATCGATTACGAGAAGCACCTGTACGACTCTGAAGAGAGCGAAAAACTCGCGGCCGCGCGCTGGACCAATGTGCTGGAGTTCTGCGACTGGATGGCGGCGCGCTGCGGCGGGCAGATCGACGATGCGAGCGGCGCCGGCACCTCGAGCGACATCAAGAACCTGCTCGAGGTGGCGAAGACCATCTCGCTGCTCTCGACCATCAGCGAGCGCGAGACCGACCAGAACGTGGTCACGCTGTCCACCCTGCACGCGGCCAAGGGCCTGGAGTGGCCGCATGTGATGCTGGTCGGCGTGACCGAGGGCCTGCTGCCGTTCAAGCTCGGCGACGACGCGAACCCGACCGGCCGCGCCGACGGTCCGATGTCCGAGGGCCTGCTGGAGCGCCTGCAGGAAGAGCGGCGCCTGATGTACGTCGGCATCACGCGCGCGCAGCGCAGCCTGGCCGTGAGCTGGACCCGGCGCCGCAAGAAGGGCCGCGAGATGATTGCCGCGCAGCCCAGCCGCTTCATCGCCGAGATGGCTCTTGATAAAACCACCACCCGCGAAGACCCGCGTGAAAAGCTCAAGGCGCTGCGCGCCGAGTTCGCCAAAAAAGCGCTGGATTCGGCCGCGGCCGCCGCGCAGGCCGGATCATGATGCACCCCCGGCTCACTCTGCTTTTTATAGCATCTTGCGCACTATCGGCGGGGGCTGCAGCCCAAAACAATGCCGATGCACCGGCGGCCGTCATCTGCCCCGCGGCGGCCGACGTGAGCAACGCGCGCCTGTTCGGCTCGTGGCAGGCGCAAATGGATACCGGACCTGGCAGCGCGCCCCGGCAAGCGGTTTTGACGCTGGAGCGAAACCCCGAGCTCAGCGAGAGCCTGGGCGGCACGATCACCCGCGACGGTGCCAGGGCGTTGCTGGCGGGCGATGTGGACAACGGGGTCTTCACCCTTGAGGAATCGGTTGACGGCAACGCCATCACCGCCACATGGACGGGCCAGATCGTGGAAGGCTCGTGCGGCAGGGAAATTCGCGGGGTATGGAAAAAAGTGTCCGACCCCGCCGAGCATGACTTTGTCCTGCGCAAGCAGGCAGGCTGGCAATAGCCAGCCCGTCGCCGCTGTTACGGCTTGCCCGGATCCTTGAAGTCGGGAATCTGGTCGATCTCCACGTTCTGCAGCTTGCCGTCCACCTTTTCGACCTTGCGGATGTACAGGGTCTGCACAATATCGCGCGTGGCGGGATCGATCGACACCGGGCCGCGCGGGCTGACCCACTTCAGGCCCTTGGCGGCGTCGACGAACTTGGCGGCGTCGGCATTGCCGCCGGTCTTCTTCAGCGCCGCATCGATCAGGTACATGCCGTCATAGCCGCCCACCGACATGAAGTTGGGCCGGTCCTTCGGATACGCCTTGTAGTAGGCCGACACATAGGCCTTGTTCTCCGGCGACTTGTGCGCCTCGGCGTAGTGGAAGGAGGTGATGATGCCCAGCGCGTTGTCGCCCATGGCATTGATCAGGTCTTCATCGGTCAGGTCGCCGGTCGCGATGATCTTGATGCCGGCCTGGCCCAGGCCACGTTCGGCAAAGCCCTTCATGAAGGCGATGGTCTGCTCGCCCGGCGGCAGGAACAGGAACACGGCGTCGGGTTTGACGTCCTTGATTTTTTGCAGGTACGGGGCCAGGTCGGGACTCTTCACCGGGGTGCGCACATCGCCCACGATCTCGCCGCCCGCGGCCGTGAAGGTCTTCTTGAACTGGGCCTCGGCGTCGTAGCCGGGGCCGTAGTCGGCGACCAGCATGTAGACCTTTTTAATGCCGTTCTTCGCGGCCCAGGTCGCGATCGGTGCCGTGGTCTGCGGCAGCGTCATCGAGACGCGCACGATGTTGTCGGACTTGGTCGTGATGATCGAGGTGGCCGCATTCATGATGACCATCGGCTTTTTGGCCTCGGTCGCGATCGGTGCGACGGCGAGCCCCGACGGGGTCAGCGCAAAGCCGGCCAGGATGTCGACCTTGTCGCGGATCACCAGGTCCTGCGCCAGGCGCTTGTCGATCTCGCCCGAGGTGCCGGGATCGTCATTTTTGAGAATCAGCTCGACGGGGCGCCCGCCCAGCGTGTTGTTGTGCTCCTGCAGGTACAGCTTGGCGCCGTGCTCGATCTGCTTGCCATACGCCGCGAAGGGCCCCGACATCGGCAGGATCAGCCCGATTTTCAGGGGTTCCGACGCTTGTACCGAGGTCATCAGACCTGCCATCATTGCGGCGGCCACCAGGTGCTTGGTCAAACTCATTCAATGTCTCCTTGGGAATAAGATGTGTGGCGCGGGGCCAGAAAATCGTTAATCATACGTACAATCTGTTTCAACATCAAACTCCAGGCCCGGGCAAGCTCAATCCTCCATGCTGAGTCATTTCATTGGCGTCCTGTTCGATGGCGTTGCCTACGGCAGCTTGCTGTTCCTGATCAGCGTCGGGCTGTCCATCACGATGGGCCTGATGAACTTCGTCAACCTCGCCCACGGCGCCTTCGCGATGCTGGGCGGCTATGTGTGCGTGATGGCCATGAACAGCCTCGGCCTGCCGTTCCTGCTGTCCCTGCCGCTGGCCTTCATCGCCAGCGCACTGGCCGGGCTGGTGCTGGAGCGGCTGCTGTACCGCCGGCTGTACCGGGCCAGTCCGCTCGACCAGGTGCTGTTTTCGATCGGCCTGACCTTCATGGCGGTTGCGGCCGCCACCTATGTCTGGGGCTCGTCGCAGCAGCCGATGCAACTGCCCGGCTACCTGCTCGGCCAGGTCTCGCTGCTGGGGGTGGACGTAGGCGTGTACCGCCTGTTCCTGATCGGCATCGTTGTGCTCGTCACGCTGGCGTTGCGGGCCCTGGTGGAGCGCACCCGCTTCGGCGCGCAAATCCGGGCCTCGGTCGACAACCAACAGGCCGCGGCCGGGCTGGGCATCAACGTCAGCCGGGTCTTCAGCCTCACGTTCGCGCTCGGCTCGGGCTTGGCCGGACTGGGCGGGGGGCTGGGGCTGGACGTGCTGGGGCTCGACCCGAATTTTCCGATCAAGTACATGGTGTACTTTCTGCTCGTGGTCGTGGTCGGCGGCGCCAGCACCATCAAGGGGCCGCTGATTGCGGCACTGATCCTGGGCGTCTGCGATGTGGCGGGCAAATACTATGTGCCCGCCATCGGCTCCTTCATCATCTACGGCCTGATGGTGCTGCTGCTGGTGCTGTTTCCGGCCGGCCTGATCGGCAAGCGCTCATGATGCCGCGCTGGCTCCAACCGCCGCGGCCGCCGCTGCCCAATGATCGCTGGCAGCCGCTGGAGATCGTGTTCTGGCTGATCCCGGTCGCCGCTTATTTTTTGTTCCCCGGTTATCTGTCGCTGATGAGCCAGACCCTCATCATCGGCCTGTTTGCCGTCTCGCTGGATCTGATCCTCGGCTATGCCGGCATCGTCTCGCTGGGCCACGCGGCCTTTTTCGGGCTCGGGGCCTACACCGCCGGCTTGCTCGCGGCGCATGGCTGGACCGAGCCGCTGCTGGGCCTGCTGGCCGGCGCCGCGCTGGCGGCGCTGTTCGGTTATCTGACCAGTTTTCTGGTGGTGCGCGGGCAGGACCTGACGCGCCTGATGGTGACGCTGGGCATCAGCCTGATGCTGTTCGAAGCGGCCAACAAGGCAACTTTTCTCACCGGCGGCGTGGACGGGTTGTCGGGCATCGTGGCGGGCAAGGTGCTCGGCGTGTTCGAGTTCGACCTGTACGGCAAGACCGCCTATTGGTACAGCCTGATCGTGCTGTTCGTGCTGTTCGTCGTGCTGCGCCGGCTGGTGAACTCGCCCTTCGGCCTGAGCCTGACCGGCATCCGCGAAGGCGGCAAGCGCATGCCCGCCATCGGCGCCAACGTACCGCAGCGATTGACCGTGGTCTTCACGCTGGGTGCGGCGGTGGCCGGTGTGGCGGGCGCCCTGCTGGCCCAGACCACGCAGTTCGTCGGCCTCGACACGCTGGGCTTTTCGCGCTCGGCCGATTTGCTCATCATGCTGGTGCTGGGCGGCACGGGGCGGCTGTATGGCGCACTGGTGGGCGCCGCCGTGTTCATGCTGGCGCAGAGCTACATTTCCGATCTCAATCCGGTCTACTGGCAGTTCTGGCTCGGCCTGCTGCTGGTGGTGATCGTGCTGTTCGCGCGCGGCGGCATCCTGGGCGGCCTGGACAAGATCCGGCAGCGCCTGAGCCGGCCTGCGACGGCTACGAGGCGCTCGTCATGAGCCGCCGGGCCGTTCCCAAGGCGAATACCGCAGCGCGTCGCGCGGAGGTTATCCGATGAGCCGCGCACCGTACGAGCTGCGCACCCAGGGGCTGTCCAAGCAGTGGGGCGCCTTCAAGGCCAACAGCGACATCTCGCTGACCTTTGCGCCGGGCGCGCGCCATGCGCTGATCGGGCCGAACGGCGCCGGCAAGACCACCTTCATCAACCTGCTGACCGGCGTGCTGGCGCCCAGCAGCGGCCAGGTTTTTCTCGGGGACCAGAACATCACGGCGCTGGCGCAGCACCAGCGCGTCAAACGCGGCATGACCCGCACGTTCCAGATCAACACCCTGTTCGCCGGCTTGACGGTGCTTGAATCGGTGACGCTGGCGATCTGCGAACGCCGCGGCCTGCACTACCGCTGGTACCAGACCGTGGCGCAGCAGCACGCCGCGATCGACGAGGCGATGGCGCTGCTCGACTCGCTCAGGCTCACGCCCGATGCCGACACCGTCACCCACAGCCTGCCCTACGGCAAGCAGCGGCTGGTGGAAATCGCCCTGGCGCTGGCGACCCGGCCCCGGATTTTGCTGCTCGACGAGCCGGCCGCCGGCATTCCCTCCGGGGAGAGCGCCGAGCTGTTCGAAGTCATCGCGCAGTTGCCGCGCGACGTCACCATCGTGTTCATTGAGCATGACATGGGGCTGGTGTTCCGCTTTGCCGAACGCATCACCGTGCTGGTGGGCGGCAAGGTGCTGACGGAGGGCACGCCGGCCGAGATCGCCGCCGATCAGCGCGTGAAAGAAGTCTATCTGGGCGAGGCCGAACATGTCTGAGCTGCTCGCCCTCGATCATGTAAGCGCCGGCTACGGCGAGTCCGTGGTGCTGGACGGCGTTTCGTTCGCGCTGCAGGAGGGCGAGAGCCTGGCGCTGCTGGGGCGCAACGGCGTCGGCAAATCCACGCTGCTGGTCACGCTGATGGGCCTGACGCAGGTGCATGGCGGCACCATCCGCTGGTGCGGCAACGACATCGCGCGCATCCCCACCTACCGGCGCGCGCATGCCGGCCTGGGCTGGGTGCCGCAGGAACGCTTCATGTTCCCGTCGTTGACGGTCGAGGAACACCTGACCGTGGTGGCGCGTCCCGGCCCCTGGAACCTGGCGCGCCTGTACGAGGTCTTTCCGCGCCTGCAGGAGCGCCGCGCGAACATGGGCAACCAGCTCTCGGGCGGCGAACAGCAGATGCTGGCCATCGCGCGGGCGCTGATCACCAACCCGCGCCTGCTGTTGCTGGATGAACCGATGGAAGGCCTGGCGCCGATCATCGTGCAGGAGCTGATGCACGTGCTGCGCCGCCTGATCGCCGATGAAGGCCTGTCCGTCATCGTGGTCGAACAGCATGCGCGCCTGGCCCTGTCGCTGACCCCGCGCGCCATCGTGCTCGACCGCGGCCGCATCGTGCATGCGTCAAGCAGCCAGAGCCTGCTGGACGACGCACCCACGTTGGACCGCCTGGTAGCGGTGGCCTGACGGCGCGGCAGCGCCCCTGGCCGCGCCGATAGTCATTGCGCAGCGCGCGCTGTCGACTTCATTCACTCCCCAGTCAGACACAACATGCTTGCACACCACGATCTTTCGCTGCTGTTGCTGATCGCCCTGGCCGGGCTTTACGCGGGCACGCAGAACACCCTGGCCGGCGGTGGCTCCTTCATCACCTTTCCCGCCCTGCTGCTGGCCGGACTCAATCCGCTGGCGGCCAACATCACTTCCACCATCGCCATGTTCCCGAACCAGATCACGTCGTCGCTTGCGGGGCGCAGACTGGCCGGCGGCGTGACCGGGATGAGCCTGGGCAAGCTGTTCGGCCTCAGTGTGGCGGGCGGCATCGTCGGCGCCGTGCTGCTGCTGGAAACCCCGGCCATTTTTTTTGCGCGTCTGGTGCCCTGGCTGGTGCTGTTCGCCACCGCCGTCTTCGCCTGGGGCAGCTTTCGCAAGAAGTCGCCCGATGCCGGGCATGCCATTCCCCTGAAACTGCTCGCCGCGGCGCAATTCCTGATCGGCGTTTACGGCGGCTACTTCGGCGGCGGCATCGGCTTTTTGATGCTGGCGGCCCTGACGCTCGCCGGCCAGCAGGTGCGCATGGCCACCGCCACCAAGAACATATTGGCCATGGCGATGAACGCCTCGGCGGTCGCCCTGTTCGTCTTCTCCAGTCAGGTGGACTGGCTTGCCGCGCTGGCGCTGGCCATCGGCGGCATCGGCGGTGCCTTTGTCGGCAACTGGCTCGTGCACCGGCTGCCGGAAAAACTGATGCGCGGGCTCGTCGTGCTGGTCGGCATCGCGCTGACGGTGTGGCTGTTTCTGCGCTAGGACCTCTGCGCAGCAGTCCAGCCAGGCCCATAAACTTGCTGATGAAATTATTGACCGTCCCATCTTCGGATCACCCAAACGAGTCCCTTCACCGGAGTCTGACTTGACAAAAAATTTGAAAGCTTCTGACGCTCCCGGCAAACCCAAGCTGGAATACCCCTTCGAGGCACCTCCCGAACGCGGCCATACGCTCGAAGTCGCGCCCGGCGTCCACTGGATCCGCATGCCGCTGCCGTATGCGCTCGATCACATCAATCTCTGGGCGATTGACGAAGGCCATGGATGGGCGCTGGTGGACACCGGCGTGCGCAACGAAGAGACGGCAACGGTATGGCGCGAGCTGTTTTCGAATGCCAGGGATGAGCGCCCGTTGACCCGGGTCTTCGTGACGCACATGCATCCCGACCACGTCGGCATGGCCGGCTGGCTCACCCGAAAATTCGGGCTGCGCCTATGGATGTCGCGGCTCGAATACCTGACTTGCCGCGTCATGGTCTCCGACAGCGGGCGCGAAGCGCCGCCCGAGGCGCTCGACTTTTACCGCCGGGCGGGATGGCCCGAAGCGGCGGTGGAGTCGTACCGCGCGCGATTTGGCAATTTCGGCAACCACATTCATCCCCTGCCGGACAGCTACCGGCGCCTGGTCGATGGCGAGGAGCTGCGCATCGGAGCGCACCTGTGGCGCGTCGTGGTCGGCAACGGTCATTCGCCCGAACATGCGTGCCTGTACTGCCCGGATCTCAAGGTGCTGATCTCGGGCGACCAGGTGCTGCCGAGGATTTCGTCGAACGTCTCGGTCCATCCGACCGAGCCAGACGCCAATCCGATGGCGGACTGGTATGCGTCCCTGGACAAGCTCAAGCGCGAGGTACCCGATGATGTGCTGGTACTGCCCTCGCACAACGAGTGCTTCAGGGGATTGCACGCACGCCTGGACTACCTGACCGCCGTGCAGAACCATGCCATGACGTGCCTCAAGGAGGCGCTGATCGAGCCCCGGCGCGCGGTCGACGTGTTCGGCGCGCTGTTCGGCCGACCCATCGGGGAGACGAACGTGCCCCTGCTCGGCATGGCGACCGGCGAGAGCCTGGCCTGCCTCAATTACCTGAGGCACCAGGGTGCCATCGAGATGAATATTGGTGACGATGGCGTCGCCTGGTACAAGCTATCCGGCAGAAAGTAGTGGGGCGGGTGGCTCAGTGGCGAGATGGCTGCCGTCATCGCCAGGATCAACGAGTGTTCGCAGCGGGCGATTGGCGCCTTCCTCACCCAGGACGAAACGGCCAGCGGCTGCGCTGAGAGAGTGTCTCACTGCTTGACTGGGGGCTTTCCAGCAGCCGCCAACTTGGCATTCAGCGCCGCGATCTTTGCTTGATCCTTGGCAGGCTGAACAAAATAGAAATCGAACAGGCCCTCTAACACGTCAAGGTTCCACTCAGCTTCGTGTGGCTCGACGGGCAAGATCGCCCCAGAATTTGTGTCCTTCATAGGATGTGCCGCGAAGTTGCCAATGTTGCGTATGGCGTCCACATTGCCAGCCAAAGAACTGGGTAGTGACCTGGATGCCAACAATGCATCTATGGCTTTAACCAAGTCATACTGTATGTAGTGAATCGCCCCGGCTATCGAGGAGGCCCGTTGGGTTAAGTCAGACCGACATGACGGCCTGACTGGTTAATTGCCGATAGTAGTTGTCTTCAGCTTCGGCAGGGGGAATGTATCCGATGGGCTCCAGCAGTCGGTGGTGGTT
>JARLJI010000222.1 GCA_031291295.1 Rhodoferax sp. | reverse complement strand
CCAGGTGGGCCGTCATCTGCAAGGCCACCACTACACCGGCGCAACCGGCTACTTTGACTTCGACACCTACGACGACGTCGGCCCCGGCGCCAGCATCGCCATCACCGACTACAACCACGGCACGCCCGGCCTTGCCGGCGGTGGCATGCTGGCCAACGAGTTCATCCGCCTGCCCATCCACATGGTCGACCGCCTGCCACAGAACACGCCGCGCTGGGGCCCGCCCACAAGCAGGCCATGCGCGACTGGTACAAGCGCAGCATCGTCATCATGGGACCCACCCAGCAGATTCCCACCGCCGAGGGCCGCGTCACCCTCGATCCTGCCGTGCGCGACAAGTGGGGAATGCCCGTGGTGCGTATCTCCGGCAATGTGCATCCCCACACGTTCGACATCGGCGACGTGCAGGCCCGCCGCGCCGAAATGTGGCTCAAGGAAGCCGGGGCCATCCACACCACTCTGTCGGCGGGCCATCCCGGCAGCGTCTCCGCCGGACAGCATCAGGCCGGCACCTGCCGCATGGGCAATGATCCCCAGGGCTCGGTCGTGAATCGCTTTTGCCAGATTCACGACGTGGACAACGTCTTCGTCATCGATTCAAGCGTGCACGTGACCAACGGCGGCTTCAATCCGGCTCTCACCATCATGGCCGTCGCCTACTACGCCTCTCAGGCGCTGGTCGGTACCTGGAAGGGAACGGGGTTCCGTTCATGAAGCGATACTTCAAGTTTGCGGCCATAGTCGTTGTTGCGCTGGTGGTTGTCACCATCGGTGGCATATTCGGCGCAACCCAGTACTACACCTCGCAGCACGGCCAGGGCTGCTCCAGTTGCCACGAAATGCAAGACTATGTAGCCGCCGTTCACGGCTCCCCGCATCGCAACGTGGGCTGCCTGGAATGCCATGAGGCCTCCATGGGCGCCAAGCTGCGCCACATCCGCGTCCATCTGATGGGCACATGGCCTGAGGCCATCCGCCTGCGCGATACCGACGTCTTTCAGATGGTTCCCAACTGCCAGAAGTGCCACCGGCAGGAGTACGCTACCTGGCACTCTGGCCCCCACAGCGCCACCTATGCCCAGATCTTTGCCGACCCGGTCCATAACGGCAAGCGCCTGTTGATGGATGACTGCTTTCGCTGCCACGGCATGCACTTCAACGGCTCCGTCCGCGACCTGGTCCAGCCCGTCAATACCAAAGGCCCCTGGCATATTGCTCGCGCGGGCTTTGCCGATCAGCCCGCCATGCCCTGCCAGGCCTGCCACTGGGCGCATCGCCAGGGCCCGCTTGAGACCCGCCCCTCCACGCGCATCTCCGTGGCCGGAGCGCCGGTTCACGATTCGCTGGCCTTCTTCGACCGCCGCGAGAGCCAGCACTTTGCTTCCAGTTCGCTTCTCATTCCTCAACTGAAGGACGGCGCGCGCCCGGTCAAGCTCAGCCAGGACCCGCGCCAGGCCATCTGCTACCAGTGCCATGCGCCGCGCGAGCCAGAGATGGGCACTGCGGCAGCCAATGCATCCTGGGGTCCGCAGGTAGGCTCCGGCGACGATCGCACCCCCATGGGCGTCCATGAGGGCGTCAGCTGCATCTCCTGCCACAGCGGCCACAACGAGAGTGCGCGGGCCTCCTGCAAAACCTGCCACCCGCAAATGTCCCACTGCGGAATCGACGTGGAGAAGATGGACACCACCTTTGCCAGCGCGTCCAGCCCCCACAACATCCACTGGGTCAAATGCGCGGACTGCCATCAGCACGGCATTCCCAAGCCGAGGACGACTGTGCCGCCCAAAGCCGCCTTCTAGGCCGCGAACTGAGCGTGGGTCCCAGGTCGGCTAAGGGAGATTCGCAGTTGGTGTGGCGTGGTTTTGAAAGGGCACGGCATTAGCTGCGGGAAATGTCGCTGTCTTGAAAGGGCACGGCTTCAGCCGTGCCGTAATGACCGCAAAATCAGCGGGGCTTTAGCCCCTGAGGGGACGCTTCTTCCGTTATTCCATCAGGGAAAATGCTGCAATGCCGGCACGGTACTTACCCATCCCACCGGCAGTTGGACTACTTCCCGCCAGCCTCCTAACTGGTGCCCAGCGCCTTGAGCCGCGCCTGCGCCAGCAGCCAGGTGCTGGTGGCGTCAATCGGGCCTTCGGGCTTTTCTACCTTCCGATACGCTTCGATAGCCGCATCGGGTACGCCATACTGCTCGTAGATTGAGCCGAGGCCGTACCAAATCGCGGAGTTGGGCTCGCTCAGGTTTTGCTGCGTCATCGCCTTGAGCAGCAGGTCGCGCGCTTCGGTGGTGCGTCCCTGGGCGGCATACAGGCAGGCCAGGGTATGCAGTTCGTTGAAATTGCCATTGTGCGTCAGCAGGTTGGCCTGCTGCGCATTCTTGATGACGTCCGCATCGATCTTGCCGTCGAACAGCGCCGACCAGCCGTAAGCGTTGTAGTCGTTGGAACCAGCTTTGCCGTTGTCGAATAGCCTTTGCAGGGTTGCGCGGTCCAGGGCAAAGTTACCCTGCGCCTCGGCAGAGCGAGCCTTCAGCCGCAACAGGATTTCATCGTCGGGATGCCTTGCAAGCTGCGCATCCAGCATGGAGTTCCAATCGTTCCAGTTCTTGAGCAGCCTGTCGGCATTGCCGGCATGTTGAATCGCCGTATACGAGTCAGGATACTTGGCCAGGACTTCGGCGCTCACGGGCTTCAGAGCCGCACCATCTTCCACAGTGTTGTAGCCATCGCTCAGCAGCAATGCAAGATTCAAACGCTCCTGCTCGTTGGCTGCATTCTTCCAGTCTGCCTGCAAAGCGGGCAGCAGGCCGCGAATGCTTGAATTGCCGCCCACCAGCGCTGCGGCAGCATGCTGCATGGCCTTGCGGTCGGCCGCATCGCCCACCGTCCAGAAGCGCGGCAGCAGCGGGCCAGAGAGCGGGTCGTCGCCCCCGCCCTTGTGCATGCGGTCGCGCATCCAGTCCAGCAGCGAGTGCGCTTCTGAATCGCGGCCACTGCTCAGCAGATACAGCGCCTCATTGCCAGCCTCGGAGGGCGTGGAGCCCTCCGTGACGATCTTGTAGCGGCCGTCTTCCTTCACGACAAAAAAGTTCTGCGTCTTGGCGCCGATGCTGTGCATTGCGATCTTGTAGCCGCTCGCGTCGCTGCCCTCGGCGCTTAGTTTGATATTGCCGGCGATCAAATCCAGCAGCACGCTGGCGGGCAGGTTGGCGTGCTCTGCCATGGTGTGCAGCATACCCCGGGATTCAAGCGACTTCTCGATATTCCGCTGCCATTCCAGGTCGGAGCCATAGGCGTGGCGCGCCAGCAGATCGTTCGCCAGTTTTTCGGTAAACTGGCCAGTCATCGCTGCCAGCATCATGCGCTGCACCGCGCTGCTTGGATCGCTCGCGGGCAGATACGTTTCGTTCCAGCGGGCAAGCTGGCGGAAGATGCCGATGCGCTGTGTGGTCGCGGCGGAATCGCTCTGCCCCTGCACGCTGGCCGCCAGCATCTCGGCCGCCTCGGGATACATGCGCAGGTAGATCAGTTGATTGCCGGCCGCGGCCAGCGCGGAGTTGCGGCCATCCGCGCCTGCCGCCAGATGATCGGCGCGATCGATGCCGGCGGCGATTCCCTTTGGCCCGCCTTCCAGCGCCACAGTCGCCGAAATGCCCAGTGCGTCCCGATTCACGGACGAAGCCACCTTGCCCAGTTCCAGCAGCAAATCCTTGTACTGGTTGCTGTAGAGCAGATCGTAAAGCAGGTTGTCGCGATATTGCTCGCCGGTGTCCTTGTCCTTGTCCAGCAGCGAACGGAACAGCCGAACCGCATCCGTCAAGGCTGCATGTGCGCTATAGCGCTCGCCGCTGTGATCGTATTCGTCCAGGATGGCAAGATTGATCAGGGTATTCGTGTCGTCCGGATCCAGTTCCATCGCCTTCTTGTAAGCTGCCGAGGCGCAATCCCAATCGAAGCCCTCACTGCGCTGCATGCCAAGGCCGTTGAACTGGCACATCCATCCGAGCGTCTTGAAAGCCACGGCGGATTTGGGGTCCAATTGCGTGGCGCGCAGTGCCTCGGCGCGGGCGCGGTCGCCCATGCCCACCTTGAGCAGCGCATAGGCCATCTGCACATGCGGCAGCGCCTCATTCGGATGCTTCTCAATCCGCGCCCGGTCTGCGGCAAGAGCTTCGCGGGGTTTTCCCGCGGCCAGCAGTTTGGCCCCCTGCTGGTCGAACAGCACCATGATCATTTCTTGCTTGTAAGTGGCCAGAACCGCATCGCGCAGGGCCAGCACTTCGTCCGCCGTGTACTGCGGCTTGCCGGTGCTGAAGCGCAAATCGGCCGTGATCGTGCCCTGCGCATCCTGTTCGTAGTGCTGCGTCAAAAGCGCCGGACCCATCGCGGTCTTCTTGTCTTCCGGCAGCGCGCGCAAGGCAAATCCCTCGGGCGGCGTAATGCGATAGCGCCACTCCGTCAGGATCGGAAACACATCGTAGTTGGCCGCGCGCGATTGCACGGCGCGCTTCTGGTCGTCTTCCTGCTGCGGAGTCGGTTTTTGCCCCTTGAGTTTGGGGTCGGTCTTGAACCAGTCCGGCAGCCGAT
>JARLJI010000221.1 GCA_031291295.1 Rhodoferax sp. | reverse complement strand
GCGCAAACCGCCCGGCGTCGCCACCCAAGCCCAGGACACCGGTCATGCCCAGCCGTACCGGCGCTCGCCCCAACACCGGCTCCGGCAAACTGCATACCGGTAGCGACAGCTCCAGTTTGGCGGTGCAACGCCAGCCCAGGTACACCCGCAGCAGGACCAACAGGTCATTGTGCAATGGGCTACCCGGTAACCAGCCTCGCGCCTCTTCCGGATCTTCGGTAAACAGCGCCAGGTGCAGTTGGCTGTTGGCGTCGTGCCCGACACTGCCCAGAGGTGTGCCCTGAGACAAACTCACCGGGCGATTGGTGGAAAGACTGGCCGGCTGCGCGAGGGGGATTTTCTGCGGCCAGTGTGGGCTGACCTGTACCCGAGTGGCGGGGGCCAGCAGCTTGACCAACGCCGCGATACCCTCGGCATTGCGGGTGGGCAGGCGCATCACGCCAAGCAGCGCCAGAAAGCGTGAGACCGGTGTGGCGATCTGCTCGGCGGTACCGGGAATCCCCAGGCCGATCAGCCCCAGCAAGCACTGCGAGGCCGCATCGCTGCCACCCGCTTCAAACGTGGCCGGATACGAGTACTTGCGCCAGATCCGATAGAACTGGGTAAAGATCCGATGGTTGAAGATATCGAGGAAAGCTTCCAGCGCCTCATGCCCTTCCCGACGTTGGGCGATATCGTCCAGAAACGCCGTCGGCAACGGCGAGTCGACACCGTACAAACCGAGCAGTCGAGTACGCACCGTGGCCGGGCGCAGCGGATGTTCCTCATCGGTTTCAATCGCCTTCAGCTCGCCGGCCGGAAATCCCATGCCAGGATCCGGTCGAAACCGTACCGGGTCATCCGCCGGGTGCGCGGTGCTGCCCAATGGCGGGTGATTCGGCATGGCCTGTTCCAGCAGTTGGCAGAGGCGGTACAGACTGGCCTCGGCCACCCGCCCCTCCAGTGCTTCCAGCAAACCGCTGGCCTTCAGCCGGGAATACGCTGACTGTGGTTCTCGTTCCATCGCAGGCACTTTCCAGTAGGTTGCAAGATCAGCGTGAGCTGGGTGAACAAATGAATGTCGGCATAAAGGGCAAAAAAACGATTGAGCATTTCGCCGAACAGGCTGATATCACCCTCGCCGGAAAAACCATTGGCATCCAGGGTGATTTCGATATCCACGCCACGCAGCAGAAAGCCTTTCTCGAAGCGCTGGACCAGGTGGTGACTGACCTCGACGATCGCCGCCAGGCGACGTCGATTCAGTTCGCTGCCCGTCCAGTCGTACAGCGCCAGGGTGCCGCGCAGCACCTCGGCGTTGTCGAGCATCGGCAGGAAGTTCGACCCCAGGTGGCTGAGCACTCGCCAGTGGAAGCGGTCGCGGTTCGGCGGGTAGCACGGCAAGGTCGGCGCGCATAGATTGCGTACCCGCAACCCCGTCTGGGTGGATTGCACCGCGGTATCGAGCAAGGTGCTTTGCAGCGCCTTGCGCGGCAACTGCCCGTGGGTGCCGGTCAACTGCAATGACAGCCTTTCACTCCCGTGCAGCCGATCCTTGTCAAAACCCTCGCCCCCCAGGATCAGCCACGTGTCATGCAGCCCATTGGCGGCCCGCTTCAAGCGCGTATGGAAATAACACTCGGGGGCTTCGTCGCGCAGCATGCCGCCCTTGTGGCGAAAGCTGGTAAACGGCACATAGTCCTTTTTCTCCGTGTTCTTCGAGGCCGTGACCCGATCCACCGAATAGATTTCGGTATGACCGTCCTGCAAGCGCATGGGCCGAAGCAGGTAATCGGTTTGCAAGGGCGCCAGCGTCAATGGGTCGGCATCCAGCGGGAACAGGTTAATCACCGGCACGGCATGCAGACGAAGGTGTTCGACACCGAGATCGAACCCATGTGGCCACGCCTCGCGAAGTACCACGTCGAGTTCGAACCAGAGCGTGCCCACGGCGATGTTCAGTTGCTCCAATCCACAGAGGGTCACGAACATGAACTTCTCGCGGAAGGTGAAGTACTCCAGCAGCAACTGATAACCGCTGAAAGCACTGTCACCCTTGGGCCACAGGCGATCTTCCTCGGCAAACCCCTTGGGCGCGAAATAACCGTCCAGCAACTGGCGGTCCGTCTGCCCCGACAAGCGCACATACAGCGCCTGGGTATTGAGGGTCAGTGCCTGATGCAGCGCACTGGCCAGCGGGGCATCGGCATTCAGGTACAGCGGCAAGCGGCTCAGGTCGACTTGACTCAAATCCGCCAATGCACCGCAGGCGAAACGCAAACGCAGCAACGAATGACCGCCCGGCTCATGGGTCGCTCGCACCGATTCCAAGGCCAGCGGCTGCAGCATCAGGCTCTGGGTGGTGGTGTAGCGGCAACGGGTGCGCTGCGGACCGATGGCTTGCGAGAGCACTTCAAAGCCCTGTCCGATCAGTTCGCTGCCCTTCATCTGCGCAAGCTCGGGCACCAGCTCGATGATCGAGAGTGATGGAATCGTGCGCAGGTAATGCGGCCAGAGCAGACTGACCAGACCTTCGGTCAGCTCCGGCAGGTCATCGTCGAGCTTCTCGCGCAGCCGCCCCATCAGGAAGGCAAAGCCCTCGAACAGACGCTCCACATAGGGATCATGCGCTCCCGGTTTATCCAGGTTCAGTTGCGCCGCCCGATCCGGGAAAGCTTGCGCAAACTCCTTGCCGGCCTCGCGCAGGTAGCGTATCTCGGCGTCGAAGTAACGCAGTGTCAGATTGTCCATGCTCAAAAAAGAATCCTGATAAATGAAATTTAGCCGCAGAGCACTGCGGCGCGCACCGGGTCAATGGCCACCAGAGCCGCCAGCAACGCCTCCATCCGCCGGGCCAGGGTGTTTTTGTCCGCATCGTTGCGCTGCGCTTTCAAGCGCAGCAGCTTGAGCAGACGGGCCTTGATCTCGAAATTCAGCTCGGGCTCCCACTCCGACAGCACCTGGCGCTGGGCGATGGCATCCAGTTCGCCCAATAGATGGATGGCCAAATCGCTCTTGCCGTGTTGTTCTGCCACCCGGGCCATCAGCAGACGCAGTAGCCAGCGCTGGCGCCCGGACTGGATGCCGGGGCGCGCGGCCAACCAGGCCAGCGCCGCCTCCACGCCATCGCTGTCGGCCTGGGCAATGGCCTCACCTTCCAGTGAAAGGATTTCGGCATCGCCCGTTATCGGTACAGCCGTCGGTGCCGGTAACCACTGCTGCGGGCGATTGCCGCTGACGTGCTGGCTGATCCACTCGCGGGTGGTCTCGTCGGCAAAGGGTGTACCGTCGCTCCAGCACAACACTTCCAGGCCCGGCAGACGCTCAAGGAACATGCCCAGGTCGCGCTGGGTAATAGCAGCCCAGTTGTTCTGCGGCGCAGGCTGTTTGCTCAGCGCCTGATACAGGTACCACTGCAGGTCCAGCCAGAAATGGTTCACGCCCTCGGCGTAGATCCGCTCGACCTGATCGAGCAATTCAGCCCAGCTCTGTTGCAGGTACAGGCGCTTGAGTTGCGCCCGATAGTCGCCGCGCGGCGGCGGCAAGCGGGTATTGCCATTGGCGTCCTGCGGCGGCGCCTGATGCACGGTGTCCCAGCGCAGGCTCTTCATCAAGCGGTGGGCCGCCAGCCAACCCTGGGGTTGCTCACGTAGAAAAGCGGCCAGGGCGCGGCCACTGTCCAACAGATCGCGGCCGGATTTTATGGCCGTGGTGGACGATTCGGCCGTATGCGCGCTCGACTCATGACGGGCACTGTTCTGCGGCACCAGCGCGTCCACGCCACCGGACTGCGCCAGCCGGGCCGACAACCTGGCATACAGGGCCCCCAGGATCGGGCGCTGATCCTGCGGCCAGGTGCTCAGACCACGCTCCAGCCAGGCCAACGCCGCCGCCGTGCGCTCGGCCTCGACCTTCACCACCTCCGGATACAGCGACAGACTGTCCAGCACCTTGCTGCTGGCCAGCCATTCCAGGGCCATCTTGCGGCTATTGGGGCGCGCGGGCAGCACCTCGGTGGCGAAGCGTTCAACCAGGGCCGCCAGCAGGCACAGGCCGTCGGCCAGCCCCGCCTCGCCATCCCTCTGCAAGCGTGCCCAGAGGTAATAAGTGGCCACGCGCAGATCCTTGCAGGTGCGCGTGAGCAGCTTCTCAGCCAACTGCGCTACCTGCTCGGTATCCGCCCCGGACAGTTTGTTGACCTCTTCGCGCATGCGCTGGAAGTCATCGTCATAACCGGGGTCTTCCCCTGCCGGTGCATCCGCGCTGATCGGCTGCAACCAGGGTTGCCAGCGGGCAGCCTGTTCATGGGCAAGGGACAGGGCATCGCGCGTTCCCAGACAACGGGCGATCAAACTCTGCAAGCTCATTCGAAACTCCCATTCCGCGCATGGGGCTCTGTTGCCCCACGCTCAGTCAGAAATATCTGCGTCGGCAGCTTGAAGCCACGCAGCTTGAGCAAGGCCAACGGCCCCGCCCCCAGCTCGGTGCGCAGGTGCCAGGTCAGTTCCAGGCCGTCGGGGGCCTTGAGGATCAGCCGGTAGCGACTGTCGCCATCGTCCAACGGCGTGACCTGGGCCTTTTCCAGCCAGCGGATCAGCCCCCAGGTACCCGAGTAATCACCGAACAGGCGCTCACCCGCCCGCACGCTGGTCCAGGTCAGGCTGACGCCCGGGTAGTCGCCACGGCCCGGCCAGTTGAAACGTTGCCAGCTTTCCTTCTGGTTGAAGTAATGATGCTTCTCGCCATTGAGGATGAAGGTGGTCTGCACCACGTCCCGCGCGGCCTTGCCCTGCAACTCGAAGCCCAGCCCCAGGCCGCCATCGGTGTAGAGCACGTCGGCCAGGTGGCTGAGTTGGTTGATCGCGCTGAGGAACCGCGGGTTGAAGCGCAAGCCCTGGCTATGAGTGGGATCGACCACCCAACGGCTGCCTTCCTTGCGCAAGACCCCGTTCAGTTGCCCGCGCAGGAACTGTTCGAGGTACCCGGAGTCGGCGCGGATCATCTGCCCCAGCATGGCCAGCGAGGCGTCACTGGCGGTGTTGGCAAAGGGGTAGCGGCTGGCAAAGACGCCGTGCCACTGGTTGACAATGCCTTGCTGCCACTGGCGGTTGAGGCTGGCCGCCGAGGGTTGCAGCAGCCGTTGCCAGGCTTGCTCCAACGGCTGCACGAAGAGCGTCTGGCCAAACCCGTCCCACTCGGCGCCGAGGCTCGCGGCAATCAGGCGGCCATGGGCCTGGGTGTCGGTCAGTTCGATGTTCTTGCCCTGGAACACGCTTTGCGCCAGGGCCTGGGTCATGGCCTGCGGGTCGGGGGCGTGGCTGATCTGCTGCAATTTCAGGCGCACGCGGGTCACCTGGGTGAGGAAGGCTTGCAGGCTCAGGCGCTCAGTGCCGTTCTGGCCTTCCGGGTCTTTGCCCAGCAGGGCCAATAACGGGCCGAAGGTGGCGTCCAGCGGACTGCTCGGGCCTTGCACCAGTTGGTCGATGACCGGCACCTTGTCCTGCGCCATCAGCTTCTGCGCGGACTGGATCAGCGAGTCGGCCAAGGCCTGGCGGCGGGTGCCGGCCTGGCCCTGGTAAGCCAGGGTGTTCATCAGGCCGATCAGCGGCGACTGGCGGATATCGCTCATCAGGGTCAACTGGTCGATCACCGCGCCCAGGCTATCGGCCGGATGCCAGCGCAGGCTGTTGAGAAAGTCCAGCCAGACGCCGGCGTAGTCCTGGAAGTAGCGTTCGGTAAGGCGTTCCCGGAGCAGGTCCGGGGTCAGCTCGGGGGCCAGGTTGGCGGGTTTGTCGCTAAGCACCCAGTCGACTTCCTCGCGGCGCGCCTGGGTGATCTCGTCGATGGCCTGACGCACCTGGCCCTCCCAGGCCTGGCGGGTGAACACGCCCGGGACAGTGGCGGTGGTGGAAAACAGCCCCAGGGTCGCGGTTTCGCCGAGTATCTGCCGCAGGCTTAACGCCGGGTAGTGCGGGGCCGCCTTGTCGAGCACCTGCTGGTACAGGGCCGCTTCGGCATTACGCTGGCCCAGTTGGTTGAGCAGGATCTGCCGGGCCTGGGTGACCAGCAGCGGATCAGCCTCGATGCGCCAGGCTGGATGGGCCGCCAGCTGTTCGGCATAGAACTGCCACAGGTTCGGTGCCAAGCCTTGCCAGAGGCCCGGAGAAAAACCGGCGCGCAGCGGTTCGGCGTCCCCCAGGACCTGGGCCAGGAAGCTGGCATCGGCTTTCTCCGGATGGGCCATCAT
>JARLJI010000027.1 GCA_031291295.1 Rhodoferax sp. | reverse complement strand
GACAGTACCGAGCCAGTTGCGCCGCCGATCTGGGTCACCTTGCCGTGGTAGGTCTTGCCGGTGGCGTCCACTTCAATCTCAGCGGCTTGGTCTGCGGACATACGCTTCAGCTGGGTCTCCTTGAAGTTCGCCGTGACCCACAAATCCTCCAGCGAAACCAGCGTCAACAGGTTCTGGCCCACAGACACATTCTGGTTAATTTCCACGCTTTTCCGAGTGATGATGCCTGCGCCGGGAGCCACAATCTTCGTATAACTCAGGTTAAGTTTCGCCTGGTCAAGTTGAGCCTGCGCTTGCTGCACCTGGGCCAGCGCCTGCTTTGCACGTGCGCTTTGCGCAGCCACCTGCTGCGGGCCGGTTTGCGCATACTTGAACAGGGCCTGAGCTTGCGCCTCTCGCTCCCGAGCTACGCGGACACCATCCGCAGCGGCCTGCTCACTGGCGCGGGCGTCGGCCAATGCGGCGTGGGCGGCGTCGGCCGCAGCTACGGCCGCATCGAACTGCTGTTTGCTGATGACGTCTTTCTCCACCAGTGGCTTGTAGCGCGCCAAGTCAGCCTGCGCCTTGGTGTCGTTAGCCTGGGCTTGGGCAATGCGGGCTCGGGCGGCCTGAAGTTGCTGCCCAGCCTGCGAAACAGAAGCATGGGCCCCGGTCACGTCTGCGCCCGCCGAACTCAGATTGCTGCCGGTATTTACGGTGGTAATGGGCACATTCACCTGAGCGGCGGCGGCATTGGCCTGCGCGCTTGCCAGAGCGGCCTCGGCGTTCTCTACCGCCACTTTGTAGTCGCTGGGATCCAGTTCGGCGATCGGGTCGCCAGCCTTCACCAACTGGTTCTCCGCCACATCCACATGGATGACCTGGCCTGAAATGCGTGAGCTTACCTGGATCAGGTGGCCGTTGATCTGCGCGTCGTCCGTGTCTTCACTGAATGTGGAGCGCCACCAGAACCCGGCTGCAACCAGTGCCAGCACCACGAGCACCACGACGATCAGGCCTCTGCGGCGAGACTGCGGCTGCACGACTTCTGTGCTCTCCTCCGGCGGGGATTGGACTGCTGTTGGGGTTGAATCCGCCACGGCTACTTTCCTCCCAGATAATTCTTGTAGTTCTGTGCCGCCCCTAGTGACCGGGCCAGGCTGAGCTTAGCCATATTGTGCCGGTAGAGGCTGGCGACATATTGATCGTTGGCCACGGCCAGAGACTGTTCCGCCTGGCTCACAGCCAGGTTGTCGCTGACTCCGTTGGCATAGCGCTGCTGGGCTTCGCTCAGGGCCTCGCCGGCCAGATCCACACTGGACCGGGCCACCTCAACCTGCTTTTGCGCGGATTCGATATCCAGCAGGGCATCGCGCACATCGGCATCCACCTGCGCATGCATGTCGCTTAGTTGCGCCCGCTGCGTGTCCAGTTGCGACTGGGCCACCTGCGCCTCGCCGCGAAGCGCGAATTCCTCGAACACCGGCACGGTCAGGGTGCCTTGGGCGTCGCCTGTGCCGTGCGAGTGGCGCACGTTCACCCCGATGTCGCCGTAATCCCCCGCGAACTTCACCGTGGGCAGCCGGTCCGCGGTGGCCGCTTTGCGTTGCTCTTCCGCCGCTTTGACCGCTTCCACCATAGCCGCCAGGTCCTTGCGGTTGGCGTGCGCATCGCGAATCGCCGCCTCTACGTCGATCTGGTCAAAGGCCGCATAGGGCGCCCTGTCGGCCAGGTTAAAAGCCTGCGCCAGCGGCAGCCCGATGGTGCGTGCCAGCGCCAGTTTGTCTTTCTCCAGCCCGTTGCGGGCCACAATCAGCTGCTGCTCCAGCGACTGGTAGTCCACCCGGGCGCGCAACTCATCCAGCATGGGCGCGGTTCCCGCCTGGTGATTGGCTACCGCCTGGTCCAAGGAGATTTTGGCTGTGGCCACCTGCGCTTCAACGCTGGTAACCCGCGTCTCGTCGGCCAACGCCAGCAGATAGGCGTTGCCCACCGTCAGAATCACCAGCTCGCGCGCATCCTCGGCAGAAAGTTCAGCCGCCGCAAAGTTGTGTCTCGCCGCCAGGTAGTTGCGCAGCGATGTCACATCCACCAGCGACCAGTTCAGCGTAGCCCGCAAGTCGGTAAAGCCGAACGGGCCAATGATTGTGGGAAAACCTGGAATGCGCAGACCTTCGGCAGGCAGATCGGTCTGCATCACGCTCTCCTGGGCTTTGAAGTCCACCGCCGGAAGCAGGGCCTGCAACTGGCTCATGCGCTG
>JARLJI010000220.1 GCA_031291295.1 Rhodoferax sp. | reverse complement strand
GGGGGCCGGCCCGGCCCCGGCGCTGTCGGCGTCCGCGGCCTGCGCCGCGCCGTTCAGCAAAGCGTGCAGCAGCAGGACCTCAGCGAGCGCGATCGGCCAGCGAGATGGTCTGTGGTGCTGTCGTGCCATTGATCATTGCTTCCCAGCTGCCACCGCCGGCCAGCGCTGCGGCCGGTGCCTTGACCGCCCAGTGCATCTGCGCGCCGGGCAGCACGTAGCCGAGTAGGCCTTTGGCCACGTCAGTGCGGTGGCCGCCGGCATCGGTATAACTCAGGTCCGCCACCTGAGCGTGGGTGCCGCCGCTGTTGCTGACGTCCAGCACCGTCTTGTCGCCTTCGCGGTGCAGCGCCCATTGCAGCTGCGGCGCGCTGGCCGGCGCACCGGCCGGCTCGACAAAGACCGGCACCGAGTAGCGGAGCACGAAGTTCAGCCCTTTTTTGCCCTCGCTGTCGACCGGTAGCTCGTCGATGATGACGCGGTACGCGTCTTCTACCGCGCCGGCGCCGCTGGGTGGTGCACCGAGCCGGATGGCCCGCACCAGTTGCCGCTCGGACGCCGCCAGTTGCAGCATCGGCGGGCTGATGACCAGGCCGCGCGAGGCGGTCAGCGCGTCCGCGCCGCCTTCCTGAGTCCAGTGGTAGGCCCGCACTTGGGCATGCACCACGTTGTCGCCGGTATTGCTGAGCCAAAGGCCCTCGGCACTCTCCTTGGCTTTGATCGTCAAAGAAACTGGCGCCACCTGCAGGCCGCTGGCGAACGCGGCGCCGCAGGCGAGCCAAAGGCCTGCCCACAGGATCACTCGACGTTGGAAACGGCGTCGCATCGTGTTCTCAATAAGTCACGGTCACGCCCACCGTGTCGGCGTAGCTGTCCGGGGTGAAATTGGCATTCACGTTCTGCGCGTACACGGTGAAGCTTTGCGCCAAGCCGGTGCCAGTGCTCGTCACCGTATTCGTCCCAATGGTATTGCCCCACACCGTGGTGTAGCCGGAATTGGAGTAAAGCGTGTAGGGCACTTTGTCGGTGTTGCCGGCCAGCGCATCCGCCGTTGTCATGTTGCCCGTGCCGTTGGCGGTGCCGGAGTTGGCGGCGGACGGCAGCATGCCGATATTGTAGGGGGTCGTCTTGGAGCAGGTCACGCTGATGGTGTTGCTGCCGTTGTTCGGCGTCGCCGTGGAGGCGACTGTCCCCAGGCTGATGTTCGAGGCAGTGCCGGCCGTGACGGAGCAGCTCTTCTGGATCGTCATCAGGACCTGGAAGCTCGCCGTGGCCGTGGCGGCATTGGCGCTGGCAGCAAAGGTTCCGATAGCGCCCATGGCGGCAATCAGGGCGAGCTTGGCAAAAAGTTGCTTATTCATAATAACTTTCCTTTCGTGCGGCGAGCCGCGTTGTGATTTCAGTCGTCAGAGTTAGTACTCAGAACTGAAGTACTACTCAAGGGCAGGCGAATAGTAGTCGCGGCGCCCGCGACGGGTCAACGCGCAAGACGTTCAAAAACGAGAAAAACAACACGTTTTCAATAACTTACAGATGAAATCTCAAAAATCGTGGTGGATTTCGTGACGCATTTCACGGAGGCCGCCGCCAGGTTTTGGCGAGAGACGGACGATTACTTTGTTGTTACATGTGTAACCGCACTCAAATGCCCCAGCGGCAGCGCGCTGCGGGCCTTGACTTCGCCCAGCGAGAAGCTGGTGTGCATGTCCTTGACGTTGGGCAGGTTGATCAGGCTTTGCAGCGCAAAGCGCGAAAAGCTGTCCAGGTCCTGCGCCACCACCTGCAATTCGAAGGTGCCTGTGCCGCTGATGTAGTGGCAGGCGATCACCTCGGGCAGCTTCTTGATGGCGGCTTCAAGCTGGCGCGTGGCGTCGCCCGAGTTGCGGTCGGCGTCGAGCCGTACAAAGGCCAGCACGCCCAGGCCGATCTTGTGGCGGTCGATCACCGCCTGGTAGCCGGTGATGTAGCCGCGCTCTTCCAGCGCGCGCACGCGGCGCCAGCACGGCGCGGCTGACAGGCCCACGCGGTGCGCAAGCTCTGCATTGGTGAGGCGGCCATCGGTTTGCAGTTCGTGCAGGATGGCGATGTCAAACTTGTCGAGGGTTTCCATTTATCTGAATTTTAAGCAAGATTCTTTCTTCAAGAGGCGTTTCGCGGGCAAAGAAAGCAAACACTTATCTGGCGCTGCGACATACACTTTGCGATGGATTCCCGCCCCCCGATCTGAGTCGGGGGCAGGCCGCGCGGGAATGACAGAGGATGCGCGGGCACCACAGAAGAGCAGACGACAGAAAAGTGCCCGGAATGACCAAAACTTTGGAGACTGACGAAAAATGAATGCCCCGCTGCCCGAACACATCCGCAAAGCCCTGGAAACCGTCACGCTCGACGACAAATACTCGCTGGACTACGGCCGCGCCTTCATGAGCGGGGTGCAGGCGCTCGTCAAGCTGCCGATGCTGCAGCGCCTGCGTGACCAGCTGGCGGGCAAGAACACGGCAGGTTTCATCAGCGGCTACCGCGGCTCGCCGCTGGGCGGCTACGACCAGGCACTGGTCAAGGCGGCCAAGTACCTCAAGAGCCAGAACATCGTGTTTCAGCCCGGTGTGAACGAGGAGCTGGCCGCCACCGCGTTGTGGGGCACGCAGCAGCTCGGTTTTTCGCCGGCGGGCACGAACAAGTTTGATGGCGTGTTCGGCATCTGGTACGGCAAGGGGCCGGGCGTGGACCGCTGCTCCGACGTGTTCAAGCATGCCAATATGGCGGGCACCACCGAGTTTGGCGGCGTGATCGCGGTGGCCGGCGACGACCACATCAGCAAGAGCTCGACCGCCGCGCACCAGAGCGACCATATCTTCAAGGCCTGCGGCTTCCCGGTGTTCTTCCCGGCCACGGTGCAGGAAATCCTGGACCTGGGCATCCACGCCTTTGCCATGAGCCGCTTCTCGGGCGTCTGGGCCGGCATGAAGACGATCCAGGAGATCGTCGAATCCAGCGCCACGGCCATGATCGACCCCGAGCGCGTGCAGATCAAGATCCCGACCGACTTTGAAATGCCGCTAGGGGGCCTGCACATCCGCTGGCCCGACCACGCACTCGAGCAGGAAGCGCGCCTGTTCCATTACAAGTGGTACGCCGCGCTGGCCTACATCCGCGCGAACCGGCTGAACTACAACGTGATCGAGGGCCAGCACGACCGCTTTGGCCTGATTGCCTCGGGCAAGGCCTACAGCGACACGCGCCAGGCGCTGATCGACCTGGGGCTGGACGACGCCGCCTGCCAGCAGCTCGGCATCCGGCTGCACAAGGTCGGCGTGGTCTGGCCGCTGGAAGCCCAGCTGACGCGCGAGTTCGCCACCGGGCTGCAGGAAATCCTGGTGGTGGAAGAAAAGCGTCAGGTCATCGAATACCAGGTCAAGGAAGAACTCTACAACTGGCGTGCCGACGTGCGCCCCAACGTGGTGGGCAAGTTCAGCGAGCAGAGCGAGGGCGACTTCAGCGGCGGCGAATGGTCCATGGCGAATCCGACCGCCAACACGCTGCTGCGTGCCAATGCAGATTTGTCGCCCGCGCTGATTGCCAGCGCCATCGCGCAGCGGCTCAAGAAGCTCGGGGTCGATGGCGACATGGCCGCGCGCATCGACGCGCAGCTGGCGATCCTGCAGGCCAAGGAGCGTTCCATGCAGGTGCTGGAGGTCAAGGCCGACCGGCTGCCGTGGTTCTGCTCAGGCTGCCCGCACAACACCAGCACGGTGGTGCCCGAGGGTTCGCGCGCCATGGCCGGCATCGGCTGCCACTTCATGGCGACCTGGATGGACCGCAGCACGGTCGGCTTCACGCAGATGGGCGGCGAGGGCGTGCCCTGGGTCGGCCAGCAGCCGTTCACCACCGACCAGCACATCTTTGCCAACCTGGGCGATGGCACCTACTTCCACAGCGGCCTGCTGGCGGTGCGCCAGTCCATTGCGGCCGGCGTCAACATCACCTACAAGATCCTCTACAACGACGCGGTCGCCATGACCGGCGGCCAGCAGGTCGGCGAGCGCCCCGAAGGGCACTCGGTGGTGCAGATCGCCCAGTCCATGCGGGCCGAGGGCGCCGTCAGGATCACCATCGTCACGGACGAGCCCGAGAAGTACGACACGGTCAAGGGCCTGCCCGAGGGCATCGCCATCGAACAGCGCGACGGGCTCGACCGCATCCAGCGCGAGTTTCGGGAAATCAAGGGCACCACGGTCATCATCTACGACCAGACCTGCGCCACCGAGAAGCGCCGCCGGCGCAAGCGCGGCACGCTGGTGGACCCGGCCAAGCGCGTGGTCATCAACGAGCTGGTGTGCGAGGGCTGCGGCGACTGCGGCGAGAAGAGCAATTGCCTGAGCGTGGAGCCGCTGGAGACCGAATTCGGGCGCAAGCGCCAGATCAACCAGAGCACCTGCAACAAGGACTACTCCTGCGTCAAGGGCTTTTGCCCGAGCTTCGTCACGGTCGAGGGCGGCCAGCTCAAGAAGAAGGCCAAGGACAAGGCCGCGTCACCGTTCGAGCTGGGCGCGCTGCCCGAGCCGGCGCTGCCGGATGCGCGCAATGTGCCCGGCGGCGTCTGGGGCATCGTGGTCGCGGGCGTCGGCGGCACCGGCGTCATCACCATCGGCCAGCTGCTCGGCGTGGCCGCGCACCTGGAGGGCAAGGGCATCGTCACGCAGGACGCGGGCGGGCTGGCGCAAAAGGGCGGCGCCACCTGGAGCCATGTGCTGATTGCCAACCGGCAGGACGACATCCGCACCACGCGCGTGAGCATGGCGGCGGCCGACCTCATCATCGGCTGCGACCCGATCGTCGCGGCCGGCAAGGAGACCCTGCTGCGCATGCGCGAGGGCCGCACCCATGTGGCGCTGAATACGCACAGTGCGCCGACCGCGGCGTTCGTGCATAACGCCGACTGGAAAAACCCGGGCGACGACTGCGCCAGCGAGGTTGCCAGGGCCGTCGGCGTGGCCGGTGTCGGCGCGTTCGATGCCGACACGGCCGCCACCCAACTGATGGGTGACAGCATCTACACCAACCCCATGATGCTGGGCTACGCCTGGCAAAAGGGCTGGATTCCGCTGGGCCGCGACGCGCTGCTGCGTGCCATCGAACTCAATGCCGTGGCGGTGGACAACAACAAGGCCGCGTTCGAGTGGGGCCGGCGCGCCGCGCACGATCCGCAGAGCGTGGCCGCGCTCGCGTCGCCGGGTCAGGTGATCGAGTTCAAGAAGCGGACCTCGCTGGACGACATGATCGCCACGCGGGTTGAATTCCTGACCGGCTACCAGAATGCCGCCTACGCAAAGCAGTACCGGGCTTTTGTCGACAAGGTGCGCCAGGCCGAGTCGGCGCTGGGCAAGACGCTGCTGGCCGAGTCGGTGGCGCGTTACCTGTTCAAGCTCATGGCCTACAAGGACGAGTACGAGGTGGCGCGGCTGCACACCGACACGGCTTTTCTCGCTAAGATCAACGGCATGTTCGAGGGCGACTTCAAGCTCAACTACCACCTGGCACCGCCGCTGCTCGCCAAGCGCAACGACAAGGGCGAACTGCAAAAGCGGCCCTTCGGCCCCTACATGCTGACGGCCTTCAAGCTGCTGGCCAAACTCAAGGGGTTGCGCGGCACCGCACTCGACATCTTCGGCAGGACCGGGGAGCGTCGCACCGAGCGCGCGCTGATTGGCGAGTACCGGGCCAGCATCGAGGAGGCGCTGAAGTCTTTGACGGCCGCCAACCACGCCACGGCGGTCGAGATCGCACGCATCCCCGAGCAGATCCGCGGCTACGGCCATGTGAAGGAACGCCACCTGAAGGCCGCGCGCGTGCAATGGAATGCATTGCTGGTGCAGTGGCGCGATCCGCAGGGCGCGAAGCGGGTGGCCTGAGCTGCCACGGAGTTGTCATTCCCGCGCAGGCGGGAATCCACGGTGACCCAGTCGCAGCATCGGGATGGATTCCCGCCTGCGCGGGAATGACAGTCAAAATGGAGAACAATAGACCATGAAAATGATCACCAGCCCTTTCCCAATAATGGTATTAGGCTATTAATTTAGTAGCAAATCCTCAGGCTGCAACTGAATCGGCTGGCCATGCGGGGTGCGTTCGGCGGCGGCTTCCCATGCGTGTTCGAGCTGATGGATCTGCCCCGGCGTGCCGACCTGTTTGGCAATCACCAGCTTTTCGAGCGCGCCCAGCCAGTGCTGGTAGTAGGTGCTGCCGTCATCATGGTCGCGGGCCGCCTGCGCGGCCCTGATTTCCGCCGTCAGGGCCGCGGCCCATTCGGGCCACGTGAACAGGCCGCGCTCGTGCAATTGCACCGCCATCGCAAACGCATGGGCCTGCCACGGCGCGGCAAACACGGTGCCGTCCTCGTGCCGGACCGGCAGCGGCAGGGAGTCGCCGCAGGCGGCGGCCAGCTCGTCCAGGTTGGCGGGTATATCAGGCGAGGGGCTCATGCCGCCGCTTCCAGATAGGGTTCCCACGCGTCCACGCTGACCTGCACGGCGGCGTCGGCCTGCGGGCCCCAGAGTTCGCGGCCGTCGAACACCACGGTATAGAGCCAGTCGGCTGTGGTGTCGAACGGCGGGATGGGCTGGCTGGCGTGCCGGTCGGCAAACAGGTGGCAGCCGCGCACGGCCTGCACGATGCCCAAGTGCCCGCGCACATAGCGCGGCAGCCGGGTGTGGCCGGCAGGGTGCATGTTTTTGGCGCGCACCCGGTCGCCCGGCCCAAAGCGGGCCGGCGCGCTGGCGGGGCGGTCGGCCGGCGAGCCAGTGGCCAGCGCGGCGTCCACCTCTGCGGCGTGCAGCACGCGGGCCACGGGCGCAGGCGGTTGCAGCGGGCGGCCGCTGCGCAATTCCTCAAAGCTGACCAGGCCGCGCTGCAGCATCAGCACCTCGAGCGCGCGAATCCAGATCTCGTAATAGCTGCTGGACAGGTACACCGCGGGCGGCAGCGATTCGCGCGCCGAGCGGCCCAGGTCGATATTCCACTGGCCGGTGGCGCCCATCGCCAGCGTGACGGCCAGCGCGCGCTTTTCCCACTCAAAATGGAACAGCGGTTCGTTCGCCTCGGGCTGCACCGGGCCGAAGCCCTGCAGGCCGCCCATGTCATGCACGCCGTTCATGCCGGGGTTCCCGGTGGCAGTGCCAGGCCGGTGCCGATCATCGAATCACGCGTGACCAGCTTTGCCAGTTCGTCTTCACTCAGGCCAGAAGTCCCGGCTGGCCTCATGGGCAGCACCAGGTAGCGGACTTCGGCAGTGGAATCCCAGACCCGCAAGGTGGTGGCCTCGGGCAGCGTCACGCCAAAATCGCGCAGCACGCCACGCGGGTCCATCACGGCCTTGGCGCGGTAGGGTGCGCTCTTGTACCAGACCGGCGGCAGGCCGAGCACCGGCCATGGGTAGCAGCTGCACAGGGTGCAGACCACCATGTGGTGGACCTCGGGCGTGTTTTCCAGCGCCACCATGTGCTCGCCCTGGCGTCCCGTGAAGCCGAGCGAGGCGATGGCCGCGGTGGCGTCTTTCAACAGCCAGTCGCGAAAGGCCGGGTCCACCCAGGCCCGGGCGACCACGCGCGCGCCGTTGTGCGGGCCGACCTTCGTTTCGTAGGTTTCGATGATGCGGTCCAGCGCAGCCGGATCGATATAGCCCTTTTGCGTGAGCAGGGTTTCCAGCGCGCGCACACGGATATCCATGCCGTCCAGATGCGAGGCGTGCTCGTGGGCGGGGTCTTCGGCGTGAGCAGGCGAGATGTCCATGGATACAAACTCCCCGGAAAGGGCTGACAGAGGGGCCGGGATTGCCGCTGCGGCCCCCCAAGGGGCATGATAGCGCGGCATACAATCCCCCATTACCCGTTTTCGGGCGCAGTCCTGCGCTCGTGGGTTTCCATTGATTCAATCGTTGTGGAGTTTCCCCCGTGTTTATTTCTTCTGCCTTTGCCCAAACCGCTCCCGCTGCTGCTGCTGCCGCCGGCGGCGACATGATGTCGTCGCTCACCAGCATGGCGCCTCTGGTGCTGATGTTTGTGGTGCTCTATTTTGTGATGATCCGCCCCCAGATGAAAAAACAAAAGGAGCACCGCACCATGCTGTCGGCGCTGGCCAAGGGCGACGAGATTGCCACCGCAGGCGGCGTGCTGGGCAAGGTCACCAAGCTGGGCGACAGCCTGCTCAGCGTCGAGATTGCCAGCGGCGTGGAAGTGCAGCTGCAGCGCAGCGCGGTAGTGCAGGTGCTGCCCAAGGGCACCATCAAGTAATCCGGCCAGTGGTTTTCAGGTCCACCGTTTCCAGCAGTTAAAGAGTAAAGCGCGAACATGAACCGTTATCCGGTCTGGAAGTACGCGATCATCATGATCGCGCTCCTGGTGGGGGTGATCTACGCCCTGCCCAATTTTTTTGGTGAAGCGCCGGCCGTGCAGGTGTCGTCGGCGAAGGCGACCGTGAAGGTCGATGCGGGCACACAGGCCCGCATCGAGGATGCGCTCAAGGCGGCGAACATCACGGCCGATGCCATCACGTCTGAGGGCAACTCCATCAAGGCCCGCTTCGGCAGCACCGACATCCAGCTCGCGGCCAAGGATGCGATCCAGAAGGCGTTGATTCCCGATCCCTCCGATCCGGGCTATGTGGTCGCGCTGAACCTGCTGTCGCGCTCGCCGGCCTGGTTGACGGCCTTGCATGCCGAACCCATGTACCTCGGGCTGGACCTGCGCGGCGGCGTGCACTTCATGCTGCAGGTGGACATGCAGGCGGCATTGACCCAGAAAACTGAATCCATGAGCGGGGACATCCGCACCCTGCTGCGCGAGAAGAACGTGCGCTACAGCGGCATCAATCGCAACGGAGCCCTGATCGAGATCAGGTTCCATGACAACCAGACGCTGCAGGACGCGAAGAACCTGATTGCCGACCAGATTGCCGACCTGCAGATGGTGGACGCCCCCGACGGCCTCGACTACAAGCTCTCGGCCTCCATCAAGCCCGAGGCCGTGCGGCGCATCCAGGAGCAGGCGCTCAAGCAGAACATGGTGACGCTGCACAACCGCATCAACGAGCTCGGCGTGGCCGAGCCGGTGATCCAGCAGCAGGGGCTGGACCGCATCGTGGTGCAACTGCCCGGCGTGCAGGACACGGCCAAGGCCAAGGACATCCTGGGGCGTACCGCGACACTGGAAGTGCGCATGGTGGACGAAGGCACCGAGGCCCGCGTGGCCGAGAGCGGCGCCGGTACGGTGCCGTTTGGCGACGAGCGCTACCTGGATTCCAACGGCCAGCCCATCATCGTCAAGAAGCAGGTGATCCTGACGGGCGAGAACCTGACCGACGCACAGGCCGGCTTCGACAGCCAGACGCAGGAGCCTACCGTCAATCTCACGCTGGACTCCAAAGGATCGCGCATCTTCAAGGACGTGACGCGCGAGAACGTGGGCAAGCGCATGGCCATCATCCTGTTTGAAAAAGGCAAGGGTCAAGTGGTGACGGCGCCAGTGATCCGCAGCGAGATCGGTGGCGGGCGCGTGCAGATCTCCGGGCGCATGACCGCCGTCGAGGCCAGCGACACCGCACTGCTGCTGCGCGCCGGCTCGCTCGCCGCGCCCATGGAAATTATCGAGGAGCGCACCATTGGCCCGAGCCTGGGCGCCGACAACATCAGCCGGGGCTTTCACAGCGTCACCTGGGGCTTTTTGGTAATCGCCGCGTTCATGTGCATGTACTACATGCTGTTCGGCGTGTTCTCCAGCCTGGCGCTGACCTTCAACCTGTTGCTGATCGTCGCGGTGCTGTCGATGCTGCAGGCCACGCTGACGCTGCCCGGCATCGCGGCAATGGCGCTGGCGATGGGCATGGCCATCGACTCCAACGTGCTGATCAACGAGCGGGTGCGCGAGGAGCTGCGCGCTGGCGCCTCGCCGCAGGCGGCGATTCATGCCGGCTACGACCGCGCCTGGGCCACCATTTTGGACTCCAACGTCACCACGCTGATCGCCGGTTTGGCGTTGCTGGCATTTGGCTCCGGCCCGGTTCGCGGTTTTGCCGTGGTGCACTGCGTCGGCATCCTGACCAGTCTGTTCTCATCGGTGTTCTTCTCGCGCGGCCTGGTGAATCTCTGGTATGGCCGCAAGAAAAAACTCAAGAGCGTGTCGATCGGTACGGTCTGGCGCCCCGCCACGGGTACCGGCGTGACCACGACCGACTAAGGAAGACAAGCCGATGGAATTCTTCAAGATCCACAAAGATATCCCGTTCATGCGGCATGCCCTGGCCTTTAACCTGGTCTCGGTCATCGTGTTCGTGCTGGCGGTGTTTTTCCTGTTCTCGCGCGGGCTGAACCTGTCGGTGGAATTCACCGGCGGCACCGTGATGGAGGTCAGCTATGCGCAGCCGGCCGACCTGGCCAAGATCCGCAGCAGCACCGCCAAACTGGGCTACTCCGACGTGCAGGTGCAGAACTTCGGCAACTCGCGCGACGTGATTATTCGTCTGTCGGTTGAAAAAGGTGTGACTTCGGCGCAACAGAGCGAGCAGGTCATCAATGCCTTGAGAGCGGACGATCCGGCCGTGGTGATGCGCCGCACCGAGTTCGTCGGACCCCAGGTGGGCGAAGAGCTGGTGACCGACGGCCTCAAGGCCCTGGGCATGGTGGTGGCTGGCATCATGATCTATCTGGCCATGCGTTTCGAATGGAAGTTTGCGGTCGCGGCGATCATCGCCAACCTGCACGACGTGATCATCATCCTGGGCTTCTTTGCCTTCTTTCGCTGGGAGTTTTCGCTCTCGGTGCTGGCTGCGGTGCTGGCCGTGCTGGGCTATTCGGTGAACGAGTCGGTGGTGATTTTCGACCGGGTGCGCGAGGCCTTCCGGCGCTACCGCAAGATGAACACGACGCAGATCATCAACCACGCCATCACGGCCAATATCAGCCGCACCATCATCACCCACGGCTCGACCCAGATGATGGTCCTGTCGATGCTGTTGTTCGGCGGCCAGACGCTGCACTACTTTGCGTTGGCGCTGACTGTTGGTATTCTGTTCGGTATCTACTCATCGGTATTTGTGGCCGCCGCGATTGCGATGTGGCTCGGCATCAAACGGGAAGACATGATCAAGGCGCCAAGCAGGAAAGAAGGGGAAGATCCGAACGACCCGAATGCGGGAGCCCGGGTCTAGACCAGCATGGCTGTAGCGCGCCCCTCCACCCCTGATTCACTGCTTGCGCGCCAGGCGCGCGAGCGGTTTGTCGCCGAGGTGGGGGACGTGTTCGCCGAGATGGCCAATTCGATTCAGGCGCGGCTGGTGGCGCTGTCCGAACAGGTCGGCAACCCCGCCAGCATGCAGGAACGGCGCGATGCGATGCTGGCCTTTCAGAAGTTGCGCTCGCGCTGGCAGGATGGCGTGCAGCAGGCCTGGCGCAAAACCCTGGTGCCGGCCGTCGCCGTGGCACGCGACATGCAGGCGACCCAACTACTGTCGCTGATGGGCGACGACGAGGTCGAGAACACCATCCTGGCATCGCGCCTGGTGCAGTCCATCCTGGACAAGACGAGCTGGGAGTTGAACGACTTGCGCCTGCGTATCCAGCGGCTGGATGGCGTGCAGGAGATGGGCGCCCACGACGCCTTTCGCCCCGAAGTGCTGGCCGGCGTGGTGGTGCAGGAATGGAGCGGCTGCGGGCTCGATCGGGTGGCCTGGGCGCTGGTGAATGACGTGATTCGGCACCATTTGATGGATCGCCTGCTCGAGGCCTACCACCATGCCAACGAATTCCTGATCGAGCGCGGCGTGATGCCCGAGATCGATCTCAAGCCCCAGGTCAAGCGCAGCGTCGGCGGCCGGGTGGCAAGCAGAAACGCCGACGGCCCGAGCACGGGCGGGAGCTTGCCAGCCGACACTAGCGGCGGTCACTCCGAAAGGTCCGGCTTTGTCGGCGGTGGGGGCGGTGCCAGCGGCTTGGCGGCGGGCGGCGGTGTTTCCAGCGGCAGCGGCGTGCCGGGGGGCGTGGGCCGCACGGGGGTAAGCCGGCTGGCCGACGAAACCCGCATGCTGACGGGCAGCACCCCGCTGGCCCGGGTGCGCATGCGCGCGCAGGGCGTGATCGGGCAGCTCAAGCGCCTGCTGAGCGACCGGGTCGCGGGCTATGACGTGACGCGCGCCATGCCGGCCTCGCCGATGCTGGCGCAGGCGATCTCGGACATGGAGGCCACGCAGCTGGCGGCTTATGAAGGCCTGCAGGTGACCTTCGACGCACCGGGCGTCGAGCAGGCGGTGCAGCAGATTCGCGAGCGCACCACCAGCCTGAAAAACAAGGCGACCAATGCCAACGAGAAGGCGACCATTGAAATCGTGGCGCTGATGTTCCAGAGCATCCTGGCCGAGGAGCGCATCCCGGCCAGCGTGCGCGTCTGGTTTGCCCGGCTGCAGATGCCGGTGCTGCGCGTGGCGCTCGCCGAGCCCGAGTTCTTCGGCACCCTGCAGCATCCGGCGCGCCAGCTGATCGACCGCATGGGCTCGTGCGTCATGGGCTTCGATGCGCACGCCATCAACGGCAGCACGCTGGAGGCTGAAATCAAGCGCGTGGTGCAGGTCATCGAGCAGTACCCCGAGACCGGACGCCGTGTGTTCCAGCTGGTGCACGACGAGTTCCAGAAATTCCTGTCCAAATTCCTGACCGAAAAAGACGTCACACAGCGCGTCACCACGGTGGCGCAGCAGGTCGAGCAAAAGGAAACGCTGGCGATCCAGTACACCATCGAGATGCGCAACATGCTCAGCGCCATGTCGGTGCGCGACGAGATCCGCGACTTCCTGTTCAAGGTGTGGGCCGAGGTGCTGGCGCTGGCGGCGGTCAAGAATGGCCCGCAGCACGAGGAAACCCTGGTGCTCAAGCGCTCGGCGGTCGATCTGGTGTGGGCCGCCAGCGCCAAGCCCAGCCGCAGCGACCGGGCCCGCGTGATCCAGGACCTGCCCAAACTGCTGCAGCAGTTGCGCCAGGGCATGACCCAGCTGAACATGGCCAAGCCGGTGCAGGAAGTTCACCTCAAGGTCATTGGCGACACCCTGGCCGACGCCTTCCTGTCCAAGACCGCCGCCATCCCGCAGTCGCAGATTGACGACATGGCCCAGCGGCTGGCCAACCTGGAAGATTTTGTCACCGACGATGGCACCGGCGAGCTGCCGTTCGATGCCGAGAGCCTGGAGATGATGTTGGGCATCGACGCATCCAGCATCGAGGTGGTGTCGGACGGGGGCTCGCGGCCCACCGAGGCGATGCTGGGCTGGGCGCAGGAGCTCGAACTGGGAAGCTGGTTCACGCTCGATCACAACAACAAGCTCAGACAGGCCCAGTATGTCTGGCGCAGCGACCGCAAGCAGCTGCATTTGTTTGCCTCGACCGACGGGCGCAGCTACCTGATCCAGGCGCGCCGGCTCGCGGCCTATCTGCAGGCCGGCCTGCTGGTGCCGACCGAGGAGGAGGCGCTGACGGTGCGCGCCACCCGCGAGGCGCTGGCCAAACTCGACGCCAACCCCGAGCGTTTGCTGAACTGAAAAGGCCGCAGCTCTTGAGCGGCGCAGGGTGTGCGGGCCGGCGAACGCCGCGAAGGGCCGCCCCGAGCAAGTTCAGCCCCCTCGGGGGGCAGCGCAGTACGCGCAGCGACAAGCGTGGGGGCCTTCTAGTGCGCCAACCGACCCGACGCGTCGTCGCACAGTTCATCGAGCACCAGCGAGTCGGGCTCCTCGCCAAAATGCCAATAAACCATCAGCACGATGATCTTGAGGTCGTCCAGCGAGACCGGGTCGCCGGGCGCGGCCATCGCGCGGTCCAGCACGATTTCGCGCATGTGCGCGGGCAGCACTCCCGACGATTCGAGAAAACTGATAAATCCCAGGCATTGCGCGCCCAGATGATCCTGCTCGGCCACCGAATACACCCGCATGCTGCTGGGTGACGGGCGCGGCGCGGCGGTGGTCGCGGAGGTGGCGGGCTCGGCCAGAGCGGCGCCCATCTGCGCACCCTGGGCGGCCAGGTTCAGGCCATCGAGCCAGACCAGAGCCTGCGCAATCTCGTCTTCCTCGAAGCCGACGATGCTCAGTTTGCGCCCGAGTTGCCGCAACTCGGGGCACGCGTCGCCTCGCCAGTAATTTTCGTAGACGAATACGAGCACTTCAAACATGACCCCAATATAGCGCAGAAGCCCGGCAGGCGGGCGAGCCGGTCCGTGGCGCCCGCGATCAGGCTCGCCCCATGCGCTGGAACAGGCCGCCGGGCAGCCGCGCTACCTGGCCGTCGAGCTCCAGTTCGAGCAATTGAGCCTGCAGCTGCGCCGTCGCCAGCCCGGTCCGGGCTTGCAGAGCGTCCAGGCTGACGGGGTCGTAACCCATCTGTTTGAGCAGGCTTTGTCGTGAGGGATCCTGGCTCTCAGGCCCCGTTCTGTCTGCGACAGGCGCTATGTTGTTGATAGCGTCCGGGAACCGGAGTTCTTCGAGCACATCCTGCGCCGTCTCGACCAGCTTGGCGCCCTGCTTGATCAGTGCGTGGCAGCCGCGCGACTGGGTGGAGGCAATCGAGCCCGGAATGGCAAACACCTCCTTGCCCTGCTCGGCAGCGAGCCGGGCGGTGATCAGCGAGCCCGACTGCAGCGCCGCCTCCACCACCAGCGTGCCCTGGGCCAGTCCGGCCAGGATGCGGTTGCGCTTGGGAAAGTTGGCCGCCAGCGGCGGCGTGCCGATCGGAAACTCGCTGATGATCAGTCCGTGCTGCGCAATCCGGTGCGCCAGTTCCAGATGCTTTTTGGGATACACCCGGTCCAGCCCGGTGCCGACGACCGCCACGGTGGCCAGTCGCTGGCCTCCCGCCGCCGCGCCTTCCAGCGCGCCCAAATGCGCTTCGCCATCGATCCCCAGCGCCAGCCCCGAGATCACCGTCAGGCCCGCTTCGCTGAAGGCCCGGGCAAACTGGCGCGCGTGGATAGCGCCCTGCGGCGTCGGGTTGCGGCTGCCGACAATGGCCAGACTGCGCCGCAGATCGTTAGCTATTAAATTTATAGCTGACTGTGAAGGTGCCGTATGGGCTGGTGCCCGATTTTCTTCAAGATTCGCGGCGCCGAGCAGGTACAGCATCAACGGCGGATCTTCGATCGTCAGCAGGGACTGCGGATAGTCGGCATCCCCCAGCGCCAGCACCTGGCGCCGCGTGCCCGGTGCCGCGGCGTGCAGCCACTCCCAGGTGGCGTCGAGTTGGGCGGCCAGCTCGGGCGGCTCGGTCAGCAGCGCGCCGGCTTGCGTGGCACTGACCACCTGGCGCAGCGCCGTGGCGGACTGCTCGAACACCGCCTGCGGCAGCCCGAAGGCGGCCAGCAGCTTGCGCGCGCCGGCGTTGCCCACGCCGGGGGTGAGTGTGAGCCTGAGCCAGGCGGCGAGTTCGTCGCGTTCCATGGGGCGTGGGGCCGATCAGGCCGCAGGCGCGGCCGTGCAGGGGAAGGCGAACATCCCTAGCGCGGGTTGACGACGCGGTCGCCGACCTTCACGCCATCGGTGATCTCCAGGATCAGCGCATAAGACAGCTTTTCGAACGGGCGAAACACCATCAGCAGGCCGTTGCGCTCATCGGGCAGTTTGATATGCGCCTTGGCCGGGTCGGTGGGGTCCACCAGACGCTGGCCGTCTTTCAGGATGGCCAGCACGTCGCCGCTCTCCATGCCGTCGCTGGTGCCGCGGTTGATCACCACCACCTGGTTTTGTGCCGCATTCACCACGGCGCTGCCGTACACCGACACGATGCGCCCCGTCACCTTGCCCTGCGGGGCGTGCGGGGTGTAGCTGAGGAATTGGCGCGGCGGCTCGGGCAACAGGCGGTCGCCGACGCGAATTTCTTCCTTGGTGGAGACGATGTCGATGGTGGCCGGCACGATGTCGGCCTGTGCCTTGCCATCGCTGTCGGCAGCGGAGGTCGATTCGCCGCGCACCAGACGCGCCTTGCCAAGGTATTGCGCCTCGTAGCCCAGCACAGCGCCAGTGTCCGGGTCCTTCAAAGGGGTGGCGTTGCGGAACACACGGAATTCGGAGGGTTTGCCCTGATCATCCTGCAGCGGTGAGGTGGCATCGCCGCGCGCATAGGCGCGGTCGCCGCGCGTCAGCAGCACGCGGTTTTCCTGGGTCGCGACGATGCGGGGCGCATGCGCCAGGCCATTTTCATCAATGATGACGGGCTCGGCCAGGAACGGCTCGATCAGGTCGGAGCGCAGCGTCGGCAGGGCATTGCCGGCCAGCGTTTCATAGCGGGTGTGCGGCGACAGGCGCACCGTATCCATGGCACCGTTCTCGGCCCGGCCCATGCGCAGCTGGGCCCGGCCGTTGGACTTGTCGAGGTACAGGTTCTGGCCGGGGTAGATGAGGTTCGGGTTGCGGATTTCCTGCAGGTTCATGCCCCACAACTCGGGCCAGCGCCACGGGCGCTTGAGATACAGCCCCGAGATCGCCCACAGCGTGTCGCCGCGTTTCACGGTGTAGCTGTCGGGCGCGTTCGGCGCGAGTTCGCCAATCGGCACGCCGGCCTGCGCCACCTGCTGGGCCGTGGCCCGCTGCGCGGGAGTGACCGGGTAATTCTGGGGCTGGGTCTGGGCCTGCGCGGGCGCTGCGAGCCACAGGCTTGCGAGGGCGGTAAGGGCCAGCAGGGGGGCCCGGATTTTCAGCGTGGTGGTTGCCGTGTTCGTTCCCGCCATCATGTGTTTCATATTTTTCTGCATCACGGACGCCGCAAAGGGGACTGAATCGGGCTGTCTGCGCGTGGCAGAAAACCCGGCGAAAATCTTGATAAATCGCGGTTGATTCTGCACTCAAGCCCTTGATTGGGCAACGTTTATTGGCTTTTGCAATGGCCGGCGGCGGCAAAAGTAGCGAAAATAGAGACACCTATTTCGAGATTCCATGGCTTTACTTCCCATTCTTTGTTACCCCGACCCCCGGCTGCATACGGTGGCCAAGCCGGTGCGCGCGGTCGACGCGCGCATCAAGACCCTGATCGCCGACATGCAGCAGACCATGTACGAGGCGCAGGGCATCGGCCTGGCCGCCACGCAAATCGACGTGCACGAGCGCCTGATCGTGATCGACGTGTCCGACGAGCGCAACCAGCCGCTGGTACTGATCAACCCCGAAATCCTCTGGGCCAGTGCCGAGCGCCATGTCAGCGACGAGGGCTGCCTGTCGGTGCCCGGCATCTACGACGGCGTGGAGCGCGCTGCCGCGGTCAAGGTGACGGCGCTGAACGATCAGGGCGAGGCGCACACGATCGAGGCCGAGGGCATGCTGGCCGTGTGCATCCAGCATGAGATGGACCACCTGGTGGGCAAGGTGTTTGTCGAATATCTGTCGCCGCTCAAGCGGAACCGGATCAAGACCAAGATGCTCAAAGCCAAGCGCGAAGCGGAAAAGGTCTGATCTGCGGCGCGCACCCGTTTTACAGGAGGCGCTCATGCACGTGCGCAAGCCGGCGTTGTCAGTCGGGGTCGGCCTGCTGCTCGCGGGCTGCGCGATTTGGGCCCCCTCCGTGCAGCCCGGCATGAGCCGTGCCGAGGTGCTGTCGCGCCTGGGCACGCCGACCGCGGTGGTGGCGCTGCCGACCGGTGAACGGCTGCAGTACTCGAGCCAGCCGGCCGGGCAGACCGCCACCATGGTGGACCTCGATGCCTCGGGCCATGTGCTGCAGGCACGCCAGGTCTTGACGGCCACCGATTTGGCCCGAATCCAGCCCGGCTGGAGCCGCGCCGACGTGCTGCGCGAATTCGGCCCGCCCGCATTGATCGACCACGTGGCGACCTGGGACGGCGATGTCTGGACCTACCGCTGGCAAGGCGACGGCGGCATGTTCTACTGGGTCTATTTCGACCGTGCCGGCCGGGTCGGGCGCACCCAGCAGGGCATGGAGTTCTTCAACGCACCCAACCGCACCAGGCGTTAAGCTTTGAGCCTGCCGCCTTTGGCGGCCCGACCCACCTGACCTCCTGATCGATGCGCCTGATCTTTGCCGGTACCCCCGAATTTGCCCGTGTGGCCCTGCAGCAGTTGGTTGCCGCCGGCCACCAGATCGCGCTGGTGCTGACGCAGCCCGACCGTCCGGCCGGGCGCGGCCTGAAGCTGCACGCCTCGCCCGTCAAGCAGTTCGCGCTGGACAACGGGATCGCCGTGGCGCAGCCGCGCAGCCTGCGCCTCGATGGCAACTACCCGCAGGACGCGGCGGCGGCATGTGCGGCCATCGAAGCGGCGCAGGCCGATGCGATGGTCGTGGCCGCCTACGGGCTGATCCTGCCGCAGTGGGTGCTGGGCATACCGCGTTTGGGGTGCTTCAACATCCACGCCTCGCTGCTGCCGCGCTGGCGCGGCGCGGCGCCGATCCATCGCGCCGTCGAGGCCGGCGACACCGAGACCGGGGTCACCATCATGCAGATGGACGCCGGGCTCGACACCGGCGACATGCTGCGCGTGGCGCGCGTGCCGATCACGCCGCAGGACACCACCGGCAGCCTGCACGACACGCTGGCGCTGCTCGGGGGGCGGCTGATGGTCGAGACACTGGCGCTGGCCGCCGGCGCTGGCCTTCAACCGGTCCCGCAACCTGCCGCCGGCGTGACCTATGCGCACAAGATCGACAAGCATGAGGCGGCGATCGACTGGTCGCAACCAGCGCCGGTGATTGCACGGCGCATCCGCGCGTTCGACCCGTTTCCGGGCGCTTTCAGCCAGTTCCGTGGCGAAACCCTGAAACTGTGGCACTCTGAAATTGATAGTGAACTGCCTATACCTGACAAGGGCTTCGGCACGATTTTGTCTGCAAATGAGGGTGGCGTGCACGTTGCCTGCGGCGCCGGCGTGCTGCGCGTGACCGAGCTGCAACGCCCCGGTGGCAAGCGCCTCGCCGCCGCCGATTTCCTGCGCGGTTTTGCGCTGGAGTCCGGCATGGCCTTTGACCAGTTGACGCCTTAGTGTTTTTCCTGCGCGCCAACTTCACCCACCCCGAGTTCCGTCGGGGCCTGCGCGAGATGCTGCCGATCGCGCGGGGCATTGCCGCCTGGGGCCTGATGACAGGCGTGGCCATGGTCACCTCCGGCATGAGCGACTTCCAGGCCTGCCTGATGAGCCTGATCGTATTTGCCGGCAGCTCGCAGCTGGCCGCCATTCCCCTGATCAGCGCGGGCGCGCCGATGTGGGTGATCCTGGCCACCGGCCTGTGCGTGAACCTGCGCTTCGTGGTGTTCAGCCTGCACCTGCGGCCCTACCTGATGCACCTGCCGCTGTGGCGCCGCATGCTCACCGGCTACCTGACGGCGGACCTGAGCTACGTGATGTTCGTGCAGCGCTTTCCCGAGCACGGCGGCGATGCCGCGCAGCTGAAGGCGCAGGAGGCCTACCTGGCCGGCAATTGCTGCATGAACTGGGTCAGCTGGGTCGGCGCCAGCCTGCTCGGCGTGGCGCTGTCCAACGTGATTCCGAGCGCCTGGGGGCTGGGCTTTGCGGGCATCCTCGCGCTGATCGGCATCACCTGCTCCATGACGAATACGCGCTTGCGCCGGGTCGCGGCCGGGGTCGCCGGCGCCGCGGCCGTGGCAGCCTATGCGTTGCCGCTCAAGCTCAATATCCTGCTGGCCATCGCGGCCGCAGTGGCCGTGTGCCTGCTGCTCGAGCCGCGCCCGCCGGCCGATACCCAGGGCGTGTCGGGGGAGGCCGCTTGACGAGTTCCAACTTGTGGATGTTGACCACCATCGTCGGACTGGCCTGCGTCACGGTGCTGGCGCGCTCGTTCTTCCTGCTCTCTGCCAAACCCTGGGGCCTGCCGCGCTGGGTCCAGCGCGGGCTGCACTACGCGCCGATTGCCGCGCTGGCGGCCGTGATCGTGCCCGAAATCGTGATGACGCAGGGCCATCTGGTCAACACCTGGCAGGACGCACGCTTGTATTCGGCCGTCGCAGGCGCGCTCTGGTTTTTCTGGCGCGGCAGCATGCTGGGCACTCTGCTGGTGGGCATGGCGGTGTACTTGCCGCTGCATGTGGGGCTGGGCTGGTAGCGGCCTCGCGTGGGCTGAGTGCGCCGGCGCTGCCACTAAAATCGGCGATTGCCCTGTCCCTTTGTCCTTGCGAGCCCGTCCTGCCATGAATTTCATCCGTTTCTCCGATCTGTGCGCCCAGGGCAAAGTCCGTGGCCGGCGCGTCTTTATCCGCGCCGACCTCAACGTGCCGCTGGACGAGGCCGGACGCATCACCGAAGACACGCGCATTCGCGCCTCCATCGCCTGCATCCGCATGGCGCTGGAAGCCGGTGCGGCCGTGATGGTGACCTCGCACCTCGGACGCCCGACCGAGGGTGAGTTCCACCCGCGGGACTCGCTGGCGCCGGTGGCGGCGCGCCTGGGCGAGCTGCTGGGCTGCGAGGTGCCGCTGGTCGCCAACTGGGTCGATGGCTTCCAGGTCCACGGCAAGGACCTGAACCCCGGCCAGGTCGTGCTGCTGGAGAACTGCCGCCTCAACCCTGGCGAAAAAAAGAACAACGAAGCGTTGGCACGCAAGATGGCGGCGTTGTGCGACATCTTCGTGCACGATGCCTTTGGCACGGCGCACCGGGCCGAGGCGAGCACCTACGGCATCGCCCAATTCGCGCCGATCGCCTGCGCCGGCCCGCTCCTGGCGGCCGAGATGGATGCCATCGCGCGTGCGCTGAGCAACCCGAAACGCCCGCTGGTGGCGATCGTGGCGGGCTCCAAGGTGTCGACCAAGCTCACCATCCTGAAAGCCCTGGCCGCCAATGTCGACCAGCTGATCGTGGGCGGTGGCATCGCCAACACTTTCATGCTGGCCAGCGGTCTGAACATCGGCAAGAGTCTGGCCGAGCGCGAGTTGTTGGCCGAGGCCCGCGCCGTGATGGCGCTCATGAAGGCGCGCGGCGCCGAGGTGCCGATCCCCACCGACGTGGTGACGGCCAAGACCTTTGCCGCCGACGCGCCGGCCACCGTCAAGGCCGCCACCGAGGTGGCCGACGACGACCTGATCCTCGACATCGGCCCGCAGACCACGGCCCGGCTCGCGGCGCAGCTCATGGCGGCCGGCACCATTGTCTGGAACGGCCCGGTCGGCGTGTTCGAGTTCGACGCGTTCGCCAGGGGCACCGAAGGCATTGCCCGCGCGATTGCGCAAAGCGCGGCGTTTTCGATTGCGGGCGGCGGCGACACGCTGGCGGCCATTGCCAAATACGGCATCGAGAAGCAGGTGGACTACATCTCGACCGGCGGCGGCGCCTTTCTCGAAGTACTGGAGGGCAAGACCTTGCCGGCGTTCGAGATTCTGCAAAAGCGCGCCAACGGTTGAGCCCGTCGCGCCGGGGAGTGCGGGCCTGGGTAAAAGACTTTCACCCGAATCGACGGCAATGTCGGGGCTTTGGTAACTGACATGTTCCCCGATTGCGGCGAGAATCCGAAACTTAATTACAACGGAGACTCACCTCATGTCGCGTCGCGCCACCAAAATTGTTGCCACTCTTGGCCCCGCTTCTAGTGACCCGGCGTTGCTGGAGCAGATGATCCGGGCCGGCGTCAACGTGGTGCGGCTCAACTTCAGCCACGGCAAGGCGCAGGACCATATCGACCGCGCCGCCCTGGTGCGTGAAGCGGCCAGGCGCGTTGGCCACGAAGTGGCCATCATGGCCGACCTGCAGGGCCCCAAGATCCGCGTTGGCAAGTTCGCCGAGGGCAAGGTGATGCTCGCGCCGGGGCAAAAATTTGTGCTCGATGCCTCGCGCACCGAGCCAGGCGACATCGAGGGCGTCGGGCTCGACTACAAGGAGCTGCCGCGCGACGTCAAGCCGGGCGATTTGCTGCTGCTCAACGACGGGCTGATCGTGCTGACGGTCGATACCGTGCGCGGCGAGCAGGTGCACACCACCGTCAAGCTCGGCGGTGAGCTGTCCAACAACAAGGGCATCAACAAGCAGGGCGGCGGGCTGACGGCGCCGGCGCTGACGGCCAAGGACATGGAAGACATCAAGACCGCGATGAGCTTTCAGGCCGACTACCTGGCGGTGAGTTTCCCGAAGAATTCGACCGACATGGAAATGGCGCGCCAGCTCGCCTACGTGGCGGCGGCGCCGTACCAGCACCGGCCGGGCCTGATCGCCAAGATCGAGCGTGCCGAAGCCATTCCGCGGCTGGAAGAGATCCTCAAGGCCAGCGACGGCATCATGGTCGCGCGCGGCGACCTCGCGGTCGAAGTCGGCAACGCGGTGGTGCCGGCCCTGCAAAAACGCATGATCCGCATGGCGCGCGAGATGGACAAGCTGGTGATCACCGCCACGCAGATGATGGAGAGCATGATCAGCAACCCGGTGCCGACGCGCGCCGAGGTCAGCGACGTGGCCAACGCCGTGCTGGACGGCACCGATGCTGTCATGCTGTCGGCCGAGACCGCCGCGGGCAAGTACCCGCTGGAGACGGTGCAGGAGATGGCCAATATTTGCGAGGAGGCCGAGAAGGCCGAATACGCCGAACTCGAGGCCGATTTCTCGGGCAAGACCTTCAGCCGCATCGACCAGTCGATTGCCATGGGCGCGCTGTTCACCGCGCACCATCTGGGCGCCAAGGCCATTGTGGCACTGACCGACAGCGGCTCGACAGCGTTGTGGATGAGCCGGCACCGCATCCACGTGCCGATTTACGCCCTCACGTCCAAGGTGGCCACGCAGCGCAAGATGGCGCTGTACCGCAATGTGCGTCCGCTCCTGATGGACACCAGCGCCGACCGCGACACCGCGCTGGCGCAGGTCGAAGGTCACCTGAAGAGCCGCGATATCGTGCAGCGCGGCGACGTGTATGCCATCACCTGCGGCGAGCCCATGGGCGCGCCGGGCGGCACCAACATGCTCAAAATTTGCCAGGTCAGCTGATATCGCCCGCCAAAGAGCGCACGATATCGTGCGATATCCGCCACCACGTTAAAATTCCCATCGGTTACCAAGCGGTTACCAATTTGTTTTAGCGCCGGTCAGTGCCGGTTTTCAACTCTCAGGGATCATTCATCATGGCACTCGTTTCGATGCGCGAACTGCTGGACCATGCCGCCGCTCACGGCTATGGCATTCCGGCCTTCAACGTCAACAATCTGGAGCAGGTCCAGGCCGTCATGTCGGCCGCCGACGAGGTCGGCGCGCCGGTGATCCTGCAGGCCAGTGCCGGCGCGCGCAAGTACGCAGGCGAACCCTTCATCAAGCACCTGATCCAGGCGGCGCTGGAAGCGTATCCGAAGATCCCGCTGGTGATGCACCAGGACCACGGCCAGAGCCCCGACGTGTGCCAGGGCGCGATCAACCTGGGTTTCTCCTCGGTCATGATGGACGGCTCGCTCAAGGCCGATGGCAAGACCATTGCCGACTACGACTACAACGTGGAGGTCACGCGCCAGGTGGTCGACATGGCGCATGCCACCGGCGTGACGGTCGAAGGCGAGCTCGGCTGCCTGGGCTCGCTGGAGACCATGAAAGGCGACAAGGAAGACGGCCATGGCACCGAGGCCACCATGACCCTGGACCAATTGCTGACCGACCCCGAGCAGGCTGCCGACTTTGTCAAGCGCACCCAGCTCGATGCGCTGGCGATTGCCATCGGCACCAGCCACGGCGCCTACAAGTTCACGCGCAAGCCCACCGGCGACATCCTGGCGATTGGCCGCATCAAGGAAATCCACCGCCGCATCCCCAACACCCACCTGGTGATGCATGGCAGCTCCAGCGTGCCGCAGGATTTGCTGGCCGAGATCCGCAAATACGGCGGCGCCATGAAGGAGACCTACGGCGTGCCGGTCGAGGAAATCCAGGAAGCCATCAAGCACGGCGTGCGCAAGATCAACATCGACACCGACATCCGCCTCGCCATGACGGCGGCCATCCGCAAGTACCTGTTCGAAAACCCCGACAAATTCGACCCGCGCGACTACCTCAAGCCGGCGCGCGAAGCCGCCAGGCAGATTTGCAAGCAGCGCTACCTCCAGTTCGGCTGCGAAGGCCAGGCCGCCAAGATCAAGGGCCACAGCCTGCAGGTGGTGGCGGGCCAGTACGCCAGGGGCGAGCTGGCGCAGGTGGTGCACTGAGCGCCGCTCAGGCCGCGCCCCACCCGCAAAAGCCACCGACCCGGTGGCTTTTTTGCCTTGAGTGAGAATAGACTTATGCACTGGCGCTCGCCGTCGACCGCCGCCATCGAACCCGGACTCCCACTGACATGACCAGCCCTGCCCCGTCCCTGCATACCTCCTCCCTCAAATCCCTGCCGCTGCTCGCGCGCGGCAAGGTGCGCGACAACTACGCCGTCGGCACCGACCGCATCCTGATGGTGGCGAGCGACCGCATCAGCGCGTTCGACGTGATCATGGGCGAGCCGATTCCGGGCAAGGGCGTGCTGCTCACGCAAATGGCGCTGTTCTGGTTCGACAAGCTGGGGCACCTGTGCCCGAACCACCTGACCGGCGAGGCCCCCGAGAGCGTCGTGACGCCCGACGAGGTGGCGCAGGTCAAGGACCGCTCCATGCTGGTCAAGCGCCTGAAACCCATCCCGGTCGAGGCCGTGGTGCGCGGCTACCTGGCCGGCAGCGGCTGGAAGGAATACCAGCAGGACCAGTCGGTCTGCGGCGTGCCGCTGCCGCCTGGTCTGAAGAATGCCTCCAAACTGCCCGCGCCGATCTACACCCCGGCTGCCAAGGCCGCCATGGGCCATCACGACGAGAACATCACCTTCGAGCGCACGGTGGAGGTGATCGGCCCGATACTCGCGGCGCAGATCCGCGACATCAGCATTGCCATTTACAAGGCCGCCTTCGAGATTGCGCTGGCCAAGGGCATCATCATTGCCGACACCAAGTTCGAGTTCGGGCTGGACGAGGCCGGCACCCTGATCCTGATGGACGAGGTGCTGACGCCCGATTCATCGCGCTACTGGCCCGTCGAAGGCTATGACGCCGCTTTTGCCGTCGGCGAGAACCCGCCGAGCTATGACAAGCAGTTCCTGCGCGACTGGCTGGAGACCCAGCCATGGGACAAGACCCCGCCCGCGCCGCGCCTGCCGCGCGAGGTGGTGGAAAAAACCGCCGCCAAGTACCAGGAAGCGCTGCAGCGGCTCACCGCCTGATGCGGGCGCCTGATCAGCTCAGGATCACGCTGCTCAGGCGCCGGCGGTAGGTCGCCACGGTCGGATCGTCGGGCGGAATCTGGCCGTCGGGCACCTTGGGCTTGGGCGGCTCGATGATGTCCAGGACGGCGATGTACGTCTTGCGCGCGAGCTCCTCGCTCCAGGCCTTGTCGCGCATCAGGATGTCCAGCAGCTCGTCGAGCGCGTCGGTCCAGCGCTGCTGCGCCATCAGCCATTGGGCCTTGGCAAAGCGCGCCTCGAAATCCCGCTTGTTGGCTGCGATCCTGGCGTCAAATGCGGCTCCGGTGCCCGACCCGTCTGCGTGGTCAGCTGCGAAATCGATAGCATTCATCCAGCGCTGCAGCGAGTCGAAGCGGCGCACCGTGGCGGTTTTGGAGATCACGGGCGCAAACGCCACCTTGGCGTCGTCGGTGTGACCCAGTTGCAGCAGCAGCTTGACGTAGTCGAAGCGCGCGTCGTCGTTGGCCGGGTCGGTGGCCACGGCGTGCTGGAGTTTTTCCAGCGCGCCCCGGGGGTCGCCCTCCAGCAGCGCGTCCTGCGCCTGTTCGCCCGCCTCCTCGGCCTCGGCTTCTTCGGCGCTGGCCACGTGCTTGTCGAGAAACTGGCGTATCTCGGCTTCCGGGATGGCGCCCACGAAGCCGTCCACCGGCTGCCCGGCGTTGAAGAGGACGCAAAACGGGATGCTGCGCACGCCGAACATCTGGCTCAGCTGCTGCGAGATTTGCGGTACCTTGTCGGCGTCCAGCTTGGCCAGCGCGAAGCGCCCGCCATAGTCCGCCTCGAGCTTTTCCAGCACCGGGCCGAGCTGCTTGCACGGGCCGCACCATTCGGCCCAGATGTCGAGCAGCACGGGCTGGGCGTTCGAGGCGTCGATCAGGTCGGACTGAATGTTTTCAAGGGTGATGTCGATCATTGTGGGTAGCTCGGGGTGAAAACGTAAAATTCAAAGATGACTATTCAAATCGGCGTGGTAATGGGCTCCAGCAGCGACTGGGACACGATGCAGCACGCAGTGCAGATTCTCCAACAGTTCGGCATCCCCTACGAGGCGCGGGTGGTTTCGGCGCACCGCATGCCGGACGAACTGTTCGCCTATGCCGAATCGGCCGCGCCGCGCGGGCTGCGCGCCATTATCGCGGGCGCCGGCGGCGCCGCACACCTGCCGGGCATGCTGGCGGCCAAAACCGTGGTGCCGGTGCTGGGCGTGCCGGTCGCCAGCCGCCACCTGCAGGGCGTGGATTCGCTCTACAGCATCGTGCAAATGCCCAGGGGCGTGCCGGTCGCCACCTTTGCCATCGGCGCGGCGGGCGCTGCCAATGCGGCGCTGTTTGCCGTGGCCCTGCTGGCGGGCGAGGACGCGGCGCTGCGCGCGCGGCTGGAGGCCTTCCGCGCCGAGCAGACCGAGGCCGCGCGTGCCATGACGCTGCCCCCCGCAGGCGCCGCATGAACACGCACGAAGGGACAAGCGCGGGGGCCACATTCCCCATCCTTCCAGGCGCGACCCTGGGCGTCATGGGCGGCGGCCAGCTCGGGCGCATGTTCGTGCAGGCGGCGCAAAGCATGGGCTACTTCACGGTGGTGCTGGACCCCGACGCCAGCAGTCCGGCGGGGCTGGTCAGCCACTACCACCTGCAGGCCGGTTACCAGGATCCGCAGGCCCTGGCGCAGCTGGCGCAGCGCTGCGATGCCATCACCACCGAGTTCGAGAACGTGCCCGCGCCGGCGCTGCGCCAGCTCGCCGCGCAGCGCCGGGTGTCGCCCGGTGCCGATGCGGTCGCCATTGCGCAGGACCGCGCGCGCGAGAAGGCGCATTTCGTGGCCTGCGGCGTGCCCTGTGCGCCGCATGCCGTGATCGAAACCGCGGCGCAGCTGGCCGCCGTCTCCGAGGCGCTGCTGCCCGGTATCCTCAAGACCGCGCGCCTGGGCTACGACGGCAAGGGGCAGGTCCGCGTCAAGACCCGTACCGAACTGGCCGCGGCCTGGGCCGAACTCGGCAACGCGCCCTGCGTGCTGGAAAAAATGCTGGCCCTGAAGGCGGAATGCTCGGTGATCGTGGCGCGCGGCTTTGATGGCGCCATGGTGCATTTCCCGGTGCAGCGCAATCTGCACCGTGATGGCATTCTGGCCGTGACCGAGGTTTATGAAGAAAATGTGCCATCAGCCCTTACCCGGTCTGCGATAGAAGCTACTGAATCAATAGCAAACGGCTTGCAGTACGTGGGCGTGATGTGCGTCGAATTCTTTGTGCTGCAGGACGATTCGCTGGTCGTCAACGAGATGGCGCCGCGCCCGCACAACAGCGGCCACTACACGATCGACGCCTGCGACCTCTCGCAGTTCGACCTGCAGCTGCGCACCCTCACCGGCCTGCCGCTGGTGGCGCCGCGCCAGCACAGCCCGGCCATCATGCTGAATCTGCTAGGCGACCTGTGGTTCCCATCGGGTGATGAGGCGGTGACGCCGCCCTGGCGCGAACTGCTTGCGCTGCCGGGGGCGCATCTGCACCTGTACGGCAAGCAGCAGGCGCGCCGCGGCCGCAAGATGGGGCATCTCTGTATCACCGGCGCCAGCGTGGCGCAGGCCCGGGCCACGGCGCAGCAGGCGGCGCAGCTGCTGGGGCTGGACGCGTTTTGAGCGCATCCCGTAGGAGAGCCTGCGCATGATCCTGCCGGCAGACGCTGCAGATTCGATCGCCATCGCCGCCCGTGCACTGGCGGCCGGCGATCTGGTGGGCTTTCCGACCGAGACGGTGTACGGCCTCGGTGCGGACGCCGGCGCGGACGCCGCCGTGGCAAAAATCTTTGCCGCCAAGGGCCGCCCGCGCGAGCATCCGCTGATCGTGCATGTGGCCGACCCGGACCCGAACGGCGCAGGCGTGGCGCACTTTGCGGCCAGCGTGCCGGAGTTCGCGAAGCAGTTGATGCGCGCCTTCTGGCCCGGACCGTTGACGTTGATCCTGCCGCGGCGTGCGGGCGTCGGGGCTGCCGCGGCCGGCGGACAGGATTCGATCGGCCTGCGCTGCCCGTCGCACCCGGTGGCGCTGGCGCTGCTGCAGGCCTGCCGTGCGCTGGGCGTGTACGGTGTGGCCGGCCCCAGCGCGAACCGTTTTGGGCGCGTCAGCCCGACCACGGCCGCGCATGTGCAGCAGGAGTTCGGCGACGCGCTGCTGATTCTGGACGGCGGCGCCTGCGATGTCGGCATCGAGTCCACCATTGTCGATGGCACCCGCGGCGCGCCCGTGCTGCTGCGCCCGGGGGTGCTCACGCCCGCGCAGATCGAGGCGGCCTGCGGCCAGAAGCTGCGCACCAAAGAGGAGCTGCAGGACGCGGGCGCCGCACCGGCGCCGCGCGCCTCGGGCACTTTGGTGGCGCATTACGCGCCCCATGCCAAGGTGCGCCTGATGGACGCGCGTGCGCTGCAGACCGCGCTTGACCTGCTGGGGGCCGACCTGGACCAGTCGACGGCGCGTATCGCCATCTATTCGCGCGCCATGGTGCGCAGTCGCGCGTCGCGCGTGATGCGCCGGCGCATGCCTGACGACGCCGGCGCCACGGCGCAGCAGCTGTTTGCAGTGCTGCGCGAGTTCGATGCGCAGGGCGCGACCCTGATCTGGATCGAGACCGTGCCCGACACCCCCGAATGGGACGGCGTGCGCGACCGGCTGCAGCGCGCCGCAGCCGCCTGAGCGCGGCGCCGCACGGCGCGCTTTACCAAGCCGACACCGGGCCTCGTTAAACTACCCTCCAGACTTTGGAGATTGCAATGACAGGAAATTGGTTGCGCCGCATCATCATGCTGGCTGCCTGCGCATCGGTGGCGCTGCTGGCGGGCTGCGGCAGCTCGGTCGAGTCGGCCCTCACACCCTCGCGCTTCATCTCGTTCGGCGACGCCTTCAGCGATGTCGGCAATATCGGCGTCAACAACAAGTACACGGTGAACGACGGCAGCGTCAACAACTGGACGCAGCAACTCGCGTCCTCTTACGGCCTGAGCATCACGCCCTCCAACAGCGGTGGCCTGGGCTACGCACAGGGCAATGCGCGCATTGCCGTCACGCCCGACGCCGCCGGCAACAGCGCCACCAAGACGGTGACGCAGCAGATCGATACCTTTTTGGCGTCCAACACGCTGCAGCCGAACGATGTGGTGCTGATCAACGGCGGCATCAGCGACATCGTGGCCGAGTGGGCTGCCATGACGGCGGGCACCGAAACCCAGGCCCAGATGACCGCCAATGTCACACAGGCCGCCAAGAACCTCGGGGCCCAGGTCCAGCGCCTGGTGAACGCGGGCGCCCAGCACGTGGTGGTGGTCGGTCCCTACGATCTGAGCGTCTCGCCCTGGGCCGTGGCCATCGGCCAGCCGCGCCTGAGCTCCCTGCTGAGCACGACGACGGTGCAGTTCAACGACGCGCTGCTGCTGAGCATCGTGAACCTCGGCGCCAACGTCCTGTACGTCGATGCGGCGTTTTACTTCAATCTCTTGACGGCGTCGCCGGCGAGTTATTCGCCGCTGGGAACGACCGGTAACTACCCCACCCCGGTCGCTGTCTGTACCTCGGTCGATCCTGGCCCGGGCATCGGGATCGGCGCGAACCAGGTCAACTCCTCGCTGTGCACCACCTCCACCATTCTTGCGGGCGTCGACTACACCACCTACCTGTTCGCCGACGCGCTGTATTTCGCGCCGAGCGCGCAGCGCCTGTTCGGTACCAATGCGTACAGCAAGTTGAGCACGCGCTGGTAAGCGCAGCGGCCACAAAGCATTACTGATCCTTCACCGTCCACTCCACCAGCGCGTCCAGCGCGGGCCGGGCGGCCGGGGCGTTCGGGTGGTTGATCAGGCCGACCAGCGCATAGCGCCGCCCGCTGCGCCCCGTGGCGTAGCCGGCCATGGCTGCCACGTCGCGCAGGGTGCCGGTCTTGAGCCATGCATTGCCGATGGCGTCAGGCGCGGTGCCGCGCTCACGCATGCTGGCGACCGTGCCGTCCACCCCGGCGAGCGAGAGCGACTGCTCGAACACATCGGCCGTCGGTCGCGCGGCGGCCGTGCGCAGCAGCTGCGCCAGCGCCAGCGCCGAGATGCGCCCGTCGCGGCTCAGGCCCGAGCCGTTGTCGAGCACGGGCGCCCTGGGCCCGCCGGCGCCAAAGGTTTGGCGCCACCAATGCGCCACCACCTCGCGCGAGGCGGCAAAGCTGCCGTGGCCGCGCTGCTGTGCGCTCAAGGTCAAGAACACCTGCTGCGCCATCACGTTGTTGCTGAACTTGTTCACGTCGGCAATGATGCTGGACAGCGGCAGCGACGGCGCCTCCAGGATCAGCCGGGCCGTGGGCGGTGTGGCTCCCGGGCGCACATGGCCGTCCAGCACGCCACCTGAGGCCGCGAACACGGCCGCCATCACGCGGCGGGCGTAGCTGGCGGGGTCGGCATAGGCCAGCGGCCAGATCTGCTCGCCGCAGCGCGCGCTGTAGCTGCCCTGGAAGCGGATGCGGTCCGGGCTGGAAAAGTCGGCGCGCAGCGCACCGCGCCAGCCGGCGCAGTCGTCGCCGTTCAAAGGCACGCTGGCATCCACTGTCAGGCCGGCCAGCGGCGGCTCGCTGGTGACGCGCGCGGTGTGGCTCGCCGGGTCGGGAACAAAGCCGAGCAGCACCGCCTTGAAATTCACCAGCAGGCCATCGGGCGCGCTGTTGTAGGGGCGCATCGGCTCGCCGTCGAAAGCGCCGGGGTCGTGCGCGGGCACATCGAAGATGCTGGCATCGAGCACGATGTCGCCACGCACCTCGCGCACGCCGCGCTCGCGCAGGGCCTGGAAGTCCGCGCTGATGCGCTCGATCACCCATTTCGGGTCGCCGCCGCCGCGGATCACCAGGTTGCCGTTCACGACGCCGTTGTCCAGCGTGCCGTCGATGTAAAAGCGCGTCTTCCAGGTGAAGTCGGGCCCGAGCTGGTCCAGCGCCGCGAAGGTGGTCACCAGCTTCATCACCGAGGCCGGGTTCATGGGGGCCTGCGCGCGGTGGCTCAGACGCGCTGGCGCGCCGTCGAGCGGCAGCACCAGCAGGCTCACGGCGTCCGGCGGCACCCTGGCGCGGGCCAGCGCGCCGGCGACTTCTGGAGGGAGGGTCTGGGCGCCGCAGGCCGTGCCCAGCACCAGGGTAAATAGCGCCAGCGCGCAGCGGGACAGGAATGACATGCGCGGATTATCCGGTCCCCCGATAATTGGGCCATGTGTTTCCCCGCCCGGCAGTTTTGCCCTCGCCACGATTGCCCCGCATGAAGCTGCTCGCGTTCGATACCAGCACCGAAGTCATGTCCATTGCCGTGGCGCATGACGCGCAGCTGTGGCAGCACACCGGCGCCGGTGGTGCGCAGGCCTCCAGCACGCTGATTCCGGCGATCCAGGCACTGATGGCGCAGGCCGGCCTGCGGCTGGAGCAGCTTGATGCGATCGCTTTTGGGCGCGGCCCGGGCTCGTTCACCGGACTGCGCACCGCCTGCGCGGTAGCGCAGGGGCTGGCCTTTGGCGCGAGCGCCAAATTCCCGCACGGCGCGAGCGCCAAAGTATGGCCCGGCACCGGTGCCTCGTCCGAGGTCAAGGTGCTGCCCATCGACACCCTGCTGGCCGTCGCGGAAGAGGCGCGCTACCTGCACGGCGCCACGCGCGTGCGCGCCCTGCTGGACGCGCGCATGGACGAGATGTACCTTGCCGACTATGAATTTGAGAGCAACCTGTGGAGGCCTGACGGGGGCTTCAGCCTGATTCAGCCTGAAAACCTGCAGGCCAGGGCGGGCTGGGCGCTGGCCGGCAACGTGTTTGCCGCGTATGGCGCGCGCCTGGCCGGGCAAGACGCGCCATGCCATGCGGCGCTGCCCACGGCCACGGCGATGCTGCGGTTGGCCCCAGGCCTGATCGCGGCAGGCCGGGCGGTTTCGGCCGACCAGGCCCTGCCGCTCTATATTCGCGATAAAGTGGCAAAAACCACCGATGAGCGTGCGGCCGAGCGCGCCGCGCTGTCGCCAACGATTTGACCCTTTCCAACCTGCCCTTCGTCATGAGTGCCGTCCTCAAAACCCTGGAAGCCCACTTCGAGCCGATGACCGCGGCGTGCTTCGACGAGGTCGTGGCCATCGAGCAGATCGCCTATGCGCACCCGTGGGCGCGCAGCCACTTTGCCGACTCGGTGGCGGCCGGCTACCAGGCCCAGCTGTTGCGGGCGGGCGAGAACCTGCTGGGCTACTTCGTGGCGATGCGCGGGGTGGATGAAGTGCACTTGCTCAATATCACCGTCGCGCCGGTGCACCAGGGCAAGGGCTGGGCGCGCGTGATGCTGGACGCGCTCACCCTGTGGTCGCGCGGGCAAGGCGCCCAGTGGCTGTGGCTGGAGGTGCGCATCAGCAACTACCGTGCGCAGCAGATTTACGAGCGCTATGGTTACCGGCGCGTCGGCCAGCGCAAGAACTACTATCCCGCCGTGCAGGGCAAGCGCGAGGACGCCATCGTCATGAGCTTGAAGCTGTGAGCCTGGACCTCGACGAACGCCAGCGCGCCATGCTGGCGGAGATGAACATCCCGGTCTGGTGGCCGCCAACGGCGGCCGAGGCCGAGGTGGAAGCCGTTGCCATGGTCGCACCTGCCGCATCCGTGCCCGCGGCCTCCTCACCGGTTGCTCCTGAATCAATAGCTGTCAGTGCACAACCAGCAAGGGCTGCAGGCCTAAAACATTCAGAAGATCAGGTCGCGCCGACGTTGCAGCCGCGTCCCACCGGCATCGACACCATGGACTGGCCGGCGCTGCAGGCCGCGGTTGCCGGCTGCCGCGCCTGCAAGCTGTGCGAGGGCCGCCACAACACCGTGTTTGGCGTCGGCCCGGCCGCACCCGCACCAGGACTGGCGCCGCAGGTGGACTGGCTGATCGTGGGCGAAGCGCCCGGCGAAAACGAAGACCTGGCGGGCGAGCCCTTCGTCGGCCAAGCCGGCAAGCTGCTCGACAACATGCTGCGCGCCGTCGGGCTAGACCGCCACAGCAACGCCTTCATTGCCAACGTCATCAAATGCCGCCCGCCCGGCAACCGCAACCCCGAGCCCGAGGAAGTGGCGCAATGCGAGCCCTACCTGCGCCGGCAGATCGAACTGCTGCAGCCCAAAATCATTCTGGCGATGGGCCGCTTCGCGGTGAACGCGCTGCTGCAGGCCACGGTGCCCGAGGTGCACAAGCTGCCGCTGGGCAAGCTGCGCGGGCAGCCCCACCAGTACCGCGGCGTGCCGGTGGTCGCCACCTACCATCCGGCCTACCTGCTGCGCAACCTGCCCGACAAGGCCAAGGCCTGGGCCGACCTGTGCCTGGCGCTCGAGGTGCTCCAGCGCGCAGCCTGAAGCGCACGGCCGCTCCGGCACCCTCAATCAAGGAGTGAAGATGGCCGACCCGTACAACATGGAGCGCTTCGTGCAGGCGCAAAACCCGGTTTACCCACAGGTTTGCGCCGAGCTGGCGGCCGGCCGCAAGACCAGCCACTGGATGTGGTTCGTGTTTCCGCAGCTCAAGGGATTGGGCCGCAGTGCCATTGCGCAGCACTTCGGCATCGCCTCGAGGGCCGAGGCCGAGGCTTATTGGCACCACGCGCTGCTCGGGTCCCGGCTGAAGGAGTGCACCCAACTCGTGCTGGCCGTCGAAGGCCGCACGGCGCTGCAGATCTTCGGCGCGCCGGATGACCTCAAGTTCCACTCGTCGATGACGCTGTTTGCGCAGGTGGCGCCGGACGAGCCGGTGTTCCGGCGCGCGCTGACCCAATATTTCGGCGGGGAAGGCGATGCGGGGACGCTTGAGCGCCTGTGAGGGCGGTTGAACCGCAGCCCTGGCGGCCGCGGTCGCGTCAGCGGTCCACCGGCAGATACAGGCTTTCCTTGACCTCTTCCATCACCACGTAGCTGCGGGATTCGGCCGTCACGGGCAGTTTTTTGAGGATGTCGCCCAGCAAATTGCGGTACTCGCTCATCCCGCCGAGTCGCGCCTTGACCAGGTAGTCGAAGCCACCCGACACCAGGTGGCATTCCATGACCTCGGGCACGTGCAGCAACTCCTGGCGCACCTTGTCGAACACATCGCCGGACTTGGCAGACAGCGTGATTTCCACGAACACCAGCAGCGTCTTGCCCAGCGCCATCGGGTCGACCCGGGCGTGGTAGCCGGTGATGACCTTTTCGCGCTCCATGCGGCGCACGCGCTCGGAGCACGGCGAGGTCGACAGGCCGATCTGTTCGGCCAGATCGGTCATGGAAATACGTCCCTGGCGCTGCAGGATGTCGAGGATTTTGCGGTCGGTGCGGTCGAGGTCGGTCATTTCACTTCTCCAATGGCTGGAACGAAAGAAATTCAGCTGAAATGTCTTGATTATCTTATTAATTCAGTGAATTTTATGGCGCTCAAGTTAATAGACTAGCCACATATCTTGTTTAAAGCGGAGTACGCCATGAAAGTGATCGTTCTGGGCGGCGGTGTCATCGGCACCACGACGGCTTATTACCTGGCCCGTTCGGGCGCCGAAGTGGTGGTGCTCGATCGCCAGAGCGGCCCCGCGCAGGAAACCAGCTTTGCCAATGCCGGCCAGGTCTCGCCCGGCTATTCCACGCCGTGGGCCGCGCCCGGCATTCCGCTCAAGGCGCTGAAGTGGATGTTCCAGAAACACGCTCCGCTCTCGATCCGGCCTGACGGCAGCCTGTTCCAGCTGCGCTGGATGGCGGCGATGCTGAAAAACTGCTCGGCCGACCGCTACGCCGTCAACAAGGAACGCATGATGCGCGTGGCCGAATACAGCCGGGGCTGCCTGCGCCAACTGCGCCTGGACACCGGCATCCAGTATGAGCACCGCACCCAGGGCACGTTGCAGCTGTTTCGCACGCAGGCGCAGCTCGACGCCGTGCAGCGCGACGTGGCCGTGCTGCAGGAATGCGGCGTGCCGTACGAACTGCTGGATCGCGACCAGCTCGCCAGCGCCGAGCCCGCACTGGCTCAGGCGCGCGAGCGTTTGAGTGGCGGCCTGCGCCTGCCGAACGACGAAACCGGCGATTGCCACATGTTCACCCAGAGCCTGGCCGCGCTCGCGCGCGGGCTGGGCGTGGATTTCCGCTTCGACCAGACGGTCGATAGCCTGGTCACCGAGGGTGGTCGCATCACCGGCGTGCGCGCGGGTGGCCAGGTCTTGACGGCCGACCGCTACGTGCTGGCCTTCGGCAGCTATTCGCGCAGCTTTGTGGCGCCGCTGGACCTGGACCTTCCGGTCTATCCGGTCAAGGGCTACTCGCTGACCGTGCCGCTGCTCAATCCCGAACTGGCGCCGCAATCGACCGTGCTGGACGAGACCTACAAGGTGGCCGTGACGCGCTTCGACAACCGCATCCGGGTCGGCGGCATGGCCGAACTGGCGGGCTTTGACCTGCGCCTGAACCCGCGCCGGCGCGCAACCCTCGAGCACGTCGTGAGCGACCTGTTCCCGGGCGGCGACCTGCCCAAGGCCGAGTTCTGGACCGGCCTGCGTCCCATGACGCCCGACAGCACGCCCATCATTGGCGCGACGCCTTATGCCAACCTGTTCCTCAACACCGGCCACGGCACCCTGGGCTGGACCATGGCCTGCGGCTCCGGCAAGCTGGTGGCCGACCTGGTGACGGACCACAAGCCCGAGATCCGCACCGACGGTCTCGCGCTGGACCGCTATCTGCCGCCCTCGCGCACACGGCCAGCCAGCGCGGGGCCGGCCGGCGTTCCGGCGTAAACCTCGGGGGTCCCTCCCGACGTTCTCAGGGCGAATAGCGTAGCGCGTAGTCCAGTTCACGGCAGGTTGGCGATGTGGCCAACAGGCCCCGTCTCAGCCCTCTGCAGTCTCGCGCCTTGACGCAGGCATGTCCCGGCTTGCGCCGGATCGGCCATTCCTGTACGCTGGATTGCTGTCAAAGCGGAACATGCGATCTCAATCAGGCAGCCCGGCCGCCTTCCGGGCTGGAGGAGGCTCACTCATGCCAAGCCGATCGAACGGCCTCGCGGCCGAAATGCAAGCAGTGCGCACGCTGGCGCTCGTGGGGGCGTCTGCCGCAGGCAAGACCACCCTTGCCGAGGCCTTGCTGTACCGGTCGGGCACCCTCGGCGCGCCGGGCAGCATTGAACGCGGCAGCACCGTCAGCGACCATGACCCGCTGGAGCGCCGCATGCAGCACTCGCTCAACGCGTCGGTGATGCACCTGACACACGGCGGGACGCGGCTCCATTTCATCGACACGCCCGGCGGGCCCGATTTCCTCGGCCAGAGCCTGCCCGCGCTGGAGGCGGTGGAAACCGCGGCCATCGTCATCAACGCCAGCACCGGCATCGAGCCGATGGCGCTGCGCATGATGGAGTACGCGGCGTCGCGCCACCTCACGCGCATGATCATCGTCAACAGGATCGACGCGCAGGGGGTCGATCTGGCGGGCCTGCTGGCGCAGATTCAGGCCACCTTCGGGCGCGAATGCCTGCCGCTGAACCTGCCTGACGCCGCGGGCACGCGGGTCGTCGACTGCTTTTTCAATCGCGACGGGCAGTCCGACATCGGCGTGGTCGACGCAGCGCATCGCGCGCTCGTCGAGCAGGTGGTCGAGGTCGATGCGGCGTTCGTCGACCGCTACCTCAACGATGGCGATGTCGACCCCGGCGAGCTGCATGCGCCGCTCGAACAGGCCCTGCGCGAAGGCCACCTGATACCGGTCTGTTTCGTCTCGGCCCGCAGCGGGGCCGGCGTGGCTGAATTGCTGGACGTGATTGCCCGGCTGCTGCCCGATCCCACGGAGGCCAACCCACCCGATTTCCTCGTCGGTGAAGGCGCGGCCGCGCGGCCCATGCACGCCAGGCCTGATCCGTCGGCGCATGTGCTGGCGCATGTGTTCAAGGTCACGGTGGACCCGTATGTCGGCAAGCTGGGCATCTTCCGCGTGCACCAGGGCACGCTCACCCGGGACAGCCAGCTCTATATCGGCGATAGTCGCAAGCCGTTCAAGGTGGGCCATCTGTTCATGCTCCAGGGCAAGGACCATATGGAGGTGCCGCGGGCTCTGCCGGGCGACATCGTGGCGGTGGCCAAGGTCGACGAGATCCAGTACGACGCCGTGCTGCACGACGCGCCCGAGGACGACCGCATTCATCTGGCGCCGCTGGATTTTCCGATTCCCGTGCACGGGCTGGCGATCGAGCCCAAACGGCACGGCGACGAGCAGCGCATGTGGGAGATCCTCGGCAAGCTGGTCGGCGAAGACCCCTGCCTGCGGGTCGAACATGTCGCGGCCACCAACGAAACCGTCGTCTACGGCCTGGGCGAGTTGCACCTGCGCGTGCTGCTCGAGCGACTGCGCGAGGTGTACCACTTCGAGGTCAACACGCGCCCGCCGCGCATCGCCTACCGTGAGACCGTGACGGTGCCGGCCGAAGGTCACCATCGCCACAAGAAGCAGACGGGCGGGGCTGGCCAGTTCGGCGAGGTGTTCCTGCGCGTCGAACCGCTGGCGCGCGGTACCGGCTTCGAGTTCGTCGACCAGGTCAGGGGCGGAACGATTCCGAGCCAGTACATCCCCGCCGTCGAGAAGGGCGTGCGTGAGGTGCTCACGCAAGGCGCCATCGCCGGCTACCCGGTGGTCGATGTGCGCGTGGTGGTCTACGACGGCAAGCACCACAGCGTCGATAGCAAGGACATCGCCTTTGCCACGGCAGGACGCAAGGCGTTCATGGCGGCCATCCGCGAGGCGCGCGCCATTGTGCTGGAGCCCATCGTCCAGATCGACATCGCCGCGCCCGACCAGGCGACGGGTGACGTCACGGGTGACCTGTCGACCCGGCGCGGCCTGGTCACCGGCACGTCCAATGTGGCGGCGGGCACGATGCTGATTCGCGGCCAGGTGCCGCTGTCCGAGCTGTCGGGCTACCAGTCGCGGCTCAATGCCATGACCAGCGGGCAGGGTCGGTACACCATCGCACTGTCGCATTACGAAGCTGTGCCACCGGCCATGCAGCAGACCTTGGTGGGGCAGCACCGGGTGCGCGAGGAAGAGTGAGCGGGCTGTCCCACTCCGCCGATGATGCGTGCATGCCCCACAAGCCGTCGCAGATTCTTTACCCGCGCGTGCGACTGGAGGCCCTGAGCGACGGCATTTTTGCAGTCGCCATGACGCTCCTCGTGCTGGACATCCGCCTGCCTGACGATTTTCATCCCGCCCGGGCCAGTGATCTCTTGCAGGGCCTGCTGGACTTGTTGCCCAAGGTCTGCCTTACCTGATCAGCTTCACCGTGCTGGGGCTGCGCTGGCTGGCCGGCCGCGCAACTTCGACGCCCTTGATCGGGCCATCAAGGATTCGGGCCTGGGCTACAAGGAAGGTGCGCTCGAGACGATCAAGAGTTTCACCAACGGCAAAACTTACTCACTGCCGTGGCAGGTGCGACACGTCTGCCGGGTCCTCACAGCGTCACCAGCATGGCGGCCACCGCTGCCGCCATCATCAGCGTAGCCAGCCAGCCCAGGACCTTGAGCCGCGTGGTGATGACGAACTGCCCCATGATGTCGGGCCGCACCGCCATCAGCATCATCACGACCATGATGGGCACGGAAATGACGCCGTTGATGACCGCGCTCCAGTACAGCGCCTTGATCGGATCGATCGGCGTAAAGCCCAGGCCAATGCCGATCACGGTCGAGAGGGCGATGATGCCGTAGAAGTGCCTGGCGTCCATGGGTTTGCGCTCCAGGCTGTTGCGCCACCTGAAGGCCCCCGCCATGGCGTAGGCGGACGATCCACCCAGCACCGGAATTGCCAGCAGGCCGGTGCCGATGATGCCGGCGCTGAACAGCATGAAGGCAAAATCGCCGGCAATCGGGCGCAGCGCCGTGGCCGCCTGCGCCGAGGTTTGAATATCGGTGATGCCGTGCACGTTGAGCGTTACCGCCGTCGTCAGGATGATGAAGAAGGCCACGAGGTTGGAAAACCCCATGCCGACATACGTATCGATCTTGATGCGGCGCAGGTTCGCCGTTGCCTGGGGCGGCGCCTTGATCAGGGGTTGCGCCTGCGGGTCCGCCAGCTGGTCTTCGACCTCCTGCGACGCCTGCCAGAAGAACAGGTAGGGGCTGATCGTCGTGCCGAAGACGGCAACGACGGTCGTGATGTATTCCTTCTTCCATGACAGCTGCGGCACCAGCGCCCTGAGCAGGACCTGCGACCAGGGAATGTGCACGACAAACGCCGTGGCTACATAGGCCAGCAGAGACAGCGTGAGCCATTTCAGGATGCGGACATAGCGCCGGTACGGAACGAAGACCTGCAGTAGCAGCGAGACCACGCCGAATGCCACCGCATACATCTGCGCGGGCCCGCCGACAATCAGGGTCAGCGCCTCGCCCATGGCGGCAACGTCGGCCGCAATATTGATCGTATTGGCGATCAGCAACAGTCCGACCACGCCATACAGCAGCCACCCCGGGTAGTGCCGCCGGATGTTGGTGGCGAGCCCGTGGCCGCTGACGCGCCCGATTCGGGCGCTGACCACCTGAATGCCCACCATCAACGGGTAGGTGAGCAGAATCGTCCACAACAGGTTGAAGCCGAACTGCGCGCCCGCCTGCGAATAGGTGGCAATCCCGCTGGGATCGTCATCGGCTGCGCCCGTGATGAGTCCTGGGCCGAGCTTTTTGAGCCACGACCCTTGACGGACTGGGGGGGCAGCTTCGACGTTAGGCATCGTATTTTTCCGATCAATGGATGGGTCGTCACCATAACGTATTCATGTTGCGCATTCATGCGGGAGGATTCTGGACGTATCCGCCGATCTGAACGACGCCGGCGCGCACAGAGACTTTCCGGTGCGCGAAAGTAACCGCCGGGACAGGTGATGGCCGCGAGCGAACCTATGCTGATCGACCAGCAGCAAGGAGACGCCCGCATGCCCAAAGCCGCCCCGCCCGATCGACCCACCGCCCTCGTCACCGGCGCATCGTCCGGCATCGGCGAAGCCCTGTCCCACTGCTTCGCGGCCGCCGGGCACGACCTGGTGCTGGTCGCCCGCAGCGCGGACAAGCTGCAGGCGCTGGCGGCCGAACTGATGCAGACGTACGCCGTGCAGGTGTGGGCCCTGCCGTGCGATCTGGCCGTGCCCGGCGCCGCGGCCACGCTGGCCGGCCGGCTCAAGCGCAAACGCCGCCGGGTGGATGTACTGGTAAACAACGCCGGGGTACTGTCGCAAGGGGCGTTTGTCAGCATGACGCCCGGCCAGCACCAGCAGATGATCGACCTCAACATCACTGGCCTGACCGCCATGCTCGCGCAGTTCGTGCCGCCCATGGTGGCGCAGCGCAGTGGGCGGGTGCTGAACGTGGCGTCGATTGGTGCGTTTCAACCGGTGCCCAGCCTGGCGACCTATGCCGCGACCAAGGCCTACGTGCTGTCGCTGTCCGAGTCGCTCGCGGAAGAGTTGCGCGGCAGCGGCGTCACGGTGTCGGCCCTGTGCCCGGGCATCACCGCCACCAACATGGTCAGCGCCGCCAAGGACGCCAATGCGCAGCTCGGGCAGATTCCGGATTTCCTGATCGGCGATGTGAACGACGTGGCGCGTCAGGGCTTCGAGGCCTGCATGCGGGGCGACGCGATTTGCGTGCCGGGCGTCCTCAACCGCGCGGCCATGCTCGCCTCGCGCGGTACCCCGAAGTGGCTGGTGCGGCGCATCGGCGGCTTGCTGGGCCGCAAGGCCTTGTAGCGCAGGTCGCCGGCGCCTCAGGATTTGCGCGCCGGCGCCGGCGCCAGCACCGAGCCGATCGCCACCACCATCAGCACCACCGCGGTCCAGTCCTGCCACTGCAGCACCTCGTGCAGCCACAGCGCGCCGCTGAACACGCCCAGGATCGGGATGAGCATCACGCTCAATGTCGCGGCCACGGGGGGCAGACCGCGCGCCAGGGAGAACCAGGCGGCCTGGGCCAGGCCGAAGACCAGCACCGCATTGAAGAGGATCGCGGCCCAGGTCGCGGCAGGCGGCGTCTTCCACTGCGCCGTCTCGAACAGCAGCGCCAGCAGCGTCATGGCGCCGGTGGTCAGCACCATCATCCAGAACGACAGCGTGAGCGTGGCCACCGGCAGGGGCGTGCGGCGCAGCATCTGCGTGCCCACGGCCCATGAGGCGGCCGCGATCAGCGCCTCCATCACGCCCAGCGGGCTGCCCGTGAGGTGGGTGAATTCGTTCCACAGCAGCAGCACCACGCCGACACCGGCCGCCGTCACGCCCGCCCAGGCCCGCGGCAGCAGCTTGTTGCCAAAGAACAGGGCGCCCAGCACGGCCGAGAAGATCGGCATGGTGTAGCCCAGAATCGCTGCGCGCCCGCTCGACAGCGACTTGATGGCCACGATGATCAGGCCCTGCCAGACAAACATGTTGGCGAAGGTCAGCCAGAACAGCTCGCGCCAGTGTTCGCGCGCGATGCGCAGCGGCACCCCCATGACCCGCAAGACTAGCCACAGCACCGGCAGGCTCAGCCACATCGAGAGCGCGCGAAAGGTCAACGGCGGGAAGTCGGTGACGCCCAGTTTCATGATCGGCCAGTTCAGGCCCCAGATCACGGTGAGCAGAACGAGCGTGCCGAGTTGGCGCCGGGAAAGTGCGTGCATGGGGGCCGATTGTGCCGGTAACCGTAAAATTGCCGCCATGACCTTTCTCGACATGCTGCGCAGCGCCGAGCGCCGAAACGGCTCCATGCTGTGCGTGGGGCTGGACCCCGAACCGGCCAAGTTCCCGGACCACCTCAAGGGCGACGCCAGCCGGATTTACGACTTCTGCGCCGCCATCGTCGATGCTACGGCCGACCTGGTGATCGCCTTCAAGCCGCAGATTGCCTACTTTGCCGCGCACCGCGCCGAAGACCAGCTTGAGCGGCTGATGGAATACATGCGCCGCAACGCACCGCAGGTGCCCGTCATCCTGGACGCCAAGCGCGGTGACATCGGCGCCACGGCCGAGCAGTACGCCAAGGAGGCGTTCGAGCGCTACGGCGCCGATGCGGTGACGCTGTCGCCCTTCATGGGCTTCGACTCGATCCAGCCTTACCTCAACTACGAGAGCAAGGGCGCCTTTTTGCTGTGCCGCACCTCCAACCCCGGCGGCGACGATCTGCAAAACCAGCGCCTGTCCAGCGTGCCCGGCGAACCGCTGCTGTACGAGCATGTGGCGCGGCTCGCGCAAGGGCCGTGGAACCTCAATGGCCAGCTCGGCCTGGTGGTGGGCGCCACCTATCCCGCAGAGATCGAGCGCGTGCGCGCGATCGCGCCCACCGTGCCGTTGTTGATTCCCGGCGTCGGCGCGCAGGGCGGCGACGCTGCGGCCACGGTCAAGGCCGGCTGGCGCGCCGATGGCCCGATCGTGGTGAACTCCTCGCGCGCCATCCTCTACGCGTCGCCGGGCGAGGGCTTTGCCGAGGCCGCGCGGCGCGAGGCGCGCAAGACCCGCGATGTGCTGCAGGCGGCGCGCGCCTGAATCTGGTTTGCTATTGATTCAATAGCTGACTATTAGCGTCTGATAAGGGTTACAGCGGTATTTTGTTCAAATACCGGCCGCCAAACATGACGCAAACCAGCGCCGCGACCACCAGCGCAATGCCGGCCCACTGCCAGGTCGTGACACTCTCGCCCAGCACCAGCATGCCGGCCGCCAGCCCCACCACCGGCACGGCCAGGCCGAACGGCGCCACACGGTTCGCCGGGTGGCGCTTGAGCAGGCCGGTCCATAGCCCATAGCCCAGGGTGGTGGCGGCCCAGCCGAGGTAGGCGATGGAGAGCCAGGTGCTCAGTGGCACCGCGCGCCAGCTGGCCAGCTGCGCCCAGCGCGCGGCGCCGTCGTCAAACACCAGCGTGAATGCGATGAAGGGCAGGATCGGCACCAGGCTGCTCCAGACCACGAACGCCAGCGCGTCAAACCGGGGTGTGGCCTGCTGCGCCTTGCGCGCCACGATGTTGGAGCCCGCCCACATGGCCGCGGCGCACAGGTTGAGTGCAAAGCCAAAAGCGGTTGTAGCCCTTGCGGTGTCAAGATGTGGTGCTATGTAGTTCATAGCGAAACAAGCCAGTCCCAAGGCCGCCAGCAGCAGCCCGGCCTGCAGGGCGCGAGTGGCGCGTTCACGCAGCAGCACGAAGCTGAACACCGCGGTGAAAAAGACCTGCGTTTGCATCAGCACGGACGCCAGCGCCGCCGTCATGCCGACCTTGAGCGCCATGAACAAAAAGCCGAATTGCCCGAAGCCCTGGAGCAGGCCGAACAGCACGACCCATTTCCAGTGCACCCTGGGCGGCCGGATGAAAAAGACCAGCGGCAGCGCGGCCGCCGCAAAGCGCGCCGCGCCGAGCTGGAAGGGCGTGAAGTCGTGCAGCGCGAACTTCATGGCGACAAAGTTCAGGCCCCAGATGACCACCACGGTCAGCGCGGCCAGCAGATCGCGCGGGCTGAAGCGCGCGTGCGTCATGTCGCGGCCCGCGCCGCCTCGGGCGCCTCGTTGGCCAGCAGCCGCTGCAGGTAGCGTCCCGTATGGCTGTCCGGATTGGCCGCGATCGTCTCGGGCGTGCCCACGCCCACCACCAGGCCGCCGCCGGCACCGCCTTCGGGGCCCATGTCGATGATCCAGTCGGCGGTCTTGATGACGTCCAGGTTGTGCTCGATCACCACGATGGTGTTGCCCGCGTCGCGCAGGTGCTGCAGCACCTTGAGCAAAAGGGCGATGTCGGCGAAGTGCAGGCCGGTGGTCGGCTCGTCCAGGATATAGAGCGTGCGGCCCGTGTCGCGCTTGGACAGCTCGAGCGCGAGCTTGACGCGCTGCGCCTCGCCGCCCGACAGCGTGGTGGCGGCCTGGCCGAGCTTGATGTAGGACAGGCCGACGTCGAGCAGGGTCTGCAGCTTGCGCGCGATGTTGGGCACGGCCTTGAGGAAATCGTGCGCGGCCTCGACCGTGAGGTCGAGGATCTGCGCAATGTTTTTGCCCTTGTAGAGCACTTCCAGCGTTTCGCGGTTGTAGCGCTGGCCATGGCAGACGTCGCAGGGCACGTAGACATCGGGCAGGAAGTGCATCTCGACCTTGACCACGCCGTCGCCCTGGCAGGCCTCGCAGCGCCCGCCCGCCACATTGAACGAAAAACGCCCGGGGCCGTAGCCGCGCTCACGCGCCATCGGCATCTCGGCCATCAGCTCGCGCATCGGCGTGAACAGCCCGGTGTAGGTGGCCGGGTTGCTGCGCGGCGTGCGCCCGATCGGCGACTGGTCGACGTTGATGACCTTGTCGAAATGCTCGATGCCGAGGATCTCTTCATGCGGTGCCGGCTCGTCGTGGGCGCGGTACAGCGTGCGCGCCACCGCGCAATACAGCGTGTCGTTCACCAGGGTGGACTTGCCCGAGCCCGAGACGCCGGTCACGCAGGTCAGCAGCCCGACCGGGAACGCCACTGTGACGCCGCGCAGGTTGTTGCCGGTGGCATTCATCACGCGCAGCGATTGCAGCTCGCCCTGGGTCGCCAGGTGCGCCGCCTGGCGCTCGGCGCGCGCGACACCGGCGGCGCTCGGGGGAAACCGGGACGGGCCTTTCTTCTCCACGGTGGCCGGGGCCACGGTCGGCAGCCATGGGGTGCGCCGTGCGGGTACGGCGATCTTGCGCACGCCCGCCAGGTACTGGCCGGTCAGTGAGTCCGGGTTGGCCTTGACCTGCTCGAAGGTGCCCTGCGCGATCACGCGCCCGCCGTGCACGCCGGCGCCGAGCCCCATGTCGATCACGTGGTCGGCGGCGCGCATCATGTCCTCGTCGTGCTCGACCACCAGCACGCTGTTGCCGATGTCGCGCAGGTGCTTCAGGGTGCCGATCAGCCGGTCGTTGTCGCGCTGGTGCAGGCCGATGCTGGGCTCGTCCAGCACGTACATGACGCCGGTCAGGCCCGAGCCGATCTGCGAGGCCAGGCGGATGCGCTGCGACTCGCCGCCGCTGAGCGTTTCGGCGCTGCGGTCCAGGCTCAGGTAGTTCAGGCCCACGTCGTTGAGGAATTTCAGCCGCAAGCCGATCTCGCGCACCACCTTGTCGGCGATCTCGCCCTTGGCGCCGTGCATCTTGAGGGTGCTGAAATAGGCAAAGCTGTCGCGCAGCGTGGCTCGGCTGATCTCAAAAATGGCACGCGCCTGCGCGCCCTCGCCCACCTTGACGTGCCGTGCCTCACGCCGCAGCCGCGTGCCGCCGCATTCAAGGCAGGGCTGGGTGCTGCGGTAGCGTGCCAGGTCTTCGCGCACCAGCACCGAGTCGGTCTCGCGGTAGCGCCGCGCCATGTTCGGGATTACGCCCTCGAAGGGGTGCTTCTTGCTGACCTTCTTGCCTTGCGAGGCACCGGAATCCATCACGTAGCTGAAGCGGATCTCCTCCTCGCCCGAGCCGTGCAGGATGGCGTGGCGGATATGCGGCTCGAGCGCCTCGAACGGCGCTTCCAGGTCGAACTTGTAGTGCTTGGCCAGGCTCTCCAGCAGCGCGAAGTAGTAGCCGTTGCGCCGGTCCCAGCCCTTGATGGCGCCGCTGGCCAGGCTCAGCGAGGGAAAGGCAACGACGCGGGCCGGGTCGAAAAACTCCTGCGAGCCCAGGCCGTCGCAGGCCGGGCAGGCGCCGACCGGCGAGTTGAAGGAAAACAGCCGTGGCTCCAGCTCGCTGATGGAGTAGCCGCACACCGGGCACGAAAATTTGGCGTTGAACAGGTGTTCGCGGCCGCTGTCCATCTCCAGCGCGATGGCCCGGCCATCGGCCAGCCGCAGCGCCGCCTCGAAGCTCTCGGCCAGCCGCTGCTGCAGGTCGGGCCGCACCTTGATGCGGTCGATCACCACGTCGATGTTGTGCTTCTCGGCCTTCTTGAGCTTGGGCAGGTCGTCGTATTCATACGCCGCCCCATCGACCCGAAAGCGCACATAGCCCTGCGCCTGCAGGTCGGCAAACACGTCCAGGAATTCGCCCTTGCGGTCGCGCGCGATGGGCGCGAGGATCATCAACCTGGTGTCTTCGGGCAGCGCCAGCACCGCATCGACCATCTGGCTCACGGACTGTTGCTGCAGCGGCAGGTCGTGGTCCGGGCAGTAGGGCGTGCCGGCGCGCGCGAACAGCAGGCGCAGGTAGTCGTGAATCTCGGTCACCGTGCCGACGGTGGAGCGCGGGTTGTGGCTGGTGGCCTTTTGCTCGATGGAGATCGCCGGCGACAGGCCCTCGATCAGGTCCACGTCGGGCTTGTCCATCAGCTGCAAAAACTGGCGCGCGTAGGTGGAGAGGCTCTCGACATAGCGGCGCTGGCCCTCGGCATACAGCGTGTCAAAGGCCAGGCTCGACTTGCGCGATCCCGACAGCCCCGTGATCACCACCAGCTGGTTGCGCGGGATGTCGAGGTCGATGTTCTTGAGGTTGTGCGTGCGCGCGCCGCGAATGCTGATGCGCTGCTGCTGCAGCGCGCGGGCCAGGTATTGGCCGTTTTCAGCGGGATCGATGGGCGGTCCGTCGAAGGGAGAGTTCAAAATCGTGCGCGTTCGAGAAAACCCACCATGATAGTCGTTCGCACCAGGCGGTGTGGCGCCCGGCCGGCCGGCGAACCGGCAAGCTCAATGGGCAGACTTCGGGGGTGGTTGAATGGACCAGGCCACAAACAGCCAGACCAGCGATAGCGCCGCGCAGGCCAGGAAAACGCCTTCGCTGGACCAGGCTTTTGCAATCCACCCACCCAACGCGCCGCCGGCAAACAGCCCGAGCGACTGGGCGGTGTTGTAAATGCCGAGCGCCAGGCCCTTGCGTGCCGGCGGGGCCGTGCGCGACACCAGCGACGGAATCAGCGCCTCCATGAGGTTGAATGCAACGAAGAACGAAAACAGGGTCGCAATCAGCGGCGCCGGCCGGGTGTAGTCAAAGGCAAACCCGAGCATCGTCAACGCCATGAGCGCCACCGCGCCAATAAATACGGCGCGCATGTGACCGCGACTCTCTGCCCAGATGATCCCCGGAATGGCTACGAGGAACGACCCCAGCGTTACGGGCAGGTAGACCATCCAATGCTGTTGCACGGCGATGCCCGCGTTATGCACCAGGGCCACGGGCACCACCACGAACATTGCCACCTGCGTGAAATTGACAACAAAAATACTGAAGTGCAGGCGCAGCAGGGCGGCGGTGAAGACGGAATCGCGTGGCGCGGAAGCGTGCCGCTCTTTGGCGTGCGTGGTCATGGGCATGTCGGGCACGACCCACTTGATCACCGCAATTGCAAGGACCGCCAAAACCCCGGTCAGGATGAACATGCCGGGCACGCCAATCAAGTGATACAGGAGCGGCGCGGCAATCAGGGACACGATGAAGCTCATGCCAATGGTCATGCCAACAATGGCCATGGCCTTGGTGCGGTTCTCGTCCCGGGTGGAGTCGGCGATCATGGCGGAAATGGCGGCCGAGATGGCCCCGGCTCCCTGTACCGCCCGGCCCACAATAATGCCGCCCAGCGTGTGCGAGGTGCCGGCCATGAAGGAGCCGACCGCAAAAATGACCAGGCCGAACATCATGACCGGTTTGCGTCCAAATCGATCGCTCGCGAGCCCGAAGGGAATTTGCAGGGCCGCCTGGGTCAGGCCATAGATGCCCAGTGCCAGGCCCACCAGAAACTGATTGCCGCCACCGGGCAGGGTGCTGGTGTAGATGGCAAAAACCGGAAGGACGAGGAAGAGCCCGAGCATGCGCAGGCCGTAGATCGACGCCAGCGTGATGCTGGATCGGCGCTCCTGCGCGTTCATGGCGATTCGGGGAATCTTCTGGAAGGTTTCTGGCGAAGCTGTGATGGCCATGAGGTCGATGGTTCGGTTGGTCGGTCTGGCGTGAGCGGCACTGGGCGCGCCAGACGACGCCCCATGGCGACCCACAGGTTGTGCCAAGTCTGGCCGGGACTCGGCCAGCCCTGCAGCCCGTTTAACAACGGGTTCTGGGGGGTTGCCGGACGTCGGGCGGGGGACGCTTGTGCCAACCCTGTATTCTCTCACGGGCGGGCCCGGCGCCTGGTCAGCGCGGCGGTCGCTTGCGGCACAATCGGGTTTTATGCGCCGCGTTGTGCGTATTTCTGTAGCTTCTTACAAGGCAGGGCATCATGGCATCCGTGAATAAAGTCATCATCGTCGGCAACCTGGGCCGCGACCCCGAAGTGCGCACCTTCCCCAGCGGCGACCGGGTCGCCAACGTCACCATTGCCACCACTGACAAGTGGAAAGACAAGCAGTCCGGCGAGATGAAGGAGGCCACCGAGTGGCACCGCGTCGTCTTCAATGGCCGGCTGGCCGAAATTGTCGAGCAGTACCTGCGCAAGGGCGCGCAGGTCTACGTCGAAGGCAGCCTGCGCACGCGCAAGTGGACCGACAAGGACGGCATCGAGAAATACAGCACGGAAATCCGCGCCGACCAGATGCAGATGCTGGGCAGCCGCCAGGGCATGGGCGGCCCCGGCGCGGACGACGCCGGCGGTGGC
>JARLJI010000219.1 GCA_031291295.1 Rhodoferax sp. | reverse complement strand
TGCGCACGACCCTGGTCATCTTCTGCGTCGTCGTGCCGTATTTCACCAGCATCATCGTGCGCACCTATTCCTGGATGGTGCTGCTCGGGCGCACCGGATTGATCAACCAAGCACTACAGAATTTCGGCCTGACCCACGCGCCGGTGGCGCTGCTCTACAACAAGACCGGCATCGTCATCGGCATGACTTACGTCCTGCTGCCCTACATGGTGCTGACCCTGTTCGCGGCCATGAAATCCATCGACAGCAACCTGCTGCGCGCGGCCCGCGGCATGGGGGCCTCTGGCTTCATGACGTTCTGGCGGATCTATCTGCCACTCAGCCTGCACGGCGTGATCTCCGGTGCGCTGATCGTGTTCATCCTGTCCATCGGCTTCTTCATCACACCCGCGCTGATGGGCGGCCCATCCGACGTGATGGTCGCCATGCTGATCGAACGGTCCGTGGAAATCACGCTAGACTGGCCAGCCGCCGCGGTGATGTCGCTGTTCCTGCTCGCGGTCACGCTTGTGCTGTACGCAATCTACTACCGCGTCACCGACGTGCGCCGCCTGATGGGGGCCTGAGCGATGCATCGCGCCCTGCCCTGCTACGTGACACTCGCCTGCCTGGTGCTGATGGCGCCGATCGTCATCGTGGTAATCCTGGCATTCAGCGGCGCAGGATATTTGCAGTTCCCGCCAGCGTCGTTCTCACTGCGCTGGTTCATCCGCTTCCTGGGCGATCCGCAATGGCAGGCATCCCTATGGTACAGCCTGGTGATCGGTGTGATCGCCTGCGTGCTTGCGACCGTGGTCGGATTTTTCGCCGCCTACGCCTTCGTCCGCGGCAGTTTCCCCGGCAAGAAACTGCTGCTGTCGTTGCTGCTGCTGCCGATCATTGTGCCGACTGTGATCACCTCCATCGCGATGTATTTCCTGTCCGCCCGCCTCCATCTGGTGGGCAACCTGGTATGGATCGGCATCTGCCACGCCGTCATCGCACTACCCGTGGTGCTGCTGATCCTGCTATCCGCACTGCAGGGCGTGGACGCAAACCTGGAACGCGCAGCGCTTAGCCTGGGCGCCAGTCGTACGCGGCTGTTCCTGACAGTTGTGGTGCCGC
>JARLJI010000026.1 GCA_031291295.1 Rhodoferax sp. | reverse complement strand
TGTGTGTGTGTGTGCGTGCGGGCGTGTGTGTGTGTGTGTGTGGCTACTTCGTTTGTGTGTGTGTGTGTGTGTGTGGCTGCTTCGTTGGTGGCATTTGTGTTGTGAATGGAAATGAAAACCTCAGTCCTAAGAAATGAGAGGGGGATGTGCAGCGTGTCGCTCATAAACACACACTCTCCCAAGCGCGCATACAAGTGCACACTTACTCGAACTTGCACGCACTCAAGAGATACACGGCCACTCTCTCACACACACGAGAGACACACACGATCGCAACCAAGACATGTGTGGGGATCCTCTTGGTGCTTACCCTTCCCTCTCCCTATGTCCGACCCTCTCGCCAAGCTGCTGGCGGGCCTAACCGGCGCCCGCGCGCCCGTTGAAGCGCCCAAACACACCTTCCCAGGCTGCGTGCCTGTGATCGGCGCCACCGCCGCGTACGCGTCGGACAGCAACCCGCACAAGATCAGCGCGATCCCCGTGACGGAAGTGACAAGCGTGAAGGGCGACGCGGCGCCGGGCAGCGGCAAGCGCGTGGTGTCGAACGCGAGCGTCAGATGCTACATCGTGAAGAATTTCATCCGGGTGGTGGACAACAGCGGCGCGCAGCGCATACTGCTGCGCGGGCATGAGGAGCCCGTCATCGACCTCGCTGTGCGTGGCTGCCCTGCGTGTGTGCGTGTGTCTGTATGTGTGCGGACGGGCCCTCGGCCGCCAATTCCTTGTATGGCTTGAAGTGTGTGAGTGTGCGTGTGTGGAGGGGGCGGGGCGCGCTCCTTCCCCTGGATGGTTTGTTTGTTCGAATTTCTGCTGATGTGTGCGTGACGTTGCGACGCCTCCCCCGTGGCCGTTTCCCCTCTGTATTTCTGTATCCGTGTGTATACGATTGTTTGCGCGCTCTTCCTTACCCGGCTTGCGCGGCGCCGAGCCGACAAGACTTATGAGAAGCCTCTTGCGTTCAACCCTGTCTGCTGTTCAGTCCGTGTGTGTGTGTGTGTGTGTGTGTGTGTGCTGTGTGGCTTCCCCTCCAGTTCCTGAATGGCGCGTCGGACACCCTGATGTCCCTGTCCAAGGATGGCGTCGTGTGCATATGGCGCGTCTTCCTCACACCAGCCGGCATCAAGCATGAGTCACTCGTCAGGGTGAGGCCTGCCCTCATTCCCCTTGTGTGGGTGTGTGCCTTGTGCCTGTGCCTGTGTGTGTGTCTGTGTGTGTGTGTGTCTCTCTCTCTCTCTCTCTCTATACATGTATGTTTGTCTGTCTGTGCCTGCCTATGTGTGTACTTGCGTCCCTGCCTTGCCTCGGGCTCCTTAACTTGCCTGTGTGTGTGTGTGTGTGTGTGTGTGTGTGTGCCCCCCCTGCACAGATTACCCCTGATGCGGAATCACTAACTGAGCGCGTGTCATGGTTCCCCACACTGCCCACACTCGTACTCCTCACCTCACGCCACCGCATCGTCCCTCTCGACCTCTCAGAGGTAATCGCTGGTGATTACTTGTGCTTCCCTCTCTCTCATCGGCCTCACCGGTTCCTTGCTCCCCCTCCTCCCCGCCGCCGCCCCCCCCCCGCCCCCCCCCCCCCCCCCCCCCCCCCCCCCCCCCCCCCCCCCCCCCCCCCCCCCCCCCCCCCCCCCCCCCCCCCCCCCCCCCCCCCCCCCCCCCCCCCCCCCCCCCGCCGCGGCGCGCCATGGACCACGACACCTACGGCATTGCCGAGCTGACCGGCGCCGGCCTGAAGAACTCGCTGGTGCAAGCCGCCAAGCTGGCCCGCGCCCTGCCGGCTATGCTGCGCAGCACGGTGCAAATGCTGCGCCCGGCGCCCGGCGAGACGCCCGACGCCGAAGCCGGCGCGCCCACCCCGGTCAAAGGCATCAAGGAAGCCATCGGCAACCATTGGTTCGGCCCCAAAACGCCGATCAATGTGAGCGTCACCAACCAGCGGATCTTTTCCAGTTTTTCGATTCCGCTCGCCGAGATCAAGCACGTCGCCAAGGGCCAAGGCGTGACCCTGAACGATGTGGTGATGGCGATCTGCTCCGGCGCGCTGCGCCACTACCTGGCCGACCTGGGCTGCGAGCCAACCGAGCCGCTGCTGGCCGGCGTCCCGGTGAGCCTGCGCGAAAAAGGCAACACCGAGATGAACACGCAGGCCTCGATGATGCGCGTGAGCCTGGCCAGCACCATTGCGGACCCGCTAGAGCGGCTGCAGGCAATCCGGCAATCGAGCCTGGCGGCGAAGGCCATGACGGCCAGCATGAAGTCGGTGATGACTATGGACTTTCCCTCGCTGGGCGCACCCTGGCTGATCGGCGGGTTGGTGTCGCTGTATGGCCGCTCCAAGCTGGCGGACCGCATGCCGCCGGTCGTCAATGTCGCCATCTCCAACGTGCCGGGCCCCAAGTTCGCGCTGTACCTGGCGGGCGCGAAGATGCTGACCTACTACCCCGTGTCCATCGTGGGGCACAGCATGGCGCTGAACGTGACCGTGCAGAGCTACAACGGCTCGCTCGACTTCGGCCTGACCGCCTGCCGCAAGGCCATGCCCGACCTGCCGGAGCTGGCCAGGTACATGCAGGCGGCGCACGAGGAGTTGCTGAAGCTCACGCCCGCCGCGGTGGCCGAGCCTGCGGGGCACGCCGCGTCCACCGAGGCCGTTGCGGCGAAGCACCCCGCGCCGGCCCACAAAGCCGGGACGCACGCCCGCGCCAAGCCGGCGACGCCCAAAAAGGCAGTCGCCAGGAAGCCCGCGTCCAAAACCAGGCTCAGCCCCAAAACGACGGCCCGAAAAACGCCTGTGGCGCTCCAGCTGGTGGCGGGCCAACCCAAGCCATCGCGTCCTGCCCGCACCCGTCGGGCGGCCGCATGAGGTTCCAGGTTCCGCCAGAGACGCTATTTTTTCAATAGCTGATGACGCATATACGGCAAGGGCTACAGCTTGATTCTCTTGTAAATCAAGGCTGATCGACCTGCATCAGCCGCACCTTGACGCTCTTGCCCTTGACTTTGCCCGCATTGAGTTTGCGCAGGGCGTCCTGCGCGATGTCGCGCCGCACCGCGACAAAGGTGGAGAACTCGGTCACGTTGATCTTGCCGACCTGCTCGCGGCTGAACCCGGCCTCGCCGGTGAGCGCGCCCAGCACGTCGCCGGGGCGGATCTTTTCCTTGCGCCCGCCCAGGATCTGCAGCGTCACCATGGGCGGCAGCAGCGGCTCGGCGCTGGCGGGCGTGAGCTCTTCCACTTTGTGCCAGATGGATTCGCGCTTCTGGTACTGCTCGATCTTGCCGACAAAACCCATCTCGTCCATGCTCGCCAGGCTCAGCGCCAGGCCCGATTCGCCGGCACGCCCGGTGCGGCCGATGCGGTGCACGTGGACCTCGGCGTCGGGCGTGATGTCGACGTTGATCACCGCTTCCAGCTGCTCGATGTCGAGCCCGCGCGAGGCCACGTCGGTGGCGACCAGCACCGAGCAGCTGCGGTTCGCAAACTGCGCCAGCACCTGGTCGCGCTCGCGCTGCTCCAGTTCGCCAAACAGCGCCAGCGCGCTGAAGCCCTGCGCCTGCAACAGCGCGACCAGCTCGCGGCACTGCTGCTTGGTGTTGCAAAAGGCCAGCGTGCTGACCGGGCGAAAGTGATTCAGCAGCAGCGCCACCGTGGGCAGGCGGGTGACGCGCGTGACCTGGTAGAAGCGCTGCTCGATCACGCTTGAGGCGTGCTGCGCCTCCACCTTGATCTGCCGGGGCTCGCGCATGAATTGCCGCGCAATTTTTTCAATGCCTTCGGGGTAGGTGGCCGAGAACAGCAGCGTCTGGCGCTCTTTCGGGCACTGGCGCGCCACGGTGGCGATGTCGTCGAAAAAACCCATGTCAAGCATGCGGTCGGCCTCGTCCAGCACCAGCGTGTTGAGGGCTTCCAGATTCAACGTGCCGCGCTGCAAGTGGTCCATGATGCGCCCCGGCGTGCCCACCACGATGTGGGCACCATGCTCCAGGCTGGCGTTTTGCATGCGCATCGGCACGCCGCCGCACAGGGTCACGATCTTGATGTTCTCCTCGGCGCGCGCGAGACGGCGAATCTCCTGCGTCACCTGGTCGGCCAGCTCGCGCGTGGGGCACAGCACCAGCGCCTGCACCGCAAAGCGGCGCGGATTCAGGTTCGCCAGCAGGGCCAGCGCAAAGGCGGCCGTCTTGCCGCTGCCGGTCTGGGCCTGCGCGATCAGATCCTGGCCCAGCAGCGCCACCGGCAGGCTGGCGGCCTGGATCGGCGTCATGGCGTGGTAGCCCAGCTGCTGCAGGTTGGCGAGCACGGCGGGGTTGAGCGGCAAGGAGCTGAAAGAAGAGGTGGTCATGCCCCGATTATCCGTACGCCGCGCGCCCCTGATTCATTATGATGACTGCAGCCTTCCGGATACCCCACCATGAACGACCTTTTGCAGCAAGACTTCGGCCTCATCCCCGACCTGATCCGCGAGCACGCCGCGCAGGCGCCAGCGCGGCGCGCGCTGGTCGAGGGCGGGCGCACGCTGACCTACGGCGCGCTCGATGCGCTGATGGACCGCACGGCCGCGGCGCTGCAACGCGATGGCGTGCAGGTGGGCGACGCGATTGCGATCTGCGCCAGCTCCTCGATCGAATACGCCGCGGTGTTTCTCGGCGCGCTGCGCGCCGGTGTCGCAGTGGCTCCGCTGGCGCCGAGCTCGACGCCCGAGAGCCTGCTGCGCATGGCGGCGGACGCGCAGGCAAAGTTGTTCTTCCTGGACGCGGGCGTGGCCGAGGCGCTGGACGCGGCGCCCATGGCAGCCGCGGCGGCGGCCGCAGCCATGCCGCGCATCGCGCTCGATGGCTGCGCCGCCGGTCGCGCGCTGGGCGACTGGCTGGCGCCGCCCGGCTCAAAGCCGGCCCGCGCCGAGATCCGCCCCGACACGCCCTTCAACATCATCTACTCCTCGGGCACCACCGGCGAGCCCAAGGGCATCGTGCAGGGCCACGGCATGCGCTGGGCCCATGTGCAGCGCGGCGACCAGTTCAGCTACGGCCCGGGAACCGTGACGGTGCTCGCCACCCCGCTGTACTCGAACACCACGCTGGTGATGTTCTTCCCGACGCTGGCCTTCGGCGGCACCGTGGTGCTGATGCCCAAATTCGACGCGCTCGGCTACCTGCAGCTGGCGCAGGCGCAGCGCGCCACCCACACCATGCTGGTGCCGGTGCAGTACCAGCGCATCATGGCGCGGCCCGAGTTCGACAGCTTTGACTTGTCCAGCTTCCTCTTCAAGTTCTCCACCAGCGCACCGTTCTCGGCCGCGCTCAAGGCCGATGTGCTGGGGCGCTGGCCCGGCGGCCTGGTCGAGTACTACGGCATGACCGAGGGCGGCGGCACCTGCATCCTGCAGGCGCACCTGCACCCGCACAAGCTGCACACGGTCGGCCAGCCCGCACCCACCAGCGACATCCGGCTCATCGACGAGCAGGGCCGCGAGGTGCCGCGCGGCAAAGGTGATGAGTGTGTCGGCGAAGTGGTCGGCCATTCGCCGGGCATGATGACCGGCTACCACGGCCAGCCCGGCAAGACGCGCGAGGCCGAATGGTTCGACCCGGCCGGCAAGCGCTTCATCCGCACCGGCGACATCGGCCGCTTCGACGAAGACGGCTTTCTCACGCTGTTCGACCGCAAGAAGGACATGATCATCTCGGGCGGCTTCAACATCTACCCGAGCGACCTGGAGGCCGTGCTGCGCGAGCACCCAGTGGTGGCCGACGTGGCGGTGGTCGGCGTGCCGTCCGAGGCCTGGGGCGAGACGCCGGTGGCCTTCGTGGTCGGGCGGACGGGCAACGACACCACGGCGGACGCTCTGCTGCAGTGGTTCAACGGCCGCGTCGGCAAGACGCAGCGGCTGGCCGCGCTGCAATTCATCGACGAGTTGCCGCGCAGCGCAATCGGCAAGGTGCTCAAGCGCGAACTGCGCGAGCGCTATGCAGCGCCTTGAATTCGCCCGTGATGACTACATTTTTAATAGCTACATATCTATACCCAACAAAGGCTGCAGCCTCTTTTGATACATAAAAGGATAAACAACCATGATGCCTGCCCCGATTGAACAATGGCACCACATCGTGCGCAGCCGCGACATGGCGGCGCTTGGCCGCCTGCTGGCCGACGACGTGGTGTTCACCTCGCCCGTGGTGCACACGCCGCAACTGGGCAAGGCCATCACGACCAAATACCTGCAGGCCGCCCTGCAGGTGCTGAACAACGACACCTTCACTTACCTGAACGAATGGTACGGCGCGGACTCGGCCGTGCTGGAATTCCAGAGCACGGTGGACGGCATCGTGATCAACGGCATCGACATGATCGGCTGGAACGGCGCGGGCCAGATCAACCGCTTCAAAGTCATGGTGCGTCCGCTCAGGGCCATGAACAAGCTGCACGAGCACATGGGCCGGATGCTGCAGGCGGCTGGTTGATTCATGGCGCCACTGAGCATTTCCACCTCGTTCGACGCCGGCGCCATCGAGGTCGTGAGCCTGGCCGACCCGGACAACATCCAGCTCAATATCCGCAGCGACAACGCGGCCGGCTTTGCGCAGTGGTTTCACTTCCGGCTGCAGGGCGCGGCGGGGTTGCCAGTGACGTTGCGCTTTCTGAACGCAGGCCAGTGCGCGTTCCCCAAGGGCTGGGATGGCTACCGCGTGCTGGCCAGCCACGATCGCCAGCACTGGCTGCGCATAGCCACGAGCTTCGACGGCCAGGTCATGACGGCCCGGCTCACGCCCGACACGCACAGCGTTTATTTCGCCTACTTCGAGCCCTATTCGTATGAGCGCCACCTCGACCTGATCGGATCAAGCGGGCAATCCGACCATGTCGAGGTGCGGCCCCTCGGCACCACACTGGACGGGCGCGACATGACGCTCTTGCGCATCACCGATGCACGAAGCGCCACCGCGTTCGCCGCCAAAAAGAAGGTCTGGCTGATCGCGCGCCAGCACCCGGGCGAGACCATGGCCGAGTGGTTTGTCGAAGGATTTCTGGAGCGGCTGCTCGATGGCGACGACCCGGTGAGCCGCGTGCTGCTGGACCACTGCGTGTTCTACGTGGTGCCGAACATGAACCCCGATGGCGCGGCGCGCGGCAACCTGCGCACCAATGCGGCCGGCGCGAACCTGAACCGCGAATGGCAAACGCCAAGCCTGGAAAAGTCGCCCGAGGTATTTTTGGTGCGCGAGGCGATGCAGCAGACCGGCGTGGACCTGTGCCTGGACGCGCATGGCGACGAGAGCCTGCCGTACAACTTCGTGGCCGGTGCCGAGGGCAACCCCGGCTACACGCCGCGACTGGCGGCGCTGGAGGCGGCGTTCAAGGCCGCGTGGCTGGCCGCCAGCCCCGATTTTCAGACCGGGCAGGGCTACGGCCAGGCCGCGCCCGGCAGCGCCAACCTCACGCTCGCCACCCATTGGGTGAGCCAGCACTTCGATTGCCTGGCCTTCACCATCGAGATGCCGTTCAAGGACAACGCCGACCTGCCCGACGAGCTCTACGGCTGGAGCGGCGAACGCTCCAGAAAGCTTGGCGCCAGCGTGCTGCAGCCGATGCTGGCGGTGGCGGACTCGCTGCGCATGGCCGCCTCGCGCGCAGGCTGACTGTCATCACTCTCCTACACAGGCTTGCGAACTGCCCCGACAGCGCGGCCGCCGGGCCTCTTCTATATTGAAGACGTGGACGGCCATGTCGCCGCTCACCTTTTTTGAGAAAGAGGTAGCTCCATGAAAAAGATACAAAGTTTTGCACTGAGTGCGGCAACTGCAGCCTTGGTCCTCGGTCTGAGCGGTTGCGCCGGCATGTCGAGGCAGGGCCAGGACACGGCCATCGGTGCCGGTGCCGGCGCTGTCGGCGGCGCCCTCCTGACGGGCGGTAGCGCGATCGGCACCGTTGGTGGTGCCGCCGTGGGCGGCGTGATCGGCCACGAAGTCAGCAAACCCTGACGATCATCAAAACGGGCCGCGCCGCCGCTGCCGTCAGCCTTCAGCCGCGATCTGGCGCAGGGCCTGCTCGAACACTTCGGCGGGCTGCCCGCCCGAGATCAAATGGCGCTCGTTGATGATGATGGCCGGCACCGAATGAATGCCACTGCCCAGGTAAAACTGTTCACGCTCGCGCACTTCATCGGCATACGCGCCTGAGGCCAGGACCTCGCGCGCACGCGCGGCGCTAAGGCCAACCTCCCCCGCCACCCGCGCCAGCATCTCGTGCGAGGCGGGGCTTTGCCCGTCGGTGAAGTAGGCCTTGAAAAGCGCTTCTTTCAGCGCTTTTTGCTTGTCCAGGCCTTCCAGCTCGGCCCAGTGCAGCAGGCGATGCGCGTCAAAGGTGTTGTAGATGCGGTGGCGGCCACCGCCCGGCTCATCCGCCATGCTGAACTTGAAGCCTACCTGCGCACCCCGCGCGCGGATATTTTCGCGATTGGCCAGCGCCTGCGCAGGCGTGATGCCGTATTTTTCGGTGATGTGCTCGGTAATTTCCTGGCCCTCGGGCGCCATCTGGGGATTGAGCTCAAAGGGCTGAAAATGCAGCTCGGCGGTGACATCCTTCCCCATGCGCGCCAGCGCCTCGTCCAGTGATTTCAGGCCAATCACGCACCAGGGGCAGGAAACGTCAGAGACAAAGTCGATTTTGAGTTGGGTGGTCATGATGGGTCCTGGTGATTTTCGGGTGTCGCAGTCAATTTGGTGATTCTTCACCAAATATTCAAGGGCCGTCCGTACGATGGGCGTGCACCCTGGTTGCGGTTGCAGGCTTGCCCCGGTGCAGGCATGCTTCAAGTATCTGTGACCTTCAAGAAAACCGGGATACATCCAAGATGAAAACCTTTGACTTTGATTTGTTCGTGATCGGCGGCGGCAGCGGCGGCGTGCGCGCCGCACGCATGGCGGCGCAGCGCGGTGCGCGCGTGGCGCTGGCGGAGTCGGGCGGCGTTGCCGGGCTGGGCGGCACCTGCGTGAATGTCGGCTGCATCCCGAAGAAGCTGTACAGCTACGCCGCGCACTACGCCGAAGCTTTCGAGGAAGCGCATGGTTTTGGCTGGGACCTGGAAGCGCCCCGGCTCGACTGGGGCCGCCTCAAGGCGAATCGCGCGCGCGAGATCGCGCGGCTGAATGGCGTGTACCTGCAGCTGCTCACCGGCGCGGGCGTGCAATTGTTCAGCGAACACGCGCAGCTGGTGGATGCGCACACGGTGCAGCTCGGCGAGCGCAGCTACAGCGCCCGCCACATCCTGATCGCCACCGGCGGCACCCCGAGCGTGCCTGCCGTTGCGGGCCGCGAGCATGCGATCACCTCCAACGAAATCTTCGACCTGGAACCGTTCCCGGCGCGGCTGCTGGTGGTGGGCGGCGGCTACATCGCCTGTGAATTTGCCTCCATCTTCAACGGGCTGGGCGCGCAGGTCACGCAGCTGTACCGCGGCGCGCAGGTGCTGCGCGGCTTTGACGACGAGGTGCGCGGCTTCATCGCTACCGAGATGGGCAAGGCCGGCGTGGATCTGCGCCTCAAGACCGAGGTGGCGGCGATCGAGCGCACGGCCGCCGGTCTGGTGGTCCAGCTGGCCGGCGGCGACAGCGCCACCGTGGACGCGGTGCTGTACGCCACCGGCCGGGTACCGAATGTGCGCGGCATGGGGCTGGAGGCCGCGGGCGTGGCGCAGGGCAAGGACGGCGCGATCCTGGTGAATGCGCACTACCAGACCTCGGTGCCCTCCATCTACGCGCTGGGCGATGTGACGGCGCGCCTGCAGCTCACGCCGGTGGCGCTGGGCGAGGCCATGGCGCTGGTCGATCACCTGCTGGGGCCCGCGGCCGGCAAGGCGCCGCGCGACATGAGCTACGACTTCGTTCCCACGGCCGTGTTCACGCACCCCAACATCGGCACCGTGGGCTACACCGAGGCACAGGCGCGCGAGAAGTTCGGCCGCATCACGGTGTACCGTTCCGACTTCAAGCCGCTCAAGCACACGCTCAGCGGCAGTCCCGAGCGCACGCTGATGAAGCTGCTGGTGGACGACGCCAGCGACCGCGTGGTCGGCCTGCACATGGTCGGGCCCGACGCCGGCGAGGTGGTGCAGGGCTTTGCCGTGGCGCTCAAGGCCGGGGCGACCAAGGCCGTGTTCGACAGCACCATTGGCATCCACCCCACCCTGGCGGAAGAGTTTGTGACGATGCGCGAGCCGGTGCGCGAACCGGCGCCAGCCACCGCGGTCTGACGGAAATAGGGACAATAGCGCCATGCCCTACCTGCCCCCCTTCATCGCGCCCACGCGCCACACTGACGCCGAGGCCGCGCTGGCCCAGGTGCAGACCATCTACACCCAGCAGATCGGCCATCTGCGCCAGGCCATGCAGCGTTTTGTGGCGGGCGAGTCGCTGCCCGGGCACGTGCGCGCCTGCTACCCATTTGTGCGCATCCACACCCACACGGTGGCCCGCGCCAGCTCGGCCTCGTTCGAGAGCACGCGCCTGAGCTACGGCTTCGTCGCGGGCCCGGGCCGTTATGAGACCACGCTGACGCGCCCCGACCTGTACAGCGACTACTACCTGGAGCAGTTCCGCCTGCTGCTGCAAAACCACGAGGTGGAGCTGGAGGTGGGCACCAGCACGCAGCCGATTCCGGTGCACTTCTCGTTCGCCGAGCACGACCATGTGGAAGGCAGCATGACGCCCGAGCGCCGCCTGCTGATGCGCGACGTGTTCGACCTGCCCGACCTGGCCTCGATGGATGACGGCATCGCCAACGGCACCTGGGAGCCGCGCCCGGGCGAGGCGCAGCCGCTGTCGCTGTTCACCGCGCCGCGGGTGGACTACTCTCTGCAGCGCCTGCGCCACTACACCGGCACGGCGCCCGAACACTTCCAAAACTTCGTGCTGTTCACCAACTACCAGTTCTACATCGACGAGTTCGTGCGCCTCGGGCACGAGGCGATGGCCGACCCCGCGAGCGACTACATCGCGTTCGTGGAGCCGGGCAATGTGGTCACGCGCCGCGTGGGGCTGGGCGCCGAGGCGGGTGATGCACTCGGCGCCGCGCCGCCGCGCCTGCCGCAGATGCCGTCCTACCACCTGCTGCGCGCCGACCGATCCGGCATCACCATGAGCAACATCGGCGTCGGGCCGGCCAACGCCAAGACCATCACCGATCACATCGCGGTGCTGCGCCCGCACGCTTGGCTCATGCTGGGCCACTGCGCGGGCCTGCGCACCAGCCAGCAGCTGGGCGATTACGTGCTGGCGCACGGCTATGTGCGCGAGGACCATGTGCTCGACGAGGAGCTGCCGCTGTGGGTGCCGATTCCGGCGCTGGCCGAGATCCAGGTGGCGCTGCAAAGCGCGGTGGCCGATGTGACGCAACTGCAGGGCGCCGCGCTCAAGGGCATCCTGCGCACCGGCACCGTGGCCAGCACCGACAACCGGAACTGGGAACTGCTGCCGCACAACACGCCGCAGCGCCGCTTCAGCCAGAGCCGTGCCGTGGCGCTGGACATGGAGTCCGCCACCATCGCGGCAAACGGTTTTCGCTTTCGGGTGCCCTACGGCACGCTCTTGTGCGTGTCCGACAAGCCGCTGCACGGCGAGATCAAGTTGCCCGGCATGGCGAATCACTTCTACCGCGAACGCGTGGACCAGCACCTGCGCATCGGCATCCGCGCCATCGAGCTGCTGCGCGAGCAGCGCATCGACCAGCTGCACAGCCGCAAGCTGCGCAGCTTTTCCGAAGTGGCGTTTCAGTAGCGGGCACACGCAGCCCGCGCTCAATTGCTATTGTTTAAGTAGCTACCTGCGCATACCACTATTGGGCTGTAGCCGGTTTTCCTGAAATAACCGCCTCGGCCAGTTCGGCGCGCATCAAAGGCAGGTGCTGCGGATACTCGCGCTGCATGAAATCCACCAGTGCCTCGCGCACGCGGCAGCGCAGGTCCCAGTTCTGGCCCGAGCTGGCGGAGCTCACCAGCAGGCGCAGCTCGATGGCGCTCTTGCCCGCTTCGGTCACCTGCAGTTTGCACAGCCGCCGGTCCCATTCAGGCGCGGCATCGCAGACACGCTGCGCCTCTTTGCGCAGCGGCTCCAGTGGCATGCGGTAGTCCACCCACAGGAAGACCGTGCCGATGATGCTGGCGCTTTTGCGTGTCCAGTTGTGAAACGGGTTTTCGATAAACCACTGCAGTGGAATGATGAGTCGGCGCTCGTCCCAGATTTTGAGCACCACATAGGTGCCGGTGATTTCCTCGACGCGACCCCAGTCGCCCTGCACCACCAGCACATCATCGATGCGGATGGGCTGTGCCAGCGCAATCTGCAGCCCGGCGATCAGGTTGCTGAAAATCGGGCGCGCCGCAATCCCCGCCACCAGACCGACCACGCCGGCGGACGCCAGCAGGCTGGCGCCGAACTGGCGCGCGTCCGGAAAGGTCATCAGCATCAGGGCCAGTCCGGCCAGCAGCACCGTGCCCATGACAATCCGGGTCAGCATGCGGGTCTGGGTGTGGATGCGGCGCGCGTTCAGGTTGTCTTCGACATCGAGGGGGTGCAGGCCGACGACGCCCTGCGCCACGCCACGCACGCCACGCACGGCGCGCAGGCCGAGCCAGGTCAGGGCCAGCAGCAGCAACAGGCTGTTACCGTGGCGCACGGCGCCGATCAGCGGAAAATCATCGGGCGCAATCTGCCAGACCGCCTGCAGCGCAGTCAAAGGCAGCAACACCCGCGCGGGTGCCTTGCATTGCCGCGCCGCTGCAAAGGCCACCGGCATGGACCGCGTCAGGCGCAGCACCAGGGCCGCGCCCACGCCGTGCACCAGAAGGGCCAGCAGCACGGCCAGCAACGCGACCAGCAGCATGCGCAGCGAGGAATCGTTGGCCCAGTCAGCCAGCGCCCCCAGTTCAGGAAAACTCATGCCGGGATAATAGTCGCATGAGCCATCCACTCGTTGCCGTCCAGGGCTTGAGCAAACGCTACGGCAGCACCGTGGTGGTCGATGACTTGTCCTTTGAGATCGCGCCGGGCGAATGCCTGGGCGTCATCGGGCCGAACGGCGCGGGCAAGACCACCACCATCCGCATGTGCCTGGGACTGACGGCGCCCGACGCGGGTGAGATCACCTATTTCCCGAATGGCGCCGCGGCGCGGGGCTTGCAGATGCCGCGCGACGCGCTCGCTATCAAGGCCCAGCTGGGCGTGGTGAGCCAGTCCGACACGCTGGACCCGGACTTCAGCTGCTTCGAGAACCTGCTGGTCTACGGCCGCTATTTCGGCATGCGCGCCGCGGACATTCGCCCGCGCATTCCGGCGCTGCTGGAGTTTGCCGCGCTGACGCACAAGGCCGACAGCAAGCCGGGCGAGCTCTCCGGCGGCATGCGCCGGCGCCTGAGCCTGGCCCGGGCTCTCGTCAACGACCCGCGGCTGCTGCTGCTCGACGAGCCCACCACCGGGCTCGATCCGCAGGCGCGGCACCTGATGTGGGAGCGGCTGCAGGTGCTGCTGCAACAGGGCAAGTCGATCCTGCTGACCACGCATTTCATGGACGAGGCCGAGCGCCTGTGTTCGCGCCTGCTGGTGCTGGACCACGGCAGGAAGATCGCCGAGGGCCGGCCGCGCGAGCTGATCGCCGAGTATCTGGAGCCCGAGGTGGTCGAAGTCTACGGCGTGGGGGCGGCGGCCCTGCTCGGTTCGCCGCTTACAGCGCTGGCGGCACGCGTCGAGCTGAGTGGCGAGACCGTGTTTTTCTATACGCACGATGCCCAGCCACTGCTGGCCGCGCTGGCCGCCTGGCCGCAGCTGCGCACATTGCACCGCCCGGCGAACCTGGAGGATTTGTTCCTCAAGCTCACCGGACGGCAAATCAGGGAGGATGGCTGATGACGAACATGAGCATTTGGCGCGTGCCCGACCTGTCGGGGCGCTGGTGGCCCGTGTTCCTGCGCAACCTGCTGGTGTGGCGCAAGCTGGCCATTCCCAGCCTGGTCGGCAACATCGCCGAGCCGCTGATGTGGCTGGTGGCCTTCGGCTATGGCATGGGCGCGCTGGTGGGCCAGGTGAGCGTGGCCAGCAGCAGTGGCACGGGCAGCACCAAGGTGCCCTACATCCTGTTCCTGGCCAGCGGCAGCATCTGCATGAGCGCCATGAACGCCGCCAGCTTCGAGGCGCTGTACTCGGCGTTCTCGCGCATGCACGTGCAAAAGACCTGGGACGGCATCATGAACGCACCCGTGAACCTGGACAACATCGTGCTGGCCGAGATGCTGTGGGCGGCCTTCAAGGCGCTGTTCACCGTGACAGCCATCCTGTTCGTGATGCTGGGGCTGAACATCAGCCACAGCCCCAAGCTGCTGGTGGCCTGGCCGGTGCTGCTGTGCGCGGGCATCACCTTCAGCTGCATCGCGCTGATCTTCAATGCGCTGGCCCAGGGCTACGACTTTTTCACCTACTACTTCACGCTGCTCCTCACGCCCATGATGTTTCTGAGCGGCGTGTTCTTTCCGCGCGAGCAGCTGCCGGGGCTGGTGCACACGCTATCGAGCTTGCTGCCGCTGACCCACGCGGTGGAGCTGGTGCGCCCGCTATTCATGGACCAGTGGCCGACGCAGCCGCTCTTGCATGCGGGCGTGCTGGCAGGCTACACGCTGGTGACGTTCTGGATCGCGCTCGCGCTCACGCGCCGGCGCTTTCAGGGTTGACTCGATTACTACTGTTTTGATAGCTATCAGCGCATGACCCATAAGGGCTGCAGGCTGTTTTTGCTTATAAAAAAATCATGCCGCGCGCGCCGCGGCCTTGATCAGATCGGCGGCCTTCTCGGCAATCATGATGGTCGGCGCATTCGTGTTGCCGCCCACCACGCGCGGCATGATGGACGCGTCCACCACGCGCAGGCCGGCCACGCCATGCACGCGCAGCTCAGCGTCCACCACCGCCAGCGCATCGCTGCCCATGCGGCAGGTGCCGACCGGGTGGTAAATCGTATCGGCATGGCTGCGGATGAACTGCTCGATCTGCGCGTCGGTGTGCGCGCCGGCGGAGGCCGGCAACTCGGCGCCGCGATAGTCGGCCAGCACCGGCTGCGACAGGATGTGGCGCATGAGTCTGAAGCCGCGCAGCAAACGGTCCACGTCGTCACGCTCGCCCAGGAAGTTCGGGTCGATCAACGGTGCCGCCAGCGGGTCGGCGCTGGCCAGTTTCACGCTGCCGCGGCTCTTCGGGCGCAGCAGGCACACATGGCATGAATAGCCGTGGCCGAAGCTGGTCGTGCGGCCGTGGTTCACCAGTTTGCCGACCACAAAGTGCAGCTGCAAATCCGGAATCGGCTCGCCCGGCTGGCTCTTGATGAAGCCGCCCGCCTCGGCAAAATTGGTGGTGAGCATGCCGCGGCGGTGGCGGCGCCACTCGAAAATGCCCTTGAGCGCGCGCAGCAGCCCGACCGGGGAAATGCCGAACAGGTCTTTCAGGTGCGGCGCGTCCACCACCTGCACCACGTCCACGTGGTCGTGCAGGTTCTCGCCCACGCCAGCCAGCTCGTGCACGGTGGCAATGCCGTGCTGTTGCAACTGCGCGCCGGGGCCGATGCCCGACAGCATCAGCAACTGCGGCGACTGCAGCGAGCCAGCGCACAGCAGCACCTCGCGCGTGGCCCGGAGCTGCTCCAGCCGGCCATCGCAGCGGTATTCCACGCCCACGGCGCGCCGGCCCTCGGTCAGGATGCGCGTCGTATGGGCGCCGGTGATGACCTGCAGGTTGGGCCGCGACAGGTTCGGCGTGAGGTAGGCCTTGGCGGCGCTGAAGCGTTCGCCGTCTTTGTGCGTCACCTGGTACATGCCGACGCCTTCCTGCTCGGCACCGTTGAAGTCGTGGTTCACGGCAAAGCCCGCCTCCCGCCCGGCCCGCACAAACACCGGACCGAAGCGGTTCGGGCTGCGCAGATCCGCCACATTGAGCGGGCCGCCCGCGCCGTGCCAGGCATCGGGCCCGCGCTCGTTGTGCTCGGAGCGCTTGAAATACGGCAGCACTTCGTCAAAGCTCCAGCCCGGGTTGCCCTGCGCGGCCCAGTGGTCATAGTCGGCACGGTGGCCGCGGATATAGATCATGGCGTTGATCGAGCTGGAGCCGCCCAGCACCTTGCCGCGCGGCTGGTAGCCGCGCCGCCCGTTCAGGCCGGGCTGCGGCACCGTCTCGAACGCCCAGTTGGCCTGCCCGTTCTTGGCCAGCAGCGCCAGCCCGGCCGGGCAGTGGATCAGCACGCTCTTGTCGACCGGGCCGGCCTCCAGCAGGCAGACCCGGGTGGCCGGGTCCTCGCTCAGGCGCGCCGCCAGCACGCAACCGGCGGAACCGCCGCCAATGATGATGTAGTCGAACATGCTTGTTTCCATGGGAATCCGCGGGTCTGGTTTGTTGTTCTGGCCAGCCCGTACGTTACAACAAATGCCGCAACGAGCCGATAACATAGGCGGCTGGCACATTTCAGCCATCGAAAAGGACCAACGTGAATATTCGGACAGTGGGCATCATCGGCGCGGGCACCATGGGCAACGGCATCGCGCAGGCGTGTGCCGTATCGGGCATCGACGTGATCATGGTCGACATCTCCGACGCGGCCATTGGCAAGGGCCTGGCTGCGGTCGCCGGCAGCCTGGACCGCCTGCTCAAGAAGGAAAAAATCAGCGAGGCCGACAAAGCCGCGGCGTTGGCCCGCATCAAGACCTCAACCCGCTACGACGACTTCAAGACGGCCCAGCTCGTGATCGAGGCCGCGACCGAGAACTACGAGCTCAAGCTGAAGATCCTGAAACAGGCCGACGCGCTGCTGGCGCCCGAGGTGATCATCGCCTCCAACACCTCGTCGATCTCCGTCACCAAGCTGGCCGCCGCCACCTCGCGCGCCGACCGCTTCCTCGGCATGCACTTCTTCAACCCGGTGCCGATGATGGCGCTGGTGGAGATCATCCGCGGCCTGCAGACTTCCGACGCCACGCACGACGCCGTCAAGGCGCTGTCGGAGAAGCTCGGCAAGTCGCCGATCACCGTGAAGAACGCGCCGGGCTTCGTGGTCAACCGCATCCTGGTGCCCATGATCAACGAGGCCTTCTTCGTGCTGGCCGAAGGCCTGGCCACGCCAGAGGACATCGATGCCGGCATGAAGCTGGGCTGCAACCAGCCGATCGGCCCGCTGGCGCTGGCCGACATGATCGGCCTGGACGTGTGCCTGGCGGTGATGGACGTTTACCTGACCGAGTTCGGCGACTGCAAATACCGCCCCTGCCCGCTGCTGAAGGAACTGGTGGCCGCGGGCCGGCTGGGCCGCAAGACCGGGCAAGGCGTTTATTCATACTAAAGAGGCACGCATATGAACAGCATGGAACATCCCGAAGGCAGTATCGACTGCGAGGTGCTGGAGCACGTGCTGCTCATCAGCATCAACCGCCCGGCCAAGCGCAACGGCTTCACCCCGAAGATGTTCCGCGAACTCGGCGAGGCCTATACGCGGCTGGACGACGAGCCGGCACTGCGCGTGGGCGTGCTGCATGCGCTGGGCGAGCATTTCACGGCCGGGCTGGATCTGCCCACCATCGCGCCGCTGATGCAGCGTGGCGAAAAGGCGGTGCCGCCGGGCCTGGTGGATCCCTTGAACCTCGGCATGGAGGGTTACCGGCGGCGCACCAAGCCGATGCTGGTGGCGGTCAAGGGCATCACGTACACGCTGGGCATCGAGCTGATGCTGGCGGCCGACATCGTGGTCGCGGCCGATAACTGCCGCTTCTCGCAGCTCGAGGTCAAACGCGGCATCATGGCCACCGGCGGCGCCACGCTGCGCATGGCCGAGCGCGCGGGCCTGGGCAACGCGCTGCTGCATTTGCTCACCGGCGACGAGTTCGGCAGCGCCGAGGCGCTGCGGCTGAACTTTGTGCAAAAGGTGGTGCCCGCGGGCCGGGAGCTGGACGAGTCCTTGCGCCTCGCGCAGGCTATCGCCGCGCAGGCACCACTGGCGGTGGTGGCCACGCGGCTGAACGCGCTCAAGGCCGTCGAGCACGGCCCGCTGGTGGCGATGCACCAGTTCATCGAGGTGCAGCAGCGTCTGGCCAACAGCGAGGACGCGGCCGAGGGCGTGCGCTCGTTTGTCGAGAAGCGGCCCGCGCGCTTTTCGGGCCGCTGATCCGGCGGCTCGCCGGCCCGGTTAACTTCATTTACCAATTAAATTGCACACAATTTAATTGCTCGATATAATTCAGCCATGGCAACGCGAAAACTCGATCCCGACCAGGCCCTGCTGCTGGACAACCAGCTGTGCTTCGCACTGTATTCCACCTCGCTGGCGATGACCAAGCTGTACAAGCCGCTGCTCGGCGAGCTCGGGCTGACCTACCCGCAGTACCTGGTCATGCTGGTGCTGTGGGAGCAGGACGGGCTGGCAGTCTCCGAGCTCGGCGAGCGCCTGTACCTCGACTCGGGCACGCTCACGCCGCTGCTCAAGCGGCTGGAGGCCGCGGGCCTGATTGCGCGCCTGCGTGCCGTGGAAGACGAGCGCCGCGTGCACCTCACGCTAACCGCGGCGGGGCGCCGGCTCAAGGCCCGTGCCGCGAAGATTCCGGGCTGCATTCTCGATGCCAGCCAGTGCTCGCTCTCCGAACTGGTCAGCCTCACCCAGCAGGTACAAGCCCTGCGCCGAAGACTAGTCGCCTGACGATTTCTCAACCCGCTTCATTCCCGAAGCATCACTTCCCGAAGGAGTCACCATGACCACGAAACTCGAAAAAGTCCTGTACACCGCCCACACCCACACCACCGGCGGGCGCGACAATGGCGCCGCGCGCTCAGACGATGGCCGCCTGGACGTCAAGCTGTCTTCCCCGGGCGCGTCCGGCACCGGCACCAACCCCGAGCAGATGTTCGCGGCCGGCTACTCCGCCTGCTTCATCGGCGCGATCAAGGCCGTGGCCGGCAAGATGAAAGTGACCGTGCCGGCCGACGTGGCGGTGGATGCCGAAGTCGACCTCGGCCCGATCCCGAACGCCTACGGCATCGCCGCGCGCCTGAAGGTCAGCCTGCCCGGCATGGAGCGCGCCGCCGCCCAGGCGCTGGTGGACGCCGCGCACCAGGTCTGCCCGTATTCGAACGCCACGCGCGGCAATATCGACGTGACCATCACGCTGGCGTAAGCCCCGCCCGACTGTCACCAAAGCGGCCCGCCGGTGTTGAACCGGCGGGCCGTTTCGTTTAGGGTCACCCCATGAACACCACCCTGCTCGTCCAGAAAAACCAGCTCACTCACACGCGGCTGTCCAGCACGCCGGATATCGCGCTCGCACCCGACCAGATTCGCGTCCAGGTGGACAAGTTCGCGCTGACCTCCAACAACATCACCTACGCCGCGTTCGGCGAGGCCATGAGCTACTGGCAGTTCTACCCCACGGGCGTGGACGGTTGGGGCATCGTGCCGGTGTGGGGCTTTGGCACGGTGGCGCAGTCGCTGCACGCCGGCGTCGCAGTGGGCGAGCGGCTGTACGGCTACTGGCCGATGGCGAGCAGCGCGGTGCTGTCACCCACCCGGCTCTCACCAGGCAGTTTTGTCGATGGCGCCACGCACCGTGCGCCGCTGCACGCGGTCTACAACCAGGTCATGCGCTGCAGTGCCGACCCGTTCTACAGCCTTGATACCGAAGACCTGCAGGCGCTGTTGCGGCCGCTGTTCATCACCTCGTGGCTGATCGACGACTTCCTGGCGGACAACAATTTCTTCGACGCGAACGTGATGCTGCTGTCCAGCGCATCGAGCAAGACCGCTTACGGCACGGCGTTCCAGCTCAAGAAGCGGCCCGGCATCGAGGTGGTGGGCCTGACCTCGGCCGCCAACCAGGCGTTTTGCGAGAGTCTGGGCTGCTACAGCCGGGTACTGACGTACGAGCAGCTTGACCAGATCAGCGCGGAGGCGGCCTGCGTGTATGTGGACTTTGCCGGCAGCGCGGACTTGCGCCGTGCCATCCACACGCGCTTCGCCCATCTCAAGTTCAGCAGCTCGATCGGCGGCACGCACGTCGAGCAGCTCGGCGGCGCCAAGGACCTGCCGGGGCCGCGCGCCACGTTGTTCTTTGCCCCCGCGCAGATCAAGAAGCGGCATGCGGACTGGGGCGCCGAGGGCCTGGGCCAGCGGCTGCTGCAGGCGTGGCAGGGCTTTATCCGCCAGGTCAGCAACCCGGCCGCACCGTGGCTCACGGTGGCGCAGCACCGCGGCCCCGAAGCGGTGCAGGCCGCCTACGCGCAGGTGCTGGCCGGGCGCGGCGACCCGCGCGTGGGGCACATGCTGTCGCTATCATCCTGATAGCTATCCGCGCAAGCAGTTCAGGGGCTTGCGGGCTATTTCTTGCATAAGTTCGGGGGCCGGGCTGTGTATCCCCGCGGCGGCGACAATCGGGGCACGCACCCCCTATCGACTGAGACTTCTCCGTCCCATCCTTATGTGCATTGAATGCCCCCAGAGCGTCCCATGAAACTGGCCTTGCTGTCCGATATCCATGCCAACGCGCAGGCGTTGGCCGCCTGCCTGGACCATGCGCGCGCGCAGGGGGCGCAGCGCTTCGCCGTGCTCGGCGATCTCGTGGGTTACGGCGCCGACCCGGTGGCCGTGGTGCAGCAGATCATGCAGCTGCGCCTGGAGGGCGCCATCGTGCTCAAGGGCAACCATGATGAACTCGCGGTGCGCCCCGGCGTGGGCGGCCGCACCCTGGCCCACAGCACGGCGGCGTGGACGCACGCCCAGCTCGATGCCGCGCAGCGCGCGTTCCTCGATGCCCTGCCCCTGACCGTGCAGGAGGACCGCCTGCTGCTGGTACATGCCAGTGCCGACCAGCCCGGGCGCTGGCACTACGTGGAAGACGCGCGCGGCGCCGCCGCCAGCCTGGACGCCGCCGGCGCCTGGCCCGGCGTGCGCTACGTGTTCGGCGGCCACGTGCACCACCAGACGCTGTACTACCGCGGCGGCGGGCGCGGGCTGATGCCGTTCGAGCCCGCAGCGGGCGTGGCGATTGCCGTGCCCGGCCACCGGCACTGGCTGGCCACCATCGGCTCGGTCGGCCAGCCGCGCGACGGCCGCACCGAGGCCATGTACGCGGTGTTCGACGGCGCCGCGGCGCAGCTCACCTTTCACCGCGTGGCGTACGACCACCTGGCGGCGGCCGCCGCGATCCGCCGGGCCGGGCTACCCGACTACTTTGCCGAGCGGCTGGAGACCGGGCGTTGAAGCTGCTCGAGCCCGGCGCCACGCTGGACGGCTTCGTGATCGAGGCCTGCCTGCACGCCGGCGGCATGGCCCACATCTACAGCGTGCACTACGCCGATGGCAGCCGGAATCCGGGTTTTGCCATGGTCATGAAGATCCCGCGCATGACCGCGGGCGACGGCGCCGAAAACATCGTGAGTTTCGAGGTCGAACAGCAGATCCTGCAGGTCTTGAGCGGCCCGCACGTGCCGCGCTTCGTGGCCGCCGGCGACCTCGCGCGCACGCCCTATCTGGTCATGGAATACGTGCCCGGCCCCACCCTGCAGCACTGGCTGGACCAGCCCGAGCGTGCGCCGGCGGCGACCGTGGCGCGCCTGGGCGCGGCCACGGCGCGCGCCGCCCACAGCCTGCACCAGCAGAACGTTTGCCACCTCGACCTGAAACCCGCCAACGTGCTGATCCGAGCGGACGGCAGCGCCGTGCTGCTGGACTTCGGCCTGTCCTGCCACGCGCAGCAGCCCGACCTGCTCGCCGAGGAGCTGCGTCCCGCCATCGGCTCGCCCGCCTGGATCGCGCCCGAGCAGGTGGTGGGCGTGCGCGGCGACCCGCGCAGCGACATCTTTGCCATCGGCGTGATCCTGTACGAGTTGGCCACCGGCGAGCTGCCGTTCGGCGCGCCGCAAACCGCCGGCGGCCTGCGCCAGCGCCTGTGGATGGACCCGCCGCCGCCGCGCCAGCTGCGCCCCGACCTGCCTGAATGGCTGCAGGAGGTCATCCTGCGCTGCCTGGAGCCCGAGGCGGCGCGCCGCTACCCGTCGGCCGCGCACCTGGCGTTCGACCTGCGCCACCCGGAACAGGTCGACATCACCGAGCGCGGACGCCGCACGCGCGGCACGGGCTTTGGCACCCACTTCAGGCGCTGGATCAAGGCCGCGGGCATGCACTACCAGCCCAGCCCGCTGCCGGCGCAGCAGCAGATCGACGAGGTGCCGATCCTGATGGTGGCCGTGCCGAACCGGGACGTGAGCGACGCCACGCTGTACTCGCTGCGCCAGGCGGTGTCGCGCTCGCTGGGCCTGCGCCCCGGCGCGCGGCTGGCCTGCGTCACGGTGATCGCACCGGGCCAGACCAGCGCCACCGACAGCGCGCGCAGCGAAACCGCAGTGCACCGGCGCTACCTGGCCCAGCTCAGGCAGTGGGTTCAGCCGCTCGACCTGGCCAGCCACCAGGTTTCCTGCCACGTGCTCGAATCGGGCGACGTGGCCCAGGCCCTGCTGCGCTACGCGCAAGGCAACGCGGTCAGCGTGATCGTGATGGGCGCGGCCACCCATGGCCTGCAGATGCAGCACCTGGTTGCCACCGTGCCGATCAAGGTTGCGATGCAGGCGCCCTGCACCGTGATCCTGGTAAAGCAGACACTGCCGTTTGAGCACCTGCACCAGGCCGATTGACCCGCGCCAGCGCAGGGCGGCGACAATCACGCCATGGCCGCTCCGCAACCCCCCAGCGCTTCCCGCGCCCTGACCCATCCCTATGAGGCCCTGACGCCCGACGTGGTGATGGACGCCCTGGCCAGCGTCGGCCTGTATGGCGACGGCCGGCTGATGGCGCTCAGCTCGTACGAAAACCGCGTCTACCAGATCCACCTCGAAGACGGCAGCGCCGTGGTCGCCAAGTTCTACCGGCCCGGGCGCTGGAGCGAGGCGCAGATCCTCGAAGAACATGCGTTCGCGGCCGAGCTGATGGCGGCGGAAATTCCGGCGGTCGGCCCGCTGGTGCTGGCCGGCCGCACGCTGCATACGTTCGCCGGCTTCGCCTTCAGCGTGAGCCCGAGCCGCGGCGGGCGCCCGCCCGAGCTCGACGACTTCGAGGTGCTGGAGTGGATCGGGCGTTTCCTGGCGCGCATCCACACCGTGGGGGCGACGCGGCCGTTTGCACACCGCCCGGCGCTGGATCTGCAAAGCTTTGGCATCGATTCGCGCGACTGGCTGCTGGCGCACGACAAGATTCCGCTCGACGTGCAGGGCACCTGGCAGGCGGCTTGCACCGATGCTCTTGATTTAATAGCAGCCAGCGCAATGGGGACAATGACTAAAGGTCCATTTGATACCGAACCCCTGCAATCCATCCGACTGCACGGCGACTGCCACCCTGGCAACATCCTGTGGACGCCCACAGACCGGCCCGGCGGCGGCCCGCACTTTGTCGACCTGGACGACGCGCGCAGCGGCCCGGCGGTGCAGGACCTGTGGATGCTGCTCAGCGGCGACCGGCGCCAGCGCACCGCGCAGCTCAGCGGGCTGCTCGATGGCTACGAGCAGTTCCGCGCGTTCGACCGGCGCGAGCTGGCCCTGATCGAGCCGCTGCGCACGCTGCGCCTGATCCACTACAGTGCCTGGCTGGCGCGGCGCTGGGCCGATCCGATCTTTCCGATCAACTTCCCGTGGTTCGGCTCCAGCGACTATTGGATGGGCCAGGTGGGCATGCTGCACGAGCAGATCGAGGCCATGCAGGAGCCGCCGCTGGTGGTCTGACAAATCATCCCGCCCCCTGTTGATTTTTTCCGGAGAATGACGCCCATGAATCCCGTCACGGTCCACCACAACCCGAAATGCGGCACTTCGCGCACCGTGCCGGGCCTGCTGCCGTAGTGCTGGGCAAAGAAATCGTTCATGGACCACCCAACGCCTGCCGCCCACGCCGCCCACAATCACGCCGTCGCGAAACGTCGTGCCCTGCGCGCGATTGCCATCTTCGAGGCCTCCAAGGGCATCGCCGCGCTGGTCGCGATCATCGGTGTGCTCAACCTGACGTCTCACGATGCGAAGCATCTCGCGATTGAACTGATCGGTCGCTTCGGGTTGCGCCCACAAGGGCACTATCCGTCGCTGCTGCTGCATTACGCGGGGCTTTTGCCCGGTGCCAACCTGCAGGCCGTCACGCTGCTGGCCGTCTGCTACGTTACGCTGCGCTTCGCTGAAGCCTATGGCTTGTGGAATGACCGGGTCTGGGCGGAATGGCTGGCTGCGCTGTCGGGCGGACTTTATATTCCGTTCGAATTGCAGCACCTGCTGGACCGGCCGTCGGTCATCAGCGGCCTCGTGCTGGCTGGCAACGTCTTCGTCGTCGGCCTGATGGCGTATCTGCTGTGGCGCCGGCGCGGCGCGTCGGCATCGCCGCAGTGACCCGCGCCACCCGCTATCTGAGGCGATGGCGCTCGATGTTCGGCAAAAACACCGTCAGCATGCCCAGTAGCGGCAGGTAGGCGCACAGGCGATAGACGTATTCGATGCCGTGCGTGTCGGCCAGGCTGCCGAGCACCGCGGCGCCGATGCCGCCCATGCCGAACGCGAAGCCGAAGAACATGCCCGAGACGGCGCCGACCTTGCCGGGCACCAGTTCCTGCGCGAACACCAGGATCGCCGAGAAGGCGGAGGCCAGGATCAGGCCGATCACAAAGGTCAGCACGCCCGTCCACATCAGGTCGGCATAGGGCAGCGCCAGCGTGAAGGGCGCCACACCGAGGATGGAGCCCCAGATCACGCGTTTGCGGCCGATGCGATCACCGATCGGGCCGCCGAGCATGGTGCCGGCCGCCACCGCAAACAGGAACACGAACAGATGCACCTGCGCCGACTGCACCGACAGGTGGAACTTGCTCATCAGGTAAAAGATGTAGTAGCTGCTGATGCTGGTCAGGTAAAAATACTTGGAGAAGATCAGCACCAGCAGGATGAAAATGGCCCACGCCACGGTGCGTGGCGGGAGGCTGCTGACCGCGGCCGTGCCGCTTTTCTTGTGCTTGCCGGCGCTGTTGAGATGCTGGCGCCGGTACCAGCCGCCGATTTTCCACAGCACGACCATCGCCAGCAAGGCCGCCAGCGCAAACCACGCCACGCTGGACTGGCCGTGGGGAATGATGATCCATGCGGCGAGCAGCGGGCCCACGGCGCTGCCGGTATTGCCGCCGACCTGAAAGATCGATTGGGCCAGGGCGTGCCGCCCGCCGGACGCCAGGCGCGCAATGCGTGAGGACTCGGGATGAAAGATGGACGAGCCCGTGCCCACCAGCGCCGCCGCCAGCAGCACGGTGCCGTAATTCGGCGCCACGGCCAGCAATAGCAGGCCGAGCAGCGTGGCGCCCATGCCGACCGACAGGGAATAGGGTTTGGGATGCTTGTCGGTGTACAGGCCCACCACCGGCTGCAACAGCGAGGCTGTGATCTGGTAGGTCAGCGTGATCAGGCCGATCTGCGTGAAGCTCAGATTGAACTCGCCCTTGAGCAACGGATAGATCGCCAGGATCAGCGACTGGATCATGTCGTTGAGGAAGTGCGAAAAGCTGATCGCGCCCAGCACCCGAAAGCGGGTCTGGTCGTTCGTGCTCGGCGGTGCGGCGCTGGTCGCGATACTGTTGCTCATGGGCGGTGCTCTGGGTTCTATGGACTGGAGGGAAAGTTGCCCATGAATCGTACGCGCCCGCCAAACGCCCGTCTCGCGAGAACGCGCCGATTACCTGCGAGAAATCGCCATGATGCGGCTTAGCGAGCACCCGAAAGCTTAACGGCAGTCTATCAAGCGTTCCGGTGGTGGGGTGTCGGAACGACAGCGTGGGAGTCGCAACCGTGGTAGCCGAGTCTATCAAGCGTTCCGGTGGTGGGGTGTCGGAACCAAGATTGGGCAAGCGGTGCAGATCAATAAGAGTCTATCAAGCGTTCCGGTGGTGGGGTGTCGGAACAGAATGGACGGGATATACCCATCCATTCTGTTCCGGCGCTCCGCGCCATGGTTGATCAAAATAGAGAGCAAGCAGCGTATCTGAGGACGATTGGGTGACAAGAAATTGGCCGCTTCAGCGCATATTTTTGACCCAATTCACTGCGTTTTCTATAGCATTTCGTGCCCAATTAGTAACAACTGCAGGCCGATTTGATTCACAAGTGAGGCCCAACCAAGGCCACGAGAGCAGGTGACGTCATGAAGCTCATCCTTGCAAGTAGAGGGGGCTGGGCACTATCACGGAACATCTCCGCCCATCAGCAGTTGATGCGCCGCATGTCTTGGACACCCCATGTAGATGCGCGCAACCTTCATGCTGGCGGACGTGGCCGGGCGGCCTCGCTTCTGTTCATAGCGATTCCCCCGCCGCCACGGAATGGGCGATGGGCAGAGGGCTTGCTTACGGTCTTGATGGTAAGGTGAATTTGCATTACGATGTGGAACATCAAGAAACCACCAGGACATCACCATGACCACATTGACCGTTACCGAGCGCGGGCAAGTGACATTTAGAAAAGACGTACTGCAACACCTCGGCATCAGGCCGGGGGACAAGATCGAGCTGGATTTACTACCGGATGGCCGGGGCATGCTCAAGGCCGCCCGGCCTCTAGGCACGATTGACGGTTTCGTCGGATTGCTCGCCGGCCGGACGAGGAAAGTCGCCACCATTGAAGAAATCAACGAGGCGACTGCGCAAGGCTGGGCTGGCAAGGAATGAAGGTCGCTGTTGACACCAACGTCCTGGTTCGTGCTGTCGTGCAGGACGACCCCGCGCAAGCAAGCGTCGCCGCCAAGGTCCTGACCGATGCCGAGTTGATCGCAGTCGCGCTACCGTGCCTGTGCGAATTTGTCTGGGTGCTGCGCAGGGTCTACGGCTTTCAACCCTCTGACGTGGGCGCTGCGATCCGCGCACTGCTTGCCGCCGCCAACGTGGAAGTGAACAGGCCCGCCGTAGAGGCAGGCCTGTCGGTGCTCGAAGCGGGCGGGGATTTCGCCGATGGCGTCATTGCCTACGAGGGGAACTGGCTCGGCGGGGAAACCTTTGTTTCCTTCGACAAAAAGGCGGTGGCGCTGCTCACGGCGCAAGGTCAATCCGCGCGCCTTTGTGAGTAAAGAGGAAAACGGTCAGACCAGCAGCGCGTTGACCCGCTTCACATAGGCCGCCGGATCGTCGGGCAGGCCGCCTTCGGCCAGCAGCGCCTGGTCGAACAGGATGTTCGCCAGGTCGTGGAAGTGCACCGAGGCGCCGTCGCCGGCCGCCAGCTTCTTCACCAGCGGGTGCTCGGGGTTGACTTCGAGCACGGGCTTGACGTCGGGCATCGTCTGGCCGGCCTGCTTGAGCATGCGCGCGAGCTGGGTGCTCATGCCGTGCTCCTGCACCACCAGACAGGCCGGGCTGTCCACCAGGCGGCTGGTCACGCGCACGTCCTCGGCCTTGTCTTTCAAGGCCTCTTTCAGTTTGGCCAGCACCGGCTTGAAGGTCTCGGCAGCAACATCTGCCGCCTTCTTCTCGGCGTCGTCCTGCAGCTTGCCCAGGTCGACCGCGCCTCGCGCCACGGACTGCAGTGGCGTGCCGTCGAACTCGTGCAGGTGGCTCAGCGCCCACTCGTCCACGCGGTCGGTCATCAGGAGCACCTCGATGCCTTTTTTCTTGAACACTTCGAGCTGCGGGCTATTTTTGGCGCCGGCCAGGGTGTCGGCGGTGATGTAGTAGATCGCCTCCTGGCCCTCCTTCATGCGGGCCTTGTAGTCGGCCAGGCTCACGCTGGCCGTGTCGGAACTGGTGGAGGCGTAGCGCAGCAGCTTGGCCAGGCGCTCGCGGTTGGCAAAGTCCTCGCCCAGCCCTTCCTTCAGTACGGCGCCGAACTCGGCGTAGAACTTGTCGTACTTGCCGGTGCCGGCCTTGTCTTCCTCGCTGGCGTCATCCAACGGCCGGTTGTTCCTGGCCAGGTCTTCCAGCATGGACAGGACGCGCCGGGTATTGCCCTCGCGGATGGCCCGCACGTCGCGGCTTTCCTGCAGCAGCTCGCGGCTCACGTTGAGCGGCAGGTCGCTGGAATCGACCACGCCCTTGACAAAGCGCAGGTACACCGGCATCAGCGCCTCGGCGTCGTCCATGATGAACACGCGCTTGACATAGAGCTTGATGCCGGCGGCCTTGTCGCGGTTGAACAGGTCCAGCGGCGCCTTGGACGGGATGTACAGCAGCTGCGTGTATTCGGTGCCGCCCTCGACGCGGTTGTGCGTGTAGGCGAGCGGCGCCTCGTGGTCGTGGCTGATCTGTTTGTAGAACTCGGCGTAGTGCTCGGGCGTGATGTCCTTCTTGGGGCGCGTCCACAGCGCGCTGGCCTGGTTCACGGTTTCCCACTCGTCGGTGGTGACCATCTCGCCGCCCTTGCTGCTACCGGAGGGGCCACCTTCGATGGCGTCGCCCTCTTTCCATTCCTCTTTCTGCATGAGGATCGGCAGGCTGATGTGGTCGGAGTACTTGTTGATGATGCCCTTGAGCTTCCACGCGCCGAGGTAATCCTGCGCATCCTCGCGCAGGTGCAGGGTCACGCTGGTGCCGCGTGCCGCGCGCGTGATGTTCTCCACCTCGAAGGCGCCGCCGCCGCTGGCGCCGCCGTCGCTGACCCAGCGCACGGCCTGATCCGCCGGCAGGCCGGCGCGGCGCGATTCCACCGTGAGCTTGTCGGCCACGATGAAGCCCGAGTAAAAGCCCACGCCGAACTGGCCGATCAGCTGGCCCTGCTCGTCCGCCTGGGCCTTCTGGTCGCCGCTGAGCTTGCTGACAAAGTCACGCGTGCCGCTCTTGGCGATGGTGCCCAGGTTGTCGATGGCCTCCTGCTGCGACAGGCCGATGCCGTTGTCGGTGATGGTCAGCGTACGGGCGGCCTTGTCCACGCTCACGCGCACTTCCAGGTTGGGCGCGTCCTCCAGCAGGGCCGGGTTGTTCAGCGCCTCGTAGCGCAGCTTGTCGCAGGCGTCGGAGGCGTTGGAGATCAGCTCGCGCAGGAAAATTTCCTTGTTGGAATACAACGAATGTGTGACAAGGTGCAGCAGTTGGGCAACTTCGGCTTGAAAAGAGAGGGTTTGTTTGCTCATGATTGGAAGGGATAGGTCATAAATCGGTCACGACGAGGCCATAAATTCAGCTTTGGCCTCGCGTCGGCGCGGTGCTCCGTTGGGCGGGCACCTAGCCAGTATGGGGGCGCAATCCCCGGTTTCAACTTGATCCTATTTTCAAATAAGGAAAGCACCATGAACAGCAATGCCAAAAAATGGTCCGCCGAGTTTATCGGCACCTTCTGGCTCACCTTCGGCGGCTGCGGCAGCGCGGTGCTGGCGGCAGCGTTTCCGGGCCTGGGCATCGGGTTCATGGGAGTCGCGCTGGCCTTCGGCCTGACCGTGCTCACCGGCGCCTACGCGCTGGGCCCCATCTCTGGCGGGCACTTCAATCCCGCCGTCTCGGTGGGGATGGTGGTGGGCAAGCGCCTGCCGCTGGCCGAGCTGCCGGGCTACATCATTGCCCAGGTGCTGGGCGCGATCGTGGGCGCCGGTGTGCTGTACGTGATCGCGTCCGGCAAGGCCGGCTTTCAGGCGGGTGGCTTCGCCAGCAACGGCTACGGCGCCAACTCGCCCGGCGGCTACGACATGGTGTCGGTGCTGGTGTGTGAAATCGTGATGACGGGGATCTTCGTGCTGGTCATCCTCGGGGCCACCGCCAAGCGTGCGGCCGGCGGTTTTGCGGGCGTGGCCATCGGTTTGTGCCTGACGCTGATCCACCTGGTGTCCATCCCTGTCTCGAACACTTCCGTCAACCCGGCACGTAGCACCGGCCCGGCCCTGTTCGCCCAGACCGGCGCGCTGGATCAGCTTTGGCTGTTCTGGGTGGCGCCGATTGTCGGGGCCATCATCGGCGCCCTGATCTACAACGCCTTGCTGAGCGAAGACTGAACCCCGACTGAGCGGCCCGGCCGGTCAGAACCGCTCGTGCGGCGCCAGGTAGCGCCACTGCCCGACCGGCAGATTGCCCAGCACCACGCGCCCGATGCGCACGCGCTTGAGGCCCACCACCTTGAGGCCGACCTGCTCGCACATGCGCCGGATCTGGCGTTTTTTGCCCTCGGTCAGCACAAAGCGCAGCTGCTCGGGGTTTTGCCACTCGACCTGCGCCGGCTTGAGCAGCTGGCCGTCCAGGCTCAGGCCGCGGCGCAGCCGCGCCAGCTGTTCGGCCGGGAACGCGGCCTGCACGTTGGTGACGGTCTCGCCCAGGCTGACGCGTACCAGGTATTCCTTGTCCATCTGCGAGTCCTCGCCGATCAGCTGGCGCGCCACGCGACCGTCCTGCGTGAGCACCAGCAGGCCGATCGAGTCGATGTCGAGCCGCCCGGCCGGCGCCAGGCCGCGCAACTGCGAGGGATGGAAGAAGAAGCGCGCGTTGTCGTCCGGCCAGCGGTTCTGCGCGGTCACCAGGGTCACTGCCGGCTGATGCCCGTCTTCGGCCTGGCCACTCACGTAACCCATGGGTTTGTTGAGCAGGATGGTGACCTGGGTGGCCTGCTGGCCCTGGGCTTTTTTGTCGATCTCGATACGGTCGCTGTGTTTGACCTGCAGGCCCATCGGCGCGATCTCGCCATTGACCTTGACCCAGCCCTTGTCGATCCAGTCGTCGGCCTCGCGGCGCGAGCACAGGCCGAGCTCGGCCATGCGCTTGTTCAGACGCGTGGTGGCGGCATTGGCCGCCGCTACGCGCACGCCCGGGCCGGTGGCGTTCAGCGGTGGCGGTTGGTTGCCGGGGGGCAGCGCACGGCGGAACGCGGGAGTGGGTTTGGAAGCGGTCATGTGCTATATATTTTGTAGCTACTTGCGCAATGACGGCAAGGGCCATGTCCCATTTTCTCTCAAATTCTTATGCATCCCCCGCGACCAGTCGGTAGCCCACCGCCGTTTCCGTCAGCAGGTGCCGCGGCTGCGCCGGGTCAAGCTCCAGCTTTTGCCGCAAGTGCCCCATGTAAATGCGCAGGTAGTGGCTCTGCTCGGCATGCGACGGGCCCCAGACTTCGCGCAGGAGCTGGCGGTGCGTCAGCACACGGCCCACGTTGGCCACCAGCACCAGCAGCAGGCGGTACTCGATCGGCGTGAGGTGCACCTCCACCCCGCCGCGGGTCACCAGGCGGGCCTGCCGGTCCACCGCCACATCGCCAAAGCGGAACACCGGATCGCTCTCCACAGCGCCGTCCGCGCCGGCTGCGCGCGGGCGGCGCAGGTTGGCGCGCACCCGCGCCAGCAGTTCGCCGACGCCAAACGGCTTGGTCAGGTAGTCGTCGGCACCGGCATCGAGCGCGGCCACCTTGTCGGCCTCGTCGGACCGCGCCGACAGCACGATGATGGGCACGCCCGACCAGCCGCGCACATCGCGGATCACGTCCAGCCCGTCGCCGTCGGGCAGGCCCAGGTCGAGCACCAGCAGGTCGGGCTTGCGCGTGCCGGCTTCGCTCAGGCCGCGCCGGGCCGTCTCGGCCTCATGCACCTGCCAGCCTTCGGCCTCGAGCGCGGCCCGCACAAAGCGGCGGATTTGCGGCTCGTCTTCAATGACAACGGCGATCGGGCTGGGCATGATGGGGCGGGTTACTCAACAGGTTCGGGCGGTGGGCGGCGCGGCAGCGTGAGGGTGAATTCTGCGCCACCGCCCAAGGCATTGGCGGCCACGATCTGCCCGCGGTGCGCATCCACCACCGCCTTGCAGATCGCCAGCCCCAGGCCGACCCCCGGCTTGGCCGACTCCGCGGCGCCGCGCGTGAATTTCTCGAACAGCTCGTGCTCGCGCCCCTTGAGGGCGGCAGGCAGCCCCGGCCCATGGTCGCGCACGCTCAAGACCAGCGCCTGCGGCGTCGCGCCGGCCCTGATCACGATCGGTGGCCGCCCATATTTGGCGGCGTTTTCCAGCAGGTTGACCAGTACGCGCTCGATCAGCGCCGCATCGAACTCCACCAGCGGCAGATCCGTCGGGATCTCGGTCTGCACGGCCTGACCGCCCAGCGCGTGCGCCGCCGCGCGGATGGCCGAGCCCACCACCTCCTCGACCGACTGCCAGTCGCTGCGCAGGTTCACCGCACCGCTTTGCAGGCGCGCCATGTCGAGCAGGTTGTTCACCAGCGCGCCCAGCTCGCGCGCCTGCCCGGTGATCGCCTGCGCCGTCTCGGCCTGCTGCTGGCCGAGCGGCGACGGGGACGCCGACAGCGAGTGCTGCAGCGACTCGGCCAGCCCGATCAGCGCCGTGAGCGGCGTGCGCACGTCGTGCGAGATGGCGGACAGCAAGGCATTGCGCAGCCGCTCCGACTCCATCTGCACCAGCGCCTCCTGCGCCACGTCCACGTAGTGCACGCGCTCGAGCGCAATCGCGATCTGGCGCGCCAGCGTCTCCAGCTGCTGCACCTGCTCGGGAATCAGGAGCCAGCGCGACTGCGCGGGTTTGAGCGCCAGCACGCCGCGCACCCGCATCGGCGCCTTCAGTGGCACATAGTGCCAGTCGTGGGACGGCAGCGTGGAGGTCGCCAGTCCGGCCGGCTGCTCGTTGTGAAAGGCCCAGTCGGCGATGCTGGCATCGAGCCCGTCCGGCGCCGACCCGTCCACCACCAGCCGGTCGGCGGCGTCGGTGACCAGCACCCGGGCCTGGCCGCCAAAGGTGCGCCGCACCGCGGCCTCGCCCATCTCCGCCACCTGGCGCGTCAGCAAGGCGCCCGACAGGTCACGCGTCAGCTCGAACAGCGCCTGGGCGCGCCGCTCGCGGCCCGCGGCGATGCGCGCGGAAAAGCGCAGGTTCGCGGTGAGCTGCCCGGTCAGCAACCCCACCACCAGCATGACCGCAAAGGTCACCAGGTACTGCACGTCGCTGACGGCCATGGACAGGCGCGGCGGGACAAAAAAGAAGTCGAACGCTGCCACATTCAAGACCGCCGACAGCGCGGCCGGACCGCGGCCCCAGCGCACCGCCACCAGCACGACGCCCAGCAGGAACAGCATGACGATGTTGGCAAGGTCAAAGAAGCGCAGCAGCGGCAGCGCCAGCACGGTGGTCAGCAGGCAGGTGGCCAGCGCCCAGGCATAGCGCGGCCAGGCGTCGCGCCAGGGGGCGGCCTCTTCTTCGTCATGGGTCCGGTGCACGGCCCGGGCCATCCTGCGCGCGCTGTCGGCCTGGGCGACTTCGATGATGTCGAGCGTGGGCGCCAGCATCGCCAGGCGGCGCGTCATGGTCGGCGGGCCGAGCCGCCACCTCGCCTGCCAGGCCGGCACGCGGGGCCGCCCCACCACCAGCGTGGCGCAGTTCAGGGTCTGGGCCTGGCGCACGAGTTCGGCCACCGCGTCGCTGCCGGTCAGCACCGCCGTTTCGGCGCCCAGTTCCTGCGCCAGTTTGAGCACCACCAGAATGCGGTCGCGCTCGGCCGCGCCCTGCCGCTGCAGCGCCGGCGTCTCCACATAGGCCGCATGCCAGCGCACGCCAAGCTGCCCGGCCAGCCGCGCGGCGCTGCGCACCGTCTGTTCGGCGCCGGGGTGCGGGCCGATGCACACCAGGATCGAGCCCTCCGTGTTCCAGACCGGGGCGATAGATTGCGCCACCCGGTAGCTGCGCACGTCGTCTTCGACATGCTCGGCCGTGCGCCGCAGCGCGATCTCGCGCAGCGCGATCAGATTGCCCTTGCGGAAGAAATTCTGCGCCGCGCGCTCGGCCTGCTGCGGCAGGTACACCTTGCCGGCCTTCAGGCGGGTCATCAGTTCGTCGGGGGTGATGTCGACCAGGATGACTTCGTCGGCGCCATCCAGCACGGTGTCGGGCACGGTTTCGTTCACGCGGATGCCGGTGATGGCCCCAACCGTGCCGTTCAGGCTCTCCAGGTGCTGCACATTCAGCGCGCTCCAGACATCGATGCCCGCCTCCAGCAGTTCCTGCACGTCCTGCCAGCGCTTCGGATGGCGCGAGCCCTCCACATTGGTGTGTGCCAGCTCGTCCACCAGCAGTAGCAGCGGCTTGCGCGAGCGGCCCAGGGCGAGCGCCGCATCCAGATCGAACTCGCGCAGCGTGCGGCCGCGGTACACCACCTCGCGCAGGGGCAGCTGCTCCAGCCCCGCCAGCAGCTCCGCGGTTTCGCTGCGGCCATGGGTTTCGATCACACCGACCAGCACGTCGCGCCCCGCCTGGCGCTCGCGCTGGGCGGCACTCAGCATGGCGTAGGTCTTGCCCACGCCCGCGCTGGCGCCGAAGTAGATGCGCAGCTTGCCGCGGCGCGCACGCACCTCGTCCTCACGCAGTTGCTCGAGAAGCTGGTCGGGGTCCGGACGCGAATCGCTGACGTTACCCATCGTGTCAGGAGCGTATCACCCTATTGCCACCGGGCTCAGAAGGCTTTCTTGAGGCCCAGCACCAGGGTGGTACCGGCCAGGTTCTTGGAGCCGCTGCCAGGCAGGGTGTAGTCAAAGCCCTGCTTGCTGCTCCAGTTGGTACCCACCAGCGTGGCGCTGAGCACCAGCCCGTTGATGTCCTTGTTCAGCGCCACCGAGTAGTCGGTGTAGGAGGTGAAGTTCTTGATGGTCTGGTGGCCGACGTGCGGCACGACCGAGAAGCCGTGGCCCAGATCGAAGGTGGCGCTCAGATCGAAGTAGCCGCTGTTCTTGCTGTTGGGCGTGCCGAACAGGTTGGTGGTGCTTTGCAAATACTTGGCGGTCACGGGCCCTAAGCTCAGGGCACCGTACAGCTCGAAGGTGTTGGCGTTGGCAAAGCCGGCGGTGTCGCCCAGATTGTTGCCAACGTACCAGTACTGAAGGCCGCCGACGTCGAAGGAGACGCTGTCGGTGACGGCACCCTTGTAGCCGCCATACAGGTCGATTTCAACGGGGCCTTTGGTGGTGCTGGGGTTGGCGGTGCTGTCCTTGATCCAGGAGATGGTGGAGCCCCAGGTCCCCAGGTAGAAACCACTGTGGTGGGCAAAGTCGATGCCGCCTTGCAGCGCCGGCTCCTTGGCCGTCTGGGAGATGCCGCGGTAGCGGTAATCGGTGACCACGCCGACGTTGTAGGACAGAGTGTAGTCGGGCGCCGGGGTCGCAGGCGCCGCCGCAGCGGTCGTTTGCGCGTAGGCCGCGCTCGTCAAAGTAGCTGCGGCCAGCACCAGCCAGCCCGCATGAATGGAGGTCATCGGAAAATCCCTTTCTTGGTTTTGCGAGCAACAACAACCGGACGTGCTTGCTCGGAGCGCACCGGAGACGCAACGCAAGTCGCCGCGTCAGCCCGCGTGGGCAGGCCCAGGCGGGACAGATGGCCCGGCCAGAACCGGGCGCGCCCGATCTCGCCGCTGGGCACGCAGTCGATGATGCGGTGCATGACCTCCTGCGAGCACGTCAGCGGTAGGCGGATCTCCAGCCGCACGCGGTCGCCGGACGGCTGCGGCACGCAGCGCACGATGCCCGTGTCGGGGCAGCCCACCAAGGCGCGGCGCACCCGCAGCGCATCCCGGCTGGCCACGGTCACCGCCAGCTGCGCCAATGCAGCGGGCAGCACCGGCTGCTGCCGGCGCGTGGGCAGGCCCGCAAACTCCGTGTAGGCAGCGTAAGCCATGATGATCTCTCAGCGCAAGGCGTCCAGCGCCAGGTTCAGGCGCAGCACATTGACCCGCGCCTCGCCGATGACGCCCCACAGGGCGCCCTCGGTGTGCGCGGCCACCAGTGCCTGCACGCGGCCCGCGTCGAGCCCGCGCGCCCGCGCCACCCGCGCCACCTGGTAGCTGGCGGCGGCCGGGCTGATGTCCGGATCGAGCCCGCTGCCCGAGGCCGTGACCAGGTCCACCGGCACCGGCAAGGGGTTGCCGGGGTCGGCCGCCCGCAGCGCCTCGATGCGAGCCTTGACCGCGTCGGTCAGCGCCGGGTTCAACGGCCCCAGGTTCGAGCCGCCGGAGGACGTGGCGTTGTAGGGCATCGGCGTGGTGGCCGAGAGGCGGCCCCAGAAATGCCCGGGGTCGGCGAAGTTCTGGCCGATCAGTGCCGAGCCCACGGGTTTGCCGCCCTGCAGGATCAGGCTGCCGCCGGCCTGCCAGGGAAACAGCGAGCGGGCCACACCGGTGACTACTAGCGGGTACGCCAGGCCGGTGAGCAGGCTCAGGGCCACGAACAGGACCAGCAGCGGGCGCAAGGAAATGAAAAAGTTTTTCACGATGACCCCTTTAGACAAGATGGAACGCTGTCACCAACAGGTCGATGAACTTGATGCCGATGAAGGGCACGATCAGGCCGCCGACGCCGTAAATCAGCAGATTGCGGCGTAACAGCGCGGCAGCGCCGACGGCACGGTACTTCACACCCTTGAGCGCCAGCGGGATCAGGAAAACGATGATGAGCGCGTTGAAGATCACCGCCGACAGGATGGCCGACGACGGGCTGCCGAGCCGCATCACATTCAGCACTGCGAGCTGCGGATAGGTGGTGACGAAGATCGCCGGAATGATGGCGAAGTACTTGGCCACGTCGTTGGCGATCGAGAACGTGGTGAGCGAGCCGCGCGTCATCAAGAGCGCCTTGCCGGTTTCCACCACCTCCAGCAGCTTGGTCGGATTCGAGTCCAGGTCCACCATGTTGCCGGCCTCCTTGGCGGCCTGGGTGCCGCTGTTCATGGCCACCGCCACATCGGCCTGGGCCAGCGCCGGGGCGTCGTTGGTGCCGTCGCCGGTCATGGCCACCAGGCGGCCCTCGGCCTGGTATTCGCGGATCAGCCGGAGCTTGGCCTCGGGCGTGGCCTCGGCCAGGAAATCGTCCACACCGGCCTCGGCCGCAATTGCTGCGGCGGTGAGCTTGTTGTCACCCGTGATCATCACGGTCTTGATGCCCATGCGGCGCAGCTCGCCGAAGCGCTCCTTGATGCCGGCCTTGACGATGTCCTTGAGCTCCACCACGCCCAGCACGGTGTTGCCGTCGGCCACCGCCAGCGGCGTGCTGCCGCGGCGCGCCACATCGTCGGCGGCGCGCAGCACCTCGGCCGGCAGGCTGCCGCCATGCGCCTCGACATGCCGGCGAATCGCATCCACGGCGCCCTTGCGCAGCATGCGCACGCCGCCGTCGGGCCGCTGCACGTCGACGCCGCTCATGCGGGTCTGCGCCGTGAAGGGTACGGGAGTGGCCCCCACGCTGGTCGCTTCGCCGGCCTCTGCCTGTGTCTGCACGGCGCTCATGGCGCCCACGCTGGTGGACAGTGCCGAGGCCCCGCTCAGGCGCTGGGCCAACGCCACGATGCTGCGGCCCTCGGGGGTTTCATCCGCCAGCGAGGCCTGCATGGCGGCTCGGGCCAGCGCGAGTTCCGTGACGCCGGGGGCCGGCAGGAACGCCGACGCCTGGCGGTTGCCGTGGGTGATGGTGCCGGTCTTGTCGAGCAGCAGCACGTCCACGTCGCCGGCGGCCTCTACTGCGCGCCCGGAAGTGGCGATCACATTGGCCTGCATCATGCGGCTCATGCCGGCCACGCCGATGGCCGACAGCAGGCCGCCGATGGTGGTGGGAATCAGGCACACCAGCAGCGCGATGAGCGCGGTGATTGTCACGGCCGTGCCGGCCTTGGTGACCTCCACGCTGAACACCGAATACGGCAGCAGCGTCACGGTGACCACCAGGAACACGATGGTCAGCGCCACCAGCAGAATGGTCAGCGCGATCTCGTTGGGGGTTTTCTGGCGCTTGGCGCCCTCCACCATGCTGATCATGCGGTCGATGAAACTCTCGCCGGGGTTGACCGTGATGCGCACCACCAGCCAGTCCGACAGCACGCGGGTGCCGCCGGTCACCGCCGAAAAGTCGCCGCCCGACTCCCGGATCACGGGCGCCGATTCGCCGGTGATGGCCGATTCGTCCACCGAGGCCACGCCTTCGATGACCTCGCCGTCGAGCGGAATCATGTCGTGCGCCTCTACCAGCACGGCGTCGCCGCGGCGCAGGTTCTCGGCCTGCTCGGGAATCCAGGTGGTGCCGTGGAAGACGCCGCAGCGCGGGTCGCCGAACTTCTTGGCCCAGGCCGCCTTCTTGATGCCGCGCAGCGAGGACGCCTGCGCCTGGGCGCGGCCTTCGGCCATGGCTTCCGCGAAATTGGCGAACAGCACGGTGAACCACAGCCACACGGCCACGGCGAAGATGAAGCCGGCCGGCGCCTCGCCGTGGCCCTGCAGCGCCTGGATGCCCAGCAGCGTGGTCAGGATGCTGCCGATATACACGACAAACATCACCGGGTTGTGCCACTGCACACGCGGGTTCAGCTTGACAAAGGCCTGGGCGATCGCGGGCCTCAGCAGCACCGGGTCAAACAGTGAAAAGGATTTTTGTTGGGTCATGATAATTCTCAGTGAGCTCCCCACAGCATGTAGTGTTCAACCACGGGCCCGAGCGCCAGCGCCGGCACGTAATTCAGCAGGCCCACCAGCAGCACCGTGCCGATCAGCAGCGTGACGAACAGCGGCCCGTGCGTCGGCATGGTGCCGGCCGTCACCGCCAGCCGTTTCTTGCGCGCCAGGGCCCCGGCGATCGCCAGCACCGGCACCACCACGCCGAAGCGACCGAACCACATCCCGATGGCGAGCATGATGTTGTAGAACGGCGTGTTGGCCGACAGGCCGGCAAAGGCGCTGCCGTTGTTGTTGGCGACCGAGGTGAAGGCGTACAGGATTTCCGAGAAGCCGTGCGCGCCCGGATTGGCGATGCCGGCCTTGCCGGCGTCGGCCAGCACCGCCACCGCGGTGCCCGCGAGCACCAGGATCGGCGTCACCAGGATCGCGATCGAGGTCATCTTCATCTCGTACGACTCGATCTTCTTGCCCAGGTATTCCGGGGTGCGGCCGATCATCAGCCCGGCAATGAAGACCGCGAGGATGGCGAACACCAGCATGCTGTACAGGCCGGTGCCGACACCGCCGAACACCACTTCGCCGAGCTGCATCATCACCATCGGCACCATGCCGCCCAGCGGCGTGAACGAGTCATGCATGGCGTTCACGGCACCGCACGAGGCTGACGTGGTAATCACCGCGAACAGGCTGGAGGCGTTGATGCCGAAGCGCACCTCCTTGCCCTCCATGTTGCCGCCGGATTGCAGCGCGCTCATCCCTTGGTCCACCCCCAGCGGTGTGAGCAGCGGGTTGCCGACCTGCTCAGCCGGCGTGATGGCCACCACGGCGATGACAAACATGATGGTCATGGCCGCCAGCACCGCCCAGCCCTGGCGCAGGTCGCCAACCTCGCGGCCGAAGGCAAAGCACAGCGCCGCCGGGATCAGGAAGATGGACAGCATCTGCAAGAAGTTGGCCAGCGCGGTCGGGTTTTCATACGGATGCGCCGAGTTGGCGTTGAAGAAGCCGCCGCCGTTGGTCCCCAGCATCTTGATGGCCTCCTGCGACGCCACCGGCCCCATGGCCAGCGTCTGCGTGCGGGTCTTGGCATCTTCCATCACCGGGTTGCCCTTGTCGTCCTTCAGCGGCTGGCCGTCGGGGCCGTTCTTGGGCTGCTGGTAGCTGGTGGTCTCCAGCATGGTCACGTCCTTGTAGGTGTCGAAATTCTGGATCGCGCCCTGCCATACCAGGAACACGGCAAACACCAGGGACAGCGGCAGCAGCAGCCAGGTCGTGACGCGCGTCACATCGACCCAGAAGTTACCCACCACGCCGCTGGAGCGCGCGGCGAAACCGCGGATCAGCGCGAACACCACCGCGATGCCGGTGGCGGCCGAGAAGAAGTTCTGCACCGCGAGCGCCAGCATTTGCGTCAGGTAGCTCATCGTGGCCTCGCCGGTATAGCCTTGCCAGTTGGTGTTGGTGACAAAGCTCACCGCCGTGTTGAAGGCCGAGTCGGGCGTCACGGCCGCCATGTGCTGCGGGTTGAGGGGCAGCCACAGCTGCAGGCGCTGCAGCGCATAGACGACCAGCGCGCCGAGGGCGTTGAAGGCCAGCAGGGCCAGCGCGTACTGCACCCAGTTCATGGCTTGGCCCGCCGAGGTGCCGGCGAGACGGTACAGCGGCGCCTCCACGCGCAGCATCCAGCCGGGCAGCCGGCCCGCGCACAGCGCCGCCAGCCAGCGCCCCACGGGCCACGCCAGCACCAGCAACACGATCAGGTAAAGGGCCAGCTGACCCCAGGCTAAGGTGCTCATCAGAACTCCTCCGCGCGGATCAGCGCGTAGACCAGGTAGGCCAGTAGCGCGATAGCGCATAGGCCGCCCAGGACGTATAGAGCATCAAGGCCGATCATGGTCGGCCTCCCGCGCCGCTTTCGAGCTTCTGGAAGCCCCACACCAGCAACACCAGCACGCCCCAAAACACGGCGATGGCAACAACAAAGGCAATGTCCACGCGACTTCTCCCAATCAAAACGAGATGGTGTAAGCCTAGGGTTTGGCGCGTAAAAAAGGGATAAAACTTCGCGGGGCTTTATCAAAAATCAATAAAACGTAACGAGCCCGTGGGGCGCGGCCCTGCCGGCGCGTTGCCGATCGGTCAGACAGAGATCAGCAGAACTATCGTTTTGATAGCTATAGGAGCATATGAATAAAGGGCTCGAGCCCGATTTCATTCAAACAATGCTGGAACGCAGTGCCTGCAGGTCGAGCACGCGCAGCCCGCCGTATTCGACCTGGATCATGCCTTGCGCCTGCAGCGCGGTCAGCGCCTCGTTGACGCGCTGGCGCGACAGGCCCACCAGGTACGCCAGTTCCTGCTGCGTGATGCGAAGCACCTCGCCCACGCCGGGAAACAGCGTCGGGTTGAACAGCGCGGCCAGGTTGCGCGCCACGCGCAGGTCGGCATTGGTCATGCGGTCGATCTCGCGCGCCGCGATGAACTGGCCGAGCCGCTCGTTGAGCTGGTTCATCACAAAGCGATTGAAGCCGATGGAGTGGTCTAGCAGCCAGTGAAAGGTATCCACCGGCAGGCCGGCCACCACGCTCTTGCGCAGTGCCTGGATGTTGTAGCGGTAGGGCTCGCGCTTGAGCGCCGTGCCCTCGCCGAACCAGCCGCCGGGCGGGATGCCGGTGAAGGTCATGGTCTGGCCCTGCGCGTTGTCGCTGCTCATCTTGAGCAGACCCTCGACCACGCCGAACCAGTAGGTCACGGGGCGCCCCACGCGGCACACGTAGTCGCCGACGCGGGCATCGCCGACCTGGAGTTCGGCCAGAGCGCGCTCCCGCTCGGCCGGCGCCAGCGCACGCAGCCAGGGAATGCCATCGAGCTCGGCGGCGTCGGGCATGCGCCGGCGCTGATGCAGGGTCAGATCGGTCGACATGGCGCGCTCCCATCAGAGCGAGGGAAAGTCCGGGGAGTGTTCACCCTTAAATTGTCGTCGAAACGACAACGAAACGTCAAACTCGACCCTAGTATCCGGCCATGACAACGATCTTGCGTCCTGCCTGGGCTGCGAGATCTCGACTTTCTGGAGACAAGACACCGCCATGCCGACCACGTTTCCCCGACTGCTGCTGAAACACGCTACCGAGCGGCCCGCTGCGCCCGCCATGCGCGAGAAGGAATACGGCATCTGGCAGGCCCGCAGCTGGGCCGACATGGCCCTGCTGGTCGAACAGGTGGCGTGCGGCCTGCACGAGATGGGGCTGCAGCGCGGCGAGCACATGGTCGTGATCGGCTCGAACCGCCCGCAGCTGTATGCCACCATGCTGGCGATCCAGTCGCTCGGGGCCATTCCGGTGCCGCTGTACCAGGACGCGGTGGCCGCCGAGTGCGTGTTCCCCATCACCAACGCCGAGGTGCGCTTCGCTTTTGCCGAGGACCAGGAGCAGGTCGACAAGCTGCTGGAAATCCGCGACAAGTGTCCGCAACTCTCCAATATCTTTTACGAGGACCCGCGCGGCCTGCGCCATTACGCCGAGCCGGGCCTGCTGGCGCTGGACGCGTTGATCGAATCGGGCAAGGCCTTCGCCGCCGCCAACCCGGCGTTCTTCAAATCCGCGGTGGAGCAGGTCGGCCCGGACGACGTGGCGGGCATGTTCTACACCTCGGGCACCACGGGCAACCCCAAGGGCGTGGTGCACACCCACAACTCGCTGCTCGATCGCGCGCAGGCCGGCGCCGAATTCGACCACCTCACAAACAAGGAAGAAGTACTGGCCTACCTGCCGCCGGCCTGGATTGGGCAGAACATCTTCAGCTACGCCCAGTGGCTGTGCTGCGGCTACGTGGTGAACTGCCCCGAAAGCGCGAGCACCGTGACGATCGACCTCAAGGAAATCGGCCCGACCTACTACTTTGCGCCGCCGCGCATCTTCGAAGGCCTGCTGACCGGCGTGATGATCCGCATGGAAGACGCCAGTCGCCTCAAGCGCCGCATGTTCCACAGCTTCATGGACGTGGCCCGGCGCGTCGGCCCCGCCCTGATGGACGGCAAACCGGTGGGGCTGGTGGACTCAATGCTCTATCACCTCGGCAATTTCATGGTCTACGGCCCGCTGCGCAACAACCTGGGCTTCAGCCGCGTGCGCGTGGCCTACACGGCCGGCGAAGCCATTGGCCCCGACCTGTTCACCTTTTACCGCTCGATCGGCATCAACCTCAAGCAGCTGTACGGCTCGACCGAGACGGCCGTGTTTGTCTGCCTGCAGCCCGACAACCAGGCGCGCGCCGATACAGTGGGCGTGCCGATCCGGGGCGTGCAGATCAGGGTGGCGGACAACGGCGAGCTGATGGTCAAGTCGGCCGGCCTGCTCAAGGAATACTACAAAAACCCCAGCGCCACGGCCGAGGTCTTGAGCGCCGACGGCTGGTACCACACCAGCGACGCCGGCTTTCTGGACGCCAGCGGGCACCTCAAGATCATCGACCGCGTGAAAGACGTGGGCCGCCTCAAGGGCGGCGCCTTCGACGGCGCGATGTTCGCGCCCAAGTACGTGGAGAACAAGCTCAAGTTCTTCCCGCACATCAAGGAAGTGGTGGCCTATGGCGACGGCCGCGACAGGGTGTGCGTGATGGTCAACATCGACTTCGACGCCGTGGGCAACTGGGCCGAGCGGCGCAACCTGCCTTATGCCGGCTACACCGACCTGGCGCAAAAGCCCGAGGTGTACCAGCTCATCAAGGAATGCGTGGAAAAGGTCAATGCCGACCTCAGCGCCGACACCCTGCTGGCGGGCTCGCAGATCAGCCGTTTCCTGGTGCTGCACAAGGAGCTCGAGGCCGACGACGGCGAGCTGACGCGCACCAACAAGGTCCGCCGCGGCTTCATCGCCGAAAAGTACCAGCCGCTGGTGGACGCGCTGTACGGCGGCCGGGCCGAGCAGTTCATTGAAACCGTGGTGAAGTTCGAGGATGGGCGCAGCGGCAGTGTCAGCGCGACCCTGAAGATCAGCGACGCCAAAACCTTCGCGCCGGTGAAGGCAGCCGCATGAACAAGAAAATAGGCGACGTCATTCTCGACGTGCACAACATCAGTTTGAGCTTCGGCGGCGTGAAGGCGCTGACCGACATCTCGTTCAACGTGAAAGAGCACGAAATCCGCGCCATCATCGGCCCCAACGGCGCCGGCAAGAGCTCGATGCTGAACTGCATCAACGGCGTCTACACGCCGCAGCAGGGCAGCATCAGCTTTCGGGGCAAGACCTTCGCGCACATGAACTCGCGCGAAGTGGCCGAAATGGGCGTGGCGCGCACCTTCCAGAACCTGGCCCTGTTCAAGGGCATGAGCGTGCTCGACAACATCATGACCGGGCGCAACCTCAAGATCAAAAGCAACCTGCTGTGGCAGGCGCTGCGCCTGGGCCCGGCAGAACGCGAAGAGATCCAGCACCGCGAAGCGGTGGAACGCATCATCGACTTCCTCGAAATCCAGGCTTACCGCAAAACCCCCGTGGGCCAGTTGCCTTACGGCCTGCAAAAGCGCGTGGACCTGGGCCGCGCGCTGGCCATGGAACCGCAGGTGCTGCTGCTGGATGAGCCCATGGCCGGCATGAACGTGGAGGAAAAGCAGGACATGTGCCGCTTCGTGCTCGACGTGAACGACGAGTTCGGCACCACCGTGGTGTTGATCGAGCACGACATGGGCGTGGTGATGGACATCTCCGACCGCGTCGTGGTGCTCGATTACGGCAAAAAAATCGGCGACGGCACGCCGGACGAAGTGCGCAGCAACGAAGACGTGATCAGCGCCTATCTGGGCACGAGCCACTGACCGCAAGGAACTCACAAGATGGCATTCTTCCTCGAAACATTGCTGGGCGGCCTGATGGCCGGCATGCTGTATTCGCTGGTCGCGCTCGGCTTTGTGCTGATCTTCAAGGCCTCGGGCGTGTTCAACTTTGCCCAGGGCGCGATGGTGCTGTTTGCGGCCCTGGCCATGGCGCGGTTCTCCGAATGGATTCCGGCCTGGACCGGGCTGCCGTACAAGGCGCTGACCGACCTGCTGTCCTTCATCGCGGCCGCATTGATCATGTTTGTCGTCGCCTGGCTGATCGAGCGGCTCGCGCTGCGCCACCTGGTGAACCAGGAAGGCACCACGCTGCTGATGGCGACCCTCGGCATTGCCTATTTTCTGCAGGGCCTGGGCCAGAGCATTTTTGGCGACGACATCTACAAGATCGACATCGGCATGCCCAAGGACCCGGCGTTCATCCTCGACAAGGTGTTCCCGGGCGGCCTGCTGGTCAACAAGGAAGACGTGATCGCCGCCGCCATTGCAGCGTCGCTGGTCGCGCTGCTCAGCCTGTTCTTCCAGAAAACCACGACCGGCCGCGCGCTGCGCGCGGTCGCGGATGACCACCAGGCGGCGCAGTCCATCGGCATTCCGCTGAACCGCATCTGGGTCATCGTCTGGTGCGTGGCCGGCGTCGTGGCGCTGGTGGCCGGCATGATCTGGGGCAGCAAGCTGGGCGTGCAGTTTTCGCTCTCCACGATCGCGCTGCGCGCCCTGCCGGTGGTGATTCTGGGGGGGCTGACGTCCGTACCCGGCGCCATCGTCGGCGGTCTCATCATCGGTGTGGGCGAGAAGCTGTCCGAGGTCTATCTGGGCCCGTTCGTCGGCGGCGGCATCGAGATCTGGTTCGCCTACGTGCTGGCCCTGGTGTTCCTGCTGTTCCGCCCGCAAGGCCTGTTCGGCGAGAAGATCATCGATCGCGTCTGACCTAACAAGAAGCTCCCGGAAAACCCTCATGCTCTACCGCGAAAACGGTCAATTCAAAACCACCTACCGGGCCGATCAGCAGATCTTCCCGATCACCCAGGATCGCGTCTTCATCGGTGTGCTGCTGCTCGCGGCGTTCGCCGTCGTGCCCTGGCTGGCCACTGACTATTTTTTCAACGCCATCCTGATTCCTTTCCTGATTTTTTCACTCGCCGCGGTCGGCGTGAACATTCTGGTGGGCTACTGCGGCCAGATTTCACTGGGCTCGGGCGCCTTCATGGCGGTGGGCGCCTACGGGGCCTACAACTTCTTTGTGCGCGTGCCGGGCCTGCCGCTGGTCGTCGCGCTGATCCTGGGCGGACTGTGCGCCACGCTGTTCGGCATCCTGTTCGGCCTGCCCAGCCTGCGTGTCAAGGGGCTGTATCTGGCCGTGGCCACGCTGGCGGCGCAGTTCTTCAGCGACTGGATGTTCCTGCGCATCAACTGGCTGACCAACAACTCTTCTTCGGGCTCGGTCTCCGTGTCGAATCTGCAGGTGTTCGGGCTGCCGCTGGACAGCGCGCTTGGCAAGTACTTCTTTTGCCTGGCCCTGCTGGTGGTCATTGCGCTGCTGGCGAAAAACCTGGTGCGCGGCGCCATCGGGCGCGAGTGGATGGCGATCCGCGACATGGACGTGGCCGCCGCGGTGATCGGCATCCGCCCGGTCTACGCCAAGCTCAGCGCCTTCGCCGTGAGCTCTTTCATCATCGGCGTGGCCGGGGCGCTCTGGGCCTTTATTTACCTGGGCACCTGGGAGCCCGCCGCGTTCTCGGTGGACCAGTCGTTCCGCCTGCTGTTCATGGTGATCATCGGCGGCATGGGCTCCATCATGGGCAGTTTTTTCGGAGCGGCCTTCATCGTGATTCTGCCGGTGGCCCTGAGCCTTTCCCTGCCCGCGCTGGCCCGGCTGCTCGGCTTTGACATCTCGACGGCCGGCATCTCGCACGCCGAGCTGATGGTGTTTGGCGGCCTGATCGTCTGGTTCCTGATCGTCGAGCCGCATGGACTGGCCAGGCTCTGGTCGATTGGCAAGCAGAAGTTGCGCCTGTGGCCGTTCCCGCACTGAGTTTGTTCCCGCGTCCATCCATTTCAACCAAGGAGACCATGCCATGAAACTTCGAATTCAACTCATCGCCGGAGCGCTGGCGCTCGCGACCGCGGCCGTGTCCGCACCGTCGGCGCTGGCTCAGGCCAAGGAGCAGTTTTTCCCGCTGCTCTCGTACCGCACGGGCCCCTACGCGCCCAACGGCACGCCCTGGGCCAACGGCAAGCAGGACTACCTCAAGCTGATCAACGCGCGCGACGGGGGCATCAACGGCGTCAAGCTGACCTATGAGGAATGCGAAACCGGCTACGCGACCGACCGCGGCGTGGAATGCTACGAACGGCTCAAGAGCCATCCGGGTGTGGCCCTGTTCGATCCGCAGGCTACCGGCATCACCTTTGCGCTGACCGAAAAAGTCACGGCCGACAAGATCCCGCTGGTCACGCTCGGCTACGGCCTGTCCGTGGCGCAGGACGGCCAGGCGTTCAAGTGGAACTTCCCGCTGATGGGCAGTTACTGGACCGGCGCCGACATCATCATCCAGGCCATTGCCAAGCGCGAGGGCGGGTTCGACAAACTCAAGGGCAAGAAGATTGCCTTGGTGTACCACGACTCGCCCTTTGGCAAGGAGCCGATCCCGCTGCTGCAGGAGCGCGCCAGGATGAACGGCTTCGAGCTGCAGCTGCTGCCGGTCACGGCACCGGGCGTCGAGCAGAAGGCCACCTGGCTGCAGGTGCGCCAGAGCCGCCCGGACTACGTGATGCTCTGGGGCTGGGGCGTGATGAATTCCACGGCACTCAAGGAGGCCCAGGCCACCGGCTACCCGCGCGACAAGATGTATGGCGTGTGGTGGGCCGGCGCCGAGCCTGATGTGAAGGACGTGGGCGAAGGCGCCAAGGGCTACAACGCGCTGGCGCTCAACACCTCGGGCCAGCAGCCCAAGGTGATGCAGGACATCCTGAAGTACGTGTATGACAAGGGCAACGGTACCGGCCCCAAGGACGACGTGGGCTCGGTGCTGTATACGCGCGGCGTGATCATCCAGATGCTCTCGAACGAGGCCGTGCGCCGCGCGCAGGAACGCTTTGGCAAGGGCAAGGTCATGACCGGCGAGCAGGTCCGCTGGGGCCTGGAAAACCTGAACCTCACACAGGCCAGGCTCGACGCGCTGGGCTTCAGCGGCGTGATGCGCCCGATCAGCACCTCGTGTGCCGATCACATGGGCTCGACCGCAGCGCGCATCGAAACCTGGGACGGCAAGAAATGGAACATCGCCTCCGACTACATCGAGGCTGATGAACAGATCATCAAGCCGATGGTGAAGGCCGGTGCCGACAAATACCTGGCCGACAAGAAAATGACGCGGCGTACGGCGGCTGACTGCCAATCCTGACTCGCCAAGCGAATCAGGCTGGCAGTGCCTGCCGGTACTGACGACACCCGCTCCAACCCCTTCCGCCGAGCGGGAGGGGCAGCGGCTCAGAGGAGCCGCCAACTGAAAGGGCAGCGCGCTGGCCTTCCAGTTGGTTCATACGGATACATCACATGAGCAGTCCAAACATCGTTCTCAATGTCAACGGCATCGAGGTCATCTACAACCATGTGATCCTGGTGCTCAAGGGCGTCTCGCTGCAGGTTCCCGAGGGGCGCATCGTGGCCATCCTGGGCGGCAATGGCGCGGGCAAGACCACCACGCTGCGCGCCATCTCGAACCTGCTGCGCGGCGAGCGCGGCGAGGTGACGAAGGGCTCGATCGAGCTGCGCGGCGAGCGCATCGAGAACCTCTCGCCAGCCGACCTGGTGCAGCGCGGCGTGGTGCAGGTGATGGAGGGGCGACACTGCTTTGCCCACCTGACCATCGAGGAGAACCTGCTCACAGGCAGCTATACGCGCCGCGACAAGGCCGAGATCGCAGCCAACCTGGAGAAGGTCTACAACTACTTCCCGCGCCTCAAGACCCGCCGCACCTCGCAGGCGGCCTACACCTCGGGCGGCGAGCAGCAGATGTGCGCCATCGGCCGGGCCCTGATGGCCAACCCCAGCATGGTGCTGCTCGACGAACCCTCCATGGGGCTGGCGCCGCAGATCGTCGAGGAGGTGTTCAACATCGTGAAAGACCTGAACGAGCGCGAGAAGGTCACCTTCCTGCTGGCCGAGCAGAACACCAACATGGCGCTGAAGTACGCCGACTATGGCTACATCATGGAGTCGGGCCGCGTGGTGATGGACGGCGCGGCCAGCGACCTCGCCAACAACGAGGACGTGAAGGAGTTCTACCTCGGCGTCGGGGGTGGCGAACGCAAGAGCTTCAAGGACGTGAAGAGCTACAAGCGCCGCAAGCGCTGGCTTGCATAAGCACACCCCCCGGCTTGCCCACTGCGTGTGGCAGCGCTTTCCCCCTTGCAGGGGGCAACACCAGCGGCCCGGCAAAGCCGGTTCCGCGGTGTTTCTGGAAGGGTGGCTCGCTTCGCTTTGCCACCCGAGCATGGATTGATTGAGGAGATATAAGCCGTGACTAAATATTTTGATACGTTGGAAACCCGTGCGCCCGCAGAGCGCAATGCAGCATTGCTGGTGGCTTTGCCTGGGCAGATTGCGCATGCAAAAAAGTCGTCGGCCGCGTTTGCCGCTTTGCTGGCTGATGTAAACCCGGCAGACATCAGCAGCCATGCTGCATTGGCCCAGCTACCGGTGATCCGCAAGTCCGACCTGCAGGAGCGCCAGCAGGCGGCGCGCGCCGCCGGGGGCAGTGTGTTTGGTGGCTTCAGCGCCATTGGCTATGGCGCCGCCATGCCGCGCGTGTTCGCCAGCCCCGGGCCCATTTACGAGCCTGAAGGCACGCGCCGCGATTACTGGCGCCTGGCGCGTGCGCTATTCGCAGCGGGCTTTCGCCCTGGCGAGCTGATTCACAACTGTTTCAGCTACCACTTCGTGCCGGCGGGCTCGATGATGGAGAGCGGCGCGCATGCGCTGGGCTGCACCGTGTTTCCGGGCGGCACCGGCCAGACCGAGCAGCAGGTACAGGCCATGGCCGAGCTCAAGCCCGCGGGCTACATCGGCACACCGAGTTTTTTGAAGATCATTGTGGACAAGGCGGCCGAGATGGGCGTGGCCCTTCCCACCGTCACCAGGGCGCTGGTCTCGGCCGAAGCCTTTCCGCCGAGCCTGCGCGACTGGCTGGCCGAGCGCGGCATTGCGGGCTACCAGTGCTATGCGAGCGCCGACCTGGGCCTGATCGCGTATGAGACCGAAGCGCGCGAGGGACTGGTGCTCGATGAAGGTGTGATCGTGGAGATCGTGCGCCCCGGCACGGGCGATCCGGTGCCCGAGGGCGAGGTCGGCGAGCTGGTCGTCACGACTTTGAACCCGGACTACCCGCTGATCCGCTTCGGCACCGGCGACCTCTCCGCCATCCTGCCCGGCATGTGTCCGACCGGCCGCACGAATACCCGCATCAAGGGCTGGATGGGCCGCGCCGACCAGACCACCAAGGTCCGCGGCATGTTCGTGCACCCGGCGCAGGTGGCGGACATCGCCCGGCGCTTTCCCGAGGTGCTGAAGGCGCGGCTGGTGGTGGCTGGCGAAATGGCCCACGACCTGATGACGCTGCAGGTGGAAACCACATCCAGCGCGCCGGAACTGGCCGCCAGAATCGGCGAGGCGATCCGCGATATCACCAAGCTGCGCGGCGACGTGCAACTGCTCAACCCCGGCAGCCTGCCGAACGACGGCAAGGTGATCGAAGACGCGCGCAGCTATCAGTAGCTTTGTCCGGGACGATCTACACGCCCCAGACGATCTCCCGCTCTGCCTTCGCGCACTCCTTGAGCATCTCGATGAAGGGTACGGCGCGCTGGCGCAGCGTGACGGCGTCATAAGGCGTCGGCACATTGTCCACTCCGCCGGCCGCCTCGGCCGCCGCCTTGAAGTCGGCCTCGGCCTTGGCGATGGCCGCGTTCAGTGCCGCCACGGCGGGCAGCATCTGCTCCACCATGATGATGCCTTGCGGGCCCGGGGTCTTGCCGATGATCTCGAGCACGCGCCGGCCGTCGGGCTCCAGCATGATCAGGTCACCGGTGGCTCTGGATTTGAATTTGTAAATCATGGCTGGCGGTAGATGTAGTCACGGTTAAACGGGAAGACGGATTGTGCTCCTTTCATGGCCCCGAACTGAACGTTGTCAGTGGGGCGTGCCACCAGCATCTGGTGCAGCGAAATCCAGCCGCGCTCGAAGCCCATGGCGCTGCCCGCCAGGTACAGCCGGTAGGCCCGCAGAATGCGCTCGGCCTGCTCGTCGTCGGCACTGGTCGCCTGCAGCACTTTGCGCGCCTCGTCCAGATGCTGCTCCAGCGCGTCGGACCAGGCCCACAGGGTGCGCGCGTAGTGAGGCCGCAGATTCTCGGTATCGACCATCTCCAGCCCCTCCAGGGCGGCGACCTTGAGCATGTGGCTGACATGCACCAGCTCACCACCGGGGAAGATGTACTTCTCGATGAAATCCCCCATGCCGGCGCCGAGACGGTCGTTCTCCACGCCACCCGCCGTGATGCCATGGTTCAACGCCAGACCACCGGGCTTGAGCAGGCGCTGGATCTTGCCGAAATAGACCGGCAAATTGGCGTAGCCCACATGCTCGACCATGCCCACCGAGGCGATGCGATCGTAGGGCTGCGATTCGTCGAGCTCGCGGTAGTCGCGCAATTCCATGCGCACCCGGCCCTGCAAGCCCTTTTGCTCGATCAGGCGCTGCACATGGGCCTGCTGGTTTTTTGACAGCGTGATGCCTGTCGCATCGACGCCGTAATGCTCGGCCGCCCACATGAGCAGCCCGCCCCAGCCCGCACCGATGTCCAGGAAGCGGTCGCCCGGTTTGAGCATCAGCTTGCGGCAGATGTGATCGAGCTTGGCCTCCTGGGCCTGCGCCAGCGTCATGGCCGGGTCGCGGAAATAGGCGCAGGAATAAACGCGCAGAGGATCCAGCCAGAGGGCATAGAAGTCGTCACTCACATCGTAGTGAAACTGGATCTGCCGTGCGTCGCGTTCGCGTGAATGCGCCATGCGCGAACGGGCCCGGCGCAACAGCGCGTTCGACCAGTGCGGCTCATTCGACACCGGGCTGCCCGGCAACAGGCGCGCCGCGACGGCCATCAGATCGCGCATGTTGCCCTCGATCTGAACCTTGTTTTCGACATAGCCTTCCGCCAGCGCACCGATTTTCCCGGTGGCAAAGGTGGCCACGGTCGACCACCGGTTGAACGCCAGCGTGACCAGCGACTGCGCGGACCCCAGCAACTGTCCCCCAGGCAAACGCAGCGCCACCGGCACGGGCAGGCCGGCCAGACGGGATTCGATTTTGTGAATCAAGCTATGCATGCATTCATTTTGGCTGGAAAAACATTCTCGTCAACCCACCGTGGATATTCACATTTCGTCACATTTTCGTCATCAACTATTTGACTTCTTTTAATTTAAGCTTAAACTATTTCCTCATGAACATCCTTTGCATCGGCGGCGGCCCGTCCGGCCTTTATTTCGCACTGCTCATGAAGCAGCAAGACCCGCAGCACCGCATCACCGTGGTGGAACGCAACCGCCCGTTCGACACCTTCGGCTGGGGCGTGGTGCTGTCCGACCAGACCCTGGGCAACCTGCAGGCGGCCGACGCGGTCTCGGCCCAGCTGATCGGCGACGCCTTCAACCACTGGGACGACATCGAGGTGTTTTTCAAGGGCCGCAGCGTGCGCTCGGGCGGCCACGGCTTTTGCGGCATCGGGCGCAAGCGGCTGCTCAACATGCTGCAGGAGCGCTGCCTGGCACTGGGCGTGGAGCTGGTGTTCGAAACCGACGTCACCGACGACCAGGCGCTGGCACGGCAATACCAGGCCGACCTGGTGATTGCCAGCGACGGCCTGAACAGCCGCATCCGCACGCGCTACGCCGACACCTACCAGCCCGACATCGACACGCGCCAGTGCCGCTTTGTCTGGCTCGGCACGAAAAAGACCTTCGACGCCTTCACCTTCGCCTTCGAGCAGACCGAGCACGGCTGGTTCCAGGCCCACGCCTACAAGTTCGACGACAGCACCTCCACCTTCATCGTGGAAACGCCCGAGGCGGTCTGGAAGGCGCACGGGCTGGACACCATGCCGCAGGAAGAGGCGATTGCGTTCTGCCAGCGGCTGTTCGCCAAATACCTGGACGGCCACGCGCTGATCAGCAACGCCACGCACCTGCGCGGCTCGGCCATCTGGATCCGTTTTCCGCGCGTGGTGTGCGAGCACTGGGTGCACTGGGTACAAGCGCCGGAGGGCGGCGCGCCGGTGCCGGTGGTGCTGATGGGCGACGCCGCGCACACCGCGCATTTCTCGATCGGCAGCGGCACCAAGCTCGCGCTGGAGGACGCGATCGACCTGGCGCGCGAGTTCAGCACGCACGCCGGCGCGTTCTCCACCCACCAGGATCTGGCAGCGGTGCTGCAAGGCTACGAGGCGCGCCGCAGCGTCGAGGTGCTCAAGATCCAGAACGCCGCGCGCAACTCGACCGAGTGGTTCGAGAACGTGAACCGCTACACCGGCATGGAGGTGGAGCAGTTCGCGTACTCGCTGCTCACGCGCTCGCAGCGCATCAGCCACGAGAACCTGCGCCTGCGCGATGCGAAATGGCTCGAAGGCTATGAGGCCTGGCTGTCGGGCAACAAGCCGGTACCACCGATGTTGCTGCCGCTCAAGGTGCGCGAACTGGAACTGAAAAACCGCGTTGTGTGCTCGCCCATGGCCATGTACAGCGCAGTGGACGGCGTGCCGCAGGACTTCCACCTCGTGCACCTGGGCGCGCGCGCGCTGGGCGGCGCCGCGCTGGTGTTTGTCGAGATGACCAGCCCGACGCCCGAGGGCCGCATCACGCCCGGCTGCACCGGCCTGTGGAACGATGCGCAGCAAGCCGCGTTCAAGCGCATTGTCGATTTCGTGCACGGCCAGAGTAGCGCCAAAATCGGCATGCAGCTCGGCCACAGCGGGCCCAAGGGCTCCACGCAGCTGGGCTGGGAGACCACCGACGAGCCACTGGCCGCGCCTGGAGGGCGCCCTGATGCAGCGCCGAACTGGCCGCTGCTGGGCGCCAGCGCCGTGCCCTACGGCGCGCAGAACCAGACGCCGCACGCCATGACGCGCGCCGACATGGACCTGCTCACCCGGCAGTTTGTCGACAGCACGCGGCGCGCGGCCGCGGCCGGCTTCGACTGGCTGGAGCTGCACTGCGCGCACGGCTATTTGCTCTCGTGCTTCATCACGCCGCTGACGAATCTGCGCACCGACGAGTACGGCGGCAGCCTGGAGAATCGCTGCCGCTACCCGCTCGAAGTATTCCGCACCATGCGCGAGGTCTGGCCTGCGCACCTGCCCATGAGCGTGCGCATCTCGGCGCACGACTGGGTGCCGGGCGGCATCACGGCCGATGACGCGGTGCAGATCGCGCGCCTGTTCAAGGCGGGGGGCTGCGACTTCATCGACGTGTCCTCGGGCCAGACCACGCGCGCGGCCAAACCGGTGTACGGGCGCATGTACCAGACCCCGTTTGCCGATCGCATCCGCAACGAAGTGGGCATCCAGACCATCGCGGTCGGCGCCATCACCGAGGCCGACCACGCCAACAGCATCATCGCGGCCGGCCGCGCCGACCTGTGCGCGATTGCGCGCCCGCACCTGGCAGACCCGGCCTGGACGCTGCATGAGGCCGCCAGGCTGCAAAGCCGCGCGGTCGACTGGCCCAAGCAGTACCTGAGCGGGCGCGATCAGTTGTACCGCGAAGTTCTCAAGCAAAAACAGGCTGCGGCCATTGATGTGCATTGACTTGTAGCTATTAAATCAATAGCAAATGAAAGACTGAATCATGGACCTCGAAGCACGCGCCCACAGTGAACACCCCGAAGCGCTGCGCCTGTGGCTGCGCCTGTTGACCTGCACCCAGCTGATCGAAAAGCAGGTGCGCAGCGGCTTGCGCGAGCAGTTCGACACCACCCTGCCCCGCTTCGACCTGATGGCCCAGCTGGAGCGCACGGAGGGCGGCATGAAGATGAACGAGCTGTCGCGCCGCATGATGGTCACGGGCGGCAACGTCACCGGCATCACCGACCAGCTGGTGGCCGAGGGCTTGGTGGAGCGGCTCGAGGTGGCCGGCGACCGCCGCGCCTTCCTGGTGCGCATGACGCCCAAGGGCCGCAAGCAGTTCCACGAGATGGCGCAGCGGCACGAGGGCTGGATCGTGGACGCTTTCGCGGGCCTCGGCGCCAAAGAGATCGCCACGCTGCACAAGCTGCTGGGCAAGGTCAAGGACCACGTCAGTACCGATTTTCTGGAGATTACATGAAGCACTACATTGGCGCGGGAAATCCCATGCGCGCCCAGTTCAACCCGCTGGCCCACTACGCGGCCCGGCACTTTGCCTGGCAGTTCGACGCCGGCGTCGGCACGCTCACGCTGAACCGGCCCGAGCGCAAGAATCCGCTGACGTTTGACTCCTACGCGGAGCTGCGCGACCTGTTCCATGCGCTCAAATCCGCGACCGACGTCAAGGCCATCGTCGTCACCGGCGCGGGCGGCAATTTCTGCTCGGGCGGCGACGTGCACGAGATCATCGGTCCACTCACCCAAATGAGCATGCCCGAGCTGCTGGAGTTCACGCGCATGACGGGCGACCTGGTCAAGACCATGCGCAATTGCCCGCAGCCGGTGATCGGCGCGATCGACGGCATCTGCGCCGGCGCGGGCGCCATGATGGCGCTGGCCTGCGACCTGCGCTACGGCACGGCGCAGGCCAAAACTGCCTTCCTGTTCACGCGGGTCGGCCTGGCCGGTGCCGACATGGGCGCCTGCGCCCTGCTGCCGCGCGTGATCGGCCAGGGCCGCGCCAGCGAACTGCTGTTCACGGGCCGCGCCATGACGGCCACCGAAGGACTGGCCTGGGGCTTCTTCAATGCGCTGCACACCTCCGCAGACCTGCTGTCCCAGGCGCAGGCCATGGCCGTGGAGTTGGCTCAGGGGCCGACCTTTGCGCATGGCATGACCAAGACCATGCTGCAGCAGGAATGGGCCATGACGATCGAGCAGGCGATCGAGGCCGAGGCTCAGGCCCAGGCGATCTGCATGCAGACGCACGACTTCCGGCGCGCCTACGAGGCGTTTGCAGCCAAGCAAAAACCCGTGTTTGGAGGCGACTGAGATGCGCTCGCCCACACAGCACCTGGCGCTGCCGTTTTTTGACGAAGCGCACCGCGCGCTGGGTGAACGCCTGGCCGACTGGGCGCCACAGCAGAGCGTTGACGAGTCGGACGACCGGCGCGCCTGCAAGGAATGGGTTGCCCTGCTCGGCGCGCACGACTGGCTGCGCTACTGCGTGCCGGCGCAGCACGGCGGCGCGCTGGAGCGGCTCGACTCTCGCGCACTGGTGATCCTGCGCGAAACCCTGGCGTTCCATTCGCCGCTGGCCGACTTTGCCTTTGCCATGCAGGGCCTGGGCAGCGGCGCCATCACGCTGGCGGGCACGCCCGCGCAGCAGGCGGCCTATCTGCCCGCGGTGGCCCAAGGCGCCAAGATCGCCGCGTTTGCGCTGAGCGAGCCCGATGCGGGCTCGGACGCGGGCGCTATGAAAACAGAAGCTATTGGCGCAGCCACAGCAATGGCTGGAGGCGCATTTGATGCCTATACCCTGAACGGCACCAAGACCTGGATCAGCAACGGCGGCATCGCCGACTTCTACTGCGTCTTCGCCAAGACCGATGTGGCGGCCGCCACGCGCGGCATCACCGCCTTCATCATCGATGCCGCCACCCCGGGGCTGGACACGTCGGAGCACATCGAGGTGATGGCGCCGCATCCGCTGGCCACGCTCAAGTTCGACCAGTGCACGGTTCCTGCCAGCGCGCAGTTGGGCGCGCTGAATGGCGGCTTCAAGCTGGCGATGCAGACGCTGGACATCTTCCGCGCGTCCGTGGCGGGCGCCGCGCTGGGCATGGCGCGGCGCGCGCTGGTCGAGGCCGTGTCGCACGCAAAACAACGCCGGATGTTCGGCCAGACGCTGGCCGACTTCCAGCTCACGCAGGCCAGGCTCGGCGAGATGGCGGCGCTGGTCGATGCGGCTGCGCTGTTGACCTACCGCGCCGCCTGGCTGCGCGACGAGGGCGAAAAGCATGGCGGCGTGCGCGTCACGATGGAAGCCGCCATGGCCAAGATGACGGCGACCGAAAACGCCCAGCGCGTGATCGACATGGCGCTGCAGCTGCACGGCGGCCTGGGCGTGAAGGTGGGCGTGAAGGTGGAGAGCCTGTACCGCGACATCCGCTCGCTGCGCATCTACGAAGGCGCGACCGAGGTGCAGCAACTGATCATCGGAAAATCTGTTCTACAGGGGTAAATCATGTCTGTTCACCTGACGCAAAGTGTCAGCGCTCAACCGGACCGCTTCGTGCACGACCAGCTGCCGCCGCTGGCGCAGTGGCCCGAGCTGCGCTACGACCTGCCCGAACTGCAACTGCCCGACCAGCTCAACCTGGTGGAAGAGCTGCTCGACAAGGCGGCCGGCAAAAGCTGGGCGCACCGACCCCTGCTGCGCTCGCCCCACATCACGCTCAGCTACGCCGAGGTGCGCGACCGCGTGGACCGCATTGCCCGTGTCCTGACCGAGGACCTCGGCCTGATTCCGGGCAACCGCGTCCTGCTGCGCGGCGGCAACTCTATCGGCATGGCGCTGGCGTGGCTCGCCGTGGTCAAGGCCGGGCTGATCGCGGTGGCGACCATGCCGCTGCTGCGCGCGCGCGAACTCGGCGACATCATCGACAAGGCGCAGCCCAGCGTGGCGCTGTGCGACGCCAAACTGCTGGACGAACTCGAACAGGCCCAGCGTGCGGCCCCGGTGCTGCGCAGCATTGTGAAGTTCAATGCGCCCGGCGATCCGCAGGACCTGGGCGCACTGTGCGCCGCCAAGCCCGGTCATTTCGCGCCCTGCCCCACGGCCGCCGACGACATTGCCATCCTGGCCTTCACCTCCGGCACCACAGGGAAACCTAAAGCCGCCGTGCACACGCATCGCGATGTGCTGGCGGCCTGCGAGGCGTGGCCGCGCCATGTGCTCAAGGCCAGCCCCAGCGACATCGTGGTGGGCTCACCGCCACTGGCCTTCACGTTCGGTCTCGGCGGGCTGCTGGTGTTTCCGATGTGGGCTGGCGCCTCCGTGTATTTCCCGGATATTGCCTACACGCCCGAAGGCATGGTCAAGCTCATCAACGAAGTGGGCGCCACCATCTGCTACACCGCGCCGACGTTTTACCGGCAGATGGCGCCCTATGCCAAGCAGCACGGCCTGCCCAGGCTGCACACCTGCGCGAGCGCCGGCGAAGCGCTGCCGGACGCGACGCGCCAGCTCTGGAAGGACGCCACCGGCATCGAGATGCTGGACGGCATTGGCGCCACCGAGATGTTTCATATCTTCATCTCCAGCGCCGGGGCCGAGGTGCGGCGCGGCGCCATCGGCAAGGTGGTGCCGGGCTACACCGCGAAGGTGGTGGACGACAACGGCCGGGAAGTGCCGCGCGGCACCATTGGCAAGCTCGCGGTGAAGGGCCCGACCGGCTGCAAATACATGGGCGACCCACGCCAGGCCAACTACGTCCGGGACGGCTGGAACTACCCGGGCGACGCCTTCATGCAGGACGCGGATGGCTACTTCTTCTACCAGTCGCGCGACGACGACATGATCATCACGGCGGGCTACAACGTCGGTGGCCCCGAGGTGGAAGATGCGCTGCTCAAGCATCCCGCGGTGGCCGAATGCGCGGTGATCGGCAAGCTTGACGCGGAACGCGGCATGCGGGTCAAGGCCTTTTGTGTGCTCAAGCCCGGCCAGGTGGGCAATGACGCCCTGGTCAAGGCGCTGCAGGACCATGTCAAGGCCGAGATTGCGCCGTACAAATACCCGCGCGAGATCGAGTTCGTGCCCAGCCTGCCGCGCACCGAAACCGGCAAGCTGCAGCGCTTCAAGCTGCGCCAGCCCTGAGCGCCGGCCAGCAGCAGCGCCCCCACACGAACGAAGAGAGAATCAAATGAGAACACTTTTGCAGCCACCAGGGTGGACCGCCCCCAGGGGCTATGCCAACGGCATCGCCGCACGCGGCACCCAGGTTTTCGTGGGCGGCCAGATCGGCTGGAATGCGCAGCAGCAGTTCGAGTCGGACGACTTTATCGCCCAGACCGCGCAGACCCTGCGCAATATCGTGGCCGTGCTGAAAGAGGCCGGCGCCGGGCCCGAGCACATGGTGCGCATGACCTGGTACATCCTGGACCGGGTGGAATACAACAGCCGCCTGCCCGAACTGGGCGTGGTTTACCGCGAGGTGCTGGGCCGCAACTTTCCGGCCATGACCTGCGTGCAGGTGGCCGCACTCATGGAAGCACGCGCCAAGGTCGAGATCGAGGTGACGGCCGTGCTGCCGGATTGAAACCGGATCATCCGCCGCGTGCCAGAAGGGGATCCACCACCTGCTGCAGCCGCTGCGCCGTCCACTCCGGCGGATCAGCGTCCCAGCCGTTGTCGGCCAGGCGGCCGGCACGGTCGATGACGAAGCTCACCGGCAGGCGCCAGATACGGCCGTAGGCCGGGACCCAGGGACTCTCGAGCAGCCCCACCGGAAAGCTCAGGCTGGCCGCGACCGTGCGCACCTTGGGCAGATTCTGTGCCTCGTCCAGGCTGAAACCCAGCACCTGCAGGCCTTGCGGCGCATGACGTGCGGCATAGGCCGAGAGCAGGGGCAGCTCCTCGCGACAGGGCACGCACCAGGTCGCCCAGAAGGTGGCGATCACCACCTGCCCGAGCAGGTCGCGCGTGGCGATGCTGCGTCCGTCCAGTGTGTGCAGCACCAGGTGCGGCGCCGGCTGGCCGACCTTCAGATCGGCCGCGCGCGCCCGCGAAGCGCACAAGCCGCCAGCACCCGCAATACCGAGCCCGACGGCGCCGCGCAGCAGGGCACGGCGCTGGAGGTCGGGTACCGGCTCTGATCGATGAACTGCGACACTTCGGATGTGAATCTGGCGAGTCATTTCAGGGGTGGGGGCGTGCAGAGCATGATTGTCGCCGGAACCGCCAGCGCGCGCCCGGCGCGCCTCAAGACGGTGACGGAACGGGTCAGAATGCATGCGTGAGGCCGACCGTGGCCACCCAGCGCGGAAACAGCTGGTAGCCCGCGAGCTTGCTGTACACCGGCAGTTGCAGGAAGGCGTAGAGATGCGTGTTCTTTGCGACAGCCACAGTGACGCCGGGGCTCAAGTAGGCCACTGTACCGGCAGTATCTGTGGTGTCGGCCAGCGCGCCCTGGTCCTGGCTCTTGCGCGTGATGTTCATTTGCAGCTGCGGCACGATATCCGGGTTGGCCTCGTAGCGCACGCCAAAGCTCACCGTCGCCAGGTTCCCCGGACGATAGTCGGCACCGGCCTGATCGAGACGCTGCATCACAGCGGCCTGGAATTGGCCGTTCACAAAGGCGTCAAAGTTCTGGCTCACCGGCTGGTAATAGTAGGCCCCGACGATCAGGTCGGTGCTGCCGGTGCCCGCCTGCAGGCTGGTGTCGAGGAGGCTGCCTGTGCCGGGCCCCGAGGTGAAGGAGACAGGATTGCGCCCGACTGTGCCCGTGCCGGCGGCGTTGGGTCCGCCGTAGTTACCGGTGGGCAGTTTCACGCCGACTTGAAACCCGAGGTTGTGCGTCGGCAGCAGGCCCTGGTAGCTGGTGATGAATTTGATGTCGCCCAGACCGGAAACGGTGGCACCGCTGAGATCGTCCGTGCTGAGCGGGTTGCTCGCGGAGCCGAAAGTTGTGTGGCTGCGGTCGATGTACGGCACCATGAGCTTGAAGTTCCAGTCCGCACTGGGCGCGTAGCCGAGGCCCAAGGTGACGTAGCGGTTGACGGTGCCGTTCTCCACTTCCTGGTTGCCGCCGGCGTTGTTGATCGCCGCCACCTGCGCGGGCGAAATGGTGCTCGACCCCGAGCGCAGCTGGTTCTGGTTGAGGTAGTCGTATTGCAGGCTGACCATCCAGCCGGTGGAGGCCGAATAGCCCATGGCGGCATCGGAGGACAGGGAGCAGCCGCAGGTGGCGCAGGCCAGCACGGCGCTGGCGGGCACAGTGGCCAGCAGCGCGACAAGAATTGAATAACGTTTTTTCATGAGTGTCTCGCAAGCGCGGGAGTATGGCGCCCGCGCAAAAAATAGGAAGAAGAATGGAAGCCGCCGGAGCGGCCAGACCGAAGCTCCCGCAGGCGTCAGGCGCAGCGGGAGACGATTTGTTGCGGGTATCAGGACAAGTCAGGCGGTGCGCGCGGATTCTGCAGTACCCAGCCTGGCGCCGGACGGGGCAGATGCGCGTCAGGGGCCACTTGCGGCAGCGTGCCCATTAATGGAATGTCAACGACCGGAATCACCGAAGGCGCAGGAGCCCAGCCGAGGTGGCACAGAACGCAGAGCGGGCAGTTGTCGCCGGCAGAATCACCCTGTTGCGGCGTCCCGGGAGCGCCCGTCAAATGAATCGACTGTTCGCCGTGCAATGTGCAGATTTGCTGCCACGGCGACGAGGACGGAAGCAGTCCACTGAGGGTTCGCAGTGCCGCTGGCGCCAGCGTCAGCCATGCGATGGACGCAACGACGAACCATCTGGCCAGCGGATGCGTCATGCGTTTGAACATGCGAGGATTATAGGGAGGCCGACTGCGCGAAGGCCGGTTCCCAAAAGCAAAACGTCCACTAAAAGTGGACGTTTTGCTATCAGCGAAAACCGCTGTTTTTTTGGTTGCGCGAGCAAGATTTGAACTTGCGACCTTTGGGTTATGAGCCCAACGAGCTACCAGGCTGCTCCATCGCGCGGTAAGGCGATTATTATAACCTATTAAGCCTTCGCGGCGTCGGAGGAATCCACCTCGGCCGGACGATCAACCAGTTCCACCAGGGCCATGGGCGCGTTGTCGCCCACACGAAAGCCCATTTTCAAAATGCGGGTGTAGCCGCCCGGGCGCGCCTTGAAGCGCGGGCCGAGTTCGGCAAACAGCTTGACGACGCTATCACGGTCACGCAGGCGGTTGAACGCCAGACGCTTGTTGGACAGCGTGGGCTCTTTGCTCAAGGTGATCATGGGCTCGACCACGCGGCGCAGTTCCTTGGCCTTGGGCAGCGTGGTCTTGATGACCTCGTGCTCGATGAGCGAGTTCATCATGTTGCGCAGCATGGCGAGGCGGTGCTCGCTGGTGCGGTTCAGTTTACGGAGTCCGTGTCCGTGGCGCATAGTGCTTTCCTTTCTTTATTAAACAGGCAGCCGTATCAGGTACTGCCCGGTGCACTGGCCCTGAAATCCAGGGCCCGAAAAATTAACGTTTGTCCAGGCCGGCCGGTGGCCAGCTTTCCAGTTTCATGCCGAGCGTCAAACCGCGCGAAGCGAGAACTTCCTTGATCTCGTTGAGCGATTTGCGACCCAGATTCGGCGTCTTGAGCAGCTCGTTTTCGGTGCGCTGGATCAAATCACCAATATAGTAAATGTTTTCGGCCTTCAGGCAGTTGGCGGAACGCACCGTCAGCTCCAGCTCGTCGACCGGACGCAGCAGGATCGGGTCGAATTGCTGCGAACTGCGCGGCGTCGGCGCGTCGAACAAGGCGAGCTCTCCGCCTTCGAGCTGCGCGAACACGGCCAGCTGCTCCACCAGGATCTTGGCCGAGGCGCGAACCGCATCTTCGGCCGAAATGGCGCCGTTGGTTTCAATTTCCACGACCAGCTTGTCGAGGTCCGTGCGCTGCTCGACGCGGGCACTTTCCACAATGTAGCTGACACGCTTGACTGGCGAGAACGATGCGTCCAGAACAATCCGGCCGATGGATTTCGTAGGCTCGTCGCCATACCGGCGCATGTTGCCCGGAACGTAGCCACGGCCTTTTTCAACCTTGATCTGCATGTCCAGCTTGCCGCCTTGCGACAGCGTCGCAATGACATGGTTCGGGTTGATGATTTCGACATCGTGCGGGGTCTGGATGTCCGCCGCCGTCACGAGGCCTTCACCGTCTTTGCGCAGGCTCAGCGTGACCTCATCGCGATTGTGCAGCTTGAACACAACGCCCTTGAGGTTCAGCAGGATGTTGACAACATCTTCCTGGACGCCGTCGATGGATGAATACTCATGAAGCACGCCAGCGATGGTGACTTCGGTCGCAGCGTGACCCACCATGGAAGATAGCAACACGCGGCGCAAGGCGTTGCCCAGGGTGTGGCCATAACCACGCTCGAACGGCTCCAGTGTCACTTTGGCCCGGTTGAGCCCGAGTTGCTCCACATTGATTGTTTTTGGTTTTAGCAGATTGGTTTGCATGCAGACTTCCTCTCAATACCCCCGGCTCGTTACACCGGTAAGGCTGGTGAAGCGCCTGATTCGCGGCACCCGGCGAATCAGGAACGAATACGATTGAAAACTAGTGCGATCAGCGTGAGTACAGCTCGACAATCAACGATTCGTTGACATCGGCGGCGAACTCATCACGATCAGGCACCTTCTTGAAGGTACCTTCGCCCTTATCGGCGTTGACATCAACCCAGGCGGGGATGCCCACCTGTTGCGCCAATTGAAGGGCTTCCACGATACGGTTTTGCTTCTTGGACTTGTCGCGCACCGCGACGATATCGCCAATCTTGACCATGTAGGAAGGGATATTCACCGACTGGCCATTGACCGTGATCGCCTTGTGCGACACCAACTGGCGCGCTTCGGCCCGCGTGGAGCCGAAACCCATGCGATACACCACGTTGTCCAGGCGGCACTCTAGCAGGAACAACAGGTTGGCACCGGTATTGCCCTTGCGGCGATCTGCCTCTTCAAAGTAGCGGCGGAACTGGCGCTCCAGCACGCCATACATGCGCTTGACTTTTTGTTTTTCGCGCAATTGCAGACCGTAGTCGGACGTACGAGCGCCCGAGGTACGGCCGTGCTGACCCGGCTTCGAGTCGAATTTCGCCTTGTCCCCAATGGCGCGACGCGCGCTCTTGAGAAAAAGGTCCGTGCCTTCACGGCGGGAGAGTTTGGCCTTGGGGCCGAGATAGCGTGCCACTTGAACGTCCTTTATGTCATCTGCCGCAATGGATTGCGGGAGCCATCAAGCTGTCGCTGATGGCGGTGGGCTTGAAAAAAATTAAATACGACGGCGTTTTTGTGGGCGGCAGCCGTTGTGCGGTACCGGCGTCACGTCGGCAATCGACGTGATGCGGATACCCAGCGCTGCCAGCGCGCGAACCGACGATTCACGGCCAGGACCGGGGCCCTTGATTTCTACGTCGAGATTCTTGATCCCCTGCTCGATCGCAGCCCGTCCGGCCACTTCCGATGCGACCTGCGCAGCGAATGGCGTGGACTTGCGTGAGCCCTTGAATCCCTGGCCGCCCGACGATGCCCATGAGAGGGCATTGCCTTGACGATCAGTGATCGTGATGATGGTGTTATTGAACGACGCGTGAACGTGTGCAACGCCGTCCGAAACATTCTTCCGGACTTTCTTGCGCACACGTTGTGCGGCGTTATTGGCGGGAGCCTTTGCCATAGTGATCTCTCAATCCCAATTATTTCTTCAATGCCGCTGCTGCTTTGCGCGGGCCCTTGCGAGTACGCGCATTCGTGCGCGTACGCTGACCACGCATCGGCAAGCCACGACGGTGACGGAAGCCGCGATAGCAACCGATGTCCATCAACCGCTTGATGTTCATGGTGGTTTCACGGCGCAAATCGCCCTCGATCGTGAATTGCGCGATCTGGTCGCGAATCTTCTCAAGATCGCCATCCGTCAGATCCTTGATCTTCTTGGAATAAGCGATCTCGCAGGCTTCGCAAATCTTGCGAGCGCGGGTGCGACCAATGCCAAAAATGGCGGTCAAGCCGATCTCAGCGTGCTGATGCGGCGGAATATTAATGCCAGCGATACGTGCCATGTGCGTCCTCTAAAACTCTTTAATCAACCTTGGCGCTGCTTGTGCCGCGGATCGGTGCAGATCACGCGAACCACGCCTTTGCGGCGGATAATTTTGCAGTTGCGGCAAATTTTTTTGACCGAAGCCGAAACCTTCATTTCATTCTCCTAAAACTTTTCCGTCCAGCCCCGGCTTATTTAGCCCGGAACACAATACGAGCCCGCGACAAATCGTAGGGCGTCAACTCAACCGTCACCTTGTCCCCGGGCAGAATCCGGATGTAGTGCATCCGCATTTTTCCCGAAATATGACCCAACACAATATGGCCGTTTTCCAGTTTCACGCGAAACGTAGCATTGGGCAGGTTTTCAACCACTTCCCCCTGCATCTGGATGACATCATCTTTTGACATTCCGCTTAACCGCCCAGTGAAGTCTTGAAGTTAGCCTTCTTCAACAGCGACTCGTACTGCTGGGACATCATGTAGTTCTGCACTTGGGCCATGAAGTCCATGGTGACCACCACAATAATCAGCAAAGAGGTACCGCCAAAGTAAAATGGCACGTTGTATTTCAATACCAGGAACTCGGGCAGCAAACACACGACGGTGATATAGATTGCACCGACCAGTGTCAGGCGAACCAGGATCTTGTCGATGTAGCGCGCCGATTGCTCGCCTGGCCGAATACCGGGAATGAATGCACCGCTCTTCTTCAGGTTGTCGGCCGTTTCACGGCTATTGAACACCAGCGCCGTGTAGAAGAAGCAGAAAAATATGATGGCTGCCGCATAAAGCATGACATAAATCGGCTGCCCGGGAGTGAGGGCTCCGGCAATGTCCTTCAACCAACGCATTGAATCACCGGTGCTGAACCAACTCACCATGGTCGCGGGCAACAGGATGATGGAGGATGCAAAAATTGGCGGAATCACACCCGACATGTTCAGCTTCAGCGGCAGATGCGATGACTGACCACCATAAACCTTGTTACCCACCTGCCGGCGCGCGTAGTTCACCAGAATCTTGCGCTGGCCACGCTCGACGAACACCACAAAATAGGTCACCAGTGCGACGATGGCCACGATAAACAAGGCGATCAAAATACTCATCGCCCCGGTACGGACCAACTCCAGCAAGCCGCCGATGGCCCTCGGCAGTCCAGCCGCAATGCCGGCAAAAATCAGCAGCGATATGCCGTTCCCAAGCCCGCGCTCGGTGATTTGTTCACCCAGCCACATCAGGAACATGGTGCCTGCGGTCAGGCTGACGACAGCGGTCAGGCGAAAGCCCATGCCAGGCGCCATCACGAGGCCCGGGGAACTCTCCAGCGCCACGGAAATGCCCAGAGACTGGAACAGACCCAGGCCCAGCGTCCCGTAGCGGGTGTACTGGGTGATCTTGCGCTGGCCCGACTCGCCTTCTTTTTTCATCTGCTCGAAGGTCGGCACCACGTACGTCATCAACTGCATGATGATCGACGCCGAGATATACGGCATGATCCCCAGCGCAAACACGCTGAAACGGGAAAGGGCGCCGCCCGAGAACATGTTGAACAGGTTCAAAATGCCGTTTTGCTGGCCCTGGAACAACTGCTCAAGCTGCGCCGGATCAATGCCGGGCACCGGAATATACGAGCCCACGCGGTACACCACGAGCGCGAGCAACAGAAAGACCAGACGACGACGCAGGTCGCCGAACTTTCCAGTCTTTGCAATTTTTGCGCTACTAGTTGCCACTGATGTTCTCTTTCAAGCGTAAATTCAGGCGACGCTGCCGCCGGCCGCTTCAATCGCGACCTTGGCACCGGCGGTTGCACCGATCCCGTTGAGCTTGACCGCCTTGCTGATCGAGCCCGACTTGATCACCTTGACCACCTTGGCCAATTCACCGACCAGGCCGGCCTGCTTGAGGGACAAGAGATCCACTTCCGCAGCGCCGAGCCGGTCAAGCGCGCTGAGCGTGACTTCGGCATTGAATTGCAGCAGATGGGATTTGAAGCCGCGTTTGGGCAGGCGACGTTGCAGCGGCATCTGGCCGCCTTCAAAACCAACCTTGTGGTAGCCGCCCGCGCGCGACTTCTGACCCTTGTGGCCACGACCCGCGGTCTTGCCCAGACCGGATCCAATACCACGTCCAACACGCCGCTTGGCGTGCTTTGCGCCCTCTGCGGGCTTGATGCCATTGAGTTCCATCATCTTGCCTCTTAGAGCACTTTGACCAGATAACTGATCTTGTTAATCATGCCGCGAACTTCAGGGGTGTCCTTCAGTTCGCTCGTGCTGTTGACCTTGCGCAGGCCCAAACCACGCACCGTGGCGCGGTGCGATTCCTTGCAGCCGATCGGGCTGCGCACCAGCTGGACTTTGACTGTTTGTAGCGTTGTCATAGTGAAACTCCCGATTAAGCGAAGAGTTCTTCGACAGTCTTGCCGCGCTTGGCTGCCACTTCCGACGCGGTGGTGGAATGGGCGAGCGCGTCCAGCGTGGCGCGAACCATGTTGTAGGGGTTGGACGAGCCATGGCTCTTGGCCACGATGTCGGTGACACCCATGACCTCGAACACGGCGCGCATCGGGCCGCCCGCGATGATGCCGGTACCCTTCGGGGCCGGCGCCATCATCACGTTCGCGGCGCCATGGTGACCATTCACCTTGTGGTGAATCGTGCCATTGCGCAACGACACCTTGGTCAGGTTGCGACGGGCTTCTTCCATGGCCTTCTGCACGGCAGCTGGCACTTCTTTTGACTTGCCCTTGCCCATGCCGACGCGACCGTCGCCATCACCCACCACCGTCAACGCGGCAAATCCGAGAATGCGACCGCCCTTGACCACCTTGGTCACGCGGTTGATCGCAATCATCTTTTCACGCAGGCCATCTTCGGGGCCGTCGTTTTGCCCCTTGCCCTGCATTCTTGCTTGAACTTTAGCCATTTTGTATTCCGATCCGCTTAGAACTGCAAGCCGGCTTCACGCGCCGCATCAGCCAACGCCTTGACGCGGCCGTGATATGCAAACCCGGCCCGGTCAAAGGCCACTTTTTCAACACCGGCCGCCTTGGCCTTCTCGGCAATCATTTTGCCAATGACCTGGGCTGCGGCCGCATTGCCGCCCTTGCCCGAACCGCCGAGCGATTTGCGAACATCAGCCTGCGCCGTCGACGCCGTGGCCAGGACCTTGGTGCCGTCGCCGGAAATGACGCTGGCATAGATATGCAGATTGGTGCGATTCACCGTCAAACGTGCGACACCTTGGGTCGCAATACGAATTCGGGTCTGACGGGACCGGCGAAGACGCTGCTCTTTTTTCGTCAACATGTTGCAGCTCCTTATTTCTTCTTGGTTTCTTTGATCGTGATCTTCTCATCCGCATAGCGGATGCCCTTGCCCTTGTAGGGCTCGGGTGGGCGAATCGCACGAATCTCGGCTGCCACCTGCCCGACACGCTGACGGTCGGCACCCTTGATCACGATTTCCGTGGGGATTGGCGTCGCCACCGTGATGCCAGCGGGCATGTCCTTGTTTACCGGATGCGAGTAACCCACCGACAGGTTCAGCTTGGCACCTTGCGCCTGGGCCTTGTAGCCCACGCCGACCAGACTCAGCTTCTTCTCGAAACCCTTGGTCACGCCGACCACCATGTTGTTCACCAGCTGACGCATGGTGCCGCTCATGGCGTTCGCTTCACGCGAGTCGTTCGCCGGGGCAAAGCTCAGCTTGCCCGCGTCGCTTGCAACCTTGACCAGCGCATTCTGGGCCAGCAGCAAAGTGCCACCCGTGCCTTTAACGCTGATCTGATCTTCCTTGATCGACACGTCCACACCAGCGGGGACGGTGACCGGCATTTTTCCTATACGAGACATTTCAGTTTCTCCTCAATGCCGCGATTAAGCTACGTAGCACAGCACTTCGCCACCGACACCGGTCGCGCGCGCTTTGCGGTCCGTCATCACCCCTTGCGGCGTGGTGACAATCGCCACACCCAGGCCATTCATGACCTGGGGAATGGCATCGTGGCCCTTGTAAACGCGCAGGCCGGGGCGGCTGACGCGCTCGATACGCTCGATCACGGGGCGACCGGCGTAGTACTTCAGGGCGATTTCAAGTTCGCTCTTGCCGGCTTCGGTTTTCACCTGGAAGCCATCGATGTAGCCTTCGTCTTTCAAGACCTGCGCAATGGCCACCTTCACCTTGGAAGAGGGCACCGACACGGTGACTTTGGCCACCATTTGTGCATTGCGAATGCGGGTCAGCAGATCGGCAATGGGATCACTCATGCTCATGTTTAATCTCCTGCCTTGCTTACCAGCTCGCCTTGACGATACCGGGGATATCGCCAGCGAAAGCCATTTCACGGATCTTGGCGCGAGCCAAGCCGAATTGACGGAATGTTCCACGCGGGCGACCCGTGATCGCGCAGCGGTTGCGCTGACGTGTCGGATTCGCATTGCGCGGGAGTTTTTGCAGACCCAGACGGGCCGCCGCGCGCTCTTCATCGCTGCGTTTGGCGTCGTTGGAGATAGCCTTCAGTTCCGCGTGTTTCTTCGCGTACTTGGCGACCAGTTTGTCTCGCTTGAGCTCGCGCTCGATCAAAGCCATTTTAGCCACACGCCACCTCAGTTCTTGAACGGGAAACGGAAGCCCGCGAGCAGTGCTTTGCACTCTTCGTCGTTCTTGGCCGTCGTGGTGATGCTGATATTGAGACCGCGCAAGGCATCTACCTTGTCGTACTCGATCTCAGGGAAAATAATCTGCTCTTTAACGCCGATGTTGTAGTTGCCACGGCCGTCAAACGCGCGGCCGGAAATGCCGCGGAAGTCGCGCACCCGCGGCAGCGCCACGGTAACGAAACGGTCCAGGAACTCATACATCTGCACGCCGCGCAGCGTGACCATGCAGCCGATGGCCTGGCCTTCGCGAATCTTGAAACCCGCAATCGCCTTCTTGGCCACGGTGACCACAGGCTTCTGACCCGCAATCTTGGACAGGTCGCTGACAGCGTTGTCCATGACCTTCTTGTCGGAGACCGCCTCGCTCACACCCATGTTGAGCGTGATCTTGGTCAGGCGCGGCACCTGCATGGGCGAGGTGTAGCCAAATTTGACCATCAACTCGGGCGCCACTTTTTCGCGGTAATGTTGTTGGAGTCGTGCCATGGTCATGCCACCTTGATTTCTTCGCCGCTGGACTTGTAAACGCGAACGCGTTTGCCGTCGGCCTGCAGCTTGATACCCACACGGTCAGCCTTGCCCGTGGCGGCATTGAAAATAGCCACGTTGGACTGGTGAATCGGCATGGCCTTTTCAACAATGCCGCCCGTCGTGCCCTTGAGAGGATTTGGCTTGGTGTGTTTTTTCACCAGGTTGACACCCTCGACCAGCAGATGGGAGTCATCCTTGCGCAACGATACCGTGCCACGCTTGCCTTTGTCGCGCCCCGTGATCACGATGATCTGGTCGCCTTTGCGAATCTTGTTCATGGCGAGTCCTTACAGAACTTCAGGAGCCAGGGACACGATCTTCATGAACTTCTCGGTGCGCAATTCACGCGTCACCGGGCCGAAGATGCGGGTGCCAATGGGCTCCAGCTTGTTGTTCAGCAACACAGCCGCGTTGCCATCGAATTTGACCAGGGAGCCGTCGCTACGACGAATGCCCTTGGCCGTACGCACCACCACCGCGCTGTAAACCTCGCCTTTTTTGACGCGGCCGCGCGGAGCAGCTTCTTTAATGCTCACCTTGATGACGTCGCCAACGCTTGCATAGCGACGCTTGGACCCACCCAGCACCTTGATGCACAGGACGGATTTCGCGCCGGTATTGTCGGCCACTTCTAACCGGGATTCTGTTTGGATCATTTCAATATTCCCAACTTGCACCAGAGGTTTTTGCCCATCTCTCGATGGTCAGCCAGCATCCGGTCAGTCTTGGGCCCGTCGTCCACGCCATGAACCACTCACGGCGTCTCCAGCTGGGCAGAAGCTCCGCTTTTTCAAGCGAAGCCCGCTATTATGCACGTCTTTTTGGGCGCCGTCAAACGTGATCAGTCGGGCAGACGCAAATAATGTCGCGCCAACTCTGAAAACGCCCCGATCCGGGGGTCGATGCCGGTCTCCTGCGCCAGGATGTCGCCGACCGCCTGCGCCAGCGAGCCCGCCAGCCGGGCGTCCAGAAACAGCAGGCGCGAGCGCCGTGCCAGCACGTCTTCCACGGTTCTGGCGTATTCGTAACGGGCGGCAAAGCGCACCATGGCCTCGCTCAGGCCGCCGCCCAGCGGCACATTCGCACCGGGCAGGGACAGCACCGCGCCCTGCTCGCTGCCATAGGCGTGCAGCCCGGGCGCATCGCTGATCCTGGGACGCTTCACCTGGGCCATGCCGTCGCCGCCCACCAGCAGCAAGTCAGCGGTCACTCCCGATTTTTTCCTTGCCAGCAGGGAGGCCTCGAAACATTTCTCCAGCACGTCTTCGGCCATCGCGCGGTAGGTGGTCCATTTGCCGCCCGTCACGGTCACCAGGCCGCTACGGCTCACCAGCACGGTGTGCTCGCGGCTCAAGCCCTTGGTGTTGTCCCCGTCGTCATCCGGCGGCTTGACCAGCGGGCGCAGCCCGACCCAGATGCTTTTCACATCGGCACGGGTCGGCGCCCGGCTCAGATACCGGCCCGCCTCGCGCAGGATGAATTCGACCTCTTCCTTGAACGGATCGGGCTCGCGAGCCAAGTCATGGCGCGGCGTGTCGGTGGTGCCCAGAATGATCTGGCCCAGCCACGGCACGGCAAACAGCACCCGGCCATCGGCGGTCCGGGGCACCAGCAGCGCGTGGTCGCCCGGCAGGAATGCGCGGTCCACCACGATGTGCACGCCCTGGCTAGGCGCCACCATGGGTTTGGCGACGCGCCCGATCGCCTCGCCATCCTTCTGGCGGAATTCATCGACCCAGACGCCCGCGGCATTGATCACGCAGCGCGCCCGCAGCGTGTAGCGGCGCCCGGCCTCGCGGTCCTCGCAGGCCAGCCCCACGACCTTGCCGCCCTCATGGATGAGATCGGTCGCCGCGCAGTAATTGACCAGCAAGGCGCCGCGCTGTGTCGCCGTGCGCGCCAGCGCCAGCGCCAGCCGGGCGTCGTCGAACTGGCCGTCCCAGTACTTCACGCCGCCCTTGAGGCCCCGCGGCTGCGCCGTGGGCAGGCAGCGCAGGGTCTTCGCGCGGCCCAGGAACTCCGTCTTGCCCAGACCGGCCTGGCCGGCGAGCGCGTCATAGATCACCAGGCCAGCGCCATAAAACGGGGTTTCCCACAATTTGTAGGACGGCATCACGAACGGCAGTGGCGTGGCCAGGTGCGGGGCGTTGTGCAACAGTCGCGTGCGTTCGTGCAGCGCCTCCCGCACCAGAGAAATATTGCCCTGCGCCAGGTAACGCACGCCGCCATGCACCAGCTTGGTGGCGCGCGACGAGCTGCCCTTGGCGAAATCGTATGACTCGACCAGCACCACGCTAAAACCGCGCGCCGCGGCATCCAGCGCCACGCCCAGGCCCGTGGCACCGCCGCCGATGACGGCCACGTCGTGCTGGTGCGGCTCGGCCAGGCGGGCCATCAGGTCTTCGCGCCGGGTGGCCAGAGGCGGGGGTGCAGCGGTCATGGGCGCGATTGTCCCTGCAGTCCGGGGCGGCTCATGGGGCCCACGCCCTGGAGCGCGCCACCGCCTGGCGCCAGCGCGCCAGCTTGGCGCTGCGGAGCGAATCCGCCATGGCAGGTTCGAAGCGACGCTCGACCGCCCACTGCGCGGTAATTTCGTCGGCGCCCGACCAGAACCCCGTGGCCAGCCCGGCCAGGTAAGCCGCGCCCAGCGCCGTGGTTTCGGTCACCTGAGGCCGCACGACGGGCACGCCCAGAAAATCGGCCTGCATCTGCATCAGCAGGTTGTTGCGGCAGGCCCCGCCGTCCACCCGCAGCTCCTTCAGCGCAAAGCCCGCGTCCCGGGCCATGGCGCCGAATATGTCGGCCACCTGCAGCGCGATCGATTCAAGCGCGGCCCGCGCGATGTGGGCGCGGGTGGTGCCGCGCGTCATGCCAATGAGGGTGCCGCGGGCGTGGCCGTCCCAGTCGGGCGCGCCCAGACCGGCGAAGGCCGGCACCAGATACACGTCGCCGGTGTCGGGCACGCTGGCGGCCAGCGCCTCCACCTCGTCGGCCGACGCGATCATCTGCAAGCCGTCGCGCAGCCACTGAATCGTGGCGCCCGCCATGAAGACCGAGCCTTCCTGGGCGAAACACGCCCTGGAAGGCTTCGCCTCGGCTTGACGCCCGCCCCCTCCCCAGCCCTCCCCCTCGCGGGGGAGGGGGCTCGACGGGCCACACCATGCCACGGTGGTCAGCAGCTGGTTGCGGCTGGGCACGGCGGCCGTGCCGGTGTTCATCAGCATGAAGCAGCCCGTGCCATAGGTATTTTTGGCCATGCCGGGCGCAAAACAGGCCTGGCCGAAGGTGGCGGCCTGCTGGTCGCCCGCCACGCCGGCGATGCGGATCGGCGCACCGAACAGCGCGGCCTCGGTTTCGCCCAGCACCCCGCTCGACGGCAGCACCTGCGGCAGCACGCTGCGCGGGATATGGAGCAGCGCCAGCAGCTCGTCGTCCCACTGCAGCGTATGCAGGTTGAACAGCAGCGTGCGCGAGGCGTTGCTGGCGTCGGTGGCGTGCACCCGGCCGCCGGTCAGGTTCCAGATCAGCCAGCTGTCGACGGTGCCAAACGCCAGCTCGCCGCGTTCGGCCCGGGCGCGGGCTCCGGGCACGTGGTCCAGCAGCCATTCGAGCTTGGTGCCCGAAAAGTAGGCGTCCAGCACCAGCCCGGTTTTTCGCTGGATCTGCGCCGCATGACCACGCGCGCGCAGCTGGTCGCAGCGACCGGCCGTGCGCCGGTCCTGCCAGACGATGGCCGGCGCCACGGGCTGGCCTGTTTCGCGGTCCCACAGCACCGTGGTTTCGCGCTGGTTGGTGATGCCGATTGCTACTATATGAATAGCGTCCTGTGCACGTCCACTATGGGTTTCAGCCAGTTTCTTGATGCAATCCCGGGCCACCGCCAGTTGCGACGTCCAGATCTCCTGCGCGTCGTGCTCGACCCAGCCGGGCTGCGGGAAATGCTGCTTGAATTCCTGTTGCGCCAGCGCCGCCACCTGGCCGGCCCGGTCGAACAAAATGGCCCGCGAACTGGTCGTGCCCTGGTCGAGTGCGAGGATATAGTCCATAAGGCGCCAAGGGTAGCGCAAGGCCGCGCCGCCGCGCACTGGTGTTTGCCAGCAACGCCCCGTTCAACGGCGGCCCGATCCCGCCGATGTGATGGCGCCCCAGAACTTTTTTGGATGACACATTTATGACCCTCAGCACCGCACCAGTCCGCAGCGACCGCATCGCCTTCATCGGCGGCGGCAACATGGCCAGCGCCATCATCGGTGGCCTGATCAAACAGGGCCTCGCGCCCGGCCAGATCGACGTGGTGGAGCCGTTTGCCGAGGCGCGCGACAAGCTGCAGAGCCAGTTCGGCCTGACGGCGCAGGCCGCGCCCACGGCAGCGCTCGAGCAGGCCGCGCTGGTGGTGTGGGCCGTCAAGCCGCAGACCTTCAAGGAGGCCGCGCTGCAGACGCGCCCCCACACCCAAAGCGCGCTGCACCTGAGCGTGGCGGCCGGAATCCGCTCGGACAGCATCGCGCGCTGGCTCGGCACCGAGCGCGTGGTGCGCGCCATGCCCAACACCCCCGCGCTGGTCGGCAAGGGCATGACGGCGCTGTTCGCGCGCGCTGCCGCCACAAGCGCGGACCGGCAGCGCGTCGAGCAGGTACTGGCCCCTACCGGCGACTGCCTGTGGGTTGCGCGGGAGGTGCAACTGGACGCCGTGACCGCGCTGTCGGGCTCGGGGCCGGCCTATGTGTTTTATTTCATCGAGGCCATGACGCAGGCCGGGGTCGACATGGGCCTGCCGCACGCGCAGGCGCAGCAGCTGGCCGTAGGCACCTTCGTGGGCTCATCCGAGTTGGCGCGCGCCTCCGACGAGCCGCCCGAGGTGCTGCGCCAGCGCGTGACCTCCAAGGGCGGCACCACCTATGCCGCGATCACTTCGATGGAGCAGGACAACGTGAAGGCGCTGTTCATGCGCGCCATGCACGCGGCCCAGCAGCGTGCGCGCGAACTCGGCGACGAGTTCGGCGCGAACTAAAAGGCCCCCACGCTTGTCGCTGCGCGTACTGCGCTGCCCCCCGAGGGGGCTGGCCTTGCTTGGGGCGGCCCGGCGCGGCGGCCGACGGCCTCACGCTTGTCGCTGCGCGTGATCAGCGCACCGCGTACGCCAGCGCGATGCCGGCGAACACGGTCAAGCCGAGCCAGTGGTTCAGCCGGAAGGCCTTGAAACAGCCCTCGCGCGAGCGCGTGCGGATCAGCGTGTAGTGCCACGCCACCTGCGCCAGCGCCACTGCGATCGCTATATAAAAAATAGCGCCTAGTGCATAGCGGGAAAGGGCTACAGCCCAAATCAGCATAAACAACAAGTAGCTCGACGTGACTACTGGCACGTCCAGGCGCCCCAGCGTGATGGCCGAGGTCTTCATGCCGATCTTGAGGTCGTCGTCGCGGTCCACCATGGCGTACTCGGTGTCATAGGCCAGCACCCAGAACAGGTTGCCCAGCAGCAGCACCCAGGCTAGAGGCGGCACCCGCGACTGCACGGCGGCAAAGGCCATCGGAATGCCAAAGCTGAAGGCCACGCCCAGCACCGCCTGCGGCATGGAGACAAAGCGCTTGGCATAGGGATAGACCAGCGTGATGGCGAGCGCGGCAAACGACCACAAGATGGTGGGCGTGTTGGTGGTCAGCACCAGCGCGAAGGCCAGCAGCGCCAGCAATGCGCCGAAGCCCAGCGCGGCCTTCACCGATATCGCGCCGGTGGTCACGGGCCGCTGCGCTGTGCGCTTGACGTGGCGGTCGAACTCGCGGTCGGCCACGTCGTTGATGCAGCAGCCGGCGCTGCGCATCAGGATGGTGCCCAGCGTGAACACCACCAGCAAATGCCAGCCCGGAAAACCGCCGGCCGCGATCCACAGCCCGCTCAGGGTCGGCCACAGCAGCAGCAGCCAGCCCGCGGGCCGGCTCCAGCGGATCAGGTCCAGGTACAGGCCGATCTTGCGGCGCAGCGGCGCCGGACTGCCAGCGTGTGCAAGCGTCATGGTCACACTCCCTCCTCAGGACAAACGTTTCACGCCCGGCAGCTCGCAGGCGTAGATGGCATTGCGCAGTGCGGCGATGGCCTCGTAGCGCGTAAAGCTGCGGCGCCAGGCCAGCACCACGCGGCGCGTCGGCGGGTCGCCATCGAACGGCAGGTACTTGACGTAGGCCTGGTCGAGGTGCTTGCGTTTCGACCCGGGATGCAACGCCTCCTTCGGGACCGACAGGCGCGGCACCAGCGTAACGCCCATGCCGGACGCCACCATGTGCTTGATGGTCTCCAGCGACGAGCCCTCGAAGCTCTTGCGGATGCCCTCGGCATCGCTGGAGAAGCGCGCGAACTCGGGGCAAACTTCGAGCACGTGGTCGCGAAAGCAGTGGCCCGTGCCCAGCAGCAGCATGGTCTCCTTCTTGAGCGCTTCCGACGTGATGGTGCTTTTCGCGGCCAACGGGTGGTTGTACGGCACGGCGGCCAGAAACGGCTCGTCGTACAGCGGCGCAATCGCCAGCCCGGTGTCGGGAAACGGCTCGGCCATGATGGCGCAGTCGATCTCGCCGGTGCGCAGCATCTCCAGCAGCTTCACCGTGAAGTTCTCCTGCAGCATCAGCGGCATTTGCGGCGTGTGGGCGATGGCCTGGCGCACCAGGTCCGGCAACAGGTACGGGCCGATGGTGTAGATGATGCCCAGGCCCAGCGCCCCCGCCAGCGGGTCCTTGCCGCGCTTGGCGATCTCCTTGATATTGGCGGCCTGCTCCAGCACGCTTTGCGCCTGGCGCACGATCTCCTCGCCCAGCGGCGTGACCGTGACCTCGTTGGCGCTGCGCTCGAACAGCTTGACTTCGAGCTCGTCCTCGAGCTTCTTGATGGCGACCGACAGCGTCGGCTGCGAGACATAGCAGGCTTCGGCAGCTTTGCCAAAGTGCTTCTCTCTCGCTACAGCGACGATATATTTGAGTTCGGTCAGGGTCATGGCGCTATTGTGCGTCCAGCCGTGCGGGCCCGTCAGCGAAACCGCTTTCGGAGAAACCGCTCAACCGTTATTTGAGAACTGACTGCCGCTATGGGCCCCATCCTGCCGAAGCTACGGCTGTGACATGCGCTTCTGTGGCGGTCGGAAGGGCCCGGTCTTCACCCGTTTCATCCTTGAGCGCAACGCCAGACAATTGCCGCTGGCGCGCTTGCACCAACAAATGGTGCAGCTTGTGGGCGGCCTCATCCAGGCTCAAGCCGGCCGGGCGCACATTGGAGATGCAATTGCGGCTGGCATCGGTCAGCCCCACGCGCGGCATCCAGGTCAGGTACAAGCCCATGCTGTCGGGTGAGCTCAGGCCCGGGCGTTCGCCAATCAACACCGCCACAGCCTTGGCGCCGAGCAGCTCGCCCACTTCGTCGCCTATGGCAACCCGCCCTTGCAGAGCGATGCAAATGGGGGCCATCGACCAGTTTTCTGCAGCGATGCGGCGCTGCAGAATGGCTAGAAACGGCGCGGCGCTTTGCTCGATGGCCCATGCCGACAGGCCATCCACCACTACGAATGCCAGGTCGTACGGACGTGCGCACTGCGGTGTCCCGGGCCTTTTCAGGGCCGTCAGCGCTTGCCGGGATGCGTCATCCAGCCTGCTCCCCAGGTCAGGCCGCTGCAAATACATGTTTCGATCCGTGGCCGCGCTGTGCAGCGTGATGGCGGGCGAGGTTTGATCTTCCAGCGAGGCGTTGAATGTCTGCGCCAGCCGGGGCGCATCCAGCGCCAGATGCACCGCATCCCGCGCCCTGGCGTGGGCCAACTGGAAGTCCAGATGGGCGGCCGTGGGCAAACTCACGCCGGCGCGCCCGAGGGCGATACGGGCGTCTGTAAATTGACGCAGCGCTGTCCAGGGGTTGGCAATGACGGGTGAATCTTTGTCGTTCATGCTGGTTCAAGACAGGCGCAACAGTGCCTTTTGAAAAGCGCCCGGCAACGCTGGGTTGAGCCGGAACGGCTCGTCGCGACTGAAAATTTGCATCTTCTGCAACCAGGCTTCGAATTCCGGGGCGGGTCGCAGACCCAGCACCCGGCGCACATACAGGGCGTCATGGAACGAGGTGCTCTGGTAGTTGAGCATGATGTCGTCCGCCCCCGGAATCCCCATCACAAAGCTGCAACCGGCCACGCCCAGCAGGGTCAGCAGCACGTCCATGTCGTTCTGGTCGGCCTCGGCGTGGTTGGTGTAGCACACGTCGCAGCCCATGGGCAGCCCGAGCAGCTTGGCGCAAAAGTGGTCTTCCAGCGCCGCGCGGATGATCTGCTTGCCGTCAAACAGGTACTCGGGGCCGATGAAGCCGACCACGGAATTGACCAGCAGCGGCTTGAAATGACGCGCCACCGCGTAGGCCCGTGCTTCGCAGGTTTGCTGATCGAGCCCGTGGTGCGCCCGGGCCGACAGGGCACTCCCCTGGCCGGTTTCGAAATACATCACGTTGTCGCCGACCGTGCCGCGTTTCAAGGAGAGTGCCGCGCTGCGCGCTTCGCCCAGCAGATCGAGGCTGATGCCGAAGCTGCGGTTGGTGGCTTCGGTGCCGCCTATCGACTGGAACACCAAATCCACCGGGGCGCCGCGCCGAATCGCCTCGATCGTGTGGGTGACGTGGGTCAGCACGCAGGACTGGGTCGGGATTTCATACTCGCTGATGATGTCGCTCAGCATCGTCACCAGCTTGATGACCTGGGCGACGTTGTCGGTGGCCGGGTTGATGCCGATCACCGCGTCGCCGCTGCCGTATAGCAGGCCGTCGAGCAGGCTGGCGGCGATGCCGGTGGCGTCATCCGTCGGGTGGTTGGGCTGCAGCCGGGTGGACATGCGGCCCGCCTCCCCGAGGGTGTTGCGAAACGCAGTCACCACCCGGCACTTCTTCGCCACCAGGATCAGGTCCTGATTGCGCATGATCTTGCACACGGCGGCCGCCATTTCCGGTGTGATGCCGGGCGCCAGCGCGGCCAGGGTGGCGCTGTCGACCTCGTCACCCAGCAACCAGTTGCGAAAGTCTCCGACCGTCAGATGGCGGGTGGGTGCAAAGGCGGCGCTGTCGTGGCTGTCGATGATCAGGCGCGTGACGTCATCGTCTTCATACGGGATCAGTGCAACATTCAGAAAGGTCGCAAGCGGCAGCTCGGCCAGCGCCATTTGCGCCACCACGCGCTCTTGCGCACTGTGTGCGGCAACGCCTGCCAGCAGATCGCCGGAGCGTGCCGGCGTGGCCTTGGCCATCAGATCCTTCAGATCGCGAAAGCCGTAAGTCCTGGCTCCGACGGTGTGGGTGTACTGATGTGTTTGCACGGTAGGTTGTCGCCGATGTTTAATTGGCATCGGCCCCAACAACGAGATGAACATCCTACCTATAAAGCGCTTGCTTGTGGCGCTCGGCTTTCTGGTGGTTTTCTTCGTGTTTAAAGAAAATACGTTTACCTCTGCGACCATTGAATTGGCCCCGGACCAGAAGGTGGTGTCAACAGGCCCTTACGCGCTGGTGCGGCATCCGATGTACGCCGGCGCCCTCGTCATGCTGCTTGGCATACCGATGGCGCTCGGTTCGTGGTGGGGGTTGCTTGTCGTCGTCGCCATGGTGCCCGCGCTGATATGGCGACTGTTTGAGGAAGAAAAATTCCTGGCAAGGAACCTGCCTGGCTACGTGGCGTATCAAGAAAAGGTGCCATATCGCTTGATACCGCGAGGCTGGTAAACGTTTTGGGTAATGGACGCTGCGAACACCCTCTTTGTGGCAGGCATTCACACCCGTTGACTGACTGGAGTGCGCCCATTCCCGTCAATGAAGGACTACTGACGAAGGGCGGATGTGCAGCGGAAGCGGGTACTCGCCAGTGGCAGCCTTCTGGATGTCGAATTTTGTTGATTGACTTGCCAATCGGTGGTAGTTCGCGGTGGCCAACAACGGGCCCACTGCTGCCTTCGGCATTTCGCAGCGCAGGTCCGAAACGCACCCGCAAGGGGTCATTCAATTTGGGCTTGTTGACGGATCGGTCGGCCGATAGCGGCCACCGGTCCACTCTCGCTATTGGTTCATAGCCTGCCCCTTTGATCGACATGAAGATCAGTCCCTCTACGGTCTCGATCAACGGCGCCGAGCCTGTTGATACGTTCGGCACGTTGATTCGAAAAACTGACCTCGGCAGCACCACTGGTGTTCCTGGACTCACGCTGCCGGCAGGCCTGACGCCGGAAGGATTGCCTGTCGGCTTGGCACTCGATAGGCACCGATCGCGAGCTTCCTGGCATCGGGCTGTCCATGGAGCGACTGCTGGACACTCTTCCTGTGCCAAAAATCTGACGAAACTGGTCCAGCAGTCCTGTGGATCACATCAAGCCCGTCTTTGGGCGCCGTGCGCGGGTGGCACCGTCAGCAAGCGCAATTCCTCGAGGAGTTTGATCGACGGGCCCGGTAGAATGCCGGCCTTTCGGTGAAATGCCGTCAGCGTTCTCCTGTCACTCGCCCCGGGTATATCCAGGGCGTCGATCAGACCGGCCTTTTGCTCGGCGTCATACATGGGCTCGGGCATCCAGCCAAGGAAGCCTGAGCGGCCGATCAGGCTTTTCAGAACAGTGACGGAGCGGGTCTCCACCACGACGTTGGGCAGCGGCAGTTGCTGCCGCACAAACACCTTCTTCATATGCTCGAAAGGCCCGGTTCCCTTCGGCAGGATGGCCCAGCGCTCCTGCAGTGTGTCCGCCAGCGTGAGCATCGGCTTCTTGCGCAGCGGATGGCGCCAGCCAGCGACCACGTAGCTGGTGTCTTCCCAGCGGCAATCCTTGACGGCCATGATTTCATCGGTGTCCTCGATGTCGACGTCGACGCCGAGCGCCAGATCGATCTCATGCGAGGCAAGCGCATTTGCGAGGCGATCCCACACCCCTTCGATCACCTGGACCTGCAGACTCGGCCACTTCTTGCAGATGCTGCCGATGGCCAGCGGAAGCACCAGGCAGGCGATGCTGCCGACGGCACCGACGCGGATGGTTCCCTTTGCAAAGCCCAACATCGCCTTGATGTCCTCATTGGCGTGCTCCGACTCGCGCTGCAACAGGACGGCGTGAGGCAGCAATGCGCGTCCAACGTCTGTGAGCTGCATGCCCTTCGAATGACGCGCGAACAATGGCGCCCCTGCCTGCTCCTCCAACCTGCGAATCGTGCGGCTCAGTGCGGGTTGCGTCACGTTCAGTGCATCGGCGGCCCGGCCAAGACTTCCCGACGAAACGATGGCGTTGAAGGCGATGAGATGTTGGAGATCGAAAGTCATGCGCAACGGTAATGACTTTTTCTCAAAAAAGCAATTTTCAATAAGGCGGCGAGATTTCACACTTGAGCCATCGAGACACAAGCACCGCGACTTCCGCAGTGCACAGCCAGAAAGCACAAAATGACCGGACCTGCACCGCTCGCCGTCGTCGAAACGGCCGCGCAAACCACCACTGCTACCGTTCGCGACGCCGTCGTCGACCTCATGCGGCGCTTCGGCATGACCTCCGTGTTCGCCAATCCGGGTTCGACCGAACTCCCGATGTTTCGCGACTTCCCCGGTGACTTCCGTTATGTCTTGGGCCTGCAGGAGGCCAGTGTCGTCGGCATGGCCGATGGCTACGCCCAGGTGACCCGCAACGCCGCCTTCGTGAACCTGCATTCGGCAGCCGGCGTGGGCAACGCGATGGGCAACATCTTCACCGCGCACAAGAACCGCACGCCAATGGTGATCACAGCGGGACAGCAAGCGCGGTCGATCCTTCCGTTCGATCCGTTCCTGTCGTCCGCGCAGGCCACTGAATTGCCGAAGCCCTATGTGAAATGGAGCATCGAGCCCGCCCGTGCGCAAGACGTGCCGTTGGCCATCGCGCGGGCTTACTACGTCGCAATGATGCCGCCGCGTGGTCCCGTACTTGTTTCGGTGCCAGTCGACGACTGGGACCAACCGGCCGGTTTCGTGCCGGTAAGGGTCGTCAGCACCGAGCTTCGCCCGCAGCCAGCCGTTCTGGCGCAGATCGGCGACGCTCTGGATGCAAGTGATCGTCCGGCAATCGTCGTAGGCGCCGCGGTCGATCGTGACAACGCATGGAGCGAGGTTGTTGCCTTGGCCGAGGCGCACAACGCCCGTGTATGGGCGGCGCCGATGTCGGGCCGCTGCAGCTTCCCGGAAGACCACCGGCTGTTCGCCGGCTTCCTGCCCGCCATGCGCGAGCGGATCGTCGAATTGCTGGGCGGCCATGACCTGATCCTGGCCATCGGCGCGCCTGCGTTTGCGTACCACGTCGAAGGCGCGGGCCCGCACATCCCGGCCGGCGCAACTTTGTGCCAGCTGACCGAGGACCCGGATACGGCAGCCTGGGCGCCGGTCGGGATCTCGGCTGTCGGCAGCATCCGCCTGGGTGTTCTGGATCTTCTCGCGCGTCCGGCGCCGAAAGTCCGCCTTTTGCCACCTACAAGGGTCGCCGCGCAGAGGGCGGATCCGTCGCCGCTGATATCTGTGGCTTACGCGCTGCAGACGCTTGCGGAAGTGAAAAGGCCGGAGGACATCGTGGTCGAGGAGGCGCCCAGCGCGCGCCCGGTCATGCAGGCCTATCTGCCGATCACCCGCACCGAGACGTTCTACACGATGGACAGCGGCGGCCTCGGCTACGGCATGCCGGCGGCGGTGGGTATCGCGCTCGGCAAGCCGGGCAGCCGCGTTATCTGCCTGATCGGCGACGGCTCCAGCATGTACTCGATTCAGGCGTTGTGGAGCGCCGCGCAGCGCAAGCTGCCGATCACCTTCGTGATCCTGAACAACCGCCGCTACGCCGCGCTGCAGGACTTTGCGCCCGTATTCGGGTTCTCTCCCACCGATGTTGTCCAGGGGACCGAGTTGCCCGACATCGATTTCGTGTCGCTGGCGAAGGGCATGGGCTGTGCCGCTACCCGCGTCAGCGACGCCGGCGATTTGCGCGACGTGCTTGAGCGGGCGCTGTCGTGCGGTGCGCCGAATGTTGTGGAGATTCAAGTCGCCTGACCACAACCTACCTCATCAATCCTGACGTTCCTTTCAATGAACCATTCGGAGACAAACCAATGAAGATTTCAATGCTGATCAATGGCGAGCAAATCCAAGCTCGCAACGGCGCCACCTTTGAGCGGCGCAATCCGCTCGATGGCAGCGTGGCCACGGTCGCACCTGCAGCGACCACGGAAGACGCGGTCGCTGCCGTAGAGGCTGCCGCGGAGGCCTTCAAGACCTGGTCGCGTACCGGGCCGAGCGAGCGCCGCATGATGCTGATGAAGGCCTCGCAAGCGTTGGAAGCGAAGGCTGAGGCTTTTGCGACTGCCGTGGCGTCCGAGATCGGCGCATCGGCGATCTGGGCCGGTTTCAACGTGCACCTTGCTGCAAGCATGTTGCTCGAAGCCGCCTCGCTGACCACGCAGATAAACGGCGAGATCATTCCCTCCGATGTGCCGGGAAATCTGGCGATGGCATTGCGCCAGCCAGCCGGTGTCGTTCTGGGCATTGCGCCATGGAACGCGCCCGTCATTCTTGCGGTGCGCGCGATCGCGACGCCGCTGGCTTGCGGCAATACGGTGGTGCTCAAAGGCAGCGAAATCTGTCCGGCTACGCACGGCCTAATCATCGAAGCGCTGCAAGAGGCCGGGTTGCCCAAGGGCGTAGTGAACTTCGTGACCAATGCGCCGGCCGACGCGGCCGCGGTGGTCGAAGCCATGATTGCGCATCCTGCCGTGAGACGCGTGAACTTCACGGGGTCGACCTATGTTGGCAAGCTCATTGCGGCGACCTGCGCCAAGTACCTCAAGCCGATCGTGCTCGAACTGGGCGGCAAGGCACCCTTTGTGGTCCTGGACGACGCGGACGTGGATGCTGCTGTCAATGCTGCCGTGTTCGGTGCGTTCGCCAATTCGGGCCAGATCTGCATGTCGACCGAACGTATCGTGGTGGACGCCGGCGTCGCCGACGAGTTCGTCGCAAAACTGAGCGCCCGCGCTTCCAGTTTGCCGCTGGGTGATCCGCGCCGAGGTCCCGTGGTGCTTGGTTCGGTTGTCGACATGAGCGCGGTGGATCGCTGCAACGCACTGATTGACGACGCGGTGGGAAAAGGGGCGAAGGTGCTCACTGGCGGCAAGGCGTCCAGCACGCTGATGCCCGCAACGCTACTCGACTACGTGACCTCGGACATGCGCATCTTTCATGAAGAGGCGTTCGGTCCGGTGAAAGGCATTGTGCGCGTCAGCGGCGTCGAAGAAGCGGTGGCTTGCGCCAACGACAACGAATATGGGCTGGCAGCCGCGGTCTTCGGCCGTGACGTGTCGCGGGCCATCCAGGTCGCGGGGCGCATCGAGTCCGGCATTTGCCACATCAACGGGCCCACGGTGCACGATGAAGCGCAGATGCCATTCGGTGGTGTCAAGGGCAGCGGCATCGGACGCTTTGGTGGAAAAGCTGGGGTCGACGCATTCACCGAACTGCGGTGGATGACAGTGCAGACGACACCCCGTCACTACCCCTTCTGATGGACGCCATGAAAACCCAAGTAGCCATCATCGGTGCCGGCCCCGCAGGGCTGACTTCGATGCTGCATCGCTTCCCGGGCGCTGACGAGTTCCAACACAAAGTGCAGATCGCCGAACTCGATTACGTCACCGGCTCGCGCGCTGCCTCGACGGCATTGGCCGAGAACTATGTCGGCCTTCCTTTCGACGCGTTGGACAACTGAGTTCACCCGTGGCACCGCCCATGAAGAGGCGGACCGCGCTTGGGAAGTCATGTTGACAAGGCATCGTTTTTTCCTTTTCCGCAAAAGAGTAATTTTTCGGCAGTCGCCAATCTTTGACACTGCTTCCACCAAAGCGCGAGGCGACGGCAGAGCGCTCAACATCGGAGACAAGACATGATCGAACGAATCCCATCAGCGGTTGTCGCGCAATCCTCGCGATCGCACAGCCATCTTCATTGCTCGCTGCCAGGTATCTGGAACTCAGGAGCATGCGCATGAGCTCCCAAGCAATCCCCTTCAAGGGTAATGCCGACATTGGTCGTCTGCTGGACGATGGTGCCTATACGACCATGCAGAAGGTCGTGGTTTTCCTTGCCGCCATGTCGATCGTGATGGACGGCTTTGATGGCCAGCTCATCGGCTTCGCGATTCCGATGATGATCAAAGAATGGGGCATCTCTCGCGGTGCCTTTGCCCCTGCGGTTGCCGCCGGCCTGATCGGCATGGGGATCGGCAGCGCCTGCGCGGGCTTGTTTGCCGACCGCTTCGGCCGGCGCATGGCGGTCATCGCGAGCGTCCTTGTCTTCGGTGTGGCCACGTGCTCCATCGGCTTTGCACCGGACGTCCTGACCGTCGCTGCACTGCGATTTATCGCCGGTCTCGGCATCGGGGGTGCGCTTCCGAGTTCAACCACGATGACGGCGGAGTTCACTCCGGCACGGCGTCGAACGCTCGCGGTTACCGCAACGATCGTCTGCGTGCCGCTTGGCGGCATGCTGGCGGGGTTCTTCGCCGGCGAGATCCTTCCGGCCTTCGGCTGGCGTGGCCTTTTCTTCATCGGCGGAACCTTCCCGATTGCGCTGGGCGTCCTCTTGCTGTTCACGCTGCCCGAGTCGCCCCGCTATCTCGCACGCCATCCGGCGCGCTGGGGTGAGTTGGGCAAGCTGCTGGGACGGATGGGTCGTCCGATGGCAAGGGATGTGACCTACGCCGACGCAGCCGAACAGGTCATCGAAAAGCGTGCAGGATTCAGCGCGCTCTTCGCGGACGGCATGGCGCGTGACACGCTGGCGATCTGGGCGGCATTTTTCATGTGCTTGATGGCTGTCTACAGCGCATTTAGTTGGCTGCCGACGATGCTGGCGTCGGAAGGGCTGTCGATGGCCGTCGCCGGCTCGGGCCTGACCGCCTACAACCTGGGTGGCGTGATCGGTGCCCTCGTCTGCGCCGTTGCGATCACCCGCTTTGGCTCCCGCTGGCCACTGGTACTCTGCTGCGCCGGTGCAGCAGCCAGCGCGTTCGCGATGCAGACCTTGAATGTGGCGCACGACACAAACCTGCTGATCTTCGGTTTCGGCGTGCACGGAATGTTCGTGAATGCCGTCCAGTCGACTATGTACGCGCTGTGCGCCTTTGTGTACCCGACCAGCGTCAGAGCCACAGGCACTGCTTCCGCGCTTGCCTTCGGGCGAATCGGCGCCATCCTGAGTGCCTTTGCGGGCGCAGCAGTCATCACTGCGGGCGGCGCTACGGCCTACCTCGCGCTTCTCGGCTCGGCGATGGTCTTTGTGTTGATCGCTCTCCTGGTCGTCAAACGGCACATCCCGAAGCGCGAGCTCCTGCTGCGGCCCAGTCCGGCCGTCACCGGCACGAATTGAACAATCTAAGGCAATGCTGATTAAGGTCGACGGTCGTCGAGACAGAGGCGTTACATACCAATGAAACAACAGACCCTGGCGATGGCCGCTGACCAATCAGGATACGAGCAGTACCGCAAGCCTACGCGGCGAGACGAATTCCTGGCGACTATGGAAACCATCGTGCCGTGGTCAGCGCTGTGTGAAGTCATCGAGCCGCACTATCCCAAGGCCGGCAACGGACGCCCGCCCATTGGCCTGGAGCGCATGCTGCGCATCCACTTCATCCAGCATTGGTTCAACCTGGCCGACCTGGCCTGCGAGGAGGCCCTGTACGACAGCGCCAGCCTGCGCCGCTTCGTGGGCATTGATCTGGGCTGCGAGCCGGTACCCGATGCCACCACGATGCTCAAGTTTCGACGCTTGCTCAATGACCACAAGCTCGGTGAGGCCCTGTTCGCCAAGGTGGGGCAGGAACTGCAGGCCCGGGGCTTCAAAGTCAACACCGGCACCATCGTGGACGCGACCATCATCGGCGCGCCCAGTTCCACCAAGAATGCGGACAAGGCGCGTGACCCCGAAATGCACCAAACCCGCAAGGGCAAGCAATGGTACTTCGGCATGAAGCTGCACATTGGCGTGGACAGCCAAAGCGGGCTGGCGCACAGCGCGGTGGTCACGGCGGCCAACGTCCACGACAAGCACCCGCTGGCCGACTTGCTGCATGGGCAGGAGAGGCGCGTATATGGTGACTCGGCCTATGCCAGCCAGAAGGCTCTGATTGGTGCCAAGGCGCCCAAGGCCAAAGACTTCACGAATCAGCGCACGCGGCGAGGCGTCGTCGTCGATGAGGTGGCCCGAGACAAGAACCGCCACAAGTCGCGCATTCGGGCGCGGGTGGAGCACGTGTTCGGCGTCGTGAAGCGGCTGTGGGGCTTTGGCAAGGTGCGCTACCGCGGCTTAGCCAAGAACGCCACGCGCGCGTTCACCGCCTTGGCACTGGCCAATATCTACCTGGGCAGACAACGGCTGTTGGCACAGGTGCGCCCATGAGAGCCAAATTCAGGCCGAGAGGCCCGACAAACAGGCCCAATGGGCCACGAGAAAGGTCGTTTGACGATCTGCGCGAACCAGGTTGCCCCGTCATCGATCCGCGTGGGTTCTTTGACGCGGCTTATTCAGCGTAGCCCTAAAGGAAGATTTACCATGGTCGACAACGAATCGTTGAAGCAGCTGCTTGCACAGCGCAAGGCACAGAAGGATCTGGTCAGCAACGCAGAATGGGAGGCACGCGTGGAACTGGCGGCGTGTTACCGGCTCATCGCCCACTTCCGGATGACCGACTGGATCTACAACCACATCTCGGCGCGCGTGCCGGGTGACCACGGGTACTACCTCATCAATCCCTTCGGATTGCTTTACGAAGAAGTCTCGGCGTCCAACTTGGTCAAGGTCGATGTGCATGGGCGACTTTCGGAGGACGCGGGCCTGGACGTCAACCCCGCAGCCTTTGTCATCCACGGCGCCATCCATATGGCGCGGCCCGAGGTGGGGTGCGTGCTGCACACCCATACAGCGGCGGGCGTCGGCGTGGCCGCGCAGGCGCACGGCCTGCTGCCGATTTCCCAGAACGCGTTCAAGGTATACGAACGTGTTGCATACCACGACTTCGAAGGCATCGCCCTTGATGACGACGAGCAGCAACGGCTCGTTGCCGACATCGGGACCAAGGATGTACTATTGATATTTCCGTAAATCGTGACAACCGCTGAGCGTTTCAAGCGTTATGTCTCCAATAGCAATGCTGGAGAATATTGGCGTGATGCAAAAACGATTGAGCGAAGCGGCGAAGAAACGATTGAAGGCGGGTCGGATGCT
>JARLJI010000218.1 GCA_031291295.1 Rhodoferax sp. | reverse complement strand
TGGCCGAATTCGATACGCCGGGCGACCTGGTCCGGGCCGCGCGGCAGGCGCGCCAGGACGGTTGGCGGCGTCTGGACTGCTACACGCCCTATCCGGTGGAAGAGGCTGCTGAAGCCATCGGCTTCCACCGCAACAAGGTGCCGCTGCTCACCCTGGTGGGCGCACTCATGGGACTCGCCGCCATGTTCTTGCTTGAGACGTGGATCTCGACGCTCGCCTTCCCGCTCAACATCGGCGGCCGTCCGCTCTACTCCTGGCCGGCGTTCATCGTGCCCGCCTACGAGTGGACGATTCTGTGGGCAGGCCTCTCGGCGGCCTTCGGCATGCTGGCGCTGAACGGCCTGCCGTCGCTCTACCATCCGTTGTTCAACGCGCCCAACTTCCGCGATGGCGCCACAACCGACAAGTTCTTCCTCTGCCTCGAAGCGCTCGATCCCAAGTTCGATCTGGTGGAAACCAAAGCGTACCTCGAAGCCATGCACCCGGTTTCCGTTGTGTAGGTTTATTACTGATGCAGCCGAGCCGCCTCAAATCGATTGGCCCGGACCTTTCTCTGCTTGCAGGCACAGCGGCGCTGCTCTTTGCAGCCGGCTGCCGCCAGGACATGCAGAACCAGCCCAAGATTTTTCCGCAGCGCGGCTCGGAGATGTTCGCCGACCACCGCGGCGCGCGTCCGCAGGTGCCGCATACCGTGGCTCGCGGTCAGCTGGAAGCCGAAAGCTACTTCAACACCGGTGTCGTGGTGGGTGCCAACGGCTACAGGGAAGAGCAGAACCTGATGCCGTTCCCGGTCACGCTGGACGTGCTCCGGCGCGGGCAAGAGCGCTTCAACATCTACTGCACGCCGTGCCACTCGCGTGTGGGCAACGGCCTTGGTGAGATTGTGGAGCGCGGTTACAAGCCCGCGGCCAATCTCCAGGACCAGGTCCGCCAGGCGCAGCCCGTGTCGCACTACTTCTACGTGATGACGCATGGCTACGGTGCCATGCCCGACTACAGCGCGCAGCTCACGCCCGTGGATCGCTGGGCCGTGGCGGCGTACATTCGCGCCCTGCAGCTCAGCCAGAACGCCACGCCAACCGATGTGCCTGCGGGCGCGCAGGTCAAGAACCTGACCGACGTTGCGGCGGAGGAGAATCTCCCGGCCAGTTACGCGCAGCCGTGGGCACTGCCTGCCACCGCCGTGCAGGCATATCCGCACATCACAAAGGAAGGCACGCCGGGCATGGCGCCGGCCAATCCGGCGGACCCGATGATTTCGATTCCAGCAAGCAAACCGGCCGCGCCGGCAGCCAAGTAAGGACAGAGGGAAATGGCTCACGAGACACACATCAACACGCTGCCCGCCGACCTGAGCGCGCCGGCCTTCGTCGACGCCTGGAGGACGCGCGCGCTGCTGGTGGGCGCCGCTTTCTCGGCGATCGCAGCGGCGCTGGCCCTGGCGGACGGCTCAGTGGATCACGTGCTGCGCGCCTGGGTGCTCGGCCTGGTGCTCACCTTCGGCTGGGCAGTGGGCGGCCTGGCGCTGCTCATGGTGCAGTTTTGCTCCGGCGGCAAGTGGGGCCTGCTGCTGCGCCGGCCTCTTGAGGCTATGAGCCGCACCCTGCCGCTGGTCTTTGTGTACTGGCTGGTGGTGGCGCTCAATCTCAAGCGGCTCTACCTGTGGGCGCAGTTCACCAGCGCGCAGGACACGGCAATCGCCCTCAAGAACGACATCATCACTGAAGCACAGGCCCACTGCCTAGACTTCAAGCGTGCCATGCTGCAGCCGCAGATGTTCTGGCTCGTCAGCTTGCTGTGCTTCGCCATCTGGGGTTTCTACATGTGGCGCCTGAACGCGCTCAGCCTCAAGCGCGACGCGCAATCGCCAGACACCACGCCGCTCTGGATCAAGCAGCTCGAGAACTTCAGCGGCCCCGGCATCGTCATCTACGCGCTCACCATGACCGCCGCAGTCATCTACTGGGTCATGTCCATGGACGTGACCTGGTTCTCCTCCGTCTACGGTCTGCTGTTCCTCGTCGGCCAGGGGTACCAGGTGCTGGCGCTGGGCATCATCGTTTCGCTGGCGCTCTCCAAGGCCGAGCCGTTCAAAACCATCCTGCGCCAGACCGAGCAGCACGACCTGGGCAAGTTGACCTTCGCCTTCATCATGCTGAACATCTATCTCGGCTTCGCGCAGTTCCTCATCATCTGGTCGGGCAACCTGCCGGAAGAAATCCCCTGGTATCTCGATCGCATCCGCGGTCACTGGGGCGTCATCATCACG
>JARLJI010000217.1 GCA_031291295.1 Rhodoferax sp. | reverse complement strand
TGTGTGTGTGCGAGTGCATGGTTAGTGCCTGTGCACCCCTGTGTGCCCCCGTTGTGTGCCGCAGGTGACCCAAACCCTGTTCCCCACATGGCGATCCTCTGCACACTCCTGGGCCATGAACGCCGCCGCCACACTGTGCCACGACGCCTTCCAAGCCCTCGCTGTCATCCGGCTGTCGCACACGCCCCTCCTGCACACCCTGTGCGCGTACGCCGCGCGCAACCCGGGCGCATTCACCAATCATCAGTGGGCGGGCATGGTGTACGCCGCCAATCGCCTGCGCCTCTTCCATCCCAACCTGGTGCCCGCGCCAGAGGTGGCGGCATTCCAGGGCGTGGCGTGGGCGGTGGTGGGGCGGGAGGGCGGGCAGCACGGCGTGCCCAGCCATGTGATCAATGCCGTCAAGCTGGTGCTGACCACACGGGGCGCGCTGGCTGACGGCCTGGTGCCACCCTCTGTCGCGCTCGTATTAGATGCTGCCTACGAGTAAACAAACAATGCACCACGTGTGTGTGTTTGTGATGAGCGACAGGGGGAAGTGGGGGCTGAGGTGAGTCGCGAGAATCTGAGGCGCTGTGTGCCTGCTGCAACCTCCTCTAGACAGTGCTTGCGGGTGAACGAGTGCCTACCCCCAGAACATGAGTGGCACGAATTGGCGGGAAAGCGCTTTGCATTTGCAAAAGTGGCTCAGAATGGGCCAACACGAACGAACAAGGAGCGTGCGCTTTGCACAGGGGGAAAGGGAGAGACGTGTGTGTGTGCATGCCTAGGGCAGCATGGCGGTGGGGTCGTTGGCGCGGCGGCGGAAGCGCTCCAGCAGCTCATCCTGCGTCAGCGCCGTCTCATCCTCCTTCTCGCCATCGTCATCCACGTAGAACACCTGCGGCTGGGTGAAGCCGTTGAAGGTGCCGCCGGCAGCCAGCGTGTACGCGCCCATGTTCTCAAAGCACATCCAGTCGCCGATGGCCAGGGGCGGCATGGGCACATTCTTCACCACCAGGTCGATGCCGTCGCAAGTCTGGCCCCAGATGGAGGAGTCGCACACGGGGCCCGCCACGTCGACGGGGAACACGTCAGGCGCGCACTCTGCCGTCGCCAGATGGCGGCGGAAGTCGGGCAGCGGCTTCCCGATAACAGCGGTGGGCAGCGGCGTCGGCTTCACAGACGCGTGGTCGTACATGACGCAGTTGAAGGAGCCGTACACGCTGTCGTTGATGTAGTAGCGCGTGTGCTCAACCTCACGGGTGGAGAACTTGCGCGCGCCCACGGCACGGGCCAGGTCGATGTCCATGTCCGTCATGGACCCGGTGAGGAAGGCGGTGCTGGCAGAGGAGTCGGCGGGCACGACGGTGCTGCGGCGCGCAATGACAGATGCGCACAGCGCAAAGGCGCCCTCAACGAAGAAGCGGCCAGGCTCCGCAATGACGCGCACGCCAGAGGTGGCGGGGAACATCGTCGCCAGGCCGGAGCGGATGACGGACGCGATGTCGGCGAAGGAGTTGGCAGAGGGCGTGCCCGCGGTGGCGAAGCCGGGCTTCAAGGACGTGTCAGAGCCGGAGCCGGGGAAGCCGCCGCCAATGTCCAGCAGCGTGAAGGCGAAGCCCTTGGTGGCGGCCATGTCGAACGCGGTGCGCGCCGTCTTCAGCGCGGCGGCGTAGGAGGAGATGTCAGAGCAGCCGCTGCCGACGTGGTACGAGATGCCCACGACGTTCAGGCCCAGGGTGCGGGCGGTGTCCAGCAGGCGGGGCACATCCTCGATGTTCGCGCCGTACTTGTTGGACAGCTGGCACACGCTCTTGGAGTCGTCCGTGCGCAAGCGCAGGATGAGCTTGGCCTCGGGGTACACCGCCTTGATCTTGTGGAGCTGTGGGGAGGAACAGAAAAGGACGGTGGTGGTGCGGGGGTAAAAAGTGGGTGCGAGGGGGGCTGGCGAGGCAACGCACGGCACGGGCAGCGCGCCGCCCGCCAGAAACAGTGTGTGGCAACACCACAACAGACAGGGGGACGGGCGCGGCGGCGCCGGAAGGGCGTGCGCGCCGCAGCGGGCCCTCAACGCCCAGCGCGCCAAAACCGTCACATGGCAGCCAAGAGGAAAAAACGCGCCTCACCTCGTCCTCGTTGTCGAACACGGTGTTGGTCACGCCCATCTCCTTGGCGTAGCGCAGGTGGGACACGCTCTTGCAGGGGTGCGCAAACACGATGCGCTCCGGGGCCACCTTGCGGGTGAGCACCTCCGTGATCTCGCCCTTGGAGGCGCAATCAAAGCCGATGCCCGCGTCCGCGAGCACGTCGGCCACCTTGGGGTCAGGGTTGCACTTGAAAGCTGTGAAGGGGAACAGGGGAAACACGGGGGCAGGCGCGTGAGGGCCGGGCACGCGCGCGGGGCAGGGGGGCAGGCAACGGTCGTGGGGCAGCGACAGCCACACGATGGAAACGTGACGCGCACGCTCCCGGCCCGGTGGCAAGGGGCACGGCCCCGCCCCCGCGCCGCCGCCCACACCACACAAATCACACCACAGGACGCTACGCACCGTAGTGGGGCTCAACGTTGGGAAGCAGCGACTTCCAGCGCGTGAGCTGCGAGCGCACTTGTTGCAGATTGGCCACGAAAAAGGCATCCCCGTCGGTGGCGCCGCCCTTCAGGATGCCCTGGAGTGTGGAAGACCATGTCGGAAATGCAGAGAGGCGCTTGGCGAGGGCAGCAGCGGTTTGGGTCTTGTGCATCAATGGCCCCACGCGAGGAGGTGTGAGGACCGCGGAAGTGGTTTGTGAGAGGGCGCTCAACCGCGTGACGTCATCCAACGTTTCCCCGCCGCGAATTCCCATTCCGCGCCGTTCCGGGCGGATTCTGCGTGGGGCCCACGCGCCTCCACCCCGCAAACAAGTCCTAAACATGGTCGGGCATGATGTCCGAGGGCGTGGGAGAGGCAGACCGGCCCAGGGGCCGCGTTATTGTGGAGGGCCGATCACCATTCCTCCCTCTCCTCCCCAACGGAAAACCCGGCCGATCGCCGGCCCGTGGCCACCCGGTGAGCCCGCTCCTCGCGCATCCCGGGTGCACGCATGTGGACATGCGCTTTCCGAGGGGGCAGCGGGCTGGCGGGCTGGGGCGCGCCCCTTTTCGCCCCCATCGGCAACCGCCGAGGAAACGCAAGGCGCGTGCCGACCCGCGCACCCACACACGCGCCTGACCGTTCGCGGGCCCTTGTCAATCACAACGCTGCGGGCATGTGTGTCACGCCCGCGTGCGGTGCGGCGTGGAAGCTGCCCGCCTTTTGTCCCAACAGCTCGCATTCCTCAGCCGAGTGTCCGAGTGGAGAGAGTGCGCCGCCGCCTCCGCTCCTAGACCCCGCACGCCCGCCACGCAGCACTGCGGGCATGTAAAAGCCAAGCAGGCTGCGGGCATGTAAAAGCCAAGCAGGCGGCAGGGAAATGGAGGATACATTGTCTTTGGCACAATGCGCACACTGTGGCGCGCGCAAAAAGGAAATTCAAAACACACCACACGGCTGGGCGGGCGCCCGCAAATGCACACTCACCTGCTCACACGAAGTGTGTGTGCGGCAGGCTCGCGCCATCTGCATACCGCAGCCTGCGGCCGTCGACGGGCAGGGTGGTGGTGGCGCCGCATTCGTACGTGCCCGTGGCCGCCGCCATCACGCAGCCGTACACCGTGATGGGGTTCCGAATGGGATCAGTGGACAGCACCTCCCAGCGCCGCATCAGCGGCCCCGCAGCCGCCATGGCCAACACACGCTTCGCCGCGCGCCTGGGGTGACATGCAGACAAACACACAATCAGCGGGGGTTGCATACCGACATACCCGACACACACCCCCGCACAGAGATGATAGCAATACAGAGGTCCTAAACAAAGGGGGAACGCAGGCGCACATATACAGATATGCACACAGGCAGACACGATCACACAGGCAGACACACAAGACACTCCACAAACACACACACACACAGGCACACAAGCACGCACTTGCGCGCGGTGCCGTCCATGATGTCCACCAGCGGGTCCGTGTCCGATTGGTCGGTGTTCAGCTTCGATGAGGAAGGGTGGGGGTCAATGAAACAGACACACACAGACACAGACACAG
>JARLJI010000216.1 GCA_031291295.1 Rhodoferax sp. | reverse complement strand
GCTGCGGGCCCGTGCGGCGCGCTTGGGCTATTGGGCGTTGATGGTCGCTGTTGCCAGCGCGCTTCTAATTGCCGTCTGGCGCCCCGATCTCACCCTGCGCGTTTTGGCTTGGGCGCTCTACGCAGGCTTTGCCATTCCAGCACTCTACTACGTGATTGCCGATTGGCGAGCGGGCCGCGATGGCTGAGCGACGCCTGGGAAATCACCTTAAGGAACTGCGCACAGCGCGCGGGCTGACGCAGAGCGATCTGGCGGCGCAGATCGGTGTCTCGCGCAAGACCATCAACACGGTGGAGAACGCGATTTTTGTGCCCTCCACCCTGCTCGCTCTGGCACTGGCCACGAAGCTGAACACGACGGTGGAAGCGCTGTTTTTTATCATCGATGGTGACGAGTAGCGCGCCCGCGGACGGCAAAATTGGTCTAAGCTCTGGTTTGGCGAAATCGGGGGATGCCATGCGCCGTTTAGCATTTGCTGCCGCTTTGTTGACTTTGACGGCGCCAGCCCTTGCCGATCGCACCAGCGAGGATGCCATGCTCGCCAAGGCGCGCAGGGACTACCTCAACAATCCGGCGATGGAAAAAGAGGCGCTGGCCGCGTCCAATGGCCGTGCCACGCGCCGCGGCGCGACGCTCCTGCTGCAACGGGCCGGACACAAGCCGGTGCAACGCAGCGACAACAAACCTGCCTGCGACGACGAAGGGTCGCGATTTGATGCCGCCCAGTGCACACGCTTCACGCTGGTCGCAGACCTGCCCGCCCGGAACGCCTATTTGGTGGCGCGGTCTGGCTACGAAGGCTGCGCCGATCTCCTCTTGATCGACGACCGCAGCGGCCGCGAGACTGTCTTTGCCGATGTTCCGGTCTTCTCACCGGACGGCCAGCGTCTTCTGATCCAGAATGAATGCGAGGCCGATGGATCGGCGAGCGACAATCATCTCGAGATTTGGCGGCGCCAAAACGGCGGTTGGGTTTTGGAGTGGCGCTATACGGACGCCGAGGCTTATGCGGCTGATCCAACGCTTAAGCGTCTATTCCGCAGCAACGTCGTCGCCTGGCAAGGCGACCACATCGTGCTGACCTTCATCAACACCGAGACCGCGCAACACTGGACCGGAACGCTGGACCGCCAAAGCGGGCGTTGGATACTCGCAGCAGGGCCACTGCACAGCCCGTAAGGCTCAGAGGCCAAAACGCAAACAGGACAGGCGGATTGCTCCACCTGTCCTGTTGGACGCACATCGAAACGCCAAACCTTAGTTCAGCGAATCCTTCAGCTGCTTGCCAGGGCGGAAGCGGGGCTGCTTGGACGGCTTGATGGTGATTTCTTC
>JARLJI010000003.1 GCA_031291295.1 Rhodoferax sp. | reverse complement strand
CCGCACCGGCATCTACGAGCTGCTGAGCGTGGACGAATCGTTGCGTGGTCTGATCCATGCCGGCGGGGACGAGCAGGCGATGCGCGGACATGCGATGCAGCACGGCATGGTCAGCTTGCGTGCCGATGGCTTCGCGCGGGTACTGGCGGGCGAGACGACGCTGGAAGAAATCCTGCGCGTCACGCGCGAGGATTGAAGCGTGTCGTAACCCGATGCAACGGGCGCAGAAAACTGCGCCCGTTTTGCTTGGACAAAAGACCCATTCGCATAAAAATGAATGTAACGTCAGCAGAACCTAGCGTAGTCTTTTCTGCAAGCGCACCAAGAGCATGCCAAGCACGCAAAGTGCGGCCAGCATGGCCAGCAAGTTTTGCCCGGTCAGCACCACAGGATTGCCGCCAGCGCCGCTGACCGCGTGCCATGTTGACATCATGTGCCAGTACTGGCTGGCAAGACCGGCGGCGAACACGTTGGCGATCAGGCGCACGATATTTTTCAGGGCGTAGGCGTGCGCAAAATCTTCATGCGCCACTTCGGTGTAAGTCAGCCCGGCAATCTGGATCACGCCCAGAATCGGAAAAATGCCTTTGAGCGCCATGGGCCCCAGCAAGGCAGGCCAGGATGCGGCGTGAGTCAGCGCCCAGCTGAGCCAGAGCAGGCAGCAAGCCGCGCAGGCAAAGCCCAGTGCGATCAGGCGTCGCCTATCGCCTAGCTTCGCGGCATGGCGAAAATAGACCGGCAGCGCCAATACGGTGACGGTCCCTGCGAAAGACTGCAATGCGCCGGTGGTTTGCAGATCGAGATCGAGCACTTCGCTAAAGAGCCGTGGATAAAGATAGCTGGCCGCGCCGTTGATTAAATAGTACAGGGCATAGAAGGCCAGGCCGGCCAGGTAACGCCGGCCGTTCAGTACATGGAGCCGCAATAGCGGATCGGGATGACGTTGTGTGCGCCAAGCGGCAAAAGTCAGGCTGACGAGTGCCAGCGCGATCAGGACGGATGCGTGAGCGCTCCAGCGGGCGAGTTCCAGTCCTTCCAGGCCATGTAGCAACAGCATCATGCCGAGCGCAAAACTCAGGCTCATCGGCCAGTCGAGCGCGCCCAGCGAACGCGGTGTGTGCTGTTCGGTGCGCAAGCGCGTCAGTACCAGCAGCAGGACGGGCAGGGCGAATGCGGCTTGCAGTACAAAGCCGGCGCGCCAGTTCCAGTGCTGTACCGAGAGCGCCGCCAGCCAGGGCAAGGGTGCAACGGCGGTCATGAGCCCGAAAATATAGCCGCGCAGCTGGGCTGGCCGCTCGGTCTGTGGCGTGACAAGTTGCAGATAGACCCGCGACATGGTGAAGAGACCCCCGCCCCCGATGCCCTGAACCAGCCGGGCCAGTACCAGCTGCCAGAGCGTCTGGCTACTGGCGGCCAGCAGTGCGCCGAGCAGATAAAGGCCGATGCCGCCCGCGATCAGCTGGCGATAGTGCCAGCGCCGACTGGCACGCTCGATCAGTGGCAGCGTGGCAATGCCGGCTCCGGCGTAGATGGTCAGCACCCAGAGAAAGCTGGCCGGCGCAGCGCCCAGTCCGTTACGGATGGTTTCTGCAGTCAGCAAGACACTGATCTGTGCCCAGAAATCCACGGCCGTCACCAGACCCAGCAGAACCCCCGGCCCGCGCGGCAGATGCTCGCGGGCCAAGGGCTGGTGCGACAGGCCCGCTGCTTGGGGGGCGGCGGGATTAGGCTGGTTGTGGGCAGGGTGCATGGTGCAGTGCTTTAAGCTAGCAATTTGAGCAAGGCGAGCGCCACGTCTTCGGAGCTGGCCGGATTCTGCCCGGTGACCAGCTTGCTGTCGGTCACGATATAGGGCGCCCAGTCCGGACCTTTTTCGTACAGCCCACCCAGCGCCTTGAACTCGTCTTCGATCAGGAACGGCACCACGTTGCTGAGTTCAACCGCGTCTTCTTCGCCATTGGTAAAACCGGTTACACGCCGTCCTTTGATCAGCGGCTCGCCGTTGGCCGTCTTGACGTGGCGTAGCGCGCCCGGTGCATGGCAAACAAAGCCGACCGGTTTGCCTGCACGCTCGAAGCTTTCAATCAGACGGATCGAAACCGGCGATTCGGCCAGATCCCACATCGGGCCGTGTCCGCCCGGATAGAACACCGTGTCGAAATCTTCCGCGCGGACTTCATCGAGCTTGCGGGTGTTGGCCAGTACGGCCTGCGCAGCCGGATCGGCCTTGAAGCGGTGGGTCAGTGCGGTCTGGAAATCGGGCAGATCACTTTTGGGGTCGAGCGGCGGCTGGCCACCGGCAGGAGACGCCAGCGTGATCGTCGCGCCGGCATCCAGAAAGGCGTAATACGGCGCGGCAAACTCTTCCAGCCAGAAGCCGGTTTTCTTGCCGGTATTGCCTAACTGGTCGTGCGAAGTCAATACCATGAGTACGTTCATTTTCTTATCCTCTTGTGGTGTTTGAGTGATGGAAGGTCATGCGGAGAGCATGGTTTCCAGGTGGGTCAATTTATCGGCGTAAGGCGCGCGCAGGCGCAGATTGGCGGCGCCATCCGGGCTTTGCACGACGACGGCCTTGTTGTGAGTAAAGCGCATAAAGCCGTGGATGCCGTGATACGCACCCATGCCGGACGGCCCCACGCCGCCAAACGGCAGGGTTTCGATGGCGACATGACTCATGATGTCGTTGATCACCAGCGCGCCCGAAGTCGTCTGCGTGGCGATCGCGTGTTGTCCTTGTGCCTCGTCGCCGAAGTAGTACACCGCCAGCGGGCGCGGATGGGTATTGATGTAGGCGATGGCGGCTTCATCGGATGGAGAGGTTTTCACCGGCAGCAGCGGCCCAAAGATCTCTTCCTGCATGATCTGCATGTCGTCGGTGGCATCGAGCACCAGATGCGGTGCGATCTTGCGGGTGCCGGCATCGCAAGCCGCTTCGTCCGCAGGGGCTAGGCTGACGATGCGGGCGCCTTTTTGCTGCGCATCGTCGAGCAAACCGAGCAGTCGTTCATAATGGCGGGCCGAAATGATCGCCGTGTAGTCCGGGTTGTCCTGGATGCGGGGGAAAGCCTCGCGCATGAACGCCTGCGCCGCGCTGACGAGTTCGGTCTGTTTGTCTGCGGGCACCAGCATGTAATCGGGCGACAGGCAGATCTGGCCGGCATTGAACGTTTTCACGGTGAGCGTGCGGGAGATGGCCTGCGCTATATCGGCATCCGGACTGACCACCACAGGCGATTTGCCACCTAGCTCCAGCGTGACCGGCACCAAATTTTCTGCTGCAGCGCGCATCACATTGCGGCCGACGGTGGTGCTGCCGGTAAACACCAGATGATCGAAGGCGAGCTGGCTGAAGGCGACGCCGGTGGCCGCATCCCCCAGCACCACGCCGACTTCCATCGGGTCGAAATAACGGGCAATCAGCTCGGCGAGCAGCTCAGAAGTGCGCGGCGTCAGCTCGGAAGGCTTGATCAGCGCGGTATTGCCGGCTGCCAGCACCCCGGCCAGCGGGCCGAAGGCCAGATTGAGCGGAAAGTTCCACGGGCTGATGATGCCCATCACGCCGAGCGGCTGGCGCTCGATCCGTGCCTGCACGCCCGGCATGGGTGTTGCCACGGTTTCCGGCTGCATCCAGCCCGCGACCTGTTCGGCCGCGTAACGCAGGGTATTTAGTGTGGTCCCGATATCAGCGGCCATCGACTGGTAAATGCTGCGGTTGCCAAAATCGGCATTCATTGCATCGACCAGCCCAGGCCGGTTGTCGCGCAGTAGGCTGGCGGCCCGCTGCAGGCGATCCTGACGCAGGCGTGCGTCGGCAGGACCGGACTGCAGATGGTGCTGCTGCATCGCTTTCAGAATGGGTTGCAGGTCTTCGATCCGTTGCTGTGACATGGTTTTATCCTTTCCGGTGTATTGGCGTGCTTAGATAATCTTGAGTACCACGTCGATATTGCCGCGCACGGCGTTCGAGTAAGGGCAGGCTTGATGCGCAGCGGCGACCAGCGCTTCGGCGGCGGTACGCTCCACGCCCGGCAATTCAATGCGCAGCGTGATGGCCAGCCCGAAGCGGCGTTCGTCCAGCGGGCCGATGCCGACTTGCGCGGTGACGACGGCCTGATCCGGCACGCGCGGATGGCTGCCATTGCGGGACACGGTCTTCAGCGCGCTCAGAAAGCAGGCGGCGTAGCCAGCGGCGAAGAGCTGTTCCGGATTATTGCCAAAGCCGTTGCCGCCCAGTTCTTTGGGCAGGCCCAGCCAGACATTCAGTGAGCCGTCGCTGGTGCGGGCACGGCCATCGCGGCCGCCGGTGGCACTGGCTTCGGTCTGGTAGAGGATCTTGGTCGGCATGATGTATCTCCTGTTTCTGGGATGAATGCTGCAGGGCTTGCAGGACGAATCCATCATAAGAGCGCACGCCCGGTGCTGACCAACTAGGGATTTTTAGGGGAGCTATAAATTATGTTATGGTTAAGTCATGTCACTGATCCGTCTTCGCACCTTTGTCGAGGTCTACCGCCAGCGCTCAATCAGCGGTGCGGCGCGTAGCCTTAATCTGACCCAGCCCGCCGTCTCGCAACACATTGCCGGGCTGGAGATGGCGATTGGTCGCCCCTTGTTTGAGCGGCAAGTGCGCGGCGTCAGCCCGACGCGGGCGGCGGACGAGCTGGCCGCCGACATCGGCGACAAACTCGATGCCGCCGAAGCTGCGCTTTCTTCAGCGCGGGCGCGCTCGGTGGAGATGACCGGCGCGCTTCAGATCATCGGGCACGGGGATTTCCTGGCCGAAGTCGTGTGCGCCCATGTCATGCCCTTGCTGGAATCCGGCATCCGGGTGCGCTTGCAAACGGGTGGGGCTGATCTGATCAACCAGATGGTGATCGAGGGCCATTGCGATCTGGGGATTTCGGCTTTCCCCACCAGCGACAAACGTCTGCATTGCGAACGCATCCGCAGCGAGCGGTTGCTGGCGGTCGCCGCGCCGTCGGTCATCGGGCGCATCACCGCCAGCGATTCTCTTGAAGAAGCGCTGATCCGGGAGCCGCTGCTGGCCTACAACCACGAAATCCCGCTGATTGATTCATGGGCCGCCAAAAACAAGCTTAACCTTGGCCAGATCATGCCTGCCTTCATCGGCCAGGATTTGCGCACCCTGCGCAGCCTGCTGTGTCGCAACTTTGGCTGGAGCGTGCTGCCCGAGTATCTGTGTCAGGAACAGATCGAGCGTGGTGAGTTGCAAGAGCTACCCGGTGCGACGGTCGCCGATTCGCTCAGCTACTACCTGCTCTGGACACCCAGCGCCCTGCGCCAAGCCCGCGTCGCCCACGCCCGCCAAACCTTGCTTTGGCAGCTGAAGGTATAACAGCGTATGGCTAGGGCATTATCGGTGCGAACTGGCCAGCAATAGCGACGCACGCGAGTCCATTGGCCACTGAAAAGCCCGCTTTCTTGAATTACAGACCAGATTGCGTCCGGGCGAGGTCGGCAGCTTTGACCGAAAAGTCCGCCCGATTTAATCGTCGAATAGTCCGTAGTTCGGTCATGGCAGATGGCCAGCACATGCGAGCAACGACTGAGTTACACAAAATTCCGGACACACTTCAATGCAGGGCAATTCCCGGACGTTGATGGCGTCAAGCTTCCAGCCTTGGATGGCATATGGCTCAAAAATAAACGGGCGTTCCGGCAAGGGACGCCCGTTCTTGTTTGCGGGGAGAAAATCAGCTTGCGGGCAGGTTCAATAGATACTCGCCGCCGGCACCCTTTTGCAGCAAGGCGAGGATCGGGCGCAGGTTGCCGGCGAGGCGTTCATCCGGCTTGAAGGCGAGCTTGCCGGTCGTGGTGCCCTGTGTCGGATTGAATGTTCCTTCGCCATGGATGGCCAGTGCGCCATCGATGGGATTGGCTGTCCACTGGGCGGTTTGGTTGGCCTGCGTGGTGAGATGGATTTCGGTGCTGCCCAGGGTGCCGATGGCGGGAATCAGTGCCGAAATGAGATTTTCCACGCGCACGGAAAGCTGGGACGGGTGTTGCGGGGTGAAGGTGGCGGCGCTGAGTTTCACCATCCCGCCCAAACGCAGGGGCTTGAGTTTCACGTCCTGAACCAGCAAGGGTT
>JARLJI010000215.1 GCA_031291295.1 Rhodoferax sp. | reverse complement strand
GTCCAGCGCGGTGGCGGCGGGCGACGCAGTGCCGCGCGCGGTTTTCCCGGCCGGGCCGCCGCGCCGCGGCTTGCGTGCGGCCGGCGCCGTGACCGATTCGCGCAGCTGCACGTTCTGTTCCCCCTTGAGCACGGCGCGCGAGCCCTCCGTGAGTTGCAGCGTGTTGAAGGCCTGCGCATCGACGCTGAGCGCGCCGGTGGCGATCAGCTGGCGCAGCACGCCGCGCAGCTGCGTCTCGCTGAACCCGGCGCCGATACCGAAGGTGCTGAGCGAGGCATGGCCGAACTGCGTGATCTTCTCGGTGGTCTTGCCGCGCAGGATGTCCATGATGTGGCCGGCACCGAAGCTGATGCCGCTCATCTGCTGCACGCGGTAGATGGTGGACAGCAGCTTGCGCGCCGCGTCGGTGCCGTCCCAGACGTCGGGCGGGTTCAGGCAGTTGTCGCAATTGCCGCACGGCGTGCTGTGCTCGCCGAAGTAACCGAGCAGGCGCACGCGCCGGCAATCGCTGGCTTCGGCCAGCGACAGCAAGGCGTCCAGCTTGCCGCGCATCACGCGCTTGAAGTCGTCGCCGGCCGGGCTCTCGTCGATCATGCGGGCCTGGTTCACCACGTCCTGCAGGCCGTACACCATCCAGGCGTCGGCCGGCAGGCCGTCGCGGCCCGCGCGGCCCGTCTCCTGGTAGTAGCCCTCGATGTTTTTCGGCATGTCCAGGTGCGCGACAAAGCGCACGTCGGGCTTGTCGATGCCCATGCCGAACGCGATGGTGGCGACCATCACGATGCCTTCCTCGCGCAAGAAGCGGTCCTGGTGCGTTTGCCGCAGCGCGGCGTTCAGCCCCGCATGGTAGGGCAGGGCGTTGATGCCCGCGTCCTGCAGCGTCTGCGCCACGTCTTCCACGCGCTTGCGCGACTGGCAATACACCACGCCGGCCTCGCCCTCGTGCTCGCCCTCGATGAAGCGCAGCAGCTGCGTGGTCGCGTCCTTCTTCTCGACGATTTGATAGCGGATGTTGGGCCTGTCAAAACTGCTGATGAACAGCCGCGCTTCCTCCAGCTGCAGCCGCTCGATGATGTCGGCACGCGTGAGCGCGTCGGCCGTGGCCGTGAGCGCGATGCGCGGCACGCCGGCGTAGCGTTCGTGCAGCACCGTGAGCGCGCGGTATTCGGGGCGGAAGTCGTGGCCCCACTGGCTCACGCAGTGCGCCTCGTCGATGGCGAACAGCGACAGCTGGCCGCGCGCGTGCAGCGCATCGAGCTGTGACAAAAAGCGCGGCGTGGTCACGCGCTCGGGCGCCGCGTAGAGCAGCGTGATCTCGCCGCGCAGCAGGCGGCGCTCTACGTCCTGCGTCTGTTCCCAGTCGAGCGTGGAATTGAGAAAGGCCGCGGCCACGCCGGCCTCGCGCAGCGCGCCGACCTGGTCGTGCATCAGCGCGATCAGCGGCGACACCACGACCGCGATGCCCTGGCCGGCACGCTGGCGCGCGATCGCCGGGATCTGGTAGCACAGGCTCTTGCCGCCGCCCGTGGGCATCAGCACCAGCGCGTCGCCGCCCGCCACCACGTGCTCGACGATGGCCTGCTGCGGGCCACGAAACGCCTCGTAGCCAAACACCTCGCGCAGGATGGCGCTGTTTTGGGAACTCATGCGGACAGGGGATTTCTCAGGGCGCTATCAAACAAATAGCTGACAGTGCACGCCACGCATGGGCTTGAGGGTGATTTGATGCGGAATCGAACGGTTCATGCCCTCTATTGTCCGGGCAAACCGGCGGCGGCAGGTGCGGGGCCGTAACCCGCCTACATCTGCTCCCACGGCAATTGGTCGTGGCGCCAGCCATTGAGCGTGGAGCGGCGGAAGTGCTCGTCCAGATCGCCCTCGAAGCCATGCACCACGTGCGCCACGTCGGTGAAGCCCGCGGCCTCCAGCGCCTGGCCGGCGTGCTGCGTGCGTTTGCCGCTGCGGCAGATCAGCAGCAACGGGCGGTCCTTGCGGCCGGCCTCGCGCGCCACGGCGGCCGCGAAGTGGGCCGGGTCGGGCGTCAGGTCGGGGTATTCGTACCAGGGAATGTTTTCCACGCCGGGCGGACGCCCCACGTAGAGCGACTCGATTTCCATGCGCACGTCCACAAACAGCGTGTCGGGCTGCTGCTGGAGCAGCACCCAAGCCTCTTGGGGGAGCAGGTTTTTCATGCCGGTATTGTCCGGGGAAAACCCCCTCTCAAGGCCGGGCCGGACCACACTTTCTACAATACAGCCCTTATGAAGCCTCTTCAATACACTCGCGCCCAAGCCCTGCCAGCCCTGCTGGCCCAACGCATCGTCATCCTGGACGGCGCCATGGGGACCATGATCCAGCGCTTCAAGCTCAGCGAGGAGCAATACCGCGGCGAGGGCTATGCCGGCCCCGGCAGCGTCGGCGACCGCTTCAAGGACTTCCACAAGCACGTCAAGGGCAACAACGAGCTGCTGAGCCTGACGCGCCCCGACGTGATCCGCGACATCCACGAAAGCTACCTCGCGGCCGGCGCCGACCTGATCGAGACCAACACCTTCGGCGCGACCAGCATCGCGCAGGCCGACTACGACATGGCCAACCTGGCGCGCGAGATGAACCTGCAGTCGGCAAAAATAGCACGCGCCGCCTGCGACAAGTTCTCCACACCCGAGAAGCCGCGCTACGTGGTCGGCGCGCTCGGCCCGACGCCCAAGACCGCCAGCATCAGCCCCGACGTGAACGACCCCGGCGCGCGCAACGTGAGCTTCGAGGCGCTGCGCGCCGCCTACTACGAGCAGGTCGAAGCCTTGGTGGAAGGCGGCGCCGACGTGCTGATGGTCGAGACCATCTTCGACACCCTCAACGCCAAGGCCGCACTGTTCGCGGTGGACGAGTTTTTCGACCATTCCGGCGAGCGGCTGCCGCTGATCATCAGCGGCACCGTGACCGACGCCTCGGGCCGCATCCTGTCGGGCCAGACGGTCACTGCGTTCTGGCACAGCGTGCGCCACGCCCGCCCGCTCGCGATCGGGCTGAACTGCGCGCTTGGCGCGGCGCTGATGCGCCCCTACATCCAGGAGCTGCACCGCGTGGCGGGGGACACCTTCATCAGCTGCTACCCCAACGCGGGCCTGCCCAACCCGATGAGCGACACCGGCTTCGACGAAACCCCCGAGGTCACGGCGCGTCTGCTCAAGGAGTTTGCGGCCGAGGGCCTGGTGAACATCGTGGGCGGCTGCTGCGGCACCACGCCCGAGCACATCGGCGCCATTCGCGAGGCGGTCGCGCCGCTGGCCGCGCGCTCGCTGCAGCGCGATTTCTTCTACAAGGAAGCGGCCTGACGGCTGGACTCCGGCCGGGGAAAACTGAGCGGCGCGCCATGCAGGGCCTCAAGAGAAAATTCGTCTACGTCACCCTGTACGAGCTCATTGCCATCGTCTGCTCCACCTGGGCACTGGCCGCGATGACGGGCCACGGCCTGGGCGATTCGGGCGGGGTGGCGGTGGCGGCGTCCTGCATTGCCGTGGCCTGGAACCTGGTGTTCAACACCCTGTTCGAGGCCTGGGAGGCGCGCCAGAGCGTGCGCGGGCGCAGCCTGGCCCGGCGCGTGGCCCACGCCATCGGCTTCGAGGGCGGCCTGATTGCGGCGCTGGTGCCGCTGATCGCCTGGTGGTTCGGCATCAGCCTGCTGCAGGCCCTGATGCTGGATCTGGGCCTGGTGGTGTTCTTCCTGATCTACACCTTCGTCTTCAACTGGGGCTTCGACCGGGTGTTTGGCCTGCCGGCGTCTGCCATGGGCGATCCGGTGCGCGGCGTTTGATACGCGTTGTCCTTTACTGCCAGAAAGCTGCGCAGGCAGCTTTCTGGTGGGATGACACCTGCGAGTCTTTATTTGCCGCCGCCGAAGATAAATCCGTCCGACGTGGCACCGTTCAAGGCCCACAACAGGAGTGAACGGGAGGTGCTCTCGTACAACGCAATGCCGCTGGTTGAAGTGCCATCGCCCAGCGCGCAGCTCGTGCCATTGAACGTGACTGTCACATTGAAAACGTTTTTACCCGACGGTCGGGGTGTGGCGGTGCCCGAGGCCGAACACCCCTGCGAGATGGGCACAGTAATGGCGCCCGACGGGTCGACCGTGACCGAAACCAATGCCGAACTATTGCGCGTCAAGCCCCCGCCCGAAAAGGTGCCGGCCAGTGCCGCCAGCGACGCGGGCTGGTCGTATTCGGGGTTGTAGGTGCCGTTGAAGGTGCTGCCATCGGACAGATTCACGGTGATGCTCGACTTGGCGACAAACGTACCGGCGTAGCTGGCGGATGTCACGGTTCCAGATACCAAATTGAATTGACTCCCGGTGCCAGACAATGTCGTGCCGCTGGATGTGGTGTTGCCATAGAGTGCGCCGGCACTCGGATTGGTGCCGGTCTGGGTGGCAATCCCCCAGGTTTCGCCGTTCTCCAGGACGACCACCACGGTCGCACCGCCGGTTGACGTCTTGCTCGCCCATATGCCTTCTGCGGTAGTTGCCGGCGCCGGTGCTGGCGTACTGCCCCCGCCTCCCCCGCACGCGGCCAGAAAAAAAGACATACCGATGGTTGCTGCTAGCTTTTTCATTGGACTCCCTTTGTGTTGTGAAGCAGACCCGAACCCTGGGCGCGGATCCATTTGCATATTACGGTAAGAAGTCGTAACTGGACGATTCCGGATCGGGGTACAGCATCGTCGGGTGCTCGCCTCTGTTCATGGCCCCCGCTACCAGGCTTTGCAGGCCAGGCTGGGTTGCCCTGCGCAAGGCGGCAGATTTAGCGCAGGTGCGCAGGCGATGCCAGGAGCCCGGGCGCTATCAAAAAAATAGCTGAACGCCATGCGCCCATCGGGGCTGCAGCCACTTTTCATTCAGGAAAGCCGCCTGAACCGGCCCCGACCCGCGCTACTGCACTGTCGGCTGGTTGATTTCCTGCTGCATGGCTTGGGTCAGCTGGGTGTACATCTTGAGCTTGTCGGTGCTCTCGCGCAGGCGCACGGCGATGCGCAGCGAGATCGCCATCATCAGCTTGGCGGCGGTGCGGGGTTCGTCGTCCAGCAGCTTGCCCAGCGCCTCGCGCGAGAGGATGGCGCCGTGCACGTCGGTGGTGGCGGTGCACGAGGCCGAACGCGGTTCGCCGTCCAGCAGCCCCATCTCGCCGATCAGGCGCCCCGGCCCCAGCACGGTGAGCGTGATCGGCTCGGAGCGGCTGACCACGATGGTTTCCACCGTGACCTCGCCGTCGAGGATCAGCAGCATGAAGTCGGTTCTGTCGACATCGCCTTCGTGGATGAAGGTGGTGCCCTGAGCGATCCTGTGCGGGCGCATGTAGCTCACCACGACGCGGGCTTCGTCGTGGCTCAGCTGCATCAGGGCGGCTGGGCCGATCAGCATGGTGGCGGCCTTGCCGGCGCTGGCCGAGCCCGCGATCGCGCGAAGCCGCGTGTCAGGCGCAGGGGAATTGCTTGAGCTCGCCGGATTTCTGCCAAAAAGCGTCTTGAACATGGGTCAATCAATGGTACCGGGGGCCCGTACTGCCGGACCCGATTAAAATCATGGTAACTCAAGGAGCGTTGCAGCGAACCGGCATCATGGCCGGCCCGCCAGGCTTGAGCAGGATCCAGCCGATCAACGACGCTCACCGGTATCAACGGCTGGCCCTGCAACCAGGGGTCAGCGCAGACACAAGGTGAGCCATGCCAGATGCACAGATTTCCCCCCTGAAACTCTCAGGCCTCGAGCCCGTGACCCTCGACGCGTCCTCGCTGTTCGTAAACGTCGGCGAGCGCACCAACGTGACCGGCTCCAAGGCCTTCGCGCGCATGATCCTGAACGGTGAATACGAGAAGGCGCTGGCCGTGGCGCGCCAGCAGGTCGAGAACGGCGCCCAGGTGATCGACATCAACATGGACGAGGCCATGCTCGACAGCAAGGCGGCCATGGTGCGCTTCTTGAACCTGATCGCCAGCGAGCCCGACATCGCGCGCGTGCCGATCATGATCGACTCGTCCAAGTGGGAGGTGATCGAGGCCGGCCTGCGCTGTATCCAGGGCAAGGGCATCGTCAACTCGATCAGCATGAAGGAGGGCGTGGAGCCCTTCAAGCAGCAGGCCAAGCTGCTGCGCCGCTACGGTGCGGCCGCCGTGGTGATGGCCTTTGACGAGCTGGGCCAGGCCGACACCTACCAGCGCAAGATCGAGATCTGCGAGCGCGCCTACCGCGTGCTGGTCGACGAGGTGGGTTTTCCGCCCGAAGACATCATTTTCGATCCCAACATCTTCGCCATTGCCACCGGCATCGAGGAGCACAATAACTACGCCGTGGACTTCATCAATGCCACGCGCTGGATCAAGCAGCACCTGCCGGGCGCCAAGGTGTCGGGCGGCGTCTCCAACGTGAGCTTCTCGTTTCGCGGCAACGACCCGGTGCGCGAGGCGATCAACACCGTGTTCCTGTACCACGCGATCAAGGCGGGCATGGACATGGGTATCGTGAATCCCGCCATGATGGGTGTGTACGACGACCTCGAGCCCGAGCTGCGCGAGCGCGTGGAAGACGTGGTGCTGAACCGCCGGCCCGATGCCGGCGAGCGGCTGGTCGAGGTCGCCGAAAACGCCAAGGGCGCGGCCCGCGACGACAGCAGGAAGCTGGAGTGGCGCGGCACGCTGGAGCACCCGGTCACGGTGGGGCATCGCCTGTCGCACGCGCTGGTGCATGGCATCACCGACTTCATCACCGAGGACACCGAAGAGGCATACCAGGGCATCCTCGCCAAGGGCGGGCGCCCGCTGCATGTGATCGAGGGTCCGCTGATGGACGGCATGAACGTCGTGGGCGACCTGTTCGGCCAGGGCAAGATGTTCTTGCCGCAGGTGGTCAAGTCGGCGCGCGTGATGAAGCTGGCCGTGGCGCACCTGATTCCCTACATCGAGGAAGAAAAGCGCCAGGACGAGGCCGCCGGGCGCGACGTGCGCACCAAGGGCAAGATCATCATTGCCACCGTGAAGGGCGACGTGCACGACATCGGCAAGAACATCGTGACCGTGGTGCTTCAGTGCAACAACTTCGAGGTCATCAACATGGGCGTGATGGTGCCCTGCCACGAGATCCTGGCGCGCGCCAAGGTGGAGGGCGCCGACATCGTGGGCCTGTCCGGCCTGATCACGCCGAGCCTGGAGGAGATGCAGTACGTGGCCGGCGAGATGCAGAAGGACGACCATTTCCGCCTCAAGAAAATCCCCTTGATGATCGGCGGCGCCACCACCAGTCGCGTGCACACCGCGGTGAAGATCGCGCCGCACTACGAAGGCCCGGTGGTGTACGTGCCCGATGCCTCGCGCAGCGTGGGCGCCGCGCAAAACCTGCTGTCCGACCAGGCCGCCAAATACGTGGCCGAGATCAACGCCGACTACGAGCGTGTGCGCATCCAGCATGCCAACAAGAAGCAGGTGCCGATGTGGCCGCTGGCAAAGGCGCGCGCCAACAAGACGCCGATCGACTGGACGGCATACAAGCCGACGCGGCCGAAGTTCATCGGGCGTCGCGTGTTCAAGAACTTCGACCTGACCGAGATCACCCGCTACATCGACTGGGGCCCGCTGTTCCAGACCTGGGACCTGGCCGGGCACTTCCCCGAGATCCTGAAGGACGAGGTCGTGGGTACCGAGGCCGTGCGCGTGTACGCCGACGCCAAGCGCATGCTGCAGCGCCTGATCGAGGGCCGCTGGCTGTCCGCCAGCGCCGTGCTCGGCCTGTACCCGGCGAACAGCGTGAACGACGACGATATCGAGTTCTACACCGACGAGAGCCGCACCGAGGTGGCGCTGACCTGGTATGGCCTGCGCCAGCAGACCGAGAAGCACGTGATCGACGGCGTGATGCGCCCGAGCCGCTGCCTGGCCGACTTTGTCGCGCCCAAGTCCAGCGGCATTGCCGACTACGCCGGGCTGTTCGCCGTCACGGCCGGCCTCGGCATCGAGAAGAAGGAGAAGTACTTCATCGACGACATGGACGACTACTCGGCCATCATGCTCAAGTCGCTGGCCGACCGCCTGGCGGAGGCGCTGGCCGAGTGCCTGCACCACCGCGTGCGCACCGACCTGTGGGGCTACAGCGAGCACGAGGCGCTCAGCAACGAGGACATGATTGCCGAAAAATACACCGGCATCCGCCCCGCGCCTGGCTACCCGGCCTGCCCCGACCACAGCGTCAAGCGCGATATGTTCAAGCTGCTGTTGTGCGAGGAGATCGGCATGTCCCTCACCGACAGCATGGCCATGACGCCGGCCGCCAGCGTCAGCGGCTTTTACCTGGGCCATCCCGAGAGCACGTATTTCAACGTCGGCAAGATCAGCGACGACCAGGTGCAGGACCTGGCGCGCCGGCGCGGGCTGGAACAGAAAGAATTGCAGCGGCTGCTGGCGCCGAATCTGTAGGGGCGCGCGGCGAGGCTTCGCGCTTGAAAATACGCGCGTCAACCGCATCTATATCGTTTGCGAACCTCGCGCCAGAAAGCCCCCTCGCCATGTCCACCAGCCCGATCCTGCAAGTCAAGCCGCTTGGTTTTCCGTGGGAAACCATCGATCCCTTCCTGTTTTGCGTCTACCACGACGACGCCTACCCGCGCGCCAATGCGCAGATGGGGCCAGCCGCGTCGCTGGCGGGGCGCGACATCGGGCAGGACTTCAGCCGCAAGGACGGCTGGAGCATGTACCACGGCAGCACGGTGCCGGGCTTTCCGCCGCACCCGCACCGCGGCTTCGAGACCGTGACCATCGCGCGCAAGGGCCTGATCGACCATTCCGACTCGCTCGGCGCCACCGCACGCTTCGGCCAGGGCGACGTGCAGTGGCTCACGGCCGGTAGCGGCGTGGTGCATTCCGAAATGTTTCCGCTGCTGGACCAGGACCAACCGAATCCGCTGGAGCTGTTCCAGATCTGGCTGAACCTGCCCTCAAGCAGCAAGATGGCCGACCCGCACTTCACCATGTTCTGGTCGCAGGACATTCCGCGCCTGGTCGCGAAGGACGCTGAAGGCCGCACGACCGAGGTCGCCGTGATCGCAGGCCGGCTGCAGGACCCGAACGCCGGCGCCGCCGTGGCTGATCCGCTGGCCCCGCCGCCCGACTCCTGGGCCGCGCAGGCCGATGCCGACGTGGCGATCTGGACCCTCCGGATGGCGCCCGGCGCGCGCTGGACCGTACCCGCCGCACAGAGTGGCAGTGCGGGCGCGGGCACGCGGCGCAGCCTGTACTTCTTCAAGGGCACGTCCATCACCGTGGCGGGCCAGCCGGTGGCGAGCCACGCGGCCATCGAGGTGCGCGCCGATGCGGCGGTCGAGCTGGTCAACAGCGCCAGCGAGGTCGCGGAGTTGCTGCTGCTGCAGGGCCGCCCGATTGGCGAGCCTGTCGTGCAATACGGCCCCTTCGTGATGAACACGCAGGCCGAGATCGCACAGACCATGGACGACTACCGCCGCACGCAGTTCGGCGGCTGGTCGTTTGCCGACGAGGCGCCAGTGCACGGGCGCGACCCGGCACGCTTTGCGAAACACCCCGGCGGGCGCGAGGAACGGCCGTAACGCCGGTGTGCGTTGAGCGTGGCGCCGAGCCGGTGTACGCTTGGGCGTCCAGCACCGCCATGAAACCTGCCGCTCCACCGCCCTCCAGCACGCCCACCATCCGCGCCATCTGGCCCATGCTGCTGGCGCTGACGACGGCGTTTGCTCTGAGTCAGGCCTACCGCACGGTGATCGCGCTGATGGCCGTGTCGCTACAGGCCGACTTCCATCTGAGCGCGCAGGCGCTGGGCCTGTTCGCCGGCTCCTATCACTTTGCGTTTGGCGGCATGCAGCTGTTCATGGGCATTGGCATCGACCTGCACGGCGTGCGGCGCACCGTGCTCACGGCGTTTCCGCTGGCGATCGCCGGCTCGGTGCTCACGGCGCTGGCGCACAGCTACGGCCTGCTGCTGCTCGGCCAGGTGCTGATCGGCGTGGGCTGCGCGCCGGCCTTCCTGGTGTGCACCGTGTTCATCGCGCGGCACCTGCCGCCCCGTCGCTTCGCAGCCGTCTCCGGCCTGGTGCTGGGGCTGGGCGGCATCGGCATGCTGCTCACCGGCACGCCACTGGCGTGGCTGATCGAGGCCACCTCCTGGCGCATGGGCTACTGGGTGCTGGGCGGGTTTTCGGCGCTGGCGTGGCTGCTGATCTTCGCCCTCGTGCACGAGCCCGCCAGCCCGGCGCCGTACCTGGGCGGCGCGGCGCCTGCGCGCGAATCGATGGGCCAGGCGATCAGGAAGTTTGGCGCGCTCTTCATGCTGCCGCACACGCTGGGCATCGTGCTGCTGGCCTGTGTCGGCTATGCGTCCTTCATTTCGCTGCGCGGCCTGTGGCTGGGGCCGATGCTGATCCAGCGCCACGGCTTCTCGCTGGTGCAAAGCGGCAACGTGGCGCTGGCGATGTCGCTGGCCTCGATGTTCGGGCCGCCGCTGTTCGGCCGGCTCGACCCCGGCCCGGCGCACCGGCGCACCTGGATCGTCGGGTTCACGCTGGTGATGGCTGCCCTGTTCGCGCTCTTCGCCATGACGCACAACCCCGTGATCGACGTGCTTACCCCGATCGTGATCGGCCTGCTCTCGGGCTACATGGTGCTGCAGTACGCCGACGTGCGCGCCGCCTACCCCGCGGCGCTGACGGGGCGCGCCATGGCGCTGTTCACCATGGCCATGTTCATGGGCGTGGCCGTCATGCAGTGGTTCACCGGCGTCGTCGCCTCGCTCGCCATGGCGCACGGCGTCGAGCCCTACGCCGCCGTGCTGGGCAGCATTGCCGCGCTGCTGGCGGCGGGCGCGCTGGCGTTCGTGGTGTTGCCGGGGCCGGCCAGGCAGGGCTGAAACGCGATAGCGCGCGGGCCCCGCGCGCGCGATGGGTGGGTATCGTCCGTGGGCATGCCGTCATGGTTTTCCCTAGCCCATGAGCCACGGCCGCTGGCTAATATGTAAACATGAATTCACATTCATGTTCTTCGCCGTGAGTACCGTGCACCTGCGCCGGATGGCCGCCGCCGACCTGTCCGAACTGCTCACGGCACCGCCGCGCCAGCAGCGCGGTCGCGACCGCCAGCAGGCGCTGATTGAAGCCGGGCTGCAGCTGACCGCCGCGCGCGACTGGGCCGACGTGACGGTGGGCGACATCGCGGCGGCCATCGGCTGTTCGGTCGGCACCTTCTACACGCGGTTCCACAACAAGGAGGCCTACTTCGACGTGCTGCTCGGGCTCATGACCGAACTGATGCAGCAGCGCGCCGACACCTTCTACGCGGCCCCCGAACGCCAATCGGAGACCCCGGCACAGTTCATCGCGAGCTGGGTCGCCCTGGTGCTGCAATCGTTCAGCATGCACCGCGGCCTGTACGCCGCCGCCGTGCTCGGCCTGCGCCGGCTGCGCCCCGAGATGGCCGCCGCATCGCCCCTGCTGCGGCTGCGCGACCAGGGCCGCGAGCAGTTCGCCGCCGCGATGGCGCGCCGGCCCGGCTGGCGCAGCGCCGCAGCGCGCCAGCGGTTGCAGTTCGCGCCGCAGCTGCTGCAGGGTGTGCTGATCAACGCGGTGCTGACCGACCCCGGCCCGCTGCACCTGGACGATGCCGCGTTGCAGCCGCAACTGGTCGCGGCGCTGTGCGCTTACCTCGGGCTGCAGGCGCCGGAGCGCGCGACACCGTGAACGTGCCGACTCCCCCCACAACGAAGAAGGAGACACCATGCGACAACTGCTGCTTTCCCTGCTGGGTGCCGCGGCCCTGGGCCTGGCGCTGCCCGCGGCCGCGCAGGCCCCGGGCGAAACCCTGCGCTTCCAGGACTATCCGGGCGCCGGCAACCTGCTGATACGCGTCGCGCGCAGCAAGGGCTACTGCAAGGCCGCCGGCATCACCTGCGAGCTCAAGATGATCCCGGCCGCGCCGCTCGGGCTGCAGGCGCTGATCGGCGGCTCGATCGACGTGGCCGAAACGCCGATCGACGTGGTTGCCGCCGCCGTGCTGCGCGGTGCCAAGGTGAAAACAATCTCTGGCGCCGCGGTGTCAGCCATCTTCCAGATCGACGTCGCCGCAACGCTGCCGCTGCCGAACCAGGGCAAGGGCTACCCGGCCGAGATGCAGGATTTGAAGGGCCGCAAGGTCGGCGTCACCGCGCGCGGCGCCGCCAGCGAATCGTTCTTCTCGTTCCTGATGGAACAGGCGGGGCTGCGGGCCGATGACGTCACCTACGTGTCCGTCGGCGCGCCCAACACCGCGTTCGCTGCGTTGCGCGCCGGTCAGGTCGACGCGATTGTGAGTTGGGAGCCGTCCGGCACCCTGTGCGCAGTGACCAAGCTGTGCAAGGTCCTGTTCATGGGCGCCACTGCCACCAAGCCGGTACTGCTGCAGCGCATGTATGGAGCTGGCACCGGCTTGGTGATGCGCACCGAAGATCTGCAAAAGCACCCCGAGATTGCGCAGGCCGTGATCAAGGTATCCAGGCAAGCCGAGGCATTCGTGAACGACCCGGCGAACAAGGATGAGGTGTTGAAGATTTCAAACGAATACTTCAAGTACGACATGCCGCAGGGCGACTACATCGCCCGTCAAACGCTGGACCTGTCGCTGCAGGCCGGTACCTTCAAGACCATGGTGCGCCGCAGTGCCGTGAACGCCACGCTGGAGTACCTCAAGCTCACCAAGCAGCTCGCCACCGTGCCCACGGTACAAGACCTCGTGTGGGACCAGGCGCCCACCGAATAGCCGCGCACGCCCCCCCCCCGCCATGTCAGCCATCTCCATTCGCGACCTGAGCGTCGACTTCGGCGGCCAGGTGCTGGCCGTCGACAACGTCAGCCTTGAAATCGACTCGGGCCAGTTCGTCGCCATCGTCGGCCCGAGCGGCTGCGGCAAGACGACCATCCTGAACCATCTCACCGGCCTGCTGCCGGTGCAGCGCGGAACCATCCTGATCGGCGGCGAGCCACCACGCGCGGGCAGCCCGCGCGTGACCTACACGCTGGCGCGCGACTGCCTGTTTCCCTGGCGCACCGCGCTGGACAATGTGTGCTTCGGCATGGAGCTGCGCGGCATCGCGCCGGCCGAGCGCGAGCAGCGCGCGCGCCGGGCGCTGGAACAGGTCGGCCTCGCGGGCTTCGCCGACGCCTACCCGAAGGCGCTGTCGCACGGCATGCGCCAGCGCTGCGCCCTGGCGCGCGGCTTTTGCCTCGATGCCGAGGCGCTGCTGATGGACGAGCCGTTCGGTGCGCTCGACGCGCAGACCAAGATCCAGCTCGAGGACCTGCTGCTCGAACTGTGGGGCCAGACGCGGCGCACGGTGGTCTTCATCACGCACGACCTGGCCGAAGCGGTCGCGCTCGCCGACCGGGTGATCGTCATGAGCGCGCGCCCCGGGCGCATCGTGGCCGACATGCCGATCGACCTGCCGCGCCCGCGCCACGTGCGCGAGCTGCAGCGCGATCCGGCCTTCCTGTCGCTGTACTCGCGCGTCTGGGAGCAGCTGGAACGGGGCATCCAGATGTCCGAGGGAGCCCCGGCATGACGCCCCGGCACGCGCGCGCGCTGCGCCACATCGTGTTCCTGGTGTGCTTCTTCGGGCTGTGGGAATGGGGCAGCCGCAGCGGCCTGCTCAGCCGCGCGCTGTTCGGCGAACCCTCGCAAATCGTGCTGTACCTGTGGCGCGGCTTTTTCGTGACCGGCAACCTCTGGCTCGATCTGGGCTACACGGTCAGCGGCACGCTGATTTCGTTCGTGCTCGGCACGGTGCTGGCGGTGGCGCTGGGCCTGGTCTTTACCCAGTGGCCGCCGGTCGAGGTGGCGATGGACCCGTACCTGACGGTGATCAACGCGATGCCGCGCTTCGCGCTGGTGCCGCTGTTCCTGCTCTGGTTCGGTCTGGGCATCAGCTCGAAGATCGCCATGGGCACCAGCCTGTCGTTCTTCATCGTGCTCGGCAACACGGTGGCCGGCATCCGCGGCGTGCCGCAGGACTTCCTGATCCTGAGCCGCTCGCTCGGCGCCACGCCGCGCCAGCTGTTCTTCAAGGTCACGCTGCCGTCGGCCGTGCCGGTGATTTTCTCGGGGCTGCGGCTCGGGCTGATCTTCTCGATGCTCGGCGTCGTCGGCGCCGAGATCCTCGCGGCCGAACATGGCCTGGGCCAGACGCTGGCCTACCTGCAGTCGAACTTCAACATGGACGGCGTGATGGCGCTGCTGTTCCTGCTCGCCGGCCTGGGCATGCTGGTGACCAAGGGCATGGCGCGGCTGGAGCGCTGGCTGCTGCGCTGGCAGTGAATGCCCACCCAAGGAGATGCCACTATGACCACCCCCTGCTCCGCCCATCCGGCCACCGTCGACTTCCATCGCCTCATCGCAGCGCAGCTGCCCGAGGCCGATACGCAGGACTTCGAGGACGCCAGCCGCGGCTTCGTCGGCACGGTGCCCGACGCCGAGGTGCGCCGCCCCGACGGCTCCAGTGTCTGGAACCTGCGCGCCTATGGCTTTCTCGACGACGAGCAGGCCCCCGACACCGTGAATCCCAGCCTCTGGCGGCAGGCGCGGCTGAACCGGCTGCACGGGCTGTTCCAGGTCAGCGCGCACATCTTCCAGGTGCGCGGCTTCGACATCGCGAACATCACCTTCATCGAGACCGACAACGGCGTGATCGCGCTCGACGCGCTGACCTGCCCCGAGACCGCCGCCGCCGCGCTGGCGCTGTACCGCCAGCACCGTGGCGAGCGCCCCTTGCACACCGTGATCTACAGCCACAGCCACGCCGACCACTTCGGCGGCGTGGCGGGCCTGGTGAGTGCGGCGGATGTCGCCAGCGGGCGCGTGCAGATCATCGCGCCGGCGGGCTTCATGCACTACGCGGTGGCCGAGAACGTGATCGGCGGCGTGGCGATGGCGCGGCGCGCGCAATTCCAGTTCGGCCACACCTTGCCGCAGGGCGTGGACGGCCAGGTCGACGCCGGACTCGGCAAGACCATGCCGCAGAGTCGCCCCGGACTGATCGCGCCGACGCGCAGCATCGAGGCCGAGCTTGAAGTCCACGTCATCGACGGCCTGGAGATCGAATTCCAGCTCACCCCCGAGACGGAGGCGCCCGCCGAGATGCACCTGTTCATTGCCTCCGAGCGCGCCCTGAACCTGGCCGAGAACGCCACCCATACGTTGCACAACCTGTGCCCGCTGCGCGGCGCCAAGGTGCGCGACGCGCTGGCCTGGTCCAAATACCTGCACCGCGCGCTGCAGCGCTACGGCCCGCGCACCGACGTCGTTCTGGCCCAGCACCACTGGCCGACCTGGAGCAACGAGCGCGCCTGCACCTTCCTGGCCGAGCAGCGCGACCTGTACCGCGTGCTGCACGACCAGACGGTGCGCCTGATGAGCCACGGCCTGAAGGCCGCCGAGATTGCCGAGGGCCTGCAACTGCCCGAAGGGCTGACGCGCCGCTGGCATGGGCGCGGCTACTACGGCACGGTCTCGCACAACGTGAAGGCGATCTACCAGCACTACCTGAGCTGGTACGACGCGCACCCCGCGAATCTGCACGCGTTGCCACCGGTGCCGGCGGCGCGCAAGACCATCGAGTACATGGGCGGCGCCGATGCGGTGCTGGAGCGCGCGCGCGCCGACTACGAGCGCGGCGAGTTCCGCTGGGTGGCCGAGGTGCTCAAGCACCTGGTGTACGCCGAGCCGGAGAACGCTGCCGCGCGCGAGCTGGCCGCGGCCGCGTTGGAGCAGATGGGCTTCCAGGCCGAATCGGCGACCTGGCGCAACGCCTTCCTGCTGGCCGCGCGCGAATACCGCGAAGGCGCGCCGCCACCGCCACAGGGTGCTAGCGGGCAGGCGCTGATGGGCGCGATGAACAACGAGCTGCTGTTCGACGCGCTGGCCGTGCGCGTCAACGCGCCGCGTGCGCAAGGGCTGCGCTTCAGCCTGGGTTGGTCCTTCAGCGACAGCGGCGAACACTGGCTGTGCCTGCTGTCCAACGGCGCGCTCAGCAGCCTGCCGGTGGCCACGCCGGCGCAGGCGGACGTGTACGTGAGCACCGATCGCAGCACGCTCGACGCCATCCTGCAGCAACGCCTGGCCGCGCCGCAGGCACTGGCCGACGGACGGCTGCGGCTGCAGGGCCAGGCGCTGCTGCTGGCGCAATTCTTCGGGTTGCTGGATCGCTTCAGCGGCAGCTTCCCGGTGGTCGATGCGGCGCCATGGCCCGACCCGGCCCGCCCCTGAGGAGGGTGGTGGATCATGTCGAACTCCCACCCAGCCCCGCCCGACGGCCCCCACATCGCCCCGCACATCGGCCGCACCATCGCCGAGTCAACGCCGCACTGGCCACCCGCACCGAAGCGCCCGAGCGGCGCGCCCAACATCCTGCTGGTGCTGTTCGACGATGTCGGCTTCTCCGACTTCGGCTGCTACGGCTCGGGCATCCGCACACCGCACATCGACACGCTGGCCGCGCAGGGACTGCGCTACACCGGCTTTCACACCACCGCCATGTGCTCGACCACGCGCGCCGCGCTGCTCACCGGGCGCAACCACCACGCGGTGGGCATGGGCTGCCTGGCCAACTTCGACAGCGGCTTTCCCGGCTACCGCGGCAAGATCAGCCCGCAAGCCGGCACGCTGGCCGAGATGCTGCGCCCGCACGGCTGGCGCAACTACATGGTCGGCAAGTGGCACGTGACACCGCTCACGCAGACCGGCCCGCCGGGCCCGTTCGACGGCTGGCCGCTGGGCCGTGGCTTCGACCGCTACTACGGCTTCATGGACGCCGAGACCGACCAGTACGCGCCCGAGCTGGTGCGCGACAACACGCATATCGACGCCCCAGGCAACTTTGCCAGCGGCTACCACCTGAGTGCCGACCTTGTCGATGAATCGGTGCGCTACCTCGCAGAGCACCAGGCCGACGCCCCGGACGCACCCTGGCTGCTGTGGCTCGCCTTCGGCGCCTGCCACGCGCCGCACCAGGCGCCGCAGGCGCTGATCCGCGCCTACGACGCCCAGTTCGCGCACGGCTGGGACCTGGAGCGCGAACAGCGGCTGGCGCGCCAGAAGGCGCTCGGCATCGTGCCGCCAGACACCGAATTGCCGCCGCGCAACGACGGCGTGCCGGCCTGGAGCACGCTGGGCGAGGCCGAGCGCCGTGTCTTCACGCGGCTGCAGTCGGCCTATGCGGCGATGCTCGAACATGCCGACGCGCAGATCGGTCGCCTGATGCAGTTTCTGCAGGACAGCGGCGTGGCCGACGACACGCTGGTGCTGGTGCTGTCCGACAACGGCGCCAGCCAGGAGGGCGGCCCGCTGGGTTATGTGAATGCCATGGGGCCGTACAACCTGCGGCCCGAGGACATGGCCGAGAAGCTGCGCCGCATCGACGACATCGGCGGGCCCGACACGCATTCGAACTTTCCGCACGGCTGGGCCATGGCGGCCAACACGCCGCTCAAGCGCTACAAGCAAAACACCCATGGCGGCGGCATCCGCGACCCGCTGGTGCTGGCGTGGCCCAAGGGCATCGCCGCGCGCGGCGAACTGCGCCACCCGTTCTGCCACGCCAGTGACCTGCTGCCCACGCTGCTCGAGTTGTGCGGCGTGACGCCGCCCCAGCAGATCGGCGGTATCAACCAGTTGCCGATCAGCGGCGAGAGCTTTCGCGCGAGCCTGTTGGATGCGCAGGCGCCGGCCCGCACGGGGCCGCAGTACTTCGAGATGTTCGGCCACCGCGGTCTGTGGCACGACGGCTGGAAGGCCGTCGCCTTCCACCCAGCGGGCACGCCGTTCGACGCCGACCGCTGGGAGCTGTACCACCTGGCGCTGGACTTTGCCGAGAACCACGACCTGGCCTCCGCGCAGCCCGAACGGCTGGCCGCGATGCAGGCGCTGTGGTGGCAGCAGGCGCAAGCCAACCAGGTGCTGCCGCTGGACGAGCGCTTCGGCGCGCGCTTTGCCGAGAACGCACGCCGCGCCCAGGGCGCGCGATCGCAGTTCGTCTTTCACGCCGGCATGGGGCATCTGCCCAGCGACGTGGCGCCCGATGTGCGCTCGCGCAGCTACACGCTCGAAGCCGAGGTGAACATTCCTGACATCGGTGCCGAAGGCGTGCTGATCGCCCATGGCGATGCCACCTCGGGCTACAGCCTGTACGTGCAGGACCGGCTGCTGGTGCACGACCTCAACATCGGCGGCCTGCACCAGATCCTGCGCTCGAACCGCCGCGTGCCGGCCGGCCGGCATCGGCTCGGTTTTCGCATGCAGCTGGGGCCGATGCTGCTGACGCCACCGCTGCCCGCGCTGGGCCGGGTCGTCGTGCCGTCGAGCCGCCGCGGCAGCCTGCTGATCGATGGCGAGCCGGTCGGCGAGATCGTCTTCCAGGCCGGTTTCACCTCGCTGATTTCCTGGTCGGGCCTGGACATCGGCCGCGATCGCGCCAGCCCGGTTTCGCACTACGCGGCGCCGTTCGAATTCAGCGGCCGGCTGTTCAAGGTGACGGTGCGGCTGGAGCCACAGCAGGAGCTTGACGGCGCGGCGATCGGCAACGCCGAAATGGCACGCCAGTAGCGCCCGCTACAGACTGCTGATGAAGGCGATCATCCGCTGGCGCTGCGCCGCATCGGGCAGGCGCCCGTGCATGGCGCCGAGGTTATCCATCATGTGCGCCGGATCCAGGGTGCCGGGAATCACCGCCGTGACCCGCTCGTCGGCCAGCAAATACTTGAGGAAGAACTGCGCCCAGCTGCCGGCGAAGTCCTGCGCCCAATCGGGAATCATGCGTCCATGCACCGCGCGGAACAGGCGGGCGCGGCCAAAGGGCAGGGCCGTCAGCACGCCGGCCTTGACGTCGGCGGCCAGCGGCAGGATGCGCTCTTCCGCCACACGGCCGTCGAGCGAATAGTCGATCTGCACGAAATCGGGCTTCTCGCGCGCGAGCACCGCCTCGAGCGCCGCAAAGTCGCCGTGGTAGGTGGACGTGATGCCGATGTAGCGGCACAGGCCCTGCGCCTTCCAGGCCTTGAACTGCGCCAGGGACTGCCGCGCGTCGCGCACGTTGTGCAACTGCAGCAAATCGACCTTCGCCATCTTGAGCCGCGTCAGCGAGCGCTGGAGCTCGGCCGCGTCCGGCGCCTCCAGCTTGGTGGCCATGAAGACCTTGCGCTGCAAGGCTGCGCCCGCGATGACCTTGCCGAGCACGCTCTCGGCGTTGCCGTAGGTCGATGCGGTGTCGATCAGCCGCCCGCCCGCATCGACCAGCGTCTGCACCACCTGCGCTGCGGCGTGCCGGGTCGCCTCGTCGTCGCTGTTGAACACACTGGCCGTGCCCAGGCCCACCACGGGCAGGCGCTCGCCCGTGCTGGGAATGGCGCGGGTGATGAGGGGTTGCGCCGCGCCGGTTTGCGCCAGCGCAACCTGCGACAGCAAGGGCGCGGCCGCAAGCGCGGAAAATTCGCGGCGGGTAATACGGGCAATGCGGTTCATGCTCATTCTCCTGACGCCGGCACGGCCAGCCGGGCCGCACGGCGCTCCTGCGTTCGTCCCAGCGCCGCCGACAGAATCAGCCAGCCGGCCACCACGGGCAGCGCACACAGCGCGATGGCACCGATCTTCAAGCCCAGCGCCTGCACGCTGTCGAACACCCAGCCGTACAGCGCGTCGGAGCCCCGATAGACCACCACGTCGATCAGGTTCTTCGCCTTGTATTTTTCTTCGCGCCCGACCACGGTGAAGAACACCTGGCGCGCCGGATTGGCGATGGCGAAGTTCATCCAGCGCTGCGCCACCTGGACCACGATCACGACGATCAGGGTCGGCATCAACGCCAGCGCCGCAAAGCCCGCGATGTACACCGCCGGCAGCGCGCCGGCCGCCACGCCGGTGCCAAAGCGCTTGAGCAGTTGCCCGGTGGCGAAGATCTGCGTCGCCAGTGTCAGGAGTCCGACCGCCAGGTCGATGCTGGCGAAGATGCGCGTCTGCGCGCCGGCGCCATGGACCGTCGCGGAAACGACATGGGCCTGCATGAAATACAGCGTGGTCGCGCCGAACGACAGCAGGCTGACCCACGCGGCGACGCCGAGCAGGTAGGGCGAGCGCATCAGCTCGGGCAACGCGGCGAAGGCGCCGCCGCCGACGCGTCGTTCGCCCTGCTGCGAGCCCTGCGCCACCACGCCCGCGCTGCGCTCCAGCCGGTGCACGCAGAACACCGCCAGCTCCAAAAACACGATGGCGACGATCAGCAGGTTGGCCGGCCCGAGCGGCACCGACAGCACGATGGTGATCACCGGCCCCAGCAGCCCGCCGGCCGTACCGCCCGCGCCGATGAAGCCGAACAGGCGCTTGCCCTGCTCGCTGGTGAACAGGTCGGCCATGAACGACCAGAACACCGCCACGGCAAACAGGTTGAACACGCTGACCCACACAAAAAACACGCGCGCCACAATCACCGGCGCAATGCCCAGGGTCAGCAGCAACCAGAACAGCGCGAGGTTGGCAACGAAGAAGTGGTACACGACCGGGATGAAGCGCGCGCGCGGCAACCGCGCCACCAGCGCGCCATACAGCGGCTGCGCCGCGAGCAGCGTCACAAAGGTCGCGGTGAACAGCCACGGCAGCGTCTTGATGCCGCCGGCAATGCCCATCTGGTCGCGCAGCGGCCGCAGCACGTAGTAGCCCGCCAGCAGCGCAAAAAAATAGGCAAAGGACCAGACCGCCGCCGCGAGTTCCGCCGGCGTGGCCGGTACCCCCCGCCGCAGCCAGCGCTGGAACCAAATCATGGCGGCAACCTCCGCGCTAGGCGCTGCGGTATTCGCCTTGGGAGCGGCCCGGCGGCTCATGGCGGCAGCGACAGCTTCTGCTTGAGTTCGGCCGCGCTCACCGACTGGCCGTAGCCCGGCCCGCCGCGCTGGAAGCGGCGTGCGTCCGCCAGCGTGCCGACCACCACCGGCTCGAAGCCGGCATCGCGCACCAGTCCCGCGGCGACCAGCACCGCCGCGGCATCGTCGCCGGCGATCGGGATCGCCATCTTCGGGTCGGGGCGGTTCGCCTCGCTCGCCAAAATCTTGTACGACATGGTGTTGAACGCGCGCACCAGCCGCGTGCCGGGCAGATATTTCTGCGAAGTGGCGCCGATGCCGTCGCGCTCCACCTCGTCGGCAATGGCGCCGTCGCGCGCGCTCACGGCGTTGCAGGCATCGAGCACGATCTTGCCCACGAGCGCGTCGGCGTTATCCCGGCCCACCTGCGGCAGCGCGCCATAGGGCACGGCGATGAGCAGCGCGTCGCCGAAGGCGATGGCCTGTGCCACCGTGCCGGCGCGCGCCAGCGGACCGAGCCCCGCCACCAGGTCCTTCAGTTCGTCGGGATGGCGCGAGGAGAACAGCACTTGGTGCCCGGCCTTGACCCACAAGCCGCCGACGGTGCTGCCGATATGGCCCGAGCCGATGACGCCGATGCGCAGCTTGGTGCCGCTGCGGCCAGTGGCGCCCGCCGCCTGTGCGAAGGTGCGTCGCGCCGACAGTGCCGTGGCGGCAACCGCCAGGGCGCCGCCCGTGAGGAGCATGCCGCGGCGGCGGCGGTCCAGGGATTCAGGTTTAGCCATCACAACCTCCTGACGTCAGGGTTTTTCGGATTCTCGCGCGACCCGGTTGGTTCAGTATCGTCCGTGAAAACCGGGCACGCAAGCGGCGCCCGTGACCCCTTGTTACAGCGGCGCGCCGTGCTCGTACAGCACCAGTGCGCGGTAAACGGCGCTGTGCCCCGGTGTGGGGACGCCGTATTGCAGGCCCAGGCCATGCATCCGGCCCGACAGCCATTGCAGCTCCAGCGGCTTGCCGCGCTCCAGGTCCTCGGACATGGAAGACCGGAACGAGGCCGGCATGGCGGCCAGCTTGCTCATCACCTCATCGGCCAGATCGTCGCGCAGCGGCTGGCCCGCGGCGCGTCCCACCGCCACGCCTTCGTCCACCAGCTGGCGCAGGAAGATGCGCGTTTCCGGGTGGCCCAGGATCTGCCCCATGCGCGCGCGTAAGAGCGACGTGGCGCCCGAGATCGCGGCCAGCGGGATGAACTTTTCCCAGATCGCCACATCCATGGCGTCGGTGGCCACGGCCTCGAGCGCGGTGGCCCGCTCGCAGGCCGCACAAAACGCGGCAATCACCGGGTCGCCACCGGCCGCATCCACCACGATGCGATGCATGCCGCCCGGGCTGCGGATCACGCCGGGGTGCTCGATCACGGCCGAGACGTAGATTGCCCCGCCCAGCACCCGCGCGCCGCCCAGGGCGCCCGAGATCAGCGCGACACTGTCGATGCCGTTTTGCAGCGTCACGATGCGGGTCTGCGGCCCGACCAACGGCCCCATGGCGCGCGCGGCGGCCTCGGTGTCCCACAGCTTGACGGCAAAGATCACGAGGTCGACCGGCCCGATGCTTGATGGGTCGTCGGTGGCCGTGACGCGCTCCAGGTAAAGCGCATCCGCCGGGCACTCGATGCGCAAGCCGCTGTGCTGCAGCGCCTGCAGATGCGCGCCGCGCGCGATGAAGGCGACGTCCTCCCCCGCGGCCTGCAGCCGCGCGCCGACGTAGGCGCCCACCCCTCCAGAACCCATGATGGCGATGCGCATTCCAGCTCTCCTTTTGATGTGGGGCCATGCGTTTCAAGGCAGTGCCTGCGTTGCATGGCAGCTCGGCGTGGAGCATTGCCGGCAATGGTACGTCGGTGGGGGCGGGTTAGCGCACCGCGCTACTGTATTCGTAGCTGTATATCTATGTGCTGTAAGGGCTAGAAGGCTATTTGATGCTGAAATCTATGGCGCTCCAGCGAATGCACGCCTCGCGCGCCCATGAAGCCGGCCATCGGTTCTGGTGAATAAGTCACACAAAGAATGCGTGCGATGACCACCTTCGGTGTACTTCATCCGCATAACCGCGTTGGCAGGGCGACACAATCGGAAGCATGCTGTTTGTTGCAAAGTGTTAACAGGTTAGTGACTCCCCAATGGCAACCCTTATTCCTTCGATGGGTACCTGCGTCTCGCGCATGACCGGAGGCGAGCGACGGCTTGCCGAGCGACTTGAGCAAAAGCTCGACGACGATTACCTGCTCTGGTACGACGTGCCGATCGGCCCCCGGCATTTGCATCCCGACTTTGTCGTGATGCACCCGCGCCGTGGACTGCTGATTCTGGAAGTCAAGGACTGGAGCCCCAAAACCATCCAGCAGGCCGACAAGCAAAGCTGGCAAGTCTTTATCGACGGCACGCTCAAGACCCTGCCAAACCCGGCGGAGCAAGCCCGGCAGTATGCGCATGCCGTGGTGGATGCCCTCAAGCGCGACCCGCAATTGGTGGAGCCAGGCGGCGAGCACCAGGGCAAGCTCGCCTTTCCCTGGAGCTACGGCGTCGTGTTTCCCAACATGACGCGCAAGCAGTTCACAGACGGCCAGCTGGATCAGGTCATCGAGCCGCATCAGGTGATTTGCAGTGACGAGATGCTGGAGAAGCTTGACGCTGAAGACCTGCAAAGCCGCCTGTGGGACATGTTCCCGTACATGATGCGCGGCGTCATGTCGCTGCCGCAGCTCGATCGCGTGCGCTGGATTCTCTTCCCTGAGGTGCGCGTGCAAACGCAAGGCGCGCTGTTTAACGACAGCGATCTTGATGCCGAACTGCCCAGCATCATGCGCGTGATGGACCTGCAGCAGGAGCAACTGGCGCGGTCCTTGGGCGACGGCCACCGCGTGATTCACGGCGTGGCCGGCTCGGGAAAAACCATGATCCTCGGCTATCGCGCCGAGTACCTAGCCAAGGCCAACACGCCCGCGTCCAAACCCATCCTGATCCTTTGCTACAACGAGCCGCTGGCCGTCAAGCTTGAATCGGTGATGCAGGCCAAGGGCCTTGGCGACAAGGTGCATGCACGCCACTTTCACAAGTGGTGCCGCGACCAATTGGTCGCGTATGGCCAGACGCTGCCGGGACAGATCGGGCGCGACCAGTATGTTGCAGAGCTGGTTCAACGCGTCATTCACGGCGTGGACCGCAAGCAGATCCCATCAGGCCAATACCAGGCCATCCTGATCGACGAAGGCCACGACTTTGCACCCGAGTGGCTCAGACTCGTCACGCAGATGGTGGACCCAACCACCAACAGCTTGCTGCTGCTGTACGACGATGCGCAAAGCATTTACGAGCGCTCGCGTTCCAAACAATTCAGCTTCAAGAGCGTCGGCGTGCAGGCGCAAGGCCGCACGACGATCCTGAAGATCAACTACCGCAATACCAAACAGATCCTGCAAACCGCCAGCCTGATTGCGGCGGACCTGTTGACGGCTGACGACAAAGACGATGACGGCATTCCGCTGCTCAAGCCCATCAGTTGTGGGCGCGATGGCGAGGTGCCGCTGATCGTCAGGCTGCCCAACTTGCGCGCCGAGGCGGCCAAGGTTGCCGACCTGCTCAACACCGCCCACCAAGAGGGCCACGCGTGGGGCGATATGGCTGTTATTTGCCGGCACTACAACGAGATGGATGAATGCGCCCAAGCGCTGAGCCGCTGGAAGCTGCCGCATCGAGTGCGCAAAGGCTCAGGTAGCTTCAACCCGAATGACGACACCATCAAGGTGCTGACGATGCACGCCAGCAAGGGGTTGGAGTTTCCGGTGGTGGCGTTGATGGGTGTGGGAAAGATGCCTGCCGAGGGGGAGGATGAGCATGAAGAGGCGCGGCTATTTTATGTAGGGGCGACGCGGGCGACGAAAAGGCTGGTGATTACGATCAGCCAATCAAATGACTTTGGCAAGCGGCTAGAAGAGTATGGGTGTGACTAGCTAAATGACAGCTCATATTGACTCTAGAAAGCATCCGGAAAATGAAAACCTCGCTCAATTTCAAAAGCTTCAATTGCTCTAATTTTTAACTAATTAATTTATTTTCTATGATCGAATATGTTGCAATAAAATCTATAACCCCAGCCTTGCTGGCGCCAGTGATTAACTCCGTGATTGCCGGTGCGAAGAAGATTGGAGTGAAAGGATTTCAAAAATGGGAGCAGTTGAAATTTCATACAAAAATTCAAAAAAGAATATCATCTATAGAAACTCTCAAGACTTTTTGGAGTGCAGACAAACTTGTCAGTTTGACTGATTTCTACTACCCATCCAAAGTTGATATTGATGGTAAAACAAGACATTGCCAACTATTATCAGAGCTTCCTGAGGGGAATTTAATAATAGAAGGGATTGTTGGACAAGGAAAATCAATCTATCTTAGACATCTTGCAACGAGCGAAATCAGAAGCAATCAATCAAGTAATTTTCCAATATTTATTGAGTTCAGAACGTTGTCGAAAAAAATGGACTTAGAAATTGCAATTAAAAATTATCTCGATGATGTCAATATTGATGGATATAACGAAGAGACATTTGATTATGTGATGAACTCTGGAAAATTCATCTTGCTGTTGGATGCTTTTGATGAAATAGAAGAAGAGATAACGAAAGATATTTACCTTCAAATAGATAAATATACCGATAAGTATGAGAAATTGAAGATAATTATCACGTCCAGGCCATCGGCCGAAATTCAGAAATCTTCAAAATTCAGAGTGATAAAGTTGGCCCCTCTGACTGAAATCGATTATTCGCCTTTTTTGTCAAAGCTTAGCCTGTCTTCGGAATTTATTGCGGAAGTTAAAAGCTCTATCAAAAATAGTCCAAGCAAGATATCGCAACTAATAACGACTCCTTTAATGCTTACGCTGGTGGTGTTGGCATATAGATCGGTCAAAGAAATACCGGAAAATCTACCGGACTTTTTTGAAGTTCTCTTTAAATGCGTGTTCTCAGGTCACGATAATGCGAAGCCATATATTAAAAGAAACCTCGCAACTGATCTTAGCGAGAAGAAGCTTCAAGAGTTGTTTGAAACTTTTTGCTTTGTTTGCTTGAAGAGCAAAATTGCACGATCACTTAACACCATGCAGTTTGATAATTGCTTTGAATCGGCGAAGAAATTACTGGAACTTGCTCAATGCGAGGCCGAAGATTTTAGGCACGACATGAATAAAGTAGCATGCTTAATATTGCCAGATGGTTATGATAATTGGGTTTTTCTTCATAAAAGCGTGATGGAATATTACGCGGCATCTTTTGTGCGAAAGTCTAGTGAAGATTTTGCGAAAAAATTCTATAAGCATGCCATGCGCGACCCGGCTCCATGGATGGAAGTGTTGACGTTTCTAAACTACATAGATGAATATAGGTTCAATAAATATTATTTACTATTAGAGCTAGAGGCGGTTTTTTCGGAACTCTCCTTTATAAAAGACTGCAAGGATAGTTCGGAGATCGTCGATTATTTGGAAAATATCGATGGTGGATTTTCAGTCACCCTAAGATTCGCCGAAAGTCCAATGATAAATAGTGCCAGCTTAGGAAATGGTAAGCTTCGATTTTGTAATAAAAATATTGTCCACGCTCCGCTCATTAGTCTTTTACAGAGGATTATAAAAGAAGATAAGCGAGTTATGGACGAGGAGTTTTTCAATTTCCTAAAGAGTGGCGCATCTCCAGACCAGCGGGCCTCAATAGACCTGCGGAAGGTTTTGAAGTTGTATGGAGACAAGGGCCTAATTGCTGACTTCAAAATCATGATTGATCGAATGAAGAGCAAAGAGATTATCGCGATTGAAAATATTCGGATGCATGAATCACGAAGTGCATTTCTTGAAGATTGATGAAAGGCGCCGGTCGTCCTTCCCGTCTTTCCGGTTGCAGGTGCGGAGCATTAGAAGCCGTTGAGGCGTGGGCAATGTCTAGCACGGGAAGGGGCGACTACGGTGTGGTTCTGCCGAAGCGTTTTTTGCCGTAGCCAGCAAGTGAATGGTCTTTGCGCTCAAAATGCTGCGCTACCAAACGCGAACTGCCCGCTTACGTGCAAAGGGCCCCCATGCCCAACCTCTCCACCTTCCCCATCACCCACAAATGGCCCGCCCAGCATCCCGACCGGCTGCAGATCTACTTAAACTAATGTCAAGCGCCCGGAGGACAACGAAAATGGGAAAGTCGGCAGCGATCGTGCTCTATGTCATGTTCATGGCAGTCGTCGTGGTCGGCGTGGATGTGCTGTTCTTCAGGGACCGGTTTTGGGAACGGCTGATGGTGAACGTGGGAATCGTCCTGGTGTTCGGCGCCTTCTATTTGAGGTTTCTGAAACATCCATAAGTGGCCATGTTCATCCATCACTCCCAGACCCGCCGCCAATCGATGGCTGCCGTGGGCGGCGCGGCCTTGCTGCTGACCAGCGTGGGCCTGGGCGCCGCACCGGCGCCCGCGCACGGCGCCTACCCGAGCAGGCCGGTCACCATCGTGACCAGCGCTCCGCCCGGCGGGCCATTGGACATCCTGGCTAGACTGATCGCCTCGGTGCTGGACAGCACGCTCGGGCAGCGGTTCGTCGTCGAGAACAAGGCCGGCGCGGCCCGTCACCTCGCCGCGGACTACGTCGCCCAGAGCAAGCCGGACGGCTACACGGTGCTGTTCGACATCGACACCACGTTCACCGTCGATCCGCACCTTTATAAAAAGATGTCGTTCAAGCCCGATGATCTGAAGCCCGTGATGATCCTGGCCAGTTCCGGGCTGATGATTGGCGTGAACCCCAAGACCGGCATCAAGACCATGGCCGAGTGGGTCAAGGCGGCGAAGGCCAGGACGCTCAATTTCAGCTCCGGCGGCATCGGCAGCCCGGGCCACCTGGTGATGGCGGAGTTCGACCGGGTGAGCCAAACGAAACTCAACCACATTCCGTACGGCGGCAACACACCGGCCGTCGCGGCCATCGTCTCGGGCTAGGTCGATGGCGGCGTATTGGCCACGGCGGGGATGCTTGCCTACGCCCGGGACGGCAAGATCACCGCGCTCGCAGTCACCAGCGCGCAGCGCTCCAGGCTCGCGCCGACCGTGCCGACGGTGAAAGAGGCGGGGTACAAGGATCTGCAGCAGGAGGTGCTCTTCGTCGCGTTGGTGGCGGCGGCCTCGCCCCCCCCGGGGGGGGCGTCCTTGGCGCACCCAATAGCAGACCTGATTAATCGCCCCGCACTCGAAAAACCCC
>JARLJI010000002.1 GCA_031291295.1 Rhodoferax sp. | reverse complement strand
TCGCCCTTGGTCACCCGGCTGCCAATGTCTTTGTACCAGTGCAGCAGGTAGCCGTTGGTGCGGGCATAGATGGGAGACTCCTCGAACGCCAGCAACGAGCCGGGCAACACCAGCTCTTCGTCGGCCTTCTCCGAGGTGGGATGAATCACGGCCACGGTGGGAACAGATTCCCGTTCGGTTTCCTGGGCGAGCACGCGACCGCTGTGGATGCGCATGAGCATGGTGATTACGGCGCCGGCCAGCAGCGCCAGCACCACCACAGCGATCATGAACAGCGCCTTGCGCGGAGTCGCCGGAGGAAGCTTCGGCGGCGCCGTGATTTCGGCGGCGTGGTGTTCGGGCTCCGCAACGTCACTTCGATTTGAACGCGAATCCATATGTATGAGTCCTTCGGACTAGCAATTAGCAACTAGCAATTAGCCGAACCGTGCAAGTCGGTCGCTAGTGCTGGCGCCTGGCTGCTTTCATCCCTTCGAAATGGTTGGCCTCGGTGTTCCTATTATCAGTTGCAAACTGGGTGCTCCAAGCTGCTGAAACACTAGTTGCTAATTGCTTCTCTCTCCCGCTTTGCCTCGCGATAGCCGTGAATCATGGCAAAGATGGACGGCACAAAAAACAGGGTTGCCACCGTGGCGAACAACAGCCCTCCGATCACCGCGCGTCCCAGCGGCGCGTTCTGTTCACCGCCTTCGCCCAGGCCCAGCGACATCGGCACCATGCCGATGATCATGGCCAGGGCCGTCATCAGCACCGGGCGGATTCGAGTGTAGCCCGCTTCCAGCGCGGCTTGTGCCGCAGGTATGCCGACGTTCATGCGCTCGCGCGCAAACGAAACCAGCAGGATGGAGTTGGCCGTGGCCACGCCCATGCACATCACCGCGCCGGTCAGCGACGGCACGCTCAACGTGGTGTGGGTCAGCAGCAGGATCCAGCAGATGCCGGCCAGCGCTCCCGGCAGGGCGGTGATGATGATGAACGGATCCAGCCAGGACTGAAAATTCACCACGATGAGGAAATACACCAGCGAGATCGCCATCAGCAGTCCGAGGCCCAGGCCGAGGAACGACGACTGCATGGTCACCACCTGCCCGCGGACGACGATTTGCGTTCCTCGCGGCAGATGCTGCTGAAACGGCCGCAGTACTTTCATCGTGTCCTTGGCCACCGCGCCCAGGTCGCGGTCCTGAGTGCTGGCGTACACGTCAATCACCGGTTGTACGTTGTAATGCGACACCACCAGCGGCCTGACGACGGGGGTCAGCTGCACCAAATTGCCCAGC
>JARLJI010000214.1 GCA_031291295.1 Rhodoferax sp. | reverse complement strand
GGGAGACAGGTACTGTGCCGGCACCGCGACGTCGTCAAAGCGGCAGAAGAGCTCCTGCGGCCGCACGGGGGCCCGCGTAGAGTCCACCGCCGCCACAGTATCCAGAAAGTTGCTGCCGTACACAACCACAGTCGTGCCGCCCACCGCGGTGCCAAACCATGGCGACACCGACTCAATCGTCACCCGCTGGTCATACGTGAACAACACGCCGTAGTTGGAGAAGGTGGAGTTGTCCGTGGAGACCTCCAGCGCCACCGCGCCCGCGTGGGCAAAGCTGGGCGGCGACACACACACGATGTCATCCGAGGACAGGACCTCCAGGGCAGGGACAAACACTCGGCCAAAGCGGCACACGGAGCCGCTGGAGAAGCCGTGCCCGGAGATGGTGACGGCGGTCTGGCCGAACCAGGGGCCGTGGGTGGGGGACACGCTGTCAATCACCGGCGTGTCCACGTATGTGAAGTAGATGCCAGAGTACGTGTAGTCCTGCCCGTTCAGCGTCACCTCCACCACGACGGCGCCAGGGGGGTGGGCGGGCGCCACACAGCGCAGCTCCTGCGGTGAGTGCCACAGCGCGGGCACCACCAGGGAGCCGTTGGCGTAGGGGACGCCAAAGGAGCAGGCCGCGGTGGCGTGGTTGGAGAAATTGCGGCCGGCAATGACGACGAGCTGGCCCCCCATGCCCGACCCGCTGTTGGGCTGCAGGCTGAACACCGCCGCCGGGGAGCCGTACGTGTACACGACGCCCGACGACGTCCAGTCCTCTCCATTCTCTGTCAGGTCCACGATCACGCTGCCGGAGCCGCTGTGCACGGAAGGCGGCACGGGGCAGGTGACCGTCACCGCGCCGGGGGACGTGATGCCGCGCACCGTCTCAGTGCCAAACCTGCAGCGCAGAGTGCCATAGTCCGCCACGTCAATGGGCGTGCCCACCACCACAGTCACCACCGTGTCCCCAAACACCGTGCCGAAGAAGGGGGTCACCGAGTCCACGACGGTGTGGGGGCGGTACAGGAACACCACGCCATCCGCGGTGTAGTCCCGGTTGTTGCCCGTCACCTCCACTGTTACTACGCCCTCCTCGTGCGCGGGCGACCAGCACACCAGGGTGTTGCTGGACACGTAGAGCGCGGGGACTTCGGCCAGGCCAAAGCGGCACAGGGTGAGGCCAAGGCCAAAGTTTTGGCCGGTGAGGGTGACCAGCGTGCCGCCCTCCCGCGTGCCGTGCACGGGGAACACGGCATTCACAATGGGCCGGGGGTAGTACTGGAACAACACGGCGTCATCCGTGAAGTCCACCGCGTTGTTGGACACGTCCACCGACACGAAGACGGAGAAGAAGGCGTAGTGAGGCGGCGTGACGCACTCAATGAGGGTGGAGGAGAGCCAGCGCGGCGTGACCAGCACGTCCATGCTGGCAGAGCCCTCCAAGGGATCGCTCTGCCCCACCGCCGCGCCGTGGAAGCGACACACCAACGGCGCACGGTTGATGAAGTTCACACCCTTGACGGACACAACCGTGCCGCCCTCCGCGGGGCCGGTGGCGGGCGACACCGCTGTCACTCGTACCGGCAGCTGCGCCCAGTAAATGACTCCAGACGCAGAGTACTCCTGCGCATTGTTGGTGACTTGCACATACACGGGGCCGGGGACGAGGAAGGCGGGCGCGACACACACCAGCTGCGTGCTTGACACAAACGTGGCGGGCAGGAAGGGCGCCGGCGCCGCCACCACGTCGTACACATTCTGGCTAGCCTGCACGCGCGCCGGCACAAACTTGCACAGCGTCTGGCCGTCAGGCTGCGTGCCAAACCCGGCGCCGTTCACCACGACGCGGGTGCCGCCCACAATGGAGCCCGCATCCGGGTAAATTGACGTCACGTTGGGCACCGCCTGAAAGGTGAAGGTGACATTGGGCAGGGAGGCGGGCGGCAGCTGGTTGTAGTCCGCCCCGTTCTGGCTGATCCACACCAGCACACTGCCCGGCTGGTGTGACGGCGTGTCGCACACAACGTAGGTGGAGTTCACATACATGGCGCGGACGGGCAGGGTGCCAAACATGCACAGCAGGTTGGCAGTGTCGACGAAGTAGCGGCCGATGATGCCGACGCGAGTGCCACCATCCGGCGTGCCCCACAGCGGCGCCACTGACCACAGCTCCACATCCACTTGATACTCAAACACGAAGCCGTCACTCGTGTACTGCTGCCCGTTGTTGGTCACCTCCACCGTGACATTGGAGGGGGAGGGCAACCGGCCCGGCGAGACGCACTGCAGAGAGGTGGACGACAGCCACTGCGCGGGGGAGGGCGTGCTGCCGTGCCCAAACACACACGCCAGGCGAATGGAGGACAGGAAGTTGTAACCGGACACAGTGACGCGCGTGCCGCCAAACGCGGGCCCGAAAGTGGGGTTCACCGCCGTGACCCTGCACGGCGTGAGGTAGCGGAAGGGGATGAAGGAGTGCGTGAAGGTGTGGCCCACCGTGCCCACGTCCACAAACACAACCACTTGGCCCTGCGCGTTGGACTCGCCCAGCATGTCTACGGGCAGCGGCGGGGACACGCACTGGAGGCTCGTGGAGTTCACCACCAGCGCCGGCGTACTCGCGTTGCCCGTGCCCCAGTAGCACGCCGTCGCGTCCACCGCCCGGAAATTCTCGCCGACCAGGGTGACCGTGGTGCCTCCCACCGCGGGGCCACTCCAGGGGGACAGGGAGTGCACCAGCGCGGGCGTGATGTACTCGAAGGTCCACCCCGTCCGGCTACTCTCCTGGCCAGAGGAGCCAAAGGTGACCTCGAAGGTGACGACGCCGGGTGGCTGCGGCGGCGCCATGCACCGCACCTCATTCCGAGACACATACGCGGCGGGCACGTCGTACACGCCAAACCTGCACGTCGCCACTACGCTCTCAGTGAAGCCGGTGGAGTACACGGTGACCGGGGTGCCGCCCAGCACGGGCGCCTCGTGGGGTGTGAAGCGCACCAGGCGGGGGTAGGGCAAGAAGGTGTACTGCACCCGATCCGCGGAGAAGTCGGCGGCGTTGATGGACACCTCTACACTCACGGTGGAGGGCAGGGTGGGCGGCGCCACACACTGCAACACCGTGGAGTTTATCCACAGCGCGGGGGAAGTGGTCACAACAGGCAGGGCTGGCACCAGGAGCTGGGTCACAGGGGGCGGGAAGGAGGTGCGGAAGCGGCAGAGGAGCGTGTCCAGCGCCAGGAAGTTGATGCCAGTCAGGGTGAGAAGGGTGCCGCCGGACTGCAGGCCCACGCGGGGCATGAGGGACGTCACCCGCGGCGACAGCACGTACTCAAACCGCAGGCCGCTGGGCGCGTAGTCCTCCCCGTTCATGGTGACAGTGATGGTGACCAAGCCCACGGGATGCGCCAGGGTCACGCAGGTGAGCACAGACGCGTTAGTAGGCGACACGCTCGCCGGCACGGTGTACATGTTGGTGTCATTCACGTTACCGATGCGGCAGCGGGGGCGCAGCACCCCCAAGAAAGCAGAGATGCCAGTGGTGGTGACGCTGATGATAGTGCCGCCCTCCACACCACCCAGCCGCGGGCTCGCCCACCCCGACGTCAACACAGGCGCGGGGAAGTAGGTGTACACCAGGCCGCTGTTGCTGAAGTGCCAGCCGCCGTTGATAGACACCTCAACCGCCACCCCCAGGTCCGCCTGAAAGAGGAAGACGTCCAAGACGGGCGGGGAAACACAGGACACGAAGGCCTCACTGTCATACTCGCCCACCACCACAGTGGTGTTGAAGCGACACAGGGGCCGCACCTCGCCCGGCGCCCCCGGCAGATTTGCCACCAGGAGGGTGACACGGGTGCCGCCCCACGCGGGGCCCGTCGGCGGCCACAGGCCGTACACAGTTACCGGCTGCAGCACTGCTACACTCACGTTGCTGTTCGTGAACTGCTGGCCGTTGTTGCTGACATCCACCGACCAGCTGCCGACGGGGCCGCCGGGGAGCAAACAGCGCACCTCGTGTGCGGACACAAAGCGGGCGGTGACCACCACCGCGGGAGACGTCACGAACTGGCGCGACACCTCCACACTGGAGTGCACAAAGGAGCAGAGCAGCGACGGGGAGCTCACAAACTGGGAGCCCAGGATGGCGAGCTCCACACCTTCATCCTCCGGCACGGAAGCGACGTTGACGCCGCTCACAAACGCCTCGAGCTCGTAGGTGAACTGCACTTTGCTTGCGCTGAAGTCTTGGCCATTCACTGTCACCTCCACAGCGACGGTGCCGCCGCCGCCCAGCCCGCCGTCCAGGATGGGGCTCACCGGCGCCACGCAGCTGACCAGGAAAGGTGACACGTACGTGGCGGAGACGATGGTGGGGCCGAACCTGCACAGCAGCGTGGGCACCTGCTCCGTGAACGCCACGGTGACAGTAACAAGGGTGCCGCCGGTCACGGGGCCCTTGGCCGGCGCAACCGCCGTCACAAACTGGTCCATGTCGTACTCGTAGGACAGCGTGTAGTCCTGTGTGAAGTCGACGCTGTTAAGGGAGATGTCCACGGCGACGGAGCCAGGGGGGTGCATGGGCGCAGAGCATTGCAGCGCCTGCGGTGACACGTACAGCGCGGGCACCACCAACTGGTCAAAGCGGCAGTAGAGCGTAACAGTGTCCAGGAAGAGGTCGCCAACAATGGTGATGGCGGTGCCGCCCTGCGCGGGCCCGTGGGGCGGCGACAGCGACGCCAACAGCACCACGTTGTGGTACGTGTACACCACCGAGTCCGTGGAGAAATCAAAGCCGTTGTTGGACACCTCCACGTTGGCGAGGCCAAAGGCCAGGGGCGGAGAGATGCACTGCACAATCGTGCTGGACACAAAGGCGCCCGGCACAATCAGCGCCACGCGGCTGCTGTTTGTGTTGGGCCCCACCGGCGCGAAGCGGCAGGACAGCTCATACGTCTGCACGAAGAAAGCGCCGTACACAGTGACGGTGGTGCCGCCAGTTTCCGGCCCCAGCACCGGGTACACACTGAAGACACGGGTGGGAAGCACGTAGGACAGGTTGACGCCAGAGGCGGAGAAATCCACGCCGTTGTTGGTGCTGATGTCCACGGAGACGGGGCCAACGGCGCGGGGCGGCGCCACGCAATCCACACGCTGCGTGGACACCGCCACGGGCACCACAAACACGTCAGAGTCGCCAAAGCGGCACAGCACGCCGTCCGTCGTGTTCGCGGGCGGCGCCAGGAACCAGCCAAACACGGAGACGAGAACGCCGCCCGACACTGGCGCATTGATGGGCTGCAGGGCCACCACCACCGCGGGCTGTGTGTACGTGAATGTCAGGCTGGGCGCGCCGTCACCAGCCAACAGCGTGTCCTCTGGCGAGGAGAGGACACGCACGGGGACGGACAGGGGGATGGCCAGGGGGCCGCTGAATTGCCCGAGAGCTGCCGGCGCCCGACACACGACCGCGGTGGTATTGACAAACACCGCGGGCACGGGGGTGCGGCCAAACATGCACCTGAGATCGTCCAGGAGTTCAAACCTGTTGCCGCGGATGGTGACGGCGCTGCCGCCTGCCACAGGGCCGGACTGCGGGCTCAGCTCCAACAGCTCCACAGGGCCGTGCAGTGTAATCGTCACGCCGTCTGTCGTCACATCCGCGCCGCCGTTGTACGTCACCTCCACCACGGCGGTGCCCACGGGCAGGGCGGGCACGATACAGCCAATCACACTGGGGTTCAGCCACACCGCGGCCACAACGACAGGGGAGGTGACAACGCCGCCCTCCACCACCGCTGTGGGCGTGAACACACAGGACAGGTCGGGGGTTTTGGGGAACCACGCAGCGTAGTTGGCGAAGAGGGTGAGGGGCCAGCCGCCTCGCTCCGGGCCCACAGGCGGTGACACCGACTGCACAGAGGTGGAGGGCCGGAAGGTGTAGCCAACGCTCGTGGTCACCCAGTTGGCGCCGGCATTGGTGGACACCATGATGCTCACCATCCCGGGGGCGTGGGGTGGCACCACAATGCTCGCCGAAGTGCCGTCTGCTGACACCACAGCGGGGATGGGGCCGCCAAACGGCGTCGCGTAAGGGTATGTGGACTGGAGGACGCCCGTCTCAGGCTCCACTGCGCTGGGTGTGGAGAACTGGAACAGGGTCGCCCCCGGCACAAAGCCTTCACCGGTGAGGGTGACTAGGGTGCCACCTCCAGAGGGGCCTTGTGCAGGCTGCACCGCACTCACCACCGCGTCCAGCGTGTAGGCAAACTCCAGCGCGTCGCTGGCAACATCCACGCCGTTCAGGGTGAGAGCGACGGGGACAGGGCCGGCACTGCCAGCGGGCGGGGATGAACACGTCAGCGCAGAGGCGTTGATGAAGGACGCTGGCGTGGCGATGGTGCCAAACACGCAGGCGAGCAGGGGGGAGAACACAAAGTTGCGGCCGGAGAGGGTGACCAGGGTGCCGCCTGTCAACGGGCCCTGTGCCGGCCACAGCGACGCCGCGGACGCCACGGTGGCGTAGGCGTAATACACAGGGTCGGTGGAGTAGTCCTCGCCGTTGCTCGACACAGACACCGCAGCGGCGCCAGGGGCGTGGGCCGGTGCAACACACGCCACCTGCGTCTCCGCGAGCCACACCGCGGGCACAACCACCGCGTCGAACCTGCAAGTGAGTTCGGTGAGATTGGAGAAGCCGGAGCCGAGGATGGTGAGCAGGCTGCCCCCCGTCTCCGGGCCCGTCACCGGCTGCACCGCTGTCACAATGACAGGGGGCGTGTACTGGAACTGCGCCGCGGTGTCAGACAGATCATACCCATTCACCGCGACGCGCACGGTGACAAACGCGGGGGTTTGCCACGCAGCAGGGGGCGCGATGCAGGTGAGGGAGGTGGGGGACTGCACCATCGCAGGCACAGGCGCCACGCCCTCGCCAAACTCACACACGACGTTGTCAAAGCCGACCGCGCCAAGGTAGGTGCCGGGCACGGGGGCAAAGTTGGCGCCGGACACGGTGACCAGCGTGCCGCCCACCACAGAGCCCAGCACGGGCCACACCGATGCCACAGTGGGCAGCGGCGCAAACACAAAGGGCAGCGCGGCGTAGTCCGGCGTGAAATCCACCCCGTTGATCGTCACAGACAGCAGCACGGTGCCCAGGTCGTGTACGGGTGACGGGCACAGGACGTGGTTGGGCGACAGGAAGGTGGCAGGCACGACGTCGTCAGGGCCAAAGGCGCAGGCGAGGGCGGGCGTCGCGAAAAACTCTGTGCCGTACACGTGCACGGGGACGCTGGGCCAGTAGGGCCGCCCGCTGGCGGTGGAGGGCGACAGGGTGAGGAGCTGGGGCGGGTCCACAACACTCAGACCGCCGGCGCCCTCAAACGTCACGCCGCCATTCTGGGACACCGCCACGCCGTACTCCCCAGAGAAGAGGAGGGGCGTGGGGCACCGCACCGCAGTCGCGTTCAGGCGCTTGCCCGCTGATTGGACGACGGGCAACACGGGGACCGCGAGGGCGCCGCCTGACAGCAGCCGCGCGTTGGGCGAGGACAGCAGGCTGAACTGACACGTCAGCACGTCGGTGATGAGAGGGGAGGAGGTGGTGAGGATGACCGCGGCGGCGGGCGACGCGGGCGAAGACAGTGTGGTGGAGGGAAACACGGCAGCGATGGCGATGGCAGGCGTGAACAAGAAGCCCTGGGGGAGGAAGGTAGGGAACCAGTCCACGCCGTCATTCGTGGACAAGCGGGGAGACACAAAGCCAGGCGGCGTGGCAGGCGTCGTGCACACCGCCTCACTGCCACCCGCGTTGACAGTGGCGGGCACCGCGACGTCGCCAAACTGGCACATCGTGTGGCCTGGCAGGAAGCCGGCGCCGGCGATGGTGACAGGCGTGCCCCCCGATGAGGGGCCCAGGATGGGGGCAAAGCTGGACGCCACCGCCGCGGGCTGGTACAGGAAGGCCAGGGGCAGGCTGGGGACACCGCCCGCCACAAACACTGGCAACACATCAAAGCCGTTGAAAGACAGCGTGACGTTGACGGGGCCGAGGGCAGCCGCGGGAGGGGACACGCAGCTCAGGGCGCCTGCACCAATGTCCGCGGCGGGCACGATGACAGTCCCAAAGGTGCACGTGGCGTTGGGGCCAGGCGCAAAGCCCACGCCCGCAATGGTGACCACTGTGCCGCCCGTCAGGGGCCCGCTCACCGGCTGCAACTCTGTTACAAACTGCTCCGGCACATAGAAGAATTGGGTGCCATCCGCAGAGCAGGACGCCGCGGCGCCGACACACACCGCCACCTCCACTCTGCCCAGGCCAGTGGGGGCCACGGGGGTGGTACAAAACACGAGGCTGCTGTTGTAGAAGGTGGCGGGGACGACAGCGCCGCCAAACTTGCATGTGAGCGAGGGCGTGCGGAAGAAGCCACCACCGGTGACAGCCACAGGTGTGCCGCCTTGGATGGCGCCTGACGCCGGCAGCACCGACGCGACGTGCAGTGTGGGTGTGTAGGTGAAGGGGAAGGAGAAGGGCAAGAAGTACACGCCGTCCAGGGAGACGGTGACAGTGACGGTGGTGCTGGGCACACCCGAGGGCGCGGAGCAAATCAGGGCAGTGTCAGACACAACGGCGGCGGGCGCGGACAGGGAGCCGAAGCTACACAACGCGGCAGAGGAGCCGGCAAAGGCGGCTAGGCCGCCCTGTGCCAACACGCGCACAGCAGCCCCGCCTGCCTCTGCGCCAGCAGCGGGCGTGATGCCCTGCAGCACGGGGGCGGCCAGAACGGTCAACGTCCCCACTTGTGCCAACGCACCGCTGCGCACGTCCACGCTCACAGACCAGGCGCCCGTGCCCGCTTCTGGGGGCACGACGCACTGCAAGCCGTTGGCGCGGGACAGGAGAGCGGGGCTGGACAACGCCGTTCCATTGGCAGCACCAAACACGCAAGTGTTGTTGGGTGCCACCTCCAGATTGGAAGCGTTGATGGTGATAACTGCGTCGGCGCCGGCGAGGACGGCCAGTGGGGCCACGCCCGCTGACACAGACACGGGCACGATCACCAGCTGCGTCGGCTCGCCGGACCACTCCTGCCCGTTGTTGGACACGTAGACAGAGAGGGTGGTGGGCGCGCGGGCGGGCGGCGTGCAGCCCACTAACCACACGGCAACATACCGCGCGGCGACGAGAGAGACGCCCGGCCCGGGCGCCCCATCCCACTGCGCCCCGCCATTCACAAATGCGCACACGACGCCCGATGTGGCAACAAAGCCCACGCCTTGCAGCAGCACCTCCGTTGTGCCCAGGTCAGAGACGACGGGTGGCAGTAGGACGTCCAGCCGGGGCACTGCCGCCACACGGAACTTTGCAGTGCCACAGGGGAAGGTCGCCACACCCGGCGGGCCTGTCACGCCCTCGGGCTGCAAGGCGACAGACACAGACACCCAGCCATCTGGGGCCAGACTGCCCACATCTGCCGGCATGACACACGTCACCACTCCAGTCGTTACGCCATCCACACTGCCGCTGGTGGCCAGCGACACAGCGGCAGGCAGGACCAGCGTGCCCACCAGACACCAAGAGGACAGGCGGGGCAGCTCTGGGGACGCTGGCATTGTGACAGACACCACCACTTGTGTGCCGCCAGCAGGGGTGCCCACGCTGGGGGACAGTGACGTCACCGCCGGCTGGGCGTAGTAGGCGAAGGAGCCGCTGGCCAACACCACATCGGCACCATTCACTGTCACCGCAAGGGACACGGGGCCCAGCGCGGCAGCAGGCGGCGTCAGACACGTCAGTATGTTGGCGCTCTGCACCATGGCGGCAACAATGACCTCCCCGAAGGCACACGTGACAACGGCAGTGGACAAGAAACCCGTGCCTGACACCGTCACCACTGTGCCGCCGTCTGCGGGGCCAGCCGAGGGCAGGAAGGAGAGCACGCTCACACTGCCAACGGCTTGGAAGACGGGCAGACCGCCCACAGCAAACTCCTGGCCGTTCAGCGACACGGACACGGAGAAGGAGCCAAGGGCGGGCAGGAGCGGCACGATGCAACTGGCAGTGGAGGGCGACAGGTACACAGCGGGAGCATACGCGGCAGGCAGCCCTGACACCTCAAAGCTGCACCGCAGCTCGGGGACATTGTAAAATCCCGAGCCGGTGAGCGTGACCAGGGTGCCACCGTTGCCAGAGCCGAATGCGGGCGCCACCCCGGTGACAGACGGCGGCGCCACGTACACAAACGTGCCGGAAGACGCGGAGACGTCAACACCATTGAGGGACACTTGCACGGACACCGCACTGCTGGCGCTGTCCTGCTCAAACGCCGCGCCAGCGTCCTGCAGCTGGAAGGGGTCTGCAGACAGGGGCGTGAAGCACTGCACACCTGCGGGCGTCAGGGTCGCAGGCACCGCTAGGACGCCGCCAAATATGCACTGCACGTCATCCAGGGGGCCGGACGCGGGAGAGACAGTGTCTTGAAGGGCAACGGTCAACAGGGTGCCCCCGCCGCGGCCGCCCACAGACGGTGTCACGCCCACCACCACGGGGTCGGGGTAGAAGTTGAAGATCACGGGGTCGGTGGGGTCGGTGAACTCCACGCCATTCACGCTGACGGTGACAGGGGTGGCCAGGGCGCCGGCCACAGGCGGGCTGACACACACCGCTGTGGAGACGTCAATGATGGTGGCCACCACAGTCGTGTTCCCAAACGCGCACACAACCACCCCAGTGGCGAGGAGGTTAGTAGCAGACACGGTCACGGGGGTGCCACCGCGGGAGGGGCCCCACAGCGGCGACAGAGCGCCCGCCACCGGCAGGCCACAGTACGCGTACACTGCGCCATTGGACCAGTCCTCACCATTGAGAGAGACGGACACAGAGACGGCGCCCAGGCTGTGGGGCGGCGTCACGCACTGCACCGAGGAGGGGGTGAGGAAGGCAGCAGGCACCACTGTGGCATCCAGCAGGCCGGGCGTCACAGTGTCCGCGGCGACGCCTGTCACCCTGCACGCCAGGCCCGCCACAGCAGCAAAGCCCGCGCCAAACACAGTCAAGACAGTGCCCCCAGTGGCCAGCCCGGAGGCGGGGGACACACTGGTCACCACGGGCACGGGCACAAACGTAAACAGGGCGGCAGCCAGGGGCCGAAACGTCGTCGCGCGCCACTCCAGGGACAGCAACACTGTGCCGGGCGCGTGGGGCGGCGTGATGCACGTGGCCGCTGTGGCGCTGAGGACAACCGCAGGCACCGCGGTGCCCGGCATGCCAAACCTGCATGTGCAGCCCGCGGGGTCCGCCACCGGCATGTTGGTGCCGCCAAGGGTCACCACAGTGCCGCCCGCCACGCTGCCGCTGGTGACGGACAGGGAGGACACGGAGAGAGAGGGCGCCAGGCTGAGTGCGGGCGTGGCGGGACAGCCATAAAAGTCGACGCCATTGATGGAGAGCGTGAGGTTCACGAAAAGGGGGTAGGGGGCGGTGAACGCGGGCGTCACACACTGCACCGTATGCGCGTCGATGAAAGCGGCGGACACCACGGTGCCGTTGAAGGAGCAGGCCAGCTCGGGCAGAGGTGCAAAGCCGCTGCCGTACAGAAACACAAAGGTGCCACCCTCCGCGGGCACCACAGGCGGCTCCACAGACTCAATCACGGGCGGCAACACAAACTCAAACCTGGACTGCGCGGCGAAGAAGTCAACGCCGTTGAGGGAGACGGAGAGGGGGAGGGAGGAAGGGGAGGCAGCAAAGGGCGTCACGCAGGTGAGGAGGGTGGAGGACACAAAGGTGGCCTGGGGGGAGCGTGTGGAGCCAAAGGAACACGCCAAGCCCGGCCCATTGATGAAATTGGAGCCGTACACGGACACCACCGTGCCGCCAAACACACTGCCGCTGCTGGGGGACAGCAACGTCACCGCCGGGTCCGCCGTGTACTCAAACTGTACCCCATCCGTCGTGTAGTCCTCGCCGTTCTCAGACACCTCCACCGCAACCCACTGGCTCAACAGCGGGCCGTCGCCCACGCCAGGGGACACACACGTCACCACGTTGCCCGTCACGCTCACCGCCGGCGTCACCACCAACCCAAACGAGCACCACACCGATGACACGTTCACGGGTGACGACAGGCCGGCCACAGACACGCTCACCGCGTCGCCTCCCGTCACAGAGCCACTGCCGGGTGACAGCCCCGTCACGGACAGGGATGCCACAAACGTGAACACCACGCTGTTCGCTGAGAAGTCCACGCCGTTTAAGGTCACGGACACTGCCACAACGCCGCCCGGCATCGCCGGCGTGCCACAGCTCACCTCGGATGGGCCCAGGTACTGCGCCGCCACCGCAACACTGCCAAACTTGCACAGCAGGCCACTGGAGAATGCAAACCCAGCGCCCGTCACCACCACCTGGCTGCCGCCCGTCGTGGAGCCCAGCGTGGGCCACACTGACGCCACGCTCACGGCGCCGTCAAATGCGAACACCACCGCCGCGCCGCCCACAAAGTCCACGCCATTGTTCGACACAGACACAGGCGTGCTCGTCCCCGCCACGCCCGCCGGCGACACGCACTGCACCAGCGAGGGGGACACCCACCGCGCCGCAGTCACCACTGCCGTGCTGCCCAGCCCAAACTGGCACACCAGGCCTGACACATCCACAAACCCGTTGCCGTACACTGACACAACCGTGCCGCCGGCTGCGGGGCCGCGGCCGGGTGACACCGATGACACATTCGCCACCGGCACGTACTGGAACTGCATGCCGCTCACTGAGTAATCCTCGCCGTTCACCGTCACCTCCACGCCCACCGGCCACACGTTGCCACACGTGCCCGACCAGTCCACAGTGACCAGCGGCGCCACGCACTGCACCTGCTGGGGCGTCAGGAACACGGCCGCCACCACGGGACCCTCAACGCCAAAGCGGCACGCCAGGCTGGACACAGCCTGGAAGCCGGTGCCAGTCAGCGTCACCACGGTGCCGCCGGTAGACGCGCCCGCAGTGGGTGTCAGCGCGCCCACCGTCGGCAGGTCCACGTACGTGAACGTGGTGGAGGTGGTGGAGAAGTCGATGCCGTTGAGGGACACCTGAACCGTGACGGGCCCGGGGGTGGAGGTGGACGGCGCCAAGCATTCCACCGCGGTGGCCGACGAAGAAGAGGCGGCAACGATATCCACCAGACCAAACCGACAGAAGGCGGCGCCAGTTTGATTCAGGCCGTAGCCGGTGACCACAGTCCATGTGCGAGCCAGGGTGGGCCCACCAGCAGGGCTCACCGCCGTCAGCCCAAAGTCTTGATAGAGGGCGTAGGGCAGGGGGGAGGACAGGGTCACGCCGTTGTTGGTGACGGACAGGGCGGTGGTGGCGAGGCCGCGTGACGCCAGGTTGGGCACCAAGCACGAGATCTCACTGCGGGACACCCAGTACGTCTGCGCCGCGAGGGTGGCGCCAAACGAGCACGTTAGGTTCGGGCCGTCGATGAAATTGGAGCCGTACACGGACACCACCGTGCCGCCAAACACACTGCCGCTGCTGGGGGACAGCAACGTCACCGCCGGGTCCGCCGTGTACTCAAACTGTACCCCATCCGTCGTGT
>JARLJI010000213.1 GCA_031291295.1 Rhodoferax sp. | reverse complement strand
GTGGTGGAGAGCGCCGCGATGTCGGCGGTGGTCAGGGCCGCAGCCTGGGCGGTGTTCAGAGCGGCAACCTGGGCCGAGTTCAGGGCCTGGGCGTCGACGGTGGACAGCACAGCCACCTGTGCGGTGGTCAGGGCCTGGACCTGGGCAGTCGACAAGGCGGCGACCTGGGCGGTACCCAGTGCGGCGACCTGTGCGGTGGTCAGGGCGTTGACGTCGGCGGTGTTCAGGGCGCGCACGGCAGCGGTGGTCAAGGCACCGATGTCGGTGGTCTCGATGGCCGCAGTCTGGGCGGTGTTCAAAGCCGCAGCCTGGGCGGAGGTGAGCGAGGCGGCCTGGTTGGAGGTCAGGGCCGCGACCTGGTCGGTGGTGAGCCCAGCGATGGCGGCCGTGGTGATGGCGCGAACGGCGTTGGTGCTCAGGGCCGCAGCATCAGCGGTGGACAGGGCACCGATCTGAGCGGAGTTGAAGGCAGCAGCCTGGGCAGAGCTCAGGGCAGCGGCATCGGCGGTGTTGAGCGCAGCGACCTGGGCGGTGGTGAAGGCCGCAGTCTGAGCGGTGCTCATGGCCGACAGCTGTGCGGTGGTGAGCGCAGCCACCTGGTCGGTACCCAGTGCATTGACGTCCGTGGTGGACAGGGCACGCACATTGGTGGTGGAGAGCGCCGCGATGTCGGCGGTGGTCAGGGCCGCAGCCTGGGCGGTGTTCAGAGCGGCAACCTGGGCCGAGTTCAGGGCCTGGGCGTCGACGGTGGACAGCACAGCCACCTGTGCGGTGTTGAATGCCGCAGTCTGAGCTGTGCTGAGCGAAGCCACCTGACTAGACGTCAAGGCATTCACTTGATTCGTATCCAACGCGTTGATCGCAGCCGTGCTCAGCGCGCGCAGCGAGCTTGTTGTCAACTGCGCAATCCCTGAAGTGCTGATGGCCGCGGCCTGAGCCGTGTTCAATGTGCCGATCTGAGCGGAATTCAAGGCGGCAAAGTCACTGCTTTGCAGCGCAGCGATTTCGGCGGTATTGAGCACTCCAAACTGGCTAGAGCTCAGCGCAGCAACTTGGGTAGATGACAGTGCCCGGACTTGGTCTGTACCCAGTGCAGCGATACCTGCCGTCGTAATGGCACGTACATTGGCCGTTGTGATGGCCGAAATGTCAGTGGTTTCGATGGCGGCAATCTGCGCGGTGTTCAGTGCACCGAATTGGCTTGAAGTTAGCGCGCCGATTTGGCTAGAGGTCAGGGCAGCGATCTGGTCAGTGGTGAGCGCGGCCGATGCGGCGGTGCTCAAAGCGCGAACGGCCGTCGTGCTGACGGCCGCGAGATCGGAGGTTGCCAAGGCACTGGCCTGCGCCGTATTGAGCGCGCCTACCTGTACAGAACTCAGCACGGATGCATGCAGACTGCTGAGCGCCACGATCTGATTCGTGTTCAACGCGGCAATCTGGTCGGAGCCCAGCGCAGCCACATCGGCGGTGTTGAGCGAAGCGATCTCATTGGTGCCCAGTGCGCCGATGTTGGCTGTGTTGAAGGCCTTGATCTGGGCCGTGCTC
>JARLJI010000212.1 GCA_031291295.1 Rhodoferax sp. | reverse complement strand
CGTCGGGCGCGGCGGCGGCGGGCTCCGGCGGCGCTTCGGCGGCAGGTGGCTGTGGTGGCGCGGCAGCTTCGATTGCTATTGATTTGGTAGCTTTATGAGCCCGTGCGGCATGGGCTGGCGCTGCTTTTCTCTTGGGAACGGGTGGTGGCGACGGGGCCGTGGGCACGATCTCGCGCGTCAGCATCGGCGCGGCCATGGGCCGCAGCACCGAGGCCTCCTGCCAATGGGCGGCCAGCCAGGCCAGCACGGCCCAGTGCACCAGCAGCACGGCCAGCGTCAGCGCGGCAACCGTTCGGCCTAGTCCTGGGATGCGAGCCACGGCTTGGCCAGTGCGGCGTCGCGCAGTGCCAGACGCCACGTGGTGACGGCAGGGGGCAGGGCCAGCGCCAGCCGCAGCAGGCGCTTGTCGCGCGCGATGACGACGGTCACTTTTCTGGAAGGCCCCGCGTACAGCAGCAGCTCGTCGAGCTTGTTCAGGCGCCAGCTGCTCTGTGACGCTTTTGCGCCGAATTCAATACCCAGCCATTCGTCCCCCGCGGCCAGACCGGCGCGCTCGGCCGCCCCGCCGCGCAGCACGGTCTTGACCTGGATGCCGTTGCTCTCGCTCACACGCAGGCCCAGCCGCTGCGCCAGCTGGGCTGGCTCGTCGAGCACGGCCACGCCGTGGCGCTGCAGCAAGTCCTGCAGCGGCAAATCGCGCGTGCCATGCACCCAGGCGGCGATCTCCTTCGAGAACGAGCGGCCGCCCAGTTCCTGCAGCACCACGGCGAAGTCGGCCTCGGTCATGGGGCCGGCCTGGCAGCGCTGCCACAGGGCCCGCATCACGTGGTCGAGCGTGGTATGGCCTTCCAGGCGCAGCGTCAGGTCGAAGCACAGCGCCACCAGCGCGCCCTTGGTGTAGTAGCTCACCGTGGCGTTGGGCGTGTTCTCGTCGACCCGGTAGTACTTGACCCAGGCGTCGAAACTGGCCTGCGCCACCGACTGCAGCGCGCGCCCCGGCGTCTGCTGCACCTGGTTGATGGTCTTGTTCAGCAGGCGCAGGTAGCCGGCATCGTCGATCAGGCCGGCGCGGCGCAGCAGCAGGTCGTCGTAGTAGCTGGTGAAACCCTCGAAAAACCACAGCAGCTGCGTGTAGTTTTCCTGTGTGTAGTCGTAACGCGCGAACTCCACCGGGCGCAGGCGCTTGACGTTCCAGGTGTGGAAGTATTCGTGGCTGATCAGGCCCTGCAGCGTGGTGTAGCCCTCGGGCGGCTTTTTCTCGCCGAGGCGCGGCAGGTCGCGGCGGTTGCAGATCAGCGCTGTGCTGGTGCGGTGCTCCAGCCCGCCGTAGCCGTCGTCCACGGCGTTCAGCATGAACAGGTAGTTGGCGTGCGGTGCGCGGGACCTGGCACGGACGCCCGTGCCAAAGGCGCCATGCCAAAAGCGGATTTCGGCCTCGCAGATTTTTTGGGCGTCCGCCAGCAGCCGGTCGAAGTCGAACGAGGGCGCCGCGCCGGCCACGACAAAACGGTGCGGCACGCCGCCGGCCACGAAGGCGCCGCTCAAGAACGTGCCCATTTCCACCGGGCAGTCCACCAGCTCGTCGTAACTGGCGGCGAGATAACTGCCGAAGCCTTTTTTATCAATCTTTTGCGCTGTAGCCGGCGTGGCCACTTGCCAGTGTGCTATGGATTGACTAGCAACGAGTTCCAGCCCATGCGGCCGGTCCTCCTGGCCCAGGACGCGCAGGCACAGGCTGGTGCCGTTGAAAAAGCCGCGCGCGGCATCCAGCCACGCGGTGCGCACCGAAGGGTCCAGCGCATACACCTCGTAGCGCAGCACGAGCGATTTGGCTGGCAGGCATTCCACTTGCCAGTTGCATTTGTCGAGCTGGCGCAGCGGGACGGCCTTGGTGCCCTGGCGCGCCTGCAACTGCTGCAGGTTCTTGGAGAACTCGCGCACCAGGTAGCTGCCCGGGATCCACACCGGCAACGATACGCGCTGCTGTGCGGCGGGCTCGGCAATGGTCAGCGTGACGCGGTACAGGTGCGCATGCAGATCCGCCACCTCCACGCGGTAGTGCAGGGGCGGGACCGTCGGGCGGGACTTCAAGATGCGGGGCCGCTGGTGAGTCTGATGCGGTCTATTTGGCGGCAGCCAGCTGCTTTTCGACCTGCTGCGCGTCGATGTAGCCCGGCACGCGCGAGCCGTCGGCGAAGAACAGGGTCGGCGTGCCGGTGATTTTGTAGCGGGTCGCGAACGCCAGGTTGCGGGTCAGCGCCGTGGTGTCGCAACTGGCGGCCGGCGGCGCGGCATCCTTGAGCATCAGGTCCTGCCAGGCCTTCGAGCGATCCTTGGCGCACCACACGTTCTTTGATTTCTCGGGCGAGTCGTGCCCCAGGATGGGCAGCAGGAACATGTGGATGGTGACGTTGTTGACGGCCTGCAGGTCGCGCTCGAAGTGCTTGCAGTACGGGCAATTGGGGTCCTCGAACACCGCCAGCTGGCGCTTGCCGTTGCCGCGCACCACGGTGAAGGCGTCCTTCACCGGCAGGGCGGCGAAGTCCAGCGCCGTGAGTTTGTCCACCCGCTCCTCGGTGAGGTTGCGGCGCAGCTTGGTGTCGATCAGGGAGCCCTGGATCAGGTAGTTGCCTTCCGAATCGGTGTACAGAATGTCGGAGCCGTTCACGCGCAGCTCGTACAGGCCGGGGATGGGGGTTTTGCTGACCTCATCGATCTTCGGCATTTGCGGCACGCGCTCCGCCAGGTTCTTGCGGATGACGGCCTCCTGGGCGCTGGCGCCGAGGCAAGCCGTCAGGGTGACCGCCGTGAGCACCGTGTGCAGCAGGGTTTTCAGTAATTTCGTCATCATGGTTCCGGTTATTTTCAATTCCTGCCGTGGCGGCGGCGATTCGGGTCAAGTCCGGCGCAGCCCCATCGCCTGCCGGGCCAGCCAGGTCTTCAGCGGCCCGCTGCGTTCAAATCCGTTCATGCCCCAGTTGCGCAAGGCCTGCAACGGTCCCGCGCCCCGCGCAAACAACTGCTGCAGGCCGTCGGTGGCCAGCCCCATCGACAGCACATCGGCCTTGCGGGCGCGCTCATAGCGGCGCAGCAGCCGCAGGTCGCCCACGCTGCGCCAGTAGTCGCGCGCGTGCAGCACACCGGCCAGCTCCGCCGCATCGGCCAGGCCCAGATTCAGCCCTTGCCCGGACAGCGGATGCACCGTGTGTGCGGCATCTCCGGCCAGCGCCCAGCTTTTCCCGGCGTGCGTGCCGACCCAGTGGTCGGCTCGTGCCAGCTGCAGCGGCCAGGCAGCGCGCTCGGTGCTCAGCGTCAGCGCGCCCAGGGCGTCATGGCTGGCGACACCGAGCTGCCGTGCAAATTCTTCGGGGCTCAGGGCCAGCAACTGCGCCGTACGCTCCTGCGGGACAGACCACACAATCGCCACCGAGTTCCCCTGCGCGCCGCCCAGCGGCAGGAAAGCCAGGATTTCGTTATTCGCGAACCACTGACGGGCGACCTGGCCGTGCGGGTTTTCACAAACCAGCCGGGCCGCGATGGCCCGCTGCGGATAGGGTGTCACGTCAAAATCGACGCCGAATTCCGCGCGCGCGCTGCTGGCGCGGCCCTCGCAGATCACCGTCAGGGTGGCACTCTGCGGCGCATCCACCACCTCGACCAGCGGCTGGTAGCGCACGGCCTCGGCCAATTGGGCTTCGAGGGCGGGCACATCGACAATCCAGGCCAGCGCCGGCGCGCCCTGAGCGGCAGCGCTGAAGTTGACCTCGCCGCCGTCATCGCCGCAGACCTGCATGCCCAGCACCGCGGTGGCAAAGGCGTCATCGGGCCAGCCGCGCAGCGATTCGAGCAGCGCGCGCGCCGCGGCGTTGAGCGCATAGGCGCGCACGTCGGTGGCGGCTGCGACCGGCGCTGCGGGCCCGGCCACCAGGGCCACGTGCAGCCGGTCGCGCGCCAGCAGCAGCGCCAGCGTGCGGCCCACCACGCCGGCGCCGCGAATACACACATCAAAGGGTTGAGCCATGGCCGTCATTGTAGGAGGCGAGGCAAAATCGAAGCTTTCGTTGAAAGGATGCCCCGTGACCTCTTCCAGCCCCGACGTGACGGGCCGTATTGCGCGGCTGTTCCTCTACCCCATCAAGTCGTGCGCCGGCATTGAAGTGCAGGAGGCCCTGCTGCTGGCGACCGGGCTGGAGTGGGACCGCGCCTGGATGGTGGTGGACGAGGCCGGCGACTTCGTGACGCAGCGCACGCTGCCGCGCATGGCGCTGATCCGCCCGCAGCTCAAGACCTCCGACATGGTGCTGCGCGCCCCCGGCATGCTGGCGCTGCACGTGGCGCTGGACGCGGTGGAGCAGCCCGCGCGCGTGCGGGTCTGGGACGATGTGGTGGACGCCTGGGACATGGGCGCGCTGGCGGCCCAGTGGTTCAGCGACTTTCTCGGGCAAAAGCTCCGGCTGGTGCGGTTCGATCCCGACGTGCAGCGCCTGTCCAGCCTGAAGTGGACCGGCGGCGTCGAGGCGCCGGTCCAGTTCAACGACGGCTTTGCGCTGCTGGTGACCAGCGACGCGGCGCTGGACGACCTCAACACGCGCCTCCTGGCGGCCGGCCACGGGCCGGTCGGCATGGAGCGCTTTCGCCCCAACGTCGTGCTGTCGGGCGTGCAGGCGCACGACGAAGACCATCTGGACACCCTGCACGTGGCGACCGAACACGGCCCGGCGCAGTTCAAGCCCGTCAAGCCCTGCGTGCGCTGCCCGATTCCCAACGTCGACCCCTCGAGCGGCACCCCCAGCCCCGAAGTCGGCGACACCTTGCAGGCGTACCGGCAGGACCCGCGCATGAACGGCGGCATCACCTTCGGCATGAATGCCATCGTGCTGGCCGGCGCCGGGCAGCTGCTGCGCGTCGGCCAGAGCGTGGCGGCGGACTACGTTTTCGACTGACCGGGCCAAACCGGGCCGTCGCTGGCGTCGCTTACACTTGACCCCTGATTTTTGGGGTTTGTTATGAGTCTGAAGTGCGGCATTGTGGGTCAGCCCAACGTGGGGAAATCCACCCTGTTCAATGCCTTGACCAAGGCCGGCATCGCGGCCGAGAACTATCCTTTTTGCACCATCGAGCCGAATGTGGGCATCGTGGAGCTGCCCGACCCGCGCCTGGACCAGCTGGCCGCGATCATCAAGCCCGAGCGCATCGTGCCCGCCATCGTCGAATTTGTCGATATCGCCGGTCTGGTGGCTGGCGCCAGCAAGGGCGAGGGCCTGGGCAACCAGTTCCTGGCGCATATCCGCGAAACCGACGCCATCGTCAACGTGGTGCGCTGTTTCGAGGACGAGAACGTGATCCACGTCGCCGGCAAGGTGGACCCGATTTCCGACATCGAAATCATCCAGACCGAACTGTGCCTGGCCGACCTGTCGTCGGTCGAGAAGGCCCTGCACCGCCACACCAAGACGGCGCGCTCGGGCGACAAGGAGGCGATCAAGCTGGTGGCCCTGCTGGAGCAGTGCCAGGCCGCGCTGAACCAGGGCCAGCCGGTGCGCACGCTGAGCTTCAGCCGGGAAGACCAGCCGCTCATCAAACAGCTGTTCCTCATCACGGCCAAGCCCGCGATGTTCGTGGCGAACGTGGCCGAGGACGGTTTTGACAACAACCCGTTCCTGGACCGGCTGCGCGAGTACGCGGCCAAACAAAACGCGCCCGTGGTGGCGATCTGCGCCAAGATGGAAGCCGAAATGGCCGATATGAGCGACGAGGACAAGCAGATGTTCCTGGCCGAGCTCGGGCAGGACGAGCCGGGCCTGAATCGCCTGATCCGCGCGGCCTTCAAGCTGCTGGGCCTGCAGACCTACTTCACCGCCGGCGTCAAGGAAGTGCGCGCCTGGACCATCCACGTCGGCGACACCGGCCCGCAGGCCGCCGGCGTGATCCACACCGATTTTGAGAAGGGCTACATCCGCGCCCAGACCATCGCGTTCGACGATTTCATCGCCTTCAAGGGCGAGCAGGGCGCGAAAGACGCGGGCAAGATGCGCTCGGAAGGCAAGGAGTACGTCGTCAAGGATGGCGACGTCATGAACTTCCTGTTCAGTTCCTGAGATTTACAGGAAATAGGGCTTTAGCCCTTGAGTGGTATTGGCTGGTAGCTATGTATTTGATAGCAAACCGGCGCCCCGTCAAAACGTGAAGCGCCCCGGAAACACCCAGATCAGCGCCGCCGTCATCGCGATGTAGCGCAGGAACTTGCCCACCGCCATCCAGGCCAGGCAGCGCCAGAACGGCAGCTTGAGCCAGCCGGCGACGGCGCACAGCGGGTCGCCGATGCCGGGCAGCCAGGACAGCAGGCAGGCGACGGGGCCGAGTTTTTCGAGCCAGTTCAGGGCCTTCAAATGCGTCGGCGAGTGGCGGTATTTGTCCAGCACCTTGTGCGCGCCGTAACCCATCCACCAGTCCACCACACCGCCCAGCGTGTTGCCCAGCGTGGCAACCAGCACGGTCGGCCAGTAGAGATCGGGGTTGAGCTTGATCAAGCCGAACACCACGGGCTCGGAGGCCAGCGGCAGCAGCGTGGCGGAAACAAACGACACCACGAACACCGTGCTGAGGCCCAGTTGGGGCAGCGCCAGCAGCGTGAGCAGATGTTGGATCCAGGCTTCCATGGTGCAGCGAGTATAGGCAGACCCACCGCGTGAAATTTCAATTGCTGAAATTTTGGGCGACTACAATGGCAGACCCTGCCCAGTGCCCTTTTTTTCAGCAACGCGTTTGCGCCTTCACCGCCCCATGAATATCGGTCCCTTCACCCTGGCGAACAACCTGTTCGTCGCCCCGATGGCGGGCGTGACCGACCGGCCGTTTCGCCAGCTCTGCAAGCAGCTCGGCGCCGGCTATGCGGTGAGCGAGATGGTGACCTCGCGCCGCGATTTGTGGAACACGCTGAAGACCTCGCGCCGCGCCAACCACGAGGGCGAGCCGGGCCCGATCGCGGTGCAGATCGCCGGCACCGACGCGCCCATGATGGCCGAGGCCGCCGCCTACAACATCGACCGCGGCGCGCAGATCATCGACATCAACATGGGCTGCCCGGCCAAGAAGGTCTGCAACAAGTGGGCCGGCTCGGCGCTGATGCAGGATGAGGCGCTGGCGCTGGCCATCGTGCAGGCCGTGGTGGCCGTGTGCGCGCCGCGCCACGTGCCGGTCACGCTCAAGATGCGCACCGGCTGGTGCCAGTCGCACAAGAATGCCGTCGTGCTGGCGCGCGCGTTCGAGGGCGCCGGTGTGCAGATGCTCGCGGTGCATGGGCGCACGCGCGAGCAAGGCTACAAGGGCCACGCCGAGTACGACACGATTGGCGAAGTGAAGGCCGCGGTGCGCATTCCGGTGGTGGCCAACGGGGACATCGCCACGCCCGGGCAGGCCCGGGACGTGCTAAGGGAGACCGGCGCCGACGCCGTGATGATCGGCCGCGCGGCGCAGGGCCAGCCCTGGATCTTTCGCGAGATTGCGCATTTCCTGGCGACCGGCGAGCAGCTGGCGCCGCCGCTGGTGGCCGAGGTGCGGCGCCTGCTGCTCGATCACTTGCAGGACCACTACGCGCTGTACGGCGAGTTCAGCGGCGTGCGCACCGCGCGCAAGCACATCGGCTGGTACGTGCGCGACCTGCCGGGCGGCGAAGCGTTTCGCGCGCGCATGAACCGGCTGGAAAACTGCCAGGCGCAAAGCGCTGCGGTGGCCGATTTTTTTGACGAACTGGGGGCCGGCTGCGACCGGCTGCCGCGCGGCCTGGCCCGCGCACCCACGGACCTGGACGAAGAACAAGAGCGAAGAGGGGAACAACAGCATGAGCAAGAAGCACATTGAAGAGTGTGTGCGCGCCAGTCTGGAAAGCTACTTCAGGGACTTGCGCGGCACCGAGCCGGGCGGCATGTACGAGATGATGGTCAAGGTGGTGGAGCGCCCGCTGCTCGAAGTGGTGATGAACCAGGCCGACCACAACCAATCCAGGGCCGCCGAATGGCTGGGCCTGAACCGCAACACGCTGCGCAAGAAGCTGGTTGAACATAAATTAATCAAATGAACGCACTCATTTCCGTCTCCGACAAAACCGGCATCGTTGAATTCGCACAGGCCCTGCACGCGCTGGGCATCAAGCTGATCTCCACCGGCGGCACCGCCAAACTGCTGGCGGAGCAGGGCCTGCCGGTGACCGAGGTGGCGGCGCTGACCGGCTTTCCCGAGATGCTGGACGGGCGCGTCAAGACGCTGCACCCGAACGTGCACGGCGGCCTGCTGGCGCGGCGCGACGTGCCCGCGCACATGGCGGCGCTCGCACAGCACCACATCGACACCATCGACCTGCTGGTGGTCAACCTGTACCCGTTCGAGGCGACAGTCGCCAAGCCGGGCTGCACTTTGGCGGACGCGATCGAGAACATCGACATCGGCGGGCCGGCCATGGTGCGCTCGGGCGCGAAGAACTGGAAGGATGTGGCGGTGCTGACCGACGCCTCGCAGTACGCCGGCGTGCTGCACGAACTCAAGGTCGGCGGCACGATCAGCGACAAGACCAAGTTTGCGCTGTCGGTGGCGGCCTTCAACCGCATCAGCTGCTACGACGGTGCGATTTCCGATTACCTCTCGAGCATCCAGGGCGACGGCAGCCATGCGCTGTTCCCGGGCCAGGCGAATGGCCGCTTCATCAAGCTGCAGGACCTGCGCTACGGCGAGAACCCGCACCAGCAGGCCGCGTTCTACCGCGACCTGTACCCGGCGCCGGGCTCGCTGGTGACGGCGCAGCAGCTGCAGGGCAAGGAGCTGTCGTACAACAACATCGCAGACGCCGATGCGGCGTGGGAATGCGTCAAGAGTTTCGAGACACCGGCCTGCGTCATCGTCAAGCACGCCAACCCGTGCGGCGTGGCGCTCGGCGCCGAAGCGCTGCAGGCTTACAGCCGCGCGTTCCAGACCGACCCGACCTCGGCCTTCGGCGGCATCATTGCCCTGAACCGGCCGGTCGATGCCGCGGCCGCGCAGGCGATCAGCCAGCAGTTCGTCGAAGTGCTGATGGCCCCTGGCTACACGCCCGAGGCTTTGGCCGTGTTCAAGTCCAAGGTGAATGTGCGGATCCTGCAGATTGCGCTGCCGCCCAACGCCGGTCCGGGCAAGAGCGACTGGGACAACGGCCGAAACGCCGTGGACGTCAAGCGCATCGGCTCCGGCTTGTTGATGCAGACCGCCGACAACCACGAGCTGACGCTGGCCGATCTCAAGGTGGTGAGCCAGAAGCAGCCGACGCCGCAGCAGCTGCAGGACCTGCTGTTCGCCTGGAAGGTCGCGAAGTACGTCAAGTCCAACGCCATCGTGTTCTGCAAGGACGGCATGACCATGGGCGTCGGCGCCGGCCAGATGAGCCGGCTCGACTCGGCGCGCATCGCCAGCATCAAGGCGCAGCATGCGGGCCTGTCGTTAGAGGGCACGGCGGTCGCGAGCGACGCCTTCTTCCCGTTCCGCGACGGGCTCGACGTGGTGGTGGACGCTGGCGCGAGCTGCGTGATCCAGCCTGGCGGCTCGATGCGCGACCCCGAGGTGATCGCCGCCGCCGACGAGCGCGGCGTGGCCATGGTGTTCAGTGGCGTGCGCCACTTCCGCCACTGAAATTCAGGAGAAAAGTGCCTGCGGCCCTTGAGGGGTGGGCACTGTCTGCTGCTATTTTTATAGCGACCTGAAAATGTCACGGGCCGCGCCGACCGTCTCTGCAATGTCCTGTTCGCTGTGCGCGGCACTGACAAACCCGGCTTCGTACAGCGCCGGCGCGATATACACGCCGCGCTCCAGCAGACCGTGGAACAGGCGGTTGAAGCGCGCGCCATCGCTCTTCATGACCTGGGTGTAGTTTTGCGGCAGGGCGTCCAGCAGGAAGAAGCCGAACATGCCGCCTTCGCTGTCGGCGCTGAAGGCCACGCCGGTGTCGCGCGCGGCGCCGGTGAGGCCGTCGACCAGCGCGCGTGTCTTGCGCGACAGGTCTTCAAAAAAGCCCGGCTTGGCAATTTCCCGGAGCGTGGCCAAGCCGCAGGCGGTGGCCACCGGATTGCCCGACAGCGTGCCGGCCTGGTACACCGGGCCGAGCGGAGCCAGTTGCTCCATGACGGCGCGCGAACCGCCAAACGCGGCCAGCGGCATGCCGCCGCCGATCACCTTGCCCAGCACCGTCATGTCGGGCGCGAACCCCGGAATGTCCCGTGCATAAACGCTTTGCGCGCTGCCCAGCGCGACGCGGCAGCCGGTCATCACCTCGTCGAATATCAGCAGGGCGCCATGCTGGCTGCACAGTTCGCGGCAGCGCTGCATGAACGGCACCGAGGCGCGCACGAAATTCATGTTGCCCGCGATCGGCTCGATGATCAGGCAGGCCAGTTCGCGGCCGTGCGTCGCGAACGCTTCCTCGAGCTGGGTGACGTTGTTGTATTCGAGCACCAGCGTGTCCCGCACCACCTCGGGCGGCACGCCCGCACTGGTCGGGTTGCCGAAGGTGGCCAGGCCCGAACCGGCCTTGACCAGTAGCGCGTCGGCATGGCCGTGGTAGCAGCCTTCGAACTTGATCAGCTTGTTGCGGCCGGTGGCGCCGCGCGCCAGGCGGATCGCGCTCATGCCGGCTTCGGTGCCCGAGCTGACCAGGCGCAGCATCTCGATGGAGGGCACGAGGTGGATGATGGCTTCGGCCAGATCGACCTCGCGCTCGGTCGGTGCACCGAACGAGAAGCCTTCCAGCAGGGCCTTTTGCACGGCCTCTAACACCGCCGGGTGGCCGTGCCCCAGAATCATCGGGCCCCAGGAGCCGATGTAGTCGATATAGCGCTGGCCGTTGGCGTCCCAAAAATAGGCGCCCTGCGCGCGCTGCACGAAGCGCGGCGTGCCGCCGACGGCCCTGAAGGCGCGCACCGGCGAGTTCACGCCGCCGGGGATGAAGCGCTTGGCGCGCTCGAACAGGGCTTCGTTGTGGTCAGTGTTTGGTTTCATGGGGGGGCATCGCAAAGCCTTGCAGGTCGTCCATCTCGGCTTCGCTTGATTCATCGGTATCGGATTCTGGCTGCGCCCAGAACATGCGGTCCGGCAGCACGTTGCCCATGCCGGGGCGAAAGCCGCCATCGAGGCAGCGGTCCAGATAGCTCAGCGCCTCGGTGGTCGCCGCGGTCAGGTCGCTGCCACTTGCAATCAGGGCTGCCAGGGCGGCCGCCAGCGTGTCGCCCGCGCCGGAAAAGGTGGCTTCGAAACGCTCGAACTTCTCGCCACCCAGCACCGCTTGCGGTGAGGCCAGCACGTTGTCGATGAACTGCTCGGGCAAGGGAATGCCGGTGACCAGGGTATAGGCGACACCCATCGCGCCGGCGGCCTTGGCAATGTCGCGGGCCGTCGGGCTGTGCTCGCTGCTCCAGTCCGGCAACAGCCAGCGCCATAGCGTGCTGTGGTTTCCAACCAACACGGTGGTCTGCGGCAACAGCAGTTCGCGAAAGGCATCAAGGTACAGATCGATCTGCCCTTCGTCCCACCACGAAAGATTGGGCATATAGGCCACAAGTGGTACATCGGCATAGTCCGTGGCCACCTCCGCGATGGCGCTGAGGTTCTCCGGGCTGCCGACAAAACCGACCTTGATGACCTGCACCTGGATGTCTTCCAGGATGGTCCGGGCCTGCTCGGTCACGGCCTCTTCATCGAAAGCAAAGTGCTCAAAAATCTCGGCGGTGTCTCGTATATAGGCGCCTGTCACGACGGGCAGGGCATGTGCGCCGACCGATGCGATGGTGCTGACATCAGCCGCCAGGCCGCCCGCGCCGCTGGGATCGCTGGCGTTGAACACCAGGACGCAGGCCGGACTCGAGTCGTCATCCTCGTCGGTCGGGTCAATGGGGACGGTGGGAGGTAAATCCTGGGGCTCGTGGTTTGTCATGGGCCAAGTCTCGAGATATATCGGCCGTTGATGCCAACTTGATCACATGAAGCCTAGATACAATTGTTGCATTCTATTCGAAGGCCCCTTAAGCTGTGACTGATTTTAAAACGTGGATGTGTTTGATTTGCGGATGGATGTATGACGAAGCGGCCGGCGATCCCGAGCATGGCGTAGCGCCCGGAACCGTCTGGGAACAGGTTCCCATGAACTGGACCTGCCCCGAGTGCGGCGCGCGCAAGGAAGACTTCGAAATGGTCCAGATATAAAACACATCGCTTGCAAGACTATCGACCAAGGTCGTTGAGAAAATAATTCGGGAGTAGCTGCCAATGACCACGACTGGATCGGGTTTCAAAGTTCTGGTAATCGATGACAGCAACACCATTCGGCGCAGTGCCGAAATTTTTCTCAAGCAGGGTGGCCACGACGTGGTGCTGGCCGAGGATGGTTTTGACGCATTGGCCAAGGTCAATGACCATCAACCCCACCTGATTTTCTGCGACATCCTGATGCCGCGGCTCGACGGCTACCAGACCTGCGCCATCATCAAGCGCAACGCCCGGTTCGCCGGCGTTCCGGTGGTCATGCTGTCATCCAAGGATGGCGTGTTCGACAAGGCGCGCGGCCGCATGGTGGGCTCGCAGGATTATTTGACCAAACCATTTACCAAAGACCAGCTGCTGCAAGCCGTGCAACAGTTCGGCGAGGCCTGTTCGGGAGTGATTGATGCCGGTTCGTAAAGTGTTGGTGGTGGACGATTCCAAAACCGAATTGATGGTGTTGACCGACATGCTGGAAAAAAATGGCATGTCCGTCAAAACTGCCGAAAACGCCGAAGAGGTCTTTGTCCGGCTTGCCCAGGAAAAGCCGGATCTGATTTTGATGGATGTGGTGATGCCCGGGAAAAATGGATTCCAGGTGACGCGCGCGAACTCGCGCGATCCGCAGTACGCGGATGTGCCCATCATCATGTGCACCAGCAAAAACCAGGAGACCGACAGGGTCTGGGGCATGCGCCAGGGCGCACGCGACTACATCACAAAGCCGGTGGATGCAGGCGAGTTGATGGCCAAAATCAAAGCCTTGAGCTGACGCCCGTCACCCGCATGGCCAATCGCGAAGCCCTCCGGCAATTCCAGAGTCATTTGGCGAGCCGCCTGTCCGCGGCCCGTACCACGGGTGTTTCGTCATCGTGGCTGGCCGTGGAGGCCGCCCATGCGAAGTATCTTTTCCCGCTGAGTCAGTCGGGCGAAATTTTCCCGTGGGCCAACACCCAGCCGGTGCCTTACACACAGCGCTGGTTTCTCGGGGTCGCCAATTTGCGCGGCGGGCTGTACGGCGTGATTGACCTGGGCGGCTTTGTCGCAGGCACGGCGCCTGCTTCCCGCGCTGAATCGGGCCGCGAGCAGGCACGGCTGGTGGCATTGAATTCGGTACTGGACGTCAATTGCGCACTGCTGATTGACCGCCTCGTTGGCCTGCGCGGCATGGACTCGTTTATTGATTCGGCGCCCGCCGCCGACACGGCACCTGGCTATTTCGGCAGCGGCTACACCGACGCCGAGGGTGCGCACTGGCAGGAAATCAACCTGCAGTCGCTCTCGCAGCAACCCCGATTTCTGAGCATCAGCGCTTGAATGTTTTTGCAAAGCCCCACTACCATGTCCTTCGTCAACCAAATTAAAAATCAGTTCCAGACCAACACCCAGGCAACGGTCGACGTCACGCTGGCGGGCACCGTGGACATGGCTGCGGATCGAACCATCGCCATGGCCTCGGAGCACGGGCACTCTGAGGACTTCAGCGACAGCCGGATGCCGTCCGGGGAGGCGGACCTGGAACTGCCGGGCGACGACGCGGACCTGCTGGCGATTCCGTTGCTGGGACGCCGCACGCCGGCGCAGCATCAGCGGATTCTCGCGATATTGCTGGGCCTGGCTTTGGTGGTGCTGGCGCTGGTAACCTTTTTCGCGCTCAGTCAGGCCGACAAGGTTGCCCAGCAAGTGGCGGCGACCGGCCAGTCGCTGATGCAGTCGCAGCGTCTGGCCAAGTCGGTCTCGCAGGCGCTGGTGGGCAGTGCGCCGGCATTTCCGGATGTGAGGGAAAGCGCCGATGTGCTGGCGAAAACGGTGCGCGGGCTCAAAAGCGGCAACGACTCGATGCGGCTGGCCCCGGTGGGCGAAGCTGCCACCGCGGACCTTGACAAAATAATCCCGCTGACGGAGCGAGCCGCAAAGAACGCCCAAATCGTCCTGGGTCAGCAGAAAATCTTGACCCAGGTGGGCAGCGCGCTGCGAACCATCAATCGGCAGTCGTCCGACTTGCTGGACATTGCCGAGACGGTCTCATCACTCAAGCTGCAGCAAAATGCGCCCTCGGCGGAAATTGCTGCCGCTGGCCAACTGGTGATGCTGACCCAACGCATCGGCAAATCCGCCAATGAGTTCCTGACCACGGAAGGGGTCAGCCCCGAGGCCGTGTTCCTGCTTGGCAAGGATTTGAACTCCTTCAAGGAAATTTCACAGGGCTTGCTGGATGGCAGCCCCGAGCTGCGCTTGACGCCGGCGAAGGATCCGCAGACGCGTGAGCAGCTCGGGGCCCTGATGAAGCTGTATGAGCAGACACGTACCCAGGCCGGCGCCATTCTTGGCAATTTGCAGGGGCTGGTGGCGGCACGTGAGGCGCAGTCGGCGATTATTTCCGACAGCGAGCCCTTGCGGCGTGATCTGGAAGGTTTGCAGGGTCAGCTTTCGTCCCGAACCGGGCTTGGTTCGGGCTCCCTGGTGGCGCTCGTCCTGTCTGCGCTGTTCGCTTTGGGCTGTGCGGCCGGACTGGCTTACGTCCAATTGCAAGACAGCCGCCAGCGCCAGGGTGTGGCCGATCAGCAGCGGCTCGAAGCCGAGCGCCAGGAGCAGGAAGCCAAGCGCGTCAACGATGCCAACCAGGCGGCCATTTTGCGGCTGATGAACGAACTGCAGACCGTGGCGGAAGGCGATCTGACCCAGGAAGCCACAGTGACGGAGGACATTACCGGCGCCATCGCCGACTCGGTGAACTACACGGTGGAGGAGTTGCGTTTGCTGGTGGGCAATGTGCAGACCACGGCGTCGCGCGTCGCCCAGACCACCGCCCAGGTGGAAAACACCTCGACCGAACTGCTGGCGACGTCTGGCGAGCAGTTGCGCGAGATTCGTGAAGCCGGGCAGTCCGTGCTCGACATGGCCGGGCGGATCAATCAGGTGTCTTCGCAGGCGCAGGAGTCGGCCTCGGTGGCCCGGCAGTCGCTACGGGCAGCGGAGTCGGGTCTGGTGGCCGTGCAAAACGCCATCGGGGGCATGAACTCGATCCGCGACCAGATCCAGGAAACCTCCAAACGCATCAAGCGGCTGGGCGAGTCTTCGCAGGAGATTGGCGAAATCACGGAGCTGATCTCCGACATTACCGAGCAGACCAACGTGCTGGCCCTGAATGCCGCCATCCAGGCGGCCTCGGCGGGAGAAGCCGGTCGCGGCTTCTCCGTTGTGGCGGAAGAAGTGCAGCGCCTGGCGGAGCGTTCCGCCGACGCGACGCGTCAGATCTCCGCACTGGTCAAGGCCATTCAAACCGACACCCAGGACGCGGTGGCCGCCATGGAGCGTTCCACGCACGGCGTGGTCGAGGGCGCCAAGCTGTCCGACAACGCCGGCACGGCGCTGTCGGAAATCGACCGCGTGTCGCGCCGGCTGGCAGAGCTGATCGAGCAGATTTCACATGCGGCGTCGCAGGAAGCGACCTCCGCCAACGTGGTGGCGGGCAACATCCAGCACATTTTCGCGGTGACGGAGCAGACCGGCGAGGGCACGCGCTCCACGGCGCAGCAGGTGCGTGAGCTATCCCGCATGGCCGAGGAATTGCGTCAGTCCGTGTCGCGATTCAAGATTGCCTGATTCCGGACCTTCCCGACCCCGTTATTGCCCGAGTGGACCCATTCATGCAGTTCAACCAAGCCGGCTCCGCCGCCCTCGCCATCGAACCCGACCAGGCGGCCCATGATCTCGGGCCGCTGGCTTGGGTATTGGAGGAGATTCGCAAGTCGCTGGACGGTGCAACCCGCGCTCTCAAGCGGTTTGCGCGGGAGACCGATGCGGCCAGAGGATCGAATCTCGCCGATATCGACACCGGCCAGCTGCGCATCGCACGCCAGCAGCTCCATCAGTCGGTGGGTGCGATGGAGATGGTGGGGTTGGGCGCGCCGGCCCACGTGCTGAGCGCCATGGAGGCAGCGGTACAAAGATTCTTTCAACATCCGGAGTTGTGCAACGACGAGGCCGCGACCAAGGTCGAGCGGGCCGGCTTCGCCCTGACCGAGTATCTGCAAGCCGTCCTCGCCGGCAGGCCGGTGTCGTCCGTGGCCCTGTTTCCCCAATACCGCGACGTACAGGTGCTGGCGGGCGGCGACCGCGTGCATCCGGCCGACCTGTGGCCGATGGAGTGGCACTGGGCCGACCCCATCCTGGCGCTCAGCGCGCAGCCGCGCACCTACAATGCGGTCGCCCGCAGCGAGGTCGACGAGTCGGTGCTGAAGATCATGAGGAGCGGTGACGTGGTGGCCGCGCAGGGTCTGCGTGACCTCAGCCTGAGTTTTGCCGCGGCGCAAACGGCAGCGCAGCCAACTGCCTTCTGGAAGATTTGCGCCGCTTATTTTGAAGCGCTGGCATTGAAGCTGGTTCCCGTTGACATCTATGTCAAACGGGCCGCTTCGCGCATCTTGCTTCAGTATTCCACGCTCGCGCGTGGCGAGCAGGGCGTGTCGGATCGACTTGCGCAGGATCTGCTCTTCTTCTGTGCGCAGGCCGTGCCGGCCCGCCCGGAGGAGGCGCCCGCGCTGTCGGCGGTTCGTCTGGCCTATGGATTGGCGCGTTTCGAGCCAGTCGACTACGAAGCCCGCCAGTTTGGCCGCTACGACCCGGCGGTGCTGATCCAGGCCCGCAAACGCATCGAGACGGCCAAGGAGAGCTGGTCGGCGTTGTCCGGCGGTGACGTCAGCAAACTCAAGAATGTGGCCGACCAGTTCAATCTGGTCAGCGAGTCGCTGATCAAGCTTCACCCGGTCAGCGAGTCGATGGCGCAGGCCCTTGTGAATACCGTGGACGCCACGGTTCGCTCCGGCAGACCCCCGGCCACCGAGCTGGCCATGGAAGTGGCCACCTCCATCTTGTATCTCGAGGCGGCCTTTGCCGATCTGGACCTCGGCGAGCAGGCGCTGGGCGCCAGAACCACCCGATTGGCCGACCGGCTCGAGCGCGTGCGCAACGGTGGGCAGCCCGAGCCGCTGGAGCCGTGGATGGAGGAGCTGTACCGCCGTGTCAGCGACCGTCAGACCATGGGCACCGTGGTGGGTGAACTGCGCACGGCCTTGTCTGAAATCGAGAGGGCGCTCGACCAGTTCTTCCGCGACCCGCGTGACAAAACTGTTCTGCGGGACGTGCCGGGCCAGTTTGCGCAAATGCGCGGCGTGCTCTCGGTGTTGGGCCTGGAGCAGGCATCGCTTGCAGTGCTGCGCATGCGTGACAGCACGGAGCAGATGCTGGTCGCCGAGATTGACGAGACGCACGCCCGCGCGGCAGGGACCTTTGACAAGCTGGGCAACAACCTGGGCGCGCTCGGGTTTCTGATCGACATGCTGAGTTACCAGCCCGCGCTGGCCAAGAAGCTGTTTATCTATGACGACATAGGGGGCGAACTCAAGCCCCTGATGGGGCGTTCCGCGCCGCCGGCCGTTGTGGAGCCGGCGCCGGCTCCCGCCAGCGCCGACTTGCTGTCGCAAGAGTTGCGTTCGGTCGTGCATGACGCCGGCCCGGGACTGGCGGATGCGGGCCTGACGGCGAAACTCGATGCGCTGGCGGCTCGTGCCGCGCTTGCCGAGCAGCCGGGTCTGGCCCGGTCGGCCCGCAATGCGTCAGCCGCAATGTCGGCACAGGACGGCAGCGCGGCGGCGGACGCCATCGCGCAACTGGCCGCGGCCGCGAGCCCGGCGCCGGCAATGGATACGCCTGCGGTGGCTGAGCCGGATATCGAAGAGGACGATCTGCGCGGTATCTTCCTGGACGAGGCGCGCGAGGTCCTGCAAAGCGGTCTGGCGGCGGCTGGATTGCTGGCCGAGGATACGCATGACCAGACCCAGCAAACAACTCTGCGCCGCGCCTTCCATACCCTCAAAGGTAGTTCGCGGATGGTCGGATTGAACGAATTCGGCGAAGCCGCCTGGGCGATGGAACAGTTGCTCAACACCCGGCTGGCAGACCAGGCGCCCGTTGACGATGCACTGCAGGGCTTGTCGCACGACGTGCTGGTGGGGTTTGGCCGCTGGGTGGAAGCGATTGCCGCCCAGCACGACTCAGCCTGGCGGGCCGCAACTTTTGTCGTCGCCGCAGATGCGCTGCGGACCGAAAACCGGCGCGTCGCGTTGTTGCTGCCCGGTGACGCGGTGGCCGCAGCTGCCGCGCCGCAAACAACGGCTCCCGCGACGGCGCTGCCCGAGTTGTATCCGGATTTCGAGAACACACAGTCTCCCGCGGAGGTTGCCGAGAGTCTGTCTGCCGAATCGGCGCGCGCGCCGCTGACGGATTTCGGCGACATCGACTTTGCCCACCTCGTGTCGGTGTCCGAGGCGACGTCCCCCGCACCATTGGCGGGTGAAGCCGTCCCGCTCGATCTGGAGAATCTGTTCTCCTTGGAGCCCTATCGAGAAACCCAACCACCCGCAACCACCGCTGTGCCAGAGCCCGACGAGTGGGTCGCTTTCACGACGGCTTTGGAAGCCGGGCTGCCCACGGTGCCGGCACATGAACTGGCGCAAGAACCAGCGCAAGAACCAGCGCAAGAACCGGCGTTGACGGTTGCTCCTGCCGAGCCCGAATCGGCCCAGTCCGAACCGCTCGAATCCGGGGCCGCAGGTCCGGCCGGCATGGCCAGCGACGAACCGGTCAAGGTGATTGGTCCGCTGCGCATCGGTATTCCGCTGTTCAATGTTTATCTGAACGAGGCCGACGAGTGGTCGCGCCGGCTGCTGACCGAGTTGACCGAGTGGGCCATGGAGTTGCACCAGCCACTTCCCGACTCCACCGTCGCGCTGGCGCATTCGCTGGCGGGCAGCTCTGCCGCCGTGGGCTTCCATGCGCTGTCGGATCTCGCCCGCAGCCTGGAGCATGCGCTGTTGCATGTGCAGATGCAGGCCTACGGAACGCCCTGGCAGGGCAAGGTTTTCAACGACGCCGCCGATGACATCCGGCGCCTGCTGCATCAGTTTGCAGCCGGCTTCCTGAAGGAGCCCAGCGAGGACATGTTGTCGGCGCTCAGGGGTGTTCTGGCCGCCGAGCCGCCCGCCGAGCCCGTCGTTCAGGGCGCTGCGCAAGAGCCGCCGGCGCAGCAGGTGGCGACGCTCACCAATGTGATTGAACTGGGCCGTCTGTCGCCTGTGTCGATACGACTTTCGGCGCCCCCCGAGGCGCCCGCCGAGACCTGGACGATCACGCAGGAGCGACACGACGATATCGACGCGGTCGATGCCGTTGACCATGACTTGTTCCCGATCTTCGAAGAAGAAGCTGCGGAACTGCTGCCGCAACTGGGCGGCGCCTTGCGTCAGTGGTCGGCCCGTCCTGCGAATCAGGGCGCTCGCAGCGAAGTGTTGCGCACCTTGCACACGCTAAAGGGCAGCGCGCGACTGGCGGGTGCCCTGCGGCTGGGCGAAATGGCGCACCTGCTGGAGTCCGATATCGAGCATCTCGGCACGGACGAACTGCAAACGCAGCAGCTGGAGCCGCTGCTCGGGCGTTTTGACGCGATGCAGGGTATTTTTGATCACCTGCGACAGGGGCAAGCCGCGGCTGAGCCTGCGCACTTGTTGCCCGTGGCAGCGACCCCGCCGGAGCCGGCGCCGCAGGTTTCACAAGCGACTTCGCCTGCCGTTGATTCCGGTGCCGTCGCGGCACCGCAAAAGCGCGGCGTCATTGCCTTGCCGGCAACCAACGTGCTGGCCCCGTTGCGCCAGGCCTCCAATCAGGCCGTGCGGGTGCGCTCCCAGTTGCTGGACCGGCTCGTGAACCAGGCCGGCGAGGTCATGATCACGCGCACGCGACTGGAGTCCGAGATCGGCCAGTTGCGCGCCTCTTTGGGCGACCTGACGGGCAATCTGGACCGCTTGCGCCAGCAGTTGCGCGACATTGAGCTGCAGGCAGAAACGCAGATGCAGTCGCGTCTGGCGCAGACCAAGGACGCACAGCAGACCTTCGACCCGCTGGAATTCGACCGCTTTACCCGGGTGCAGGAGCTGACCCGCATGATGGCCGAATCGGTGAACGACGTGGCCACCGTGCAGCGCAGTCTGCAGCGTACGGTCGAGGCCACCGAAGATGATTTGAATGCCCAGGCGCGTCAGACGCGCGAGCTGCAGCGCGACCTGCTGCGCACGCGCATGGTGGAGTTCGAGGGCATTTCGGACCGCCTGTACCGGGTGGTGCGGCAGGCCTCCAAGGACATGGGGCGGCAAGTCAAGCTCGACATCACGGGCGGTTCCATCGAAATGGATCGCGGCGTGCTGGACCGCATGACGCCTGCGTTTGAACACCTGCTGCGCAATTGCGTTGCGCATGGCATCGAGGCCCCCGAGGTGCGCACCCGGCTGGGCAAGGATCCTGTGGGAACCATCACGATCGACCTGCATCACGCCGGCAACGATGTCTCGGTTGAGTTTCGCGACGATGGCGCCGGGCTGGATGTCCCCGGTATTCGCGCAAAAGCGTTGGCGCAGGGTCTGATTTCGCCGCAGCAGACATTGTCTGACGCAGAGGCGGCCGCCTTCATATTCATGCCCGGTTTTTCCACCGCGGCCCAGGTGAATGAGCTTGCAGGGCGCGGTATCGGCATGGATGTCGTGCGTGCGGATGTCAATGCGCTGGGGGGACGCATCGAAACCTCGACCGAGGCGGGCAAAGGCGCTGGCTTCAAGCTGGTATTGCCGTTGACCACGGCGGTCACGCAAGTGGTCATGTTGCGCATGGGTAACCAGTTGATCGGCGTGCCTTCCAATCTGGTGGAAATTGTGCGCCGTGCCACCATCAAGGAATTGCAGCAGGCCTACAACAGCGGCACTTTCGATTTCGGCGGGGAGTCGATCCCGTTTTTCTGGTCGGGCGCGCTATTGCAGTCGTCCCGCAGAAGCAGCGAAACCCAGGGCAAGACGCTGCCGGTCCTGGTGCTGCGCAGCGCGGCGCAGCGTGTGGCGTTGCACGTCGATGAAGTACTGGGCAACCAGGAAGTGGTGGTCAAAAACCTCGGGCCGCAGCTGTCCCGGTTGCCTGGGTTGGCTGGCATGACTGTGCTGGCCTCGGGTGCCGCGGTGCTGATTTACAACCCGGTGGCGCTGGCGTCGGTGTACGGCGAGCAGGCCCGCTTGATGAGTGCGGATCAGGCCCAGCCCGATGTGCTGGAACACGCGGGCTCGGGCGCCGTGGGCGAGGCCGCCGCGCTCGCGCTGCCGCCGCAGGTCCCCTTGATACTGGTGGTCGACGACTCCATCACGGTGCGCCGTGTGACGCAGCGTCTGCTGCAGCGCGAAGGCTATCGGGTGGCGCTGGCCGTGGACGGTTTGCAGGCGCTGGAGCGGCTGGCCGAGGAGCGTCCGGCGGTCGTCCTGTCCGACATCGAAATGCCGCGCATGGATGGCTTCGATCTGGCGCGCAACATCCGGGGGGACCAGCGCATGCACGATTTGCCGATCATCATGATCACCTCGCGCATTGCGGAGAAACACCGTGAGCACGCCAAGCAGCTGGGCGTGAATCATTACCTTGGCAAGCCCTATTCGGAAGAAGAATTGCTGAGCCTGGTGCGGCGCTATTGCAGCGTCAAGATAACGGCCTGAAGAGGCGGCGGTCCTTGCCGGGTGGAGGCCCCACCGGCATTGCGTTCGCCCGGGGGCGCATGGATAGATCCGGCGCGAAACAGCGCCTGGCCCGCGCCGGACTGCTTTTCCATGTTCGCCGTTAAAATCGACTCATGTCCGCCGGATTTACCCCCATCAACCTGACGCATCACTTTTTGATCGCCATGCCGGGGTTGCGCGACGCGACGTTTGCCAAAAGCGTCATTTACCTGTGCGAGCACAGTGAACATGGCGCGCTGGGGTTGATCATCAACAAGCCCAGCGACATCAACCTCAAAAAACTGTTCGATAAGGTCGAGCTGTCGCTGCTGCGCGACGACTTGGTCGAGGTGCCCGTGTTCCATGGCGGGCCGGTGCAGACCGAGCGCGGCTTTGTTCTGCACGAAACCATGCTGACGGGCGATGCCAACTCCAGCGAGACCGCGTACGCGTCGACCATGTCGATTCCGGGCGGGCTGGAAATGACCACCTCGAAGGATGTGCTGGAGGCCTTGTCGACGGGCGCGGGACCGCGCCGCGTGCTGATTTCGCTGGGCTACTCGGCCTGGGGTGAGGGTCAGCTCGAGTCCGAACTGGCTGAAAACAGCTGGCTCACGGTCGGGGCGGATGCCGCCGTGATTTTCGATACCCCCGTGGAGCAGCGCTACGACCGGGCGCTGGCCCTGCTCGGGCTGCAGGCCTGGACGTTGTCGCCGCAGGCGGGGCACGCATGAACCGCGGGGCTGCTGCCACGGCGAATGCGGCAGCGCGTTGTCGCGCGGAGATTGCCCGATGAGCACGTTGGCTCGCCCCGACGTACCTCCTCATCTGCAAACGTTTCTGGCTTTCGATTTTGGGCTCAAACGTACCGGCGTGGCCGTCGGTAACCGGCTGCTGCGCAACGCTCAGCCGCAGGCCACGATCAAGGCCGAAGGCGACGCACGCTTTGCGCTGGTGCAGGCGCGCATCGAAGAGTGGCAACCCGATGCACTGGTGGTCGGCGTTCCCTTTCACCCGGATGGCGCCGCCCATGAGAACACCGCACGCGCCCGCAAGTTTGCGCGCCAGCTGCAGGGTCGCTTCAGGTTGCCGGTATTTGAAGTGGATGAGCGCTACAGCACCACCGAAGCGCTGGCAGCCGGCGCGAAAGACGCTGACGCGGCGGCAGCCTGCATTATTCTGGAACAATTTTTGAGGAGCATTCCATGAGCACTCGGAGTGACGCCGGGCCGCCCCAAGGCGCGAGAGCCCCCGCGGGGGGCAGCGCAGTACGCGCAGCGACAAGCGTGGGGGCTCTGTTCCTAGATGCCGAAGCGCTGTACCGTGAACTGCTGCGCGGCGTCGGCCTGCTGTGCGGCCCGCAAACCCGGCTGGTGGGCATCACCTCGGGCGGTGCCTGGCTGGCGCAGCGGCTGCAAAAGGACCTGAACCGGCACCATGAGCCCGGCGTGATTTCGTCGGCCATGCACCGCGACGACTTTGCCCAGCGCGGCCTGTCTTCCGGCGGGCAGACGGTGCTGCCGTTCGATGTGAACGGGGCCGACATCATCGTGCTCGACGACGTGCTCTACACCGGCCGCACGATTCGCGCGGTGCTCAACGAGCTGTTCGACTACGGCCGGCCCGCCAGCGTCAGGCTCGCGGTGCTGGTGGACCGGGGCGGGCGCGAGCTGCCGATCCAGGCGGATTTTGCGGCGGCGCGGGTCACCCTGCCGGCCACCCAGTCGCTGGCGCTGGCGCGCGATGAGGCCGGCGCATTCAGCTTTCACGTGGAGGATCACTGACCGTGCTGTCCCAACGCAACCCCCAACTCAACAAGAACGGCGAGCTGGTCCATTTGCTGTCCGTCGAAGGGCTGCCCAAAAGTATCCTGACGCACATCCTCGACACCGCGGCCAATTTCGTCAGCGTGAACGACCGCGAGGTCAAGAAAGTCCCGCTGCTGCGCGGCAAGAGCGTGTTCAACCTGTTCTTCGAGAACTCCACGCGCACCCGCACCACGTTCGAGATCGCGGCCACGCGGCTGTCCGCCGACGTCATCAACCTCGACATCGCGCGCTCCTCGGCCTCCAAGGGCGAGTCGCTGCTGGACACCATCGCCAACCTGTCGGCGATGGCGGCCGATATCTTTGTCGTGCGGCACAGCGAGTCAGGCGCGCCGTACCTGATTGCGCAGCATGTGGCGCCGCACGTGCATGTGATCAATGCCGGCGACGGGCGCCACGCGCATCCGACGCAGGGCCTGCTGGACATGTACACCATCCGGCACTACAAGAAGGACTTTTCCAACCTCACGGTGGCCATCGTCGGCGACGTGCTGCACTCGCGCGTGGCGCGCTCGGACATTCACGCGCTGACCACGCTGGGCTGCGCCGAGGTGCGCGTGGTCGGCCCCAAAACCCTGGTGCCGTCCGACATGGCGCAGATGGGCGTGCGGGTCTGCCACACGCTGGAAGAAGGCATCAGGGACTGCGACGTCGTCATCACCCTGCGCCTGCAAAACGAGCGCATGAGCGGCGCACTGCTGCCTTCGAGCCAGGAGTTTTTCAAAAGCTACGGCCTCACGCCCGACAAGCTGCGGCTGGCCAGGCCCGACGCGATCGTGATGCACCCCGGGCCCATCAACCGCGGCGTGGAGATCGACTCGGCGGTGGTGGACGGCCGGCAAAGCGTGATCCTGCCGCAGGTGACCTTTGGCATCGCGGTGCGCATGGCGGTGATGAGCATCGTGGCGGGCAACGAGGCATGAGCGCCGCGCCGGGCCGCCCCAAGCAAGCTCGCACCGCAGTGCGCAGCACGAAGGTATTCCAGTGAGCGACAAGGCAGACACAGCATGAAGATCCTGATCAAGAGCGGCCGGGTCATAGATCCCGCCACCCATTTCGATGAAATATGCGATGTAGCCATTGCTGCTGGCCGCATCATAGCTATTAAAAATATAGCGCCCGGGTTTTTGCCGAACCGGACTCTGGATGCGTCGGGCTGCGTCGTAACGCCCGGTCTGGTGGACCTGGCGGTGCGGCTGCGCGAGCCCGGGCATGAACACGAGGGCATGCTCGAATCGGAAATGGCTGCGGCCGTGGCCGGCGGCATCACGGGCCTGGTGTGCCCGCCCGATACCGATCCGGTGCTCGACGAGCCGGGCCTGGTGGAGATGCTGAAAATGCGCGCCGAAAAGCTGCACCAGGCCCGCGTCTTCCCCCTGGGCGCCTTGACGCGCAACCTGCAGGGCGAGGTGCTGACCGAGATGGTCGAGCTGACCGAGGCCGGCTGCGTCGGCTTCGGCCAGGCCGAGGTGCCGCTGGCCAACACGCAGGTGTTGCTGCGCGCGCTGCAGTACGCCAGCACCTTCGGCTACACGGTCTGGCTGCGCCCGCAGGAGTTGTATCTCGGCACGGGCGTGGCGGCCAGCGGCCCGTTGGCCACCCGCATGGGCCTGGCAGGCGTGCCTGTGGCGGCCGAGACGATTGCGCTGCACACCATTTTCGAGCTGACGCGGGCGACCGGCGCGCGCGTGCATCTTTGCCGCCTCAGCAGCGCGGCGGGCGTGGCCCTGATGCGCCAGGCCAAGGGCGAAGGCCTTGGCGTGACCTGCGATGTCAGCATCAATTCGCTGCACCTGACCGACACCGACATCGGCTACTTCGACAGCCGGGCCCGGCTGAACCCGCCGCTGCGCCAGCAGCGCGACCGCGATGCGATCCGCGAGGGCCTGGCCGACGGCACCATCGACGCGCTGGTGTCCGACCACACGCCGGTCGATGAAGACGCCAAGACCCTGCCGTTTGCCGAGGCCGAGGCTGGCGCCACCGGTGTCGAGCTGCTGCTGAGCCTGGCGCTCAAGTGGGGCCAGGAAAGCGGCGTGGGCCTCACGCGCGCGCTGGCGGTGCTGACCAGCGAGCCGGCGCGCGTGCTGGGCACGGCACTGGGCACGCTGCAGGCCAGCGCCGGCCAGCTGGTGGCGGGCGGCGTTGCCGATGTCTGCATCTTCGACCCCCGGGACGAATGGACGGTGCGGCCCGACGCGCTGTGCAGCCAGGGCAAGCACACGCCGTTTTCCGGTTACGCGCTGCCCGGGCGGGTGCGCTGCACCATCGTGGGTGGGCAGGTGGCATTTGAACGAGCGACGTAGAGCCCCCACGCTGGCCACTGCGTGTGCTGCGCTGCCCCCCGAGGGGGCTGAACTTGCTCGGGGCGGCCCTTCGCTGCGTTCGCGGGCATGAAACGGCTCAGGGCGGGGTGGAAACTACTGCGCGGGCTGGTCCATGTCCTGGCCGGCCTGTGCACCATCGTGCTGCTGTTCCCGCGCCTGTCCCAGTCCCAAAAAGATGCACGCGTTCAGGCCTGGGCCATTGAACTGCTTGAACACTTTGCTATCAAATTGGTAGTTCGCGGGCAACCGCCCGCCATTGGGCCGATGCTGCTGGTGTCCAATCACATCTCGTGGCTGGACATCGTGGTGATGCATGCGGCGCGCCACTGCCGCTTTGTCTCCAAGTCCGACGTGCAGGGCTGGCCGCTGGTGAGCACCCTGGCCAACGCTGCCGGCACGCTCTATATCGAGCGCGCGTCGCGGCGCGACGCGATGCGGGTCGTGCACCACGTGGCCGAAGCCCTGCGCGCCGGCGACGTGCTGGCGGTGTTTCCCGAAGGCACCACCGGCGATGGCGTGCAGCTGCTGCCGTTTCATGCCAACCTGATTCAGGCGGCCATTTCAGCGCAAGCGCCGGTACAGCCGCTCGCGCTGCAGTTTGTCGACGCGGCCAGCGGCCAGCCAAGCCGTGCGCCGAGCTATGTCGGCGACGAGACGCTGGGCGGATCCATCTGGCGCACGCTATGCGCACGGGGCCTGGTTGCCGTGGTGTCGTTCGGCGAGCCGCAGCGGGCCGACGGCCGGGACCGGCGCGCCTGGGCAGCCGATTTGCGCGCAGCGGTCGCCGAACTTCGACAAGCGTCGCGCTAGTACGACACTGTAAGATTTTGGCGCCCAGCCATATGAAAGCGATTCACCATGCCCAATTCAGACGCTCAGTTTCAGTATGTTGAGGGTCAGGCGCGACTCACCTTTGCTGCCTTGCTCGCCGAATATGAAGCGCTCGGCGCGGCGGCGGTCCGGTCGCACGCGTGCACGCTCAATGTTCCTTATGGCTTGGGCGAACGCCAAGTGTTCGATTTTTTTGCCGCGCGGGGCGAACCGCAAGGTACACTGATGTATTTCCACGCCGGCTATTGGCAGTCGCGCGACAAGTCGTTGTTTCGATTCATCGCCCCGGCGTTCACGCAGCAGGGCCTGAATGTTGCGCTGGTGAATTACCCGTTGTGCCCGACGGTGCCCCTTGCCGGTTTGACCGAAGCGGCAAGGGCATCGGTGCCGAAGGTTCTGGCCCATGCAGCTGGCCTCGGGAAGCCAGTGGGCCCCCTGATTGCCTCGGGCCATTCCGCCGGCGGCCACCTCGCGGTGGAACTGGCGCTTGAGCGCTGGCCCGAGCTGGGCGCGCGTGCGCAAGCGGTCGACGGCGTGATCGCGTTGAGCGGCATCTATGACCTCGCGCCACTGGTGGCCACGTCGCTCAACGCAAAGCTCGGGCTGGATGCAGCCGCCGCACGAGCCAACTCGCCGCTGCACCGGGTGGTGACCGATTTGCCGCCCGCCTTGTTCGTCGTGGGCGGCGACGAGACGACGGCCTTTCTTGAGCAGTGCCAGCGCATACACGAGGCCTGGCAGGGTGCTGGCAATCACAGCGCTATGGACGTTGCTCCCGGGGCCGATCACTTCAGCCTGCTGCAGCAGTTCGTGTCGCCGGGCAGCGCGCTTTCCGGCAACGTGAGCCAGTTGCTGTCGCTGGCGCAACAGCGGTTTTCCGACCGGTTTACCGGGTAGCGCGCCGGCTCCAGTTGGCGGCCGTGCCGGCGCGGACCTCGCGCGCTTCCTGCACAAAGGCGTCGAGCAGGCGCTGCGCCGGCAGCGTGAGCGGTCCGTCGGCGCGTGACAAGATGTGCATGGTGGTGCTGGGCAGGGCGTCCTCGATCGGCAATGCCACCAGATCCGTGCGCGGCCCGTAGCGATCGAAAAAACCACGCGGCATGACGCCCACCACGTCGAGACTCGGCATCAGGGCCAGCAGCGTGGAAAACGATTCGCACTCAAGCCGGACCTTCGGCGCGGGCAGGCCGCGCGTCTCGAAGTGCAGATGCGCCGGGTCGCCCGGCCCGCCGGTGGGTCCGGTCAGTACCCAGGCGGCGTCGGCGAGGCCTGCGAGTTGCTTGCATCGAGCGAGGGGATGATCACGCCGCGCTGCAATCACCTGGGGGCTGTCGAACAGCGGCTGCACCACCAGATCGCGCCCCACGCCTTCGACGGGCAGGGGGCCGACCGCAAGGTCCAGCTCGCCAGCACGCACTTGGGCCAGCACGTGCGGGTAGAGTGAGTCCACCACCCGTACCCGCACCTGGGGCCAGCGCGCCCCGAAGCGCGCTACGGTACCTGGCGTCAGCAGGATGGCCGCCGACGGCGAGACGCCCACCACCACGCAGGCCTGGGCATGCTGGGTGTGCCAGGCCACCTCCTCACGAGCGCGTGCGAGTTCCCGCACCACCGTGGCGGCCCGCGCGGCCAGCAGGTCGCCCGCCGGCGTCAGCCGCACACCCTTGGGCGTGCGCAGCACCAGCGCCGTGCCGAATTCATCCTCGAGTTGGCGCAGGGCCTTGGTCAGTGCCGGCTGCGTGACATTCAGGATTTCCGCCGAGGCGCGCAGGCTGCCAGTCTGAACGATGGTCAACAGCAGGTGTAGTTGTTGCAGGCGCACGGGCGTCTCCTAAAGCGATAACCAATGGTAATCGACATCAAAAAATGTGTTGCTCACTTCAACCCCTCTGCGCCTAGTATTCGCTGATGAAAACGCGTCGCCTTCGCTCAACGATCTGCTAGATCCGTCTTGACCGGAATCGGTTCGGTGCTGTACTCACCCTCTTAACCTGGAAGCGTCAAATGCAAAAACGCGTGAAGAACATTCTCTTCATCATGTGCGACCAGTTGCGGGCCGACCACCTGTCGTGCTTCGGCCATCCGACGCTCAAGACCCCAAACCTCGATGCCCTGGCGGCCCGCGGCGTGATCTTCGACCGCGCCTACGTACAGTCGCCGGTCTGCGGGCCCTCGCGCATGAGCTACTACACCGGACGCTATGTGCATTCGCACGGTGCAAGCTGGAACTTCGTGCCGCTGAAGGCGGGCGAGATGACCATCGGCGACCACTTGCGCCCGCTGGGCGTGCGCTCGGTGCTGGTCGGCAAGACCCACATGCGCGCCGACCTGTCGGGCATGTCGCGGCTCGGGATCGACCCGCAGTCGCAGGTCGGTGTGCGCATTTCCGAATGCGGCTTCGATCCGTACGAACGTGATGACGGGATCCACCCGTATTCGGGCCACGACCCGGATCCGACCTACAGCAACTACCTGCGCAGCCAGGGTTTCGGGGGCGACAACCCTTGGGAAAGCTGGGCCAATTCCACCGAGGACGACGATGGGCATCTGCGTTCCGGCTGGTTCCTGAAGTACTCCAACCGGCCGGCCCGCGTGCCCGACGAGCACTCGGAGACGCCCTACATCACGCGGCGCGCGATGGACTTCATCCGCGAGGCCGGCGAGCAGCCGTGGTGCCTGCACCTGTCCTATATCAAGCCGCACTGGCCCTATATCGTGCCCGAGCCCTATGCAAGCATGTACAAGCCCGAGGACGCGCTGCCGGTGGTACGCAGCGAGGCCGAACGCGAGAATCCGCACCCTGTCTACGCGGCCATGATGAACCATCGCGTGTCGCGCACCTTCTCGAAGGACGGCGTGCGCGAGGCGGTAATGCCCGGCTACATGGGGCTGATCAAACAGATCGACGATCAGATGGGCGTGCTGTTCCGCTTCATGGAAGAGCGCGGCCTGATGGACAACACGATGGTCGTCTTCACGGCGGACCACGGCGACTACCTTGGCGACCACTGGATGGGCGAGAAGGATCTATTTCACGAGCCCATCATCCGTGCCCCGCTGATCGTCTATGACCCGGACTCGCGCGCCGACGCCACACGCGGCACGCGCTGCGACGCGCTGGTCGAGGCGGTGGACCTCGCGCCGACCTTTCTCGACGTCTACGGCGGCTCATCGGTACCGCACATCATGGACGGACGTTCGCTGCGGCCACTGCTGTTCGGCAACCCCGGTGCGGTGCCGGCCGACTGGCGCAAGACAGTCGTCTGCGAGTATGACTATGCCTTCCAGGATTCGCGCATCGCGCTGGGCACGAAGCCGCGCGACGCGTGGCTGCGCATGATCTTCGACGGCCGCTGGAAGTATGTGCTGGCCGAGAACTACAGGCCGATGCTGTTCGACCTGCAGAGCGACCCCAACGAGTTCAACGACCTCGGTGCCTCGAATGCGCCCGAGCATGTCGACGCCCGCGCGCGACTGCGTGAGGCGCTCTTCAAGTGGGCGCGCCAGCCGCGCCAGCGCGTGACGATCTCCGATGAAACCCTGGAGACGACCGAGGTGCAGCCGCGCATCACCGAAGGCGGCATCCTGATTGGTTACTGGGACGAGGACGATCTGGCCGAAGCACGCAAGACCTTCAAGCCGCGCTTCGCATCGAGAAACCCGCTGGTCAAGTCGACACTGGATCGCCTGACCGCCAAACAAGGAGATGAACATGATGCATGAAACCCTCGACATCACACGTAGCCAGACCGGCATCGACGGCGTCTCGTGGAATATCTTGGGGCAGATCTACGTGCCCAAGCAGGTCAGTGACGACAGCATCTGCTGGCACGCCACGTTTCCGGTCGAGACCTTCGTGCCCACACACATGCATCCGAAGCAGGACGAATACATCTTCGTGCTGGACGGGCGCATCGACCTGTTGCTGGACGGCAAGAAGACGCACGCCTCCACGGGTGACCTGGTGCGCATGCCGCGCGGCATTCCGCACGCGTTCTTCAACAACACGGGCGAGCCCGTGACCGCGCTGTTCTGGGCCGCACCGGCCGGCAAGCTGCTCGAGCTCTATCGCCGCATCCACAACATGTCGAGTCCGGCGGAAGTGGTGAAAGTGGCGCGCGAGTACGACGTGCTGTTCGCACCGCCAATCTCGTCGGCGGCATAGCGCCCGGCCAGACGAGGCGCCATCGTCTCAAAGACGGTGCTCGCGTGGTCGAGCAAGAGGCTGGTCGCGCAGCCGATCCAGTTCGCGGACGGACGAGGTCATTCAAGTTCCACAACCGGAGATTCAATTCGATGAATACCTTGATAAGCACCGATCGAATGATCGGCACGATCGATACGACAGTGGCCGCGCGCCGCAAGGCCTGGGTCGTCACGGGGATGCTCACGCTGTTCATGGTCCTGAACTTCGCCGACAAGGCCGTCCTCGGCCTGGTGGCCAAGCCCGTGATGGCCGAGCTGGGGCTCACGCCCGTTCAGTTCGGATTCATTGGCAGCAGCTTCTTCTTTCTGTTCAGCCTGAGCGCCATCGCGGTTGGCTTCCTGGCGGATCGCGTGTCGAGCCGCTGGCTGATTCTGGTGCTGACATTGATCTGGGCCGCCGCCCAGTTCCCGATTCTTGCCGGTGGTGGAGCCGCCGTGCTCCTCGTCAGCCGGATCGTTTTGGGCGCGGGCGAGGGTCCGGCGCTGCCGGCCGCCCTGCACGCCACGCACCATTGGTTCCCGGCCGAAGACCGGGCGCTGCCCAGCAGCCTGATTGCCGTCGGCCCGACGATTGGCGCCGCGCTCGCGGCGCCGCTCCTGTCGTTGGTCATCGCTTCCCCGGCGCTGGGCTGGCGCTGGGCCTTCGGGATGCTCGGCATTGCGGGTGTCGTGTGGGGTATCGCTTGGGCCTGGATCGGCAAGGATGGTCCGTATCGCACCGCTTGCGCTGCCAGCGAGGGTGCACACGTCGTACCTTCGGCTACCGAGAAGCTCAGGAACGTGCCGCTGCGCCAAGTGTTCGGCTGCAGGATGTGGTTGACGGCCACCATGGCCGGCTTTGCCTGCTTCTGGGCTCAGGGCGCAATGACCACGTGGGTGCCGCAGTACATCGGCGGCGTGCTCGGAATCGAGCCGTCGCGGGTTGGCCTGGTCTACGCGTTGCCGTGGCTTTTTGGAACCATCCTGCTCGTCGCGCTCGGCTTCGCCGGACGCCACTTGATGCGCCGCGGCGTTTCCGCGCGATGGGCGGTGGCCGGCCTGTTCGGCGCCTCGCTCGTGGGCTCGGGGGTTTGTCTGCTGCTGTTGCCACGCGCCTCCGGGCCGCTCGCAATGGTGTTGATGACCGTCGGCTGGGGCGCTTTCCTGGTGTTCCCGATGGCGCCGACGGCGGTGGCCTACGCCGTCAATCCGAGCCAGCGGGCGGCCGTCATCTCGACCTTGGTCGGTATCGCCTCCATCGGCGGCGTGATCGCGCCAGCGGTGGTCGGATGGCTCGTGCAAGGGGCCGGCTACACCCTGCCCAAGGGCGGCGGAATGGGCGACGCGGCGCTGCTCGCTCAAGGCCTGGGCAACGCCTTCGCCCTCACGGGTCTGCTGTTGTTGGTCACTGGTCTTGCCGCCGTGCTCTGGATCGACCCTGAGCGAACCTCAGAACAGCTGCAGTGAGCCGGTCGAGGCGAGTGAGCGACCTGCATCGTCGTCCTCGGCGGCGCGCCACGCGTTTACCGAGGTCGGGAAACCCTGTCGTTAACCCTTGCCTTTTGGTAGAAACGACGGTAAAAGGCTGTTGAGCCGGAGTCGTTATTTTTCGAGATTGCTATAAAAAATATAGCAAGTGACGGATAACTGGTGCTGGCTTCAGCCTTGATTCGTTTAAAATCGTGAATCAATGACAGGGTATTCACCGACGTCGCTGAATGGCCCCAAACACGACCGGATCGTTTGCATTCATATGATTGAAAGCGTAAGCTCGCCTCCCCGGAGTGCCGCCAGTGGCAACTCTTGCAGAATCAGAATCCAACCAGAAAGGATGCGCCATGTCGCCTAACCGTTCGCGTCTGCTGTTCAGTCTTCTCGCTGCCTGCATTGCCGCGGCTCCCGCAGGTGCCGCGCTGGCCCAGGATGTCGTCCTGGGCGCCTCGGTGCAACTGACTGGCCCGGTCGCCAACACCGGCCGCTATTACCGCGACGCCTATCAGCTCGCGATCGACAAGATCAACGCGGCAGGCGGCGCCAAGATTGGCGGACAGTCGCACAAGCTGGCGCTCAAGCTGTACGACAACCAGTCCGATGTGAACCTGAGCGTGCGCCAGTACACGCAACTCGTGTCGCAGGACAAGGTGAATCTGCTGCTGGGCCCGTTCGCCAGCAATTTCGCGCTGGCCGACTCGGCCGTGTCGGAAAAATACAAGGTGCCGATGGTGCAGGGCGGCGGCGCTTCCGACCAGATTTTTGCGCGTAATTTCAAGTACATCTTCGGCACGCTGGCGCCGGCCAGCAATTATTTCGGCAGCACCATCGACATGCTGAAGGCGCTCAAGCCGCCGCCCAAAACCGTGGCCCTGCTGTACGCCGATGACGCCTTCGATGTGTCCGTGGCAGAAGGTACGCGGCCGATGCTGAAGAAGGCCGCCTTCGACGTGGTGATGGACGAGCGCTACAGCAGCAACACCAGCGACTTCAATTCGCTGCTGTCGCAGATCAAGAGCAAGAATGTCGATGTGGTGCTGGTGGCTGGCCACGAAACCGAGATCCTGAATTTCGTGCGGCAGGCCAAGAGCCTGGCGGTGGCGCCAAAAATGTATTCGTTCACGGTCGGCGTGCCGAGCGAGGACTTCCGCAAGGCGCTGGGCAAGGATGCCGACTACGCATTCGGCATGACCGCGTGGCTGCCGACGCCGGCCCTGAAAGACCGCTGGTTCGGCGATGCGGCGCAGTTCGCCAGGGAATACAAGGCCAGGTTCGGCTACGACCCCGATTACCATGCGGCCTCCGGCGTGGCTGACGTCGAAGCACTGGTGCAGGCGATGGAAGACGCCGGCAGCATCGAGCCGCAAAAGGTGCGCGATGCGCTGGCCAGGATCAAGTTCGACAGCCTGTACGGTCCGATCGCATTTGCCGCGAATGGCCAGATCGATTTGCCCCAGGTGGTGATCCAGGTGCAGGGCGACAGTCTCGCGGAAATCTACAACGCCAAGGGGTTCGTCAAGCCACCGAAGTATCCGATGCCGGCCTGGAACGCGCGTTAAGCTCCCAGCCGCTCGGAACTTCAGGTGGATCTGCTCGCACAAATCCTCGTCAACGGTACTCTCCTCGGCGGGCTGTACGCTGTCATGGCGCTTGGCCTGGCCCTGGTGTGGGGCGTGCTGAATATTGTCAACCTGGCGCACGGTGCCTTCATCATGCTGGGTGCCTATGTGTCCTGGCATCTGTACACCTACCTGCACATCGATCCGTTCCTGGGGCTGCCGATCACCGCCGCCGTCATGTTCGCGCTCGGCTACGCACTGCAGCGCGGCTTGCTGAACCTGGTCGTGCGGGCGCCGATGTTCAACACCCTGCTGATCACCTTCGGGCTCGAGGTGGTGCTGACCTACCTCGCGCAACTCGCGTTTTCGGCGGACTTCCGCACCATCAATCCGCCCTATGCCGGTAACAGCCTGCAGTGGGGGCCGGTGGTGCTGCCGGTGGCGCGGCTTGCTGCTTTTTGTGTGGCGATTGTGCTGACGGTGGGCATGTGGCTGTTTTTGCTGCACACGCGGCTCGGGCGCGCGATTCGCGCCACGGCGCAGAACCTGGTCGCGGCGCGCCTGTACGGCGTGGAGCCGCGGCACCTGTATGCCGTGACCTTCGCCATCGGCATCGCGCTGGCGGGTGCGGCCGGCGGCCTGTACGGCACGGTGTCGCAGATCAACCCGTACATCGGGGCCTCGCTCACCGCCAAGTCGTTTGCCATTGCCATCATCGGCGGGCTGGACAATCCGCTGGGCGTCCTCGTGGGTGGGCTGGTCCTGGGCATCGTGGAATCGCTGACCACCTTGTACATCGGCCCGACCTTCGCCGATGTCGCCAGCTTCGGCATCCTGGTGCTGGTGCTGATCGTTCGGCCCACGGGCCTGCTGGGGAAAACCGCATGAAGGCGTGGCACATCGGTTTGATTGGGGCCGCGGTGCTGGTGCTCGCGGGCGTGCCCTGGTACGGCTCGGACGTGCTGGTCCAGTTCGGCATCAACGCGCTGCTGCTGGCCGTGCTGGCGCAGGGCTGGAACATCATCGGCGGCTACACCGGGTACGCCTCGTTCGGCAATTCCGTGTTTTACGGGCTGGGCGCCTATGGCGTGGCCATCGCCATGGTGCAGTGGCACTTGCCATTCGAGGTCGGCATGGTGTTCGGCGTGCTGCTGGCGGTGGTCTTCGCCGTGCTGCTGGGGATTCCGGTGCTGCGCCTCAAGGGCCACTACTTTGCGATTGCCACGCTGGCGCTGTCGCAGGTCATGACGGCCATCGTTTCCAACATTCCCCTGGCGGGTCAGAACATCGGCCTGGTGCTGCCGCCGCTGAACAACGACCGGCTGTTCTACGAGTTGTCGCTGGGCCTTCTTGTCATCGCAACATTGACCATCTTCTGGCTCACGCGCAGCCGCTTCGGCTTCGGGTTGATCGCGATCCGCGAGAACGAGGAGGGCGCCGCCGTCATGGGCGTGAACACCACGCTGTACAAGGTGCTGGCGTTCGCGCTCTCGGGCATCTTCAGCGCGCTGGCCGGCGGCATCCACGCCTACTGGATCACCTTCCTGGACCCGGACAGCGCCTTTGACATCAGCCTGAATGTGAAGATGATCATCATGGCCGTGTTCGGCGGTCCGGGCACGGTGCTGGGGCCCATCGTCGGGGCGCTGTCGCTGTCGGCCATTTCCGAATTCCTGTCGAGCGAGGTGACCAGCATTGCCGGCCTGTTCTTCGGCATTGTCATCGTTGCGGCCGTGGTGCTGATGCCGCGTGGCCTGGCCGACATGCTGCGGCGTTTTCGCAAGACCGGCTGGCACTACTTCATCGAAAACATCCGGGCGCACAAACTATGACCGCGCTGCTTGAAGTCCGCGGAGTGACCCGGCGTTTTGCCGGGCTGGTGGCCGTCAGCGACGTCAGCTTCACGCTCGCGCCGGGGGAAATCCTGGGGCTGATCGGCCCCAATGGCGCCGGCAAGACGACGCTGATCAGCCTCATCAGCGGCACGCTCGCGCCAAGCGAGGGCGAGGTGCTGTTCCAGGGTGAATCCATCAACCACCTGCCGGCGTTTCGCCGCGCACGTTTGGGCATTGGTCGCACGTTCCAGATCATGCGGCCGTTTCCCGGCCTGTCGGTGCTCGACAACGTGGCTGTAGGCGCGCTGTTCGGGCGCGGCGGCGGCCAGGCTGAATTGGCCAAGGCGCGCGAGCAGGCGCGCAGTTGCCTGGAATTTGTGGGCCTGGGCAAATTCATTGACCAGCGCGCCGACGAACTGGGGGGGCCGGGCCGCAAGCGGCTCGAGCTGGCCAAGGCACTGGCGATGCAGCCCAAGGTGCTGCTGTGCGACGAAGTCATGGCCGGACTGAACCATGTCGAGATCGACGAAGTCATCGACGTCATCCGCAAGGTGCGCGACCAGGGCATCAGCATCCTGGTGATCGAGCATGTCATCAAGGCCATCAAGAGCCTGTCGGATCGCCTGCTGGTGCTGCACCACGGCGAAAAGATCGCCGACGGCACGCCCGATGAAGTGCTGGCCAACCCGACCGTGGTGCAGGCCTATCTCGGAAAGAAACGCACATGAGCGCTCCGGCACATCGCACTCCCTTGTTGAAGGTCGAAAACCTGGGCGCCGGCTACGGCGGCATGCCCGTGCTGCACGAGGTGGCGCTGGAGGTCTACCCGGCCGAAATGGTGGCGCTGGTCGGCAGCAACGGCGCTGGCAAAACGACGCTGCTGCGCGCGCTGTCGCGCATGTTGCCCTGCACCGGCAGCATCGTCCTGAACGGGCAGGAGCTGGCCGGCATGACGCCCGATCAGGTGTTCGGCCTGGGGCTGGTGCAGGTGCCCGAAGGACGCCAGCTGTTCGACCGCATGACCGTGCAGGACAACCTGCTGATGGGCGGCTACCGGCGCCACGACAAGGCCGCCGTCGCGCGCGACCTCGACAGGATGTACGCCCTGCTGCCGCGCCTGGCCGAGCGCCGCCGGCAACTGGCCGGCAGCATGTCGGGCGGCGAGCAGCAGATGTGCGCGATGGCGCGCGCCCTGATGGCCGCGCCGGTGCTGATGATGGTCGATGAAATGAGCCTGGGCCTGGCCCCCGTCGTGGTGGACCAGCTGATGGAGGTGCTGGCCGGCATCCAGCGCGACGGCGTGACCGTGCTGCTGGTCGAGCAGGACGTGCAACTCGCGCTGTCGGGTGCCGACCGCGGCTACGTGATGGAAACCGGCCGCGTCGTGCACAGCGGGCTGGCCAAGGACCTGATCGACGACCCGGCGGTGCAGCAGGCGTATCTGGGGTTGTAGCCGGTCGACTATCAAAAAAGATAGCTAACTGTGCAGCTTCAGTAAGGGCTACAGCGATATTTCGTTAAAAATGGACGTGAGCGAGCCATGCCATTGACTCGGCATGGTCGACGGAAACGGGCAAATCAATCGCACAACTCCGCGAGCTTGAGGTGCTTGTAAAGAAACCCGGCCATCAGGTTCTCCACATCGGTTGTGGTCCCGTCATCCGCTGTGACGCTGACCGTTCGCAGATAAAAATGGTCCGCGCCGGCGATGCGCACGATCTGGCAGGGAAGTCCCATTTGCTTCATATGCTGTGCCGGGCCGTCGAGGTTTTCGAGCATCGCGGGCAGATCGTTCTGGCCGACGAACATGAGGATGGAGGGTTCACCGCGCGTGCCGGTGACGTGGGCTTCGGCCGTCGACATCGATACGCGGCCTGACAACGCCACGACGGCCGCAACCGGCGCGCGTTCCGCCAAAGCGGCGTTAAGCGCCATGATGGCCCCTGCAGAAAACCCGCCGATGGCAACCCGATTGACATCGACACCGAGCGCGTGAGCGCGGCTGCGAACGAAAGCCACGGCTTGGCTCATGTCGTCGGTCGCCGCCTCGATCTCGTCGGCCATCATCTGCTGTGTGCAAGGCGGCAGTCCAAGCAGGCTGCGCACATAGTTGACGCGATCGAGGTTGAGAGGGGTGCCGGGCGGCATCGTCGGCGTGACGCCGGGATCGGGCGCTTCCTGCATGAGCCTGTAGTCGATCGAGAAGCAGACATAGCCTCGACGGGCGAATTCATGGCAATACTCGGCCACTGCGGTACTGGGGTGTTCTCCTTCGAAGACCTCTGCTCCCTTCGAGCCGCGATGAAACGCGCCGCCGAATGCCATGATCAGCGCCGGGCGCGGCCGTACGGTCTTTTCCGCTGGCTCGTAGATGTCGAGCATGAGGTCGCGGTAGCGGGCCGGGCCCGTGGCTGGAGAGTAATCAACTCCTCCGACACCGTACTTGACGTTCTCGGTCACACGAACCTCGCGCGTCTTGCCCAGATACGGCACGCTGCTTTCAGCGGCAGGCAGGTTGCTATTCATCGAGAGTCTCCTTGAGGGGGTGAGGTTTTGCCGGGCCGGTGCTTCCACGGACGATCAGTTCGGTCGTCAGTTCGATGTGATCGAGGGTCTCCTGGCCGGCGAGTCTTGCGAGCAGACATTCCCCCGCCATTCGTCCCATGTCGTCGGCGGGTGTCTTGACCGTGGTGACCGGCGGATTCATCGCGGCGGCGATGTCCAGATCGCCGTAGCCGGTGATCGAAAAATCGCGGGGAACGCTCAAGCCACTGGCGGCGCATTCCATCAGCGCGCCGGCCGCCAGAAGATCGTTGGCGCAAATCGCCGCCGATACTGAGGGGAAGCGCGCACGCGCGGCACGCAGCGCGTTGCGGCCGTCCTGGAGACTGCTGCCGCCGGCATAAATGACGCGATCGGGCCGAAAGTTCATGCCGCGTTGCGCGAAGGCTTCCTCAATGCCGGCGAGACGCTCGCGCTCGCGGTCGCTGACGTTGAGAAACGCCATGATCGCCACGATGTCGCGATGCCCGAGATCGAGCAGATGGTTGACGACCGGCTGAATCGCCCGGCGATGATCGAACCCGACACAGGCCAGCACGGAATCGTACGACCACGTGATGACAAATGGCTTGCCCCGATCCCGCAACAGCGCAAGCATCGCGGGATCGTGCTGCGTTCCCACCAGAACAAAACCATCGACGCCCTGACGGATCATGGAGCGGACTGCGGCGAGTTCCGCTTTTTCGTCGAAGTTGGAGGTCGCCAGCAGCAGCGTATAGCCGTGTTTGGCTATCGCAGACTGAAGCCCCTCGACGGTGCTGGCGAAATAGGCGTGGCGAAGAGCCGGCATCACCGCTCCGATCACCATGCTGCGATTCCGGCGCAGCGAGCGTGCCAGACCGTCAGGCAGATAGCCCAGTGTTTCGGCCGCCGCATTCACGCGCTGCAGGGTCGTGGGACTGAGAAGGTGGGCCGCATTGAAGGCGCGCGAAACCGTGGCGGGAGAAACATCGGCAAGACGTGCGACTTCCGCGAGCGTCGACACGCCAGTCTCCGGTTTGGTTTGCGGCCTGCTTTTCATGTTCATATGATATCTATTTCATGATTGCAGAGACTAATTTTGGGCGCTGTTTCTGTCAACAAATGTGACCGCAGGAAGCAAATTCTTCGCCAATATACTGAGCAAGATGCCGAATTTTGCGACGCCTGTGCACAAATAAAACTCACCCCGCGATTGACTTCTGAAAAAGGCTTGCCATACAATAAATGAAATTGATTTCATAGATTTTAACATTTAACATTCTCCTTGGCGCTTCAAGAAGGCAAGGCCCGGCCGTAGCAACCGGCCGCTTTCCCGAAACGCCGTCCGAGTTCAGGACCGAGAGGAAGTCATCATGACAAGGCGCGCATTCTTTCCGGGCTGGAAGGTCGTCATCGGATCGGGGATTGGCATCTCCTTCGGTTCCATTATTTTCTTCGCGGCGAGCTTTGCCCTGCTGGCAAGCGCGTGGGCCCGCGAATTCGGCTGGACGCAAATAGAACTGGCCAAGGCCGCGTCCATCTTCCTACTCATCCAGACCGCGATGTGTCCGGTCTGCGGCTGGCTGCTGGATCGCTGGGGATCGCGCAAGTTCGCTGTGGCCAGCATCGCCTTCTTCGCGGCCTCTCTGATGCTGCTAAGCCGGATCGGCAACTCGCTGACCCAGATGTACCTCGGCATTGCACTCGTCAGCCTGGTCAGTGCGGGCACCAATGTCGTGTCCTATGCACGCGCCATTACGCTGTGGTTTGACCGCAAGCGGGGCATGGCGCTGGGGCTCGCAGCCAGTTTCCAGGCGCTTGGCTCTTTTCTTTTACCGCTCGTGTCCCAGAAGATCATTGCGCAATCCGGCTGGTCGGTCGCACTGCTCTCACTGGCTGCGTTCGAACTGCTGGTTTGCCTGCCGCTGGTCGCGCTTCTGGTGAAAGACAGTCCGACACCTTATGGGCTGCTTCCCGACGGCGCCGAACCGGCCGAGAAGGTTGCGACGGCGAAACCTGTGGTCGCAGGCATGGAAGTCCGCGACATCATGCGCACGGGTTCTTTCTGGAAGCTTGTTGTGTGCTTCGCAATCATGGGCATGTCCTTCTACGCGATCACGCCCAACATTGTTTTCATCCTGACCAAGACCGCGGGTTTGAGCCTCGCCGACGTGGCCAAGGTCCTGGCCATTTCGGGCGTTGCCGTACTGTTCGGACGCATCGGATTCGGCTACTTGCTGGACAAGCTTCATGCGCCAATCGTCGGCATCATTGTGCTGGCGCTGTCGACGACCTGCTATGTGATTTATGCGACGACGAAGGTGCCGGCGTTGATCTTCGCGGCGGCTGCGATCGGCGGCGTCGCGATCGGCGGCGACACCGATTTCATGCCGTACATGGCGAGCCGCTATTTCGGCACGCGCGCGGTCTCCAAGGTCTTCGGCTGGTTCCTGGCCGCATTCTTCATCGGCGCGACCGTCGGCCCGGTCGTGTTCGCGCGGGCCATGACCGCGTACAACGGTGCGGTCACACCGTTGATGGCGCTGGCCGCGTTGCAGATCGTCCCCGCCGTACTGTTCCTGTCTCTCGGGCGCTATCCGGCCGAGCCCGAGTTCACCATCGGGGCGGCGGCTGTGCCGTCCCACTGATACGTGAGCAAGGAAGTGCAGCAGGCTTATCTGGGAGTGTAGTGGCCACTCTTGAAAAGATAGAGACCTGTGCAGAGTGGATAAGGGCTTCGGTGCTATTTGATGCTCAATGAAGGCAAGCCATGATGCCTGGTTTCTCGACAAGAATTGCGCGCAGGAGCGCCCTTGCAAGCGGGATCAGCGTTGCCGTGCCCCCACGCCGCTGACGGCCACCAACCCCAGTAAAACGAAAACGATGCCGAGCAACTCCATGGCCGACGGCTGCTCATGCAGGATCAGCCACGCCAGCAGGACGCTGACGATTGGCACGCCCAGGCTGGACACGCTGGCTGCCGTGGTGGACAGCCGTTGCAGCACGATCGCCCACAGCCACCACGCCAGGCTCGATGCCAGCACGGCGCTATAGGCGAGCGCGCCGATGAACGGCCAGTCCCAGTCGAGCGGCCGCTGCGGCAGCGCCAGCGCGACGAGGCCGAGCGCGCCGCCACCGATCAGCATCTGCCACGCGGTAAGACCCAGTACGGACACGCTTTGCTGCTGGCGGAACAGGCGCTTGCTCAGCACGGTGCCGGCGGCCCAGGCGGCACCACCGGCAATCGCCAGCGTGGTACTCACGACGCTGCCCATGGCGTGCCATGGCGCGATGATGCACAGCAGCCCGAGCGCGGCCAGCGCCAGGCCTGTCCAGCGGCGCGCATCCGGTTTGTCGCCGAGCAGCAGCCATGCCAGCAGTACCACCCAGAACGGCATGGTGTAGGCCAGCAGCGCCACATGGCCGGCGCCGCCGCCCATCAATGCCAATTGTTCCAGCCCCTGAAACGCGGCGGTCTGGAACAACCCGATCAACACCGTTGGCAGCAGCGGTGGCGGTCGCAGAGATTGCCCTGTGAGCAGCAGCGCCGCAAACAGCACTACCGCCCCGAGCAGGTAGCGCAGTGCGGCGAAGTCGAGAGGCCCGGCGTGCGCCAGCACCTGCTTCATCACGATCCAGCTGTAGGCCCAGATCAAGATGGTGGCGAGCAGGGCAAACAGCGCGCCGCGCCGGGATGATGCAAGAGAGGCCATGGTTATGTCGGACGAAAGGAGGCGACAAGATCGGGGTAGGTGCACGCATAGGTCCACTCGCGCAGCAGCGTCTGGATGAACCGTTCGGCCTTGCCGTTGGTCCTGGGCGTGTAATCCCGTCCCGAGCCAGTATTTGGTCCCCCCGACAGGAATCGAACCTGTATTTCACGCTTAGGAGGCATGCGCACTATCCATTGTGCTACGAGGAGACAGCCGGAATTGTAGGGCCAGCAGGGTGGGCAGACCGGGGCGCTCAGTCGTACGGCACCGTGAAAATCAGGTCAATCGCGCTTTGGTCGCCGGTCTGCGCGCGCAGGGTAAAGCGCCGAGACAAGTCGTAGAAGATGGAGAACGTGCCCAGCGCGCCGGCCAGGCTGCGCTCGTAGGCCACATAAAAACCGCGCGACAGCCGCTTGCCCAGCGTGACGGCCGCGGCACTGGTGCTGCCATCGGCGTTGCTGGCGGCGCCCCGGAACGACAATTCATCCAGGCCAAGGGACTGCGCCAGGCCGCCGGACAAACCTTTGCCGTTGCCGCCCAGCAGGGCCAGCGCAGCCTGCTGCAGCATCACGGTCTCGGCGCCGCCTTCGGCACCGGAATGGCCCAGCACCAGCCACGCCAGCTTTTCCGCGTCGGGCAGGTCGGGGTCGGCGTACAGGCGGATGTGCGGCGACAGCGCCGTGCCGCTGATTTGCACGCCGACCCGCACCGTCAGATTCGGCCGGATGGCCAGAATGTCGAGCGCCGGATTGTCATAGGGGCCGGTAAAGCGCAGCACGCCTTCTTCGATGTCCAGCTGCTGGCCATAGGCCTTGTAGCTGCCACGCACCGTACGCACTTCGCCGGTAAGCCGGGGCGGCGCTTGCGTGTTGCCGGCGCTGGCGAGCTGCAGCGTGCCCGCGAGCCGCGTATCGAGTCCGCGGCTCTGCACGCGAAAGTCGCCGCCCAGGTCCAGCGTGACCGCCACGTCGGTCGCGAGGCGTGACCCGGGCGCGGTCGCGGCGGGTGGCGCGGCGGAGCGGTCCGGGCCGCGAGCGGCGCCCTGCGCCGGACTCTTGATCGCGGATTTGACCGCCACGTCGTCGCCCAAACGGGGCGCCGTGTCGTCGGGCACGACAAACAGCGCCTGATCGGCCTTGAGCGCGCCGCGGATTTCCAGCGTGGCGTCGCTCAAACGGGCTTGCAGCGCCCCCGAGACGGTCAAGCGCCGATCGGCACGGGACATGACGCGCAGGCTTTGCGCCTGGGCCTGCAGCGTCATGCGAACTTTGGACAAGCTGGTCTTCACTGCGGCGCTGTCCGGCAGCCATTCGGCGAACCCCTTGAGCGTGAGCTGGCCGCCGCTGCTGCTGCCCGCGCTGGCACCCTGCAGGCTGAATTCCTGGATGTCCATGCGCTGGCCGGTGAAGCTGGCGCGCAGCTTGCCATGGCTGAATTCGATGCCATCGACCACCGAGCGCAGCGCCAGGTCGTCGGCCGTCAAGGTGCCGCGCCATTGCGGCGATGCGCGGGTTCCGCTCAAGGTGACGTTGGCGTCCAGCGTGCCGCGCACGCGCCAGCCCGGTGGGGCCAGCACCGACCAGACGCCGATCTGGGGCAACTGCGCCCGCACGCTGCCCGTCACGGGCGCATCGGCCCGCCAGCGCCAGCCCCCATCCGCGCGCGCGTTGCCGCGGCTGAGCCGGGTAGCGAAGTCAGCCTGGACGCGCCCCGCGCGTTCGCTGTCCCAGCGCAAGGCGCCCTGCAGGGCATTGCCGTCGGCCGTCACGGTGATGGAGGCTTGCCGCACGCCCGCGTCAATGCCTTGGAGTGCGCTCGTGCTTGCTTGGGGGGTGGCATTTTCATCCGCCTGGACCCGGATGTCGCCGCTGCGCCGCACCAGCGAGGCCCGCAGCTTGAGGGTGTCGCTGGCCTGCAGATACCAGTCTCCGTCCAGCAGCATGGTGCCGCGCAGGCCCAGCTTGCCCAGTGGTTCGTTGCCGAGCAGGTCGAGCCAGGCCAGAGGCAGCGCCCGCAGCTGGCCCTGCGTCTGGAGTTCGCTTCGGGGCCCGTCAACGCGCCAGCGCACGGGCTGCCAGCTGAGCGTGGCCGCGCCCGGCAGCGGGCTGCTCAAGGTGGCCTCGCCCGCGCCGGCGCGCAGCGTGCCGGCGCCGCTGCCGGGCGTCCAGCCGATCGCGAGCGGCTCGCGCAGCTGCACCGTCCAGTGGCCGGGTTGCGGGCTGTCTTGCGCCTGCAGCGTGGCCGAACGGATCCGTGCCTGCCAGTCGCCATGGATGCCGCGACCGCCTCTGACCTGCGTTTGCAGATTGAAGCGGCGCGTGCCCGTTTGCAGTTCGCCGCTGGCATGCAGGTCCAGCGCACCGAGGCGCCCGGTCAGATCGGCATTGAGCTCACCCAGGTGCAGCGCCTGTTCCGGCGTTTGGTCGTGGGTCCGCAGATCCATCCGGGGCACGCGCAGTGCAGCCTGCAACGCCAGTTGCGTGCCCTGGTGTTGCCAGCCACCCTGCCAGCGGCCCGTGAGTTCCCCTTGGCCTTGCACCGACGTGGTTGAGGCGGATGGGGGCAGGCCGGGCAGCTTCGCCAGCCAGCGCGAGGCCTTGCCGGCATCCGCCAGATGCAGCGCAAAGTCGCCGGCACCCGCCTGCGCGCTGAGGTGACCGGTGATATCGGCTTGGCCGCCCGGCAGGCTCAGGTGCAGCTGGCCGCGGCTCGCCTTGCTGGCCAAGTGCACATCCACCTGGCCTTGCAGCAGGGCGTCGTCGGTCTGCACCTTCAAGGCCTGCAGGTGCAGGGTGCCATCGGCCCATTGCCCCCGGGCCGACGCGGCGCGCAAGTGCAGGCCCTTTAGCCGTGACGCAGCGGGTTGCTTGCCCGATGGCTGCAACTGCGCGTCGAACGCAATGGCCTGGCCCACTGCCCTGGCGTCCAGCTTGCCGTCGAGCCGCGCGGCGGCCAGCGACGCGTACAGCGCCGCGGGGTTGATGTTTTGCAGCTGGGCCCGGCCTTGCCAGCCGGGTGCGGCGCCCGCCGTGCCCGAGCCGGCAAATTGACCCTGCACCTGCAAGCGCCCGCCGGCGAGCTCGGCCGTGAGGGATTCAATGCGCCACTGGCCGGCGTCGAAGCGGACCTGGCCCTGCGCGCCGTCCAGCGGCAGGCGGCCCTTGTCCCAGGGGCCGCTCAGGCGGTTGGCAATGCGCCCCTGGCCCTGCCAGCCATTGCCGTCGGGTTGGACCTGCACGTTTCCCGTCAACAAGGTCTGGGGCGCCTCGGGCCACAGCACGGCGAGGTTCAGCTGGCTGAACGTCGCCTCGGCGCGGGCCACCGGTTGCGCCGCCCACGGGTTGATTTGCGCTGACACCGTGGCCTCCATGGCCTGCATCGCCGGGCTGGCCGTGCTCCCGGCGGCGGGCGGGGGGGCGGAGGGCACCGGTTGCAGCAACGCCTGCACGTTCAGCAGCGTATCCGGGCCCGCAAGCTGGCCGTGCGCAGAAGCATCTGCCACCAGCGGCAAGGCCTGGGTGCTGCCCGGCACGGGGGCGGTCAACGTGCCGTGCACTTGCAGCGCCAGCGTCAACGGCGCGCGGGCCAGCAAACTGGCCTGTGCGCGGTACTGGCCCGCTGCCACCTGGACAGTGTCCACGCTTAGTTCGTGGCGGCTGCCGTCAAACCGGTAGCGGCCCGACAGACCGCTGGCCTGCAGCGCAGGCGATCCGTTCCAGCGCAGCGCGTCGATGGCAAACGCCAGACCCACCTGAAACGGCAGTACGACGCTTTGCGGCGGCGGTGGTGGCGTGGCCGCCGCCGGGCTCTGGTCGTCAATGCTAAGCTGCGCGATGTGCAGGGTGTCCAGCTGCAACCGCCGTTGCAGCAAGGCCGCCGGTTGCCAGGCCAGCGCAATCTGGCGGGCTTCGACGACCAGCCCGTTACTTTCCCAGCGCAGGCGCCCGATGCGTCCGCCCCGGCGCAGGGAACCCTGCACCTCCTCGGCAATCAAGGTTTGCCCGGCCGGCAAATAGCGCGATGCCTGCTGCAGCGCGCTGGCCAGCGAGGTGTCGGTGTTGGTCCAGACCCACAGGGCCGACAGCAGGCCGGCCACCACGACGAGCGGTGCCAGTACCAGCCACAAAATGACGCGGCGCGGCTTCATCAGAAGGTAAACCCCACGCTCAGGTGCAGGCGCAGGCGCCTGACGGCCACGCCATACGCCAGGTCCATCTGCAGCGGCCCCACCGGGCTTTTCCAGCGCGCGCCGACGCCGATGCCCACCTTGCCCCTGAGCTCGGCGGGTTTGTCGGCGACGGCGCCGGCATCGACGAACGCGGTGCTCTCCCAGTCGGTGAGCCGATCGTTGACGGTGATGGGGTGCTGCCATTCAACGCTGCCCACCGCCAGGTAACGCCCCGCCACAGTTTGCCCATTGGGCAAGACACTGCCGATGCTGCGGTAGTCGTAGCCGCGCACCGTGGTGCCGCCGCCGGTCAGGAACAGCTGGGTACTGGGCAGATTGGCCTCTTCACGCGCCACTACGGCGCCACCTTCGGCCCGCAGTTCGATGCGTCCGGCGCGCATTGACGCGAGAGTCCCGTCCTGGCTGCTGGCCAGCGGCACATAGCCCAGCCAGCGGATATCGGTGCGCACGAACGGTTGCCGGTCTGCGCCCAGCGTGACGCCGCCGCCCAGTTCCACCCCCAGCCCGTAGCCGCGGGAGGGGAAGGGCAGGGCGTCGAAGTTGCGCTGGGTCCAGGCGTAGTTGGCACTGAGGGCCTCGGCCGTGGTGGCGGCCCCCAGGTCGTTGGGCTGGGCCCGGTCGTATTGCAGGTAGTAGCTGCGGTCGATGCGTTCGCCGCTTTGGGTGCGGCCCGCGCGCAGGCGCTGGCTGGTGACATCGAAACTGCCCGACTCTTCCCGCTGCACCAGTGCCGAGGTGACCCAGCGCCAGTTGGCGTCGTCGGGCGGTGCGGTGAGCTCGGTCCCGATCGACTTGGTGACGCGGTCGAGCGAGAGCTTGGACACGGCGCGCCAGCCGATGCCGGGCAGCTGCTGGTTCGTGTGCTCCACCGACAGGCGCGCTCCGCTATCGGTGCCGGCGCCGATGCCGAGCACGATTTTTTTCAGCTTGGCCTCGCGCACCTGCACCAGCACGGGCGCCGCGGCCGGGTCGCCCGTGGTGTCCAGCGACACCACCGCCGAGTCGAAATAGCCGCTGTCGGTCAGGCGTCGTTGCGCCTCGACCAGCCGGGTTTGATCGTAGTCGGCGCCCGGTGCCAGGCGTGCCAGCCGTTGCACCAGGTCGCTGCCGTAACGCTGCGTGCCGCTGATCTGCAAAGCGCCCAGCCGATACAGCGGGCCGGAGTCGAGCGTCACGCTCAAGCGCGCGGTCTTGGTCTCGGGATCGATGTCGGCGCGGGTGCTCGAGAGCCGGCCTACCGGGTAGCGCTGCGTGGTGAGTTCGCGCAGCGCCTGCGTCTTGGCGGCGTCCCACGCCGCCTGCGTGAACGTCATGCCCGCGCCCAGCGGCCAGCCCGCCTGGATGGCCCGGCGCTGCGCCGCGGCCGCCTCGTCGGTCGCGATCGGGCCGGTGAATTCGAAGGTGACGCCGCTCACCCGGACCGGCTCACCGGGCTGCACCGTGATCAGCACCAGGCGCGGTGAGCGGGGGTTGTCCGGCGTCTCGCGCAACTCCAGCTTGATGGCGGGCGAGAAATAGCCGAGGGTGCCCATGAGCTCGCGCACATTCGGCTCGGCCATGCCGACCAGGCGCGCCAGTTCGCTGGCGTCCAGGTCGGTGAGGCTTTGGTAACGCTGCAGTTCAAGGTGGCGCAGCAGGTAGTCCTGCACGGGTTTGGGCGCCTGGATTTCGATCTCGAAGGCGTGCGCGGCGCTGGCGCCGGCAGGCGCACCCGGTGCCCCGTCAGACGGCAGCGTCTGTGCATGCAGGCCTCCCGCAGCGGCCGCCATCAAAACAAAAAAGGCTGGTACCAACACCAGCCTTTCGAGCAGTTTGCCCACCCAGCGCTTGATCATCCGGCTATTTTGACAGCAGGCGCATGGCCTCTTCGAGCCCCTTGAGGGTCAGCGGGTACATGCGGTGGTTCACCAGTTGCTGGATCACGCTGATGCTCTGGCGGTACTGCCACACGCCCTGCGGCTCGGGGTTGATCCAGACGAACTTGGGGAAGGCGTTGGTCAGGCGCTGCATCCACTCGGCGCCGGCTTCCTCGTTGTTGTACTCCACGCTGCCGCCTGGCTGCAGGATCTCGTATGGGCTCATGGTCGCGTCGCCGATGAAGATCAGCTTGTAGTCCTTGTTGTACTTGCGGATGATGTCCCAGGTGGCGAACTTTTCGCTGAAGCGGCGCCGGTTGTTCTTCCACATGAAGTCGTACACGCAGTTGTGGAAGTAATAGAACTCCATGTGCTTGAACTCGGTCTTGGTGGCCGAGAACATTTCTTCCACCCGCGCGATGTGTTCGTCCATGGTGCCGCCCACGTCCATCAGCAGCAGCACCTTCACGTTGTTGTGGCGCTCGGGCCGCATCTTGATGTCCAGCCAGCCCGCATTGGCCGCGGTGGAGCGGATGGTGTCGTCCAGGTCCAGCTCTTCCTCGTGGCCTTCGCGCGCGAACTTGCGCAGTCGCCGCAGCGCGATCTTGATGTTGCGCGTGCCCAGCTCCTGCTGGTCGTCGTAGTCTTTATAGGCGCGCTGGTCCCAGACCTTCACGGCGCTCTTGTTGCGGCTCTTGTCCTGCCCGATGCGAATGCCCTGCGGGTTGTAGCCATAGGCGCCGAATGGCGAGGTGCCGCCCGTGCCGATCATCTTCGATCCGCCCTCGTGGCGTTCCTTCTGCTCTTCGAAACGCTTTTTGAGCGTTTCCATCAGCTCGTCCCAGCCCATCTGCTCGATCTTGGCCTTCTCTTCGGGGCTGAGTTCGAGCTCGAGGTTCTTGCGCAGCCACTCGAGCGGGATGTCCTTGGTGAAGTCGGCAATCAGCTCCACGCCCTTGAAGTAGGCGGCAAAGGCGCGGTCGAACTTGTCGTAGTGCTTCTCGTCCTTCACCAGCGTGGTGCGGCTGAGGTAGTAGAAGTCGTCGATCTTGTAGCCGCTGCCGTCCGCGTTGTCGCTGGCCGGCCCCACGACCCCCATCTGGAGGGCTTCGAGCAGCGTCAGATATTCCTTGACCGAGATCGGCAGCTTGGCCGAGCGCAGGGAGTAGAAGAAGTCGATCAGCATGGTGCCTGTCCTCCTAGCGAGGCTTGTCCAGCAGGTACAGCAATTGGGTGCGCACTTCCGGCCACTCGCCGCTGCGCAGGCTGTACATCACGGTGTCGCGGATGCTGCCGTCGCGGCGCAGCGCATGGCCGCGAATCACGCCGTCCTTGCGCGCGCCCAGGCGTTCGATGGCGCGTTGCGAGGCATGGTTGAAGTTGTCGGTGCGCCAGCCCACCACGTGGCAGTGCAGCGTCTCGAAAGCGTGCGTCAGCATCAGCAGCTTGCAGGTGGTGTTGACGTGGGTGCGCTGGCAGCGTTTCGCGTACCAGGTCCAGCCGATTTCCACGCGGCGCACCGCAGGCAGGATGTCGTGGTAGCTGGTGCTGCCCAGCACCGTGCCGGTGGCATCGTCGGTCACGGCAAAGGCGAAGCGATTGCCGGCCTCGCGCATGGCCAGCGCGTCCGCAATGTACTGGCGCGTCTGGCCGGGCTCCGGCACGGACGTGACGCGGATTTTCCAGAGTTCGCCGTCCGCGGCGGCGGCGCGCAGGCCGTCCTCGTGCTCCAGCGATAACGGCACCAGCCGGATGCCGCGTGCCGCCAGCGTGGTGGGTTCCACGAATGCCATCTCAGTTCTCCGGGGGTTTCTTGTTGCGGGAGGCGGCACGCCAGCGCCGCGCCAATTGCAGTCCCATGCCGCCACCCAGGCCGACCAGCACGATGCCAAAAATGGTCGCAGTTTCGTAACCCGGTGCCAGCGGATCAAGGCCGATCACCTTGGCAATGGCCGCGCCCAGCAGCGCGCCGCCGACAAAGCCGATGGCGTCCGACAGGCCTTCGATCCACAGCGACTTGTTCATGGCAGCGCGGGTGCTCAGCGGTTGTGCCGCTGCATGAACACCAGTTTCTCGAACAGGGTCACGTCCTGCTCGTTCTTGAGCAGCGCGCCCACCAGCGGCGGCACCGCCACCTTGTCTTCCTTGCTTTGCAGGGCTTCGAGCGGAATGTCTTCGGCCACCAGCAGCTTGAGCCAGTCGAGCAGCTCGCTGGTCGAGGGCTTTTTCTTGAGGCCCGGCAGGTTGCGCACGTCGTAGAAGGTTTTCATGGCGGCCGTGAGCAGCTCTTTCTTGAGGCCGGGAAAGTGCACGTCCACGATCAGCTTCATGGTGTCGGCGTCGGGAAACTTGATGTAGTGGAAGAAGCAGCGGCGCAGGAACGCGTCGGGCAGCTCCTTCTCATTGTTCGACGTGATGAACACCAGCGGGCGGTTTTTCGCGCGGACCAGCTCGCGCGTCTCGTAGCAATAGAACTCCATGCGGTCGATTTCGCGCAGCAGGTCGTTCGGGAACTCGATGTCGGCCTTGTCGATCTCGTCGATCAACAGCGCCACCGGTTCGTCGGCCGTGAAGGCCTGCCACAGCACGCCTCGGACGATGTAGTTGTGGATGTCCTTGACCTTCTCGTCGCCGAGCTGCGAGTCGCGCAGCCGGCTGACCGCGTCGTACTCGTACAGGCCCTGCTGCGCCTTGGTGGTGGACTTGATGTGCCACTGCAGGAGCGGCATGTTCAGGGCCTGCGCCACTTCTTCGGCCAGCATGGTCTTGCCGGTGCCGGGTTCGCCCTTCACGAGCAGCGGGCGTTTGAGGGTGATCGACGCGTTGACGGCCAGCATCAGGTCCTGGGTGGCGACGTAGTTCTGGGAGCCTTGAAACTTCATGAGGTGTGCCGGGGCGAAGGTGTTGAAGGGGGGTGGAAGTTGTGCCGCATATAATCGTGCGCTGATTACAGGCCCGAATTCCTAATGGATTGTGCGCGAAAAATGAACAAGTTGTTGACCGCCGTATTTGCCCTTGCTGTCGCTTGCGTGACCGCCACTGCCTCTGCCCAGGAAATCAAGGGCGATGCCGTCGCCGGCTCGAAAAAGGTGGCCATGTGCGTTGGCTGCCATGGCATCGCGGGTTACAAGACCAGCTTCCCCGAGGTCTATCAGGTTCCGAAGATCGCAGGGCAGGGCGCCCAATACATCGTGTCCGCCCTGAATCAGTACAAAAAAGGCGATCGCAAATTCCCCAGCATGCGTGCCATCGCCGCGTCGCTGAGTGAACAGGACATCGCCGATGTAGCGGCTTACTACAGCACGCTGGGCGTCGTTGCCGGCGCGACGCTGCCCGACAAACCCGCCATCGAGCCCGGCCCGAAAGTGGCGGCCATCCTGGCCAAGGCCAATTGCATTGCCTGCCATGGCGCCAATTTCGCCAAGCCGATCGACCCGACCTACCCGCAGCTTGCCGGGCAGCATGCCAGCTACCTGTACGTGGCCCTGAAAGAGTACAAGGAAGGCAACAACAACCCCCACTTCGGTCGCGCCAACGCCATCATGGCCGGCGTTGCCAAGCAGTTCTCGGACGCTGAGCTGCAGGCTGTGGCGGAATACGTGGGTTCCCTCGACGGCGACATCAAGACGGTGTCGGAATCGCGGTTCAAGTAATCGCCTTCCGCCGTCGAAAAAAAGCCCGCAGCTAGCGGGCTTTTTTGATGTTGGCCCTTATGGCAAGGGCACAGTTTGCTATAAAAAATATAGTATTCGGCGTGCCCGACCGTCCAGGTCAAAAAATACGGTTTCCTGCGGCCCTTGCATGTGGATGCGATGCAGGCGGGGGCTATGCGCGCTAGCGTACAGATTCGATGGCCAGGTGCGGGTAGCCTGATCGTTAATATGCAAGACGTGACGCCACCCGAGTCGCTGCACCTGACAACGGCTACAAGGTGAGAAAGTGTTGCAATCCATTTCGGAGAAATTGATGCCTGACGCGTTGTCGCCCGACCTCCTGCAGAAAATGCACGCCTACTGGCGCGCGGCAAACTACCTCTCGGTCGGGCAGATTTATCTGCAGGACAACCCCCTGCTCGAATGCCTGCTCAAGCGCGAGCATGTGAAGCCCCGTCTGCTCGGACATTGGGGGACGACACCGGGTTTGAACTTTCTCTATGTGCACCTGAACCGGTTGATCAAAGAGAACGACCTGAACATGATGTACGTCATTGGTCCCGGCCATGGCGGCCCGGGCATCGTGGCACAGACCTATCTGGAAGGCTCGTACACGGATCGCTATCCGGCGATCGAGCGTAGCCGCAATGGACTGCAGCGGCTCTTTCGCCAGTTTTCCTGGCCCTACGGCATTCCCAGTCACGTCTCCCCGGACACGCCAGGCTCCATTCACGAAGGTGGAGAGTTGGGCTATTCCCTAACCCATGCCTATGGCGCGGCCTTCGACAATCCCGATCTGATCGTCGCCTGTGTCATCGGCGACGGCGAGGCGGAGACAGGGGCTTTGGCTGCCAGCTGGCATTCGAACAAATTCTTGAATCCTGCGCGCGACGGCGCCGTGCTTCCGATCCTGCATCTCAACGGGTTCAAGATCGCCAATCCAACCGTGCTGGCCCGCATCAGCCGCCAGGAGCTGACCGATCTGATGCGCGGCTACGGCTACGAGCCGCACTTCGTCGAAGGCGATGATCCGGCGCTGGTGCACCAGTGTCTTGCCGGCACGCTCGATACGATCCTGGCACAGATTCGACAGATTCAGAGCGCCGCGCGGTCTCTCGATGAGACGACGAGACCGGAGCGTCCGCGCTGGCCCATGATCGTCTTTCGGACGCCCAAAGGATGGACGGGGCCTAAATTCGTCGATGGCCTGCCAGTCGAGGGAACCTGGCGCGCGCACCAGGTTCCCATCGCCGATTTCAAGAAGCCCGAGCACCTTCAGCAGCTTGAAGACTGGATGAAGAGCTACCGGCCACATGAATTGTTCGACGAGCGAGGAAAATTTCTCGAGGAGTTGGCCGCGCTCGCGCCGACGGGCCATCGCCGCATGGGTTCCAATCCGCACGCCAATGGGGGCGAATTGTTGCAGCCGCTGTCGATGCCCCACTTCCATGACTACGCCGTGGCAATGCGCGGACCCGGCAGCGTCGAGGCGGAGGCGACGCGGGTTCTCGGAAATTTTCTGCGCGACGTGATGAAGCTCAATCTCGACAAGCAGAACTTCCGCATCTTCGGGCCGGACGAAACGGCGTCGAACCGGCTGGACGCCGTCTTTGAGGTGTCCGGCAAGGCATGGATGGCCGATGTCGAAGAGGTTGACCTCAATCTCAGCGCCAACGGTCGTGTCATGGAGGTGCTCAGCGAACATCTTTGCGAAGGCTGGCTCGAAGGGTACCTGCTCACCGGCCGCCATGGCCTGTTCTCCTGCTACGAGGCCTTCATTCACATCGTCGATTCGATGTTCAATCAGCACGCGAAGTGGCTCAAGGTCAGCCGGACCATTCCATGGCGCAAGCCGATCGCTTCGCTGAACTACCTGCTCACCTCGCTGGTCTGGCGGCAGGACCACAATGGGTTCTCGCACCAGGACCCCGGCTTTATCGATCATGTCGCGAACAAGAAAGCCGATATCGTGCGCATCTATCTGCCGCCCGACGCCAACTGCCTGCTGTCGGTCGCAGATCACTGCCTGCGCAGCCGCAACTACATCAACCTGATCGTCGCCGGCAAACAGCCTGAATGGCAGTGGCTCGACATCGATTCGGCCGTGCGTCATTGCACGGCGGGCGCGGGGATCTGGCAATGGGCCAGCAACGACGCCGGTGACCCCGACGTGGTCATGGCCTGTGCCGGCGATGTGCCAACCCTCGAGGCGCTCGCTGCCGTCACGCTTTTGCGAGACTATGTGCCCGACATCCGCATCCGTGTCGTCAACGTCGTGGACTTGATGGTATTGCAGCCCCAATCCGAGCATCCTCATGGTCTGCAAGACCAGGACTTTGACGAACTGTTCACGACAGACAAGCCGGTGGTCTTCGCCTTTCATGGCTATCCGGCGGTCATTCACAAGCTGACCTACCGGCGGCACAATCATGAGAACATCCATGTGCGCGGCTACAAGGAGGAGGGGACGACCACGACCCCTTTCGACATGGTCGTGCTGAACAACCTCGACCGCTATCAACTCGCGCTGGATGCCATCGTGCGAATTCCGCGCCTGCGCGACCAGGTAGAGGGGGCGACGGCACGTTACTGGACGACCATGGAGCGCCATAAACTCTATATCGGCGAGCACGGCGAGGACATGCCGGAGGTCCGCGACTGGCGCTGGAACTTGTGACATGGCGCACGCTGACACCGTGAATATTCTCGCCCTCAACAGCGGCTCATCCTCGCTCAAATTCGGCCTGTATCGCGTCGCGTCCACGCGGACAGAAATGCTGCTCTCCGGGGAGGCCGAGTCGATCGGCGCCCGTTTGGGTAAATTCTGCGCACGGGATTCACGCCAGAACGAGCTGGTCTTCGAGACCGCGTCCATTCCCAGCCAACGGGAAGCGATCATCCGCATCGGGAAACTTCTTGCCGGGTCCAACATGCCGGTGCCGGCCGCCGTCGGGCATCGAATTGTGCATGGCGGACCGAAGCTGCGCCAGCACTGCCTGATTGATGATTCGGTCCTGGGCCAGCTCGAGGCGGCAACTGCCTTCGCGCCGCTGCACACGCCAGCGGCCCTGTCGGTCATCCGCTTTGCGCAGGAGCATTTCCCCGGCCTGCCGCAGGTGATGTGTTTCGACACCAGCTTTCATGCCAGGTTGCCGGAGGTGGCCCGCGTGCTTGCGATCCCCAAGGAGCTGCAGTCGGAGGGACTCCAGCGCTACGGGTTTCACGGCTTGTCGTGCGAATCGATCGTGCATCAACTGGCGAGCGACCTGCCCGACCGCCTGATCGTCGCCCATCTTGGCAATGGCGCCAGCGTCACCGCGGTCAGGCGCGGTCAGTCGATCGACACCAGCATGGGCTTGACGCCCACCGGCGGGGTGATCATGAGCACGCGCAGCGGCGATCTCGATCCAGGCGTTCTGGTCTACCTGATGCGCGAGAAGAAGTTCAATGCGGCGATGCTCGAAGAACTGGTCGACCACCGTTCCGGCCTTTTGGGAATTTCAGGCGTGGGCAGCGACATGCGGCGCCTGCATGAGGCTGCTTCGTCAAACGCCGACGCACGACTCGCCATTCAGATGTTCTGCTACTCCGTGCGCAAGCAGGTGGCCGCGATGGTCGCTGCACTGGATGGCGTCGATACGATCGTGTTCACCGGGGGCATTGGGGAAAATGATGCGCCAGTACGTGCTGCGATTTGCAGCGGCTTGTCCTGGATCGGCGTCAGCCTCGACGAAGCACGCAACCGTTCAGCGAACACGCCCATCCACGATGCTGCATCGCGCTGTTCGGTGCAGGTTCTCGCCTCGCAGGAAGACGAGCAGATCGCCCGGCATACCTGGGCGCTGTTTCCACGACAACTTGTCTGATGACTTCGCCCCGTTCGGGTGATGGGCGCGACTAACGGCGCCCCGAGCCCGAGCCGCCGGAGCGTCCACGTGACGGAATCGACGGCATCGCGCGGGAGGCGGGCGCGGCCCGGTAAGCATGTTGACGGGACGACGGGCCGCCACCGCGAACGGCACCACGCTCACCCCCGCCAAACGGCCCCGCACGGTAGCCAGGTCCCCAGCCACCGTAGTCGCCGCCGTAGGGCTCGTAGTAATCCACGCCGAAGCCCACGTCGTCACCATATCCGTATCCGTATCCGACGCCGACAGCGCAGCCACACAACAGGAGTGTGAACAGCCCGGCCATGATGGCGATCGCCGGCCAGCGCGAGTGTGGGGTATTCATTGGGTCACCTTTTTGCTTTCGGTGTCCGGCCACTCAAGCAGTCCGAACGGGGCACCCATAGGATCGGCGACGACCGCGACCTTGCCGCCGTGGCGATCGACCCGCGGTTCGACCAGCACACGGCCGCCGAGCGCCACGACCCTGGCCGTCATCTTGACTGCATCGCCGACGCGCACGTAATTGAGCCAGTAGGGGTGGGCATTGGGCCTGTTCACAGGTAGCGAATTCGCACTCGCACGCGCATAGTTGTCGGAGGCAAGCATGAGGTGCTGGGCGCCCTGGTCAGCCGGCAGTTCGAAGACTTCGTAGTCGAACAGGGCCTGGTAGAAAGCCGCATCGGTATCCGGATCGCTCGTCATCAGCGAACTCCAGATCCATTCCCCGGGTGCGGCCAGAACGTCGGGCGGGTCGCCGCTGCTGGAGGCGAGGACGGCAAAAACGGCTCCCTGCGGATCGGCGAGGACGGCTTCCCGGCCGCGGTCAGGGACGCTGCGCGGCTCGACCAGCACCTTCGCGCCATGTTGCAGTGCCATATTCTTTGCCGCATCGACATCGCGCGTGCCGATGAAGCTCAGCCATGCGGGCTGCCGGTGCGCTCCCGCCGGTATCTTCTTTTGAATCAGTCCTGCGACCGGACGACCGTCCAGCAATGCCTCGGCATACTCCGTCCTGTTGGCCTGAAGATCGTGAAATGTCCAGCCGAACAGGCCCCCATAGAACTGCTTGGCGGCGTCAAGGTCCGGTGTCACCAGTTCAACGAAGATCACCTTGCCAACGTGGTGCTCCTGGCTGGCGGGCGCCACCAGGGCGGGTAGCTGCAGCGGCGCTGCTTTGGCCGGCGCCGCTGCCGCAAGGCCAACGACAAGCGCGGTGAGCCATCCTAGCCACAGAACCTGTCGGACTTGATCGGGCTGGCGCTTTTGCGCCCTGACCTTCAGCGGCGCGACGGAGACGGGGAGGTTTGGACTGCGCTGCCGATGCATTGTGGACTCCATGGCTTCATTTCTATGAAGACATGATAGGAGCAATCGAGTCGCCCGTCCGTACGCTAGCGAACACCCGCTCTCACTTCGCAAGCCGCTTGCGGATGGCCAGCAATTCCTGGCGCCGCTCCGCGCTCGTTTTTGGGTATGCCAGCTTGAGTCCTTCGAGCGTATCGAGCACAATCCTGGAGACAATCAGCCGGGCGTTTTCCTTGTCGTCGGCGGGGACGACATACCAGGGCGCAGCGCTGGTGCTTGTGGCGCTGAGGCATTCCTCATAGGCCTTCATGTAGTGCCTCCAGAATTTTCTCTCTTCAATGTCCGCGAGACTGAATTTGAAGTTTTTTTCCGGCTCGTCGATCCGTTCGAGAAAGCGTCTTCGCTGCTCGTCCTTCGAGAGGTGGAGGTAGAACTTCACGATGCGGGTTCCGTTGTCGTGCAGATGTCTCTCCAGATTCTCGATCGAACGGTACCGGTCGCGCCAGAGCGCCTTGTCGTCGCGCGGCGTGTCCGGCAGCCCCTCACTGCGCAGAATATTGCGATGCACGCGCACGATCAGCACTTCTTCGTAGTAAGACCGATTGAAGATGCCGATCCGCCCGCGTTCCGGCAAATCACGCGTGGTGCGCCATAGAAAATCGTGCTGCAGTTCCGCGGGGCTGGGATGCTTGAAGCTGAACACCTGGCAGCCTTGCGGATTGACGCCGGACATCACGTGTTTGATGGCGCCGTCTTTGCCGGCCGCATCCATGGCCTGAAAAATCAGCAGCACGGCATAGCGGTTGGAGGCGTAGAGAAGCTGCTGTTGCGAACTGAGTTGCGCCACGTGCTCGCTCAGCAGTTCCTGGTATTGCTCTTTCGACTTGTACACGGGATCGACAATGGTGGGCCACTTTTTGAGGTTGACCTTGTCTCCCTCCCGCACCCGAAAATCCGTTGCATTGATCTTCATTCGTATCCTTTCGGCGGCGAGCCGCTAGGTGATCCCCAAACGTCGAAAAACCGGAACCTTCACCACGTCCAGCGCGAAGGCAAAGGTGATCGCAGCCGCCAGCGTCCAGAGCACTATCGAAGGTGGCAAGGGCGCCATGGCGATTCCGGCGATCGCCAATGTCGAGGCGATCAGGAGATCGCCAACCGATGATGCGACGAGCCAGGCGCTGGGGCGCGATGACCACAGCCGCCGGCGTTCACGATTGGTATAGGTCGTCGCCTGATTGCCGAACACGATCACGACAAAAGCCAGCGTCTGCAGCGTCCTGATCTCGAACTTCATGTGGTAGGCGCCAAAAGCCAGGACGAATGTGCAAAAGACCAACTCGCCGATTCCCATGATGACGCCCGCGGCCGTGAGCTTGCCGATTTGCCATGCATTCGGCGTTGGCGAGGGCCGCACATTGTCGGTCGTCAAGGACATGCCGAGAAAGTCGCCGGTGATCATGATGAGCACCATCAGCAAAGGCGTGAGGACCGCATGCCCGGTCATGATCAGGCCGACGGCCAGGAAGAGCACCTGCACGATCTTCTTGGTGATGGAGTTCAGTGTATAGGTCAGGATGCGCTGGAAGATCACGCGACCTTCCTTGACTGCGGCCACGATGCCGGCCAGGCCGGGCTCGGTCAGCACCATGCCGGCGGCCGATTTGGCAACATCGGTCGCCGTCGAGACCGCGATACCGATCTGCGCCTGGCGCAGCGCGGGCGCGTCATTGGCGCCATCGCCACACATGCCGACGGTGTGTCCACCCTTCTGGAAGGCCTTGACCAGCTGGTATTTGCCCTCCGGCAACACACCGGCGAAGACCGCGAACTGCTCGGGGTGGACGGCGTCGGGGATTGGCCCCGGCGGGCAGAGGGCGCCATCGAGCCCCACCGCATGCGCCACGATGGCGGCGGTTGCCGGCGCATCGCCTGTCGCCATCACGGTGCGCACGCCAAGCCCATGCAATTCCGTGACGAGCGCCGCCGAGTCCGCGCGAGGCGGGTCGCTGAGCGCGATGAGCCCGATCAGCTTCATTGCAGCCGCCGGGCCGGCGGCGACGGCAAGCACCCGGAAGCCCTGTTCCTCGAGCGCCTTCGCCATCGCGGTCGCGCTCGCCGGAGGTGGCGCGAGACCGATGACCGCCGCAAAGGCGCCTTTGATGACACGCTGCGTGCCGCTGCCCGCACCCGTCACTGTCGCCCCGGACATCTTGGTGGCCGGATCAAACGGGACGAACTTGACCAGTTGCGGCGCATTGGCGGCTTTCTTGCCGCTGGCGGCCGCGCGAATGGCGCCATCGACCGGGTCCTGCCCGCCATCCGAGCTGGCCAGCGCCGCCAGCAACAGGACATGCGCCGCGTCGTAGCCGTCCATGGGACGAACGGCGGTCACCGTCAGCGCGTTTTGCGTTAGCGTGCCGGTCTTGTCGGCGCACAAGACATCCATCGATCCCGCCTCGTCCACCGCAGACAGGCGCGTCGGAAGGACGCCCAGTTTGGCCAGGGCCCGCGCGCCGAGCGCTGACGCCAGGGTGAAGGTGGCCGGCAGCGCCACCGGTATCGATGCAAGAACCGCCGTCAGGACGAGGGGGATGATGTCGCCAAGCGGCATCTTGAGAAACCAGGCGTAAGCCACCAGCATTGCGATGATGACGCCATTGAACATTGCGAGATTGCGCACCACGCGCAGAACGGCTTTTTGCTGGGAGCTGACGACATGAGCGGTGCGCACGAGTTCCGCCGTTCGGCCGAACTTGGTTCGCGCGCCGGTCGCCGTGACCTCCGCCACCGCCTCGCCGCGCCGCACCAGCGCCCCCGCATAGGTTTGCAGGCCAGCACCCGCTTCGATGGGCACCGACTCCCCAGTGAGCATGGACTGGTCAAGCAGGATTTCGCCATCCGTGAGGCGCACATCCGCGGCCACCACGCCGCCAAGGGACAGCTTCACTACATCCCCCGGCACCAGCTCAGCTGCGGGGATGGTTTTCCACGCGTCGTCGCGCCGGACCGATGCATTCAGCGCGAGCCGCGATTTCAGGGCGGCAAGGGTGGCCTGGGCACGGCTTTCCTGGAACAGGCCGAGCGCCGCGTTGAACACCAGGAGACCGGCAATGATCGCGGCCTCGACATACTTGCCCAGTACCAGCTGGAGCACGATGGCGGTTTCGAGCATCCACGGAACGGGTGCCCAGAATTTTTCAAGCGCCATCTGCAGTGGATGGAGCGCCGTATCGGGCATCGCGTTGGGACCGAACTTCTCCAGCCGATGCCGCGCTTCATCACTCGTCAAACCGCCTGGCGCGCCGACGTTGGCGGCGCCTGCCGGCTGGGCAGGTAAAGCTTCGGGCGTGGGCGGCGGAGTAGTCATGGTCTGCCCGAACGTCGCGGCCGCCGAATACCAACGACCGCGCGATCTCGGGCTCTGAAGGTTACACCGTTTGCCACGCCTTGGAGCTTGCCAGCACCGTGCGCGCCTTGGCCTGTTCCTCGGCACTGCCGTGCACCATGAGGACGAATTTGTCTGCCTTCAGGGCGGTTTCGTACTTGATGGCCTCGTGGGCTGTGTGCGGCCTTCCCAGGGGCGACGGCATCAGTCTCGCGTAGCGCGGCGCTGCACGCAGTCGATGTAGGCCGCGCCATCGGGTGGGCGGCCCGAGCGCTGGCTCTCCCACATCAACCGGCCCAGGCATTCCATGGCTTCGTGGTGCGCGTCGTGCAGAGACTGGCGGCGACGGCTGAGCAGTTCCACCGCCTGGCGGATGCCGTGCGGCTGGTCGATGGAGCACTGCTCGCTGATCGACAGATGCATCGACAAATGCAGGAACGGGTTGCTCTTGCCACCTTCCACGTCGTAGGTTTTTTCCAGCGCGGCGTCGGCATCGGCTAGCTCGGCGTGGTACTCGGGGTGCTCGTCGATCCACTGACTTGCTATGATTTCAATAGCTTCCAGCGCATGTCCCTGCTGGGCTTTGGCGTAAACCGAGCAAAAGAAACGGCGAACATCGGCTTGGGATGGGCTGAACATGCGCAAAGCGTATCACGCCTCAAGGCTCGCAGGCCGGCGCCATGAGGCGAGGCTTTGCGGTTACCCTTGCCAGCTGACTTGCAACGAAACGAGGAGATTCAAATGAACGTGGCGCGCATCGCAGGCATCGTCTTGATCGTGGCAGGCGTCGCGGGTTTTCTGCTCGGCAACTTCAGCTACAACCAGGACACGACGGCGGCCAAGCTCGGCCCCTTGCAGCTGACCGTCAAGGAGCAAAAGACCGTCGATATTCCCCGCTGGCTGAGCCTGGGCGCGATTGCGCTCGGCGCCATCGTGCTGGTGCTGGGCGCGCGCAAGCCCTGACCCGTGGCGGCCTGGACGTTCAGGCGCGCTGGGCGCTGAGCATGCGCGAAATCGCCTGGGCCGCTTCCAGCAGGGCCGGGCGCATGGTGTCCTGCATCACGCGGGCAGAGGTCCTGTTCGCCTGACCGCTGATGTTCAGCGCCGCAACCGTGCGGCCGGCCCGGTTGGTGATCGGCGCGGCGATGGAAATCAGACCCTCTTCAAGCTCCTGGTTCACCAGGCACCAGCCCTGCCGGCGCGCCTGGTCGATTTGCGCCAGCACGGCGTCGATGTCGGTCAGGGTGTAACGGGTCAGCGGCTGGATGTCCGAGTCGGCCAGCAGCTGGCGCACCTGCTTTGGCGCCGCATCGGCGAGCAGCATGCGGCCCATGGAGGTGCAATAGGCCGGCAGGCGCGAGCCCACGCCGAGCGAAATGCTCATGATCTTGTGGGTTGACACGCGCAGCACATACACGATGTCGGTGCCGTCCAGCACGGCGGCGGAGCTGGATTCCTTGACCTGCTCCACCAGGCCTTCCATCACCGGCTCGGCCAGGTTCCAGATCGGCATCGACGACAGGTAGGCAAAGCCCAGATCGAGAATGCGCGGCGTCAGGCTGAAGTATTTGCCGTCGGTTTCCACATACCCGAGCGTCAGCAATGTGAGCAAAATGCGCCGCGCCCCGGCGCGCGTGAGCCCGCTGCGTGCCGCGACCTCAGTCAGCGTCTGCTGCGGAGCCTGCGCGCTGAACGAGCGGATCACCTCCAGCCCGCGCGCGAACGACTGCACATAACTGTCACCGGGCTGCGGCGTCTCGGCGGCGGTGGATTTAGCAGTTGCCATGATGGTATAAATCTCCTAAAATTCATTATACGAACATATGTTCTTACTGTGAACAAATAAGAGGGGCCCGCCGGCCAGATTGGCGAAGCGGGTCAGACCGGCGACCCTTTTCCCTGCTTTGGAGCTTTTTCCATGATCAACAAGATTGCCGCTTCCGTGGCCAACGCGCTGGCGGACGTGAAAGACGGCGCCACCGTCATGATTGGCGGCTTCGGCACGGCCGGCATTCCCGATGAACTCATCAGCGGCCTGCTCGCGCAGGGTGCCAGGGACCTGACCGTGGTCAACAACAACGCCGGCAATGCCGACGTCGGGCTGGCGGCGCTGCTCAAGGCGGGCCGCGTGCGCAAGATCATTTGCAGCTTTCCGCGCCAGGCCGACTCGTATGTGTTCGACGAGCTGTACCGCAGTGGCAAGCTCGAGCTCGAACTGGTGCCGCAGGGCAACCTGGCCGAGCGCATTCGCGCGGCGGGTGCGGGCATCGGCGCCTTCTTCACGCCCACGGGCTACGGCACCGAACTCGCCAAGGGCAAGGAAACCCGCGAAATCAACGGCAGGCACTACGTGCTGGAGCTGCCGATTTACGGCGATGTAGCGCTCATCAAGGCCGAACGCGGCGACCGCTGGGGCAACCTGACCTACCGCAAGGCCGCGCGCAATTTCGGCCCCGTGATGGCGACCGCCGCGAAGAAAACCGTGGCCACGGTGCACGAGCTTGTCGAGCTGGGCGAGATGAACCCGGAGCACATCGTGACGCCCGGCATCTTTGTGCACCAGATCGTGAAGATCGATCGCGTCGCAACGCAAGCCGGCGGCTTCAAGCAGGCCGTGGCGTGAGCATCCTCCGTCAATAACTGAATCAAATCGGCCTGCAGCCCAAGGAGACTCTGCATGAGTAGCTATCAAAAACGCAGCAAAGATCAGCTCGCCGCGCGCGTGGCGCAAGACATTGACGAGGGCGCCACGGTGAATCTCGGCATCGGCATGCCGACGCTGGTGGCCAACCACATCCCCGCCAGCCGCGAAGTCATCCTGCACAGCGAAAACGGCATTCTCGGCATGGGCCCGGCGCCGGCCGCGGGCGAGGAAGACTACGATCTGATCAACGCCGGCAAGCAGCCGGTCACGCTGCTGCCGGGCGGCGCGTTCTTCCACCACGCCGACAGCTTTGCCATGATGCGCGGCGGCCATCTGGACATCTGCGTGCTGGGTGCGTTCCAGGTCAGCGCCACCGGCGACCTGGCGAACTGGCACACCGGCGCGCCCGACGCCATCCCCGCGGTCGGCGGCGCGATGGACCTGGCCATTGGCGCGCGCCAGACCTGGGTCATGATGGACCTGCTCACCAAAAAGGGCGAGAGCAAGATCGTCCAGACCTGCACCTATCCGCTGACCGGCATCGCCTGCGTGAAACGGATCTATTCCGAACTGGCCACGCTCGAATGCACGCCCCAAGGCCTCAAACTGATTGATAAAGTCGAAGGCCTGGCGCACGCCGAACTCGAAAAGCTGGTCGGCCTTTCGATCCAGCCCTAACCCAACCAGGAGATTCCCATGTCAAACCAAGCCTTTATCTGCGACGCCATCCGCACCCCCTTCGGCCGCTATGGCGGCGCCTTGAGCAGCGTGCGCACCGACGACCTCGGCGCGATCCCGCTAAAGGCGCTGATGGCGCGCAACCCCAATGTGGACTGGCAAGCCGTTGCCGACGTCCTCTACGGCTGCGCCAATCAGGCCGGCGAAGACAACCGCAACGTGGCGCGCATGTCCAGCCTGCTGGCCGGCCTGCCGATCGAGCTGCCCGGTGCGACCATCAACCGCCTGTGCGGCTCCGGGCTCGATGCGCTGGGCAGCGCGGCGCGCGCCATCAAGGCGGGCGAGGCTTCCCTGATGATTGCCGGCGGCGTGGAGAGCATGAGCCGTGCGCCGTTCGTCATGCCCAAGGCCGAAAGCGCCTTCAGCCGCGCCAATGCGGTGTATGACACCACCATCGGCTGGCGCTTCGTCAACAAGCTGATGAAGGCGCAATACGGCGTGGACTCCATGCCCGAGACGGCCGAGAACGTCGCCACCGATTACAAGATCAGCCGCCAGGACCAGGACAAGATGGCGCTGGCCTCGCAGCTCAAGGCGGTGGCGGCGCAGAAGTCGGGGTATTTCGATGCCGAGATCACGCCCGTGACGATTGCCCAGAAAAAGGGCGATGCCATCGTGGTGAGCCGCGACGAGCATCCGCGTGAAACCTCCATGGAGGTGCTGGCCAGGCTCAAACCCATCGTGCGCGCCGATGGCACCATCACCGCCGGCAACGCCAGCGGCGTCAACGACGGCGCCTGCGCGCTGTTGCTGGCCGACGAAGCCAGCGCCGCCAAACACGGCCTCACGCCCAAGGCGCGCGTGGTCGGCATGGCGACGGCGGGCGTGGCCCCGCGCATCATGGGCATGGGGCCGGCGCCGGCCTCGCAAAAGGTGCTGGCGCTCACCGGCCTGACCATTGCGCAGATGGACGTGATCGAGCTCAACGAGGCCTTCGCCGCGCAGGGCCTGGCGGTGCTGCGCCAGCTGGGGGTGCAGGACGACGACCCGCGCGTCAACCCGAACGGCGGCGCCATCGCGCTGGGCCATCCGCTCGGCGCCTCCGGGGCGCGCCTGGCCACCACGGCCGTCAACCAGCTGGTCAAGACCGGTGGCCGCTACGCGCTGTGCACCATGTGCATTGGCGTGGGGCAGGGTATTGCGGTGATCCTCGAGCGGGTCTGAGCGGGCGGCCAACGAGAGATCACGGTTGCTCTTGATTCAGGAGCAATAAGTCTATATGGCGTATGGGCTGCAGCCTGATTTCGTTTGAGCTTTTCAGCTGCCGGCGACACCCTGCGCCCCGCGCTGCGCCTGCTGCTCGCGCTCCGCGGCCAGCTGTTCCTCGAACTGCTGGCGCCCGCGCTTGACCACCGCGATCAGCTTGGCGCGGTCCTTGTAGTACGGGTGCATCTCCTCGAACAGCGCCAGGTTGTGCTGGCGAAAACGCTGGGCGCTCTGGCGCGCCGCCTCGGAAGTCTGGCCCAGCAGTTCCAGCACGGTGCGCGCGCTGCGCAGGCTGGACTCGAACAGCTCGCGCTCGACCCGCATCACGCCGCGGTCGCGCAACTGGTTCCAGTGCGTCACGTCGCGCGCTCTGGCCACCAGTTCCAGGTGCGGGAAGTGCTCGTGCACCAGATCGACAATTTCCAGCGACTGCTCCACGCCGTCCACCGCCAGCACGAAAATCTTCGCCTGGGCCGCGCCGGCGGTGCGCAGCAGGTCGAGCCGGGTCGCGTCGCCGTAGAACACCTTGGAGCCGAAGGCGCGCGCCGCCTCGATCATCTCGGCATCGTGGTCCAGCACGGTGGCGGGGATGCCTTCGGCAGCCAGCACGCGCCCGACGATCTGTCCGTAGCGGCCGAAGCCCGCGATGATGATGGGCGCGCTCTGCGGCTCCGAGATTTCCTCCAGCACCGGCACATTGCAGTTCGCGTAGCGCGGCAGCAACCACTTGTCGACAGCCACCAGCAATAGCGGGCTGATCAGCATCGACAGCGCCACGGCGCCGATCAAGAGCGAGGCGGTCTCGGGCGCAAACACGTTGGCGCCGGCCGCGGCCTGGAACACCACGAAGGCAAACTCGCCGCCCTGCGCCAGAAGCAGCGTGAACACCGGGCGCTCCTGGAACGGCACGTCCATGGCGCGCGCCAGCGCATAAATCACGGCCAGCTTGAGCGCCAGAAAGCCGAACAGGATGGCCGCCATCAGGCCCGGTGATCTGATGAGCACGCCAAAGTCGATGCTCATGCCCACCGCCATGAAGAACAGCCCGAGCAGCAGACCCTTGAATGGTTCGAGGTCGGTTTCCAGCTCGCGCCGGTATTCGCTCTCGGCCAGCAGCACGCCGGCCAGAAAGGCGCCCAGCGCCATGGACAGGCCGACGAACTGCATCAGGGCCGCGATGCCGACGACCAGCAGCAGCGAGGCCGCGGTAAAAATCTCGGGGGTCTCGCTGCGTGCGATCCAGCGCAGGAGCGGGCGCAACAGCAACCGGCCGCCGAGGATGATGCCGCCGATGACGGCGACTATTTTGATGGCTTCCAGTGTCCGGTGGGTCACGGCGACGGCCTCATTCGGCTCCGTTACCACGGCGAGCAGCGGCAGCAGCGCCAGGATTGGAATGGCGGCCACGTCCTGAAACAGCAGGATGGAGAAGCCGGCCTGCCCGCTGGTGGTGCGCAGCAGGTTGCGCTCGCCCATCACCTGCAGCGCAATCGCGGTGCTGGAGAGCGCCAGGCCCAGCCCGATCACCACGGCCGTCTGCCAGCGCACGCCGAAGGCCACGGCCGTGGCACCGATGGCCAATGCGCAAATCAGCACCTGGGCGCTGCCCCAGCCGAAGATCGGGCGGCGCAGGCTCCACAGGCGGTCGGGCTCGAGCTCCAGCCCGACCAGGAACAGCATCAGCACCACGCCGAATTCGGCAAAGTGCAGGATGTCCTGCACATTCGTCACCAGCCCCAGTCCCCAGGGGCCGATGGCGATGCCCGCGACCAGGTAACCGATGATGGCGCCCAGGCCGAGCGCCCGCGACAGCGGCACCACGATGACGGCGGCGGCCAGGTAGATAAAGCTGTTGGTCAGCCAGGCGGGCGCGTGTTCCATGGGTATTGCTTCCGATTTGTTGTCATGGGCTGCGGGCGAACCGGTCAGCGGCGGCGACAGCCAGCGTTTTCCGGATTGTCAACCAAGCCGCTAACATAGCGTGAATCCGAAGTACCGGGTTCAGGCTTTCCATCCAGGCTTTCCAAGGAGTGCGTCATGCCGGTCGTGGTCGTAGCCAATCCCAAAGGCGGCGTGGGCAAGTCCACGTTGGCCACCAATATCGCGGGCTATTTCGCCGCGCAAGGCCACGCCGTGATGCTCGGGGACACCGATCGGCAGCAGTCCTCGCGCCTGTGGTTGGGGCTGCGCCCGGGGCTGGCGCGCCCGATCACGACCTGGGATGTGAACGCGGACCAGATTGCCAAGCCGCCCAAGGGCACGACCCATGTGGTGCTCGATACCCCCGCGGGCTTGCACGGCTGGCGCTTCAATGACCTGATGAAACTGGCCGACCGGGTGATCGTGCCGCTGCAGCCCAGCGTGTTCGATATTTTTGCCACGCGCAGCTTTCTCGACCGGCTGCTCGACAACCGGCATGCCGGCAAGTTGCAGATCGGTATTGTCGGCATGCGGGTAGACGAGCGGACCCTCGCGGCCGACAAGCTGCGCGAGTTTGTGGGCACGCTGGGCGTTCCCGTGCTGGGCTTTGTGCGCGACACGCAAAATTACATCCATCTGGCGGCGCGCGGGCTGACGCTGTTCGATGTGGCCCCGGGCCGTGTGGAGAAGGATCTGGAGCAGTGGCAGCCGATTGGCAGATGGCTCGATCAATGACGGGCACCGGCGTGTCACAGGCTGGACACCGCGGGGCAGGGCGAGGCTTTACAGTCGCGCCATGAAAACCTTTCAAACCCTTTCCGAACTGGCGTCCCTGGTGGGCCAGGAGGTCGCGGTCAGCGACTGGATCACCATCACGCAGCAGCAGGTCAACCTGTTCGCCGAGGCCACCGGCGACCACCAGTGGATTCATGTGGACGTGGAAAAAGCCAAGGCGGGCCCGTTTGGCGCGCCGATTGCGCACGGCTTTCTGACGCTGTCGCTGCTGCCGACGTTTTTTGCTTCGGCGTTCGAGGTCGTGCAGTCGCGCATGGGCGTGAATTACGGACTCAACAAGGTGCGCTTCATGGCCCCGGTGCCGGTCGGCAGCCGCCTGCGCGCGCGCATGAAGCTGCTCGAATGCACGCCGATCGACAACGATGGCATCCAAATGAACTGGGAAGTGGCGATCGAGCGAGAAGGCCAAGCCAAGCCGGTGTGCGTGGCCGAGTCGCTGTCGCGGCGCTATCCCTAAAACGATTCACGCCGAGCCCGGCGACTCGTAGCCCCCCAAAAGAGAAAAGCCCGCAGCGGTTTCCCGTGCGGGCTTTTTTGCTGGCGTGCCGGCTTCGGCACGCGCACTCGACTGATTACATCGAGGCGGCTTCGCCGTGGGTGATCTGGCCGGCGCGCAGCGCCGCGATCGTCTGGGCGCGCACCGTGGCGCGGGCCACATCGGATTTGACCACAGGCGCCAAGCGGTAGTTGGCGCCCGTATCGCCGTGCGGGTTCTGGGCGGCAGCGATGGCCCCGGCTCGCAGTTGCGCCACTGAGGCGGTGGAGTGGAACGCGGGCAGTGGGGTCAGATCAACTTCGCCGGCATGGGCGCCGATGGTCGCCAGAGCGGCAAAAGCGGTAGCGGCGAAAAGTTTGGTAGCGTTCATGATGAATTTCCTTTAGCAATGGTTAGACATTTCCGGGCAGGGCGGGCTCTGTTGAATGTCCCGTCTCGTCCAGCCTCGGTGAGTCGTCTAGTGGTTTCGGCTCATCGATGGCTGAACTATAGGGTAAATACTGACATCAATAAATGGCATGGTCATCAATTGACTATTCCTTAAAGTGGAATAATAGATGCCTTGAAGTAACCCTCCAAGGGCACATATGGACCGACTTTTATCGATGCGGGTGTTCCAGCAGGTGGTCGACCAGGAGGGTTTCGCGGCCGCGGCACGCTCCCTGGGCATGTCGGCCGCCGCCGTGACCCGGCTGATCACCGACCTCGAACAGCACCTGGGCACCCGGCTGCTGCAGCGCACCACGCGCAAGCTCTCGCTGACCGATGCGGGCCAGTCGTACCTCACACGGGTACGCAACATCCTGAGCGCCGTGGACGAGGCCGAGGCGTCCACGCGCGAACAAACGGACGAGATGGCGGGGCTGCTGCGCGTGCACACCCAGCCGGTGATGGCCGTGTACATCCTGGCGCCGCTGGTGACCGAGTTCCGGCGCCGCTACCCGAAGGTGGTGCTGGACATCACAGTGGATTCGGTCGCGATGCCGCCGATTGAAGATTTCGACCTGACGATTCTGGGCGCGGGCGCGCATTACGACGCCAATGTGGTGGCGCGGCCCGTGATCGTGTCCGAGGGGCTGCTGTGCGCCTCGGCGGACTATTTGCGCCATGCCGGTACGCCGCGCGAGCCCGAAGACTTGCAGCACCATGCCTGCCTGCGGCTGCGCCAAACGGGCGCCCGGCAAGGCGAATGGCGGCTCATCAATCCGCAGGAGGCAGACCGTGAGGTGAACGTCGAGGTCATGCCGGCGCTGGTGACCAACCACACCGACACCTTGCTGCGCGCGATGCTCGATGGCGCAGGCATCAGCGCGCAGCCGCTGGACCTGGTGGCGAACTACCTGCGCGACGGCCAGTTGCAGCGCGTGCTGGCGCCCTGGATTACCGGTCGCTTCACCCTGTACGCGGCGCTGCCCAGCCGCAAGTATGTGCCGGCCCGCGCCCGGGCCTTCATGGAGTTCCTGATCGAACAGACGCGCCTGAAGGCCGCGCAAGCCGAGCGCGTGGGGCTGGCGCATCCGGGCGAGCCGGCACCCTGAGGCGGCCGCTGGCGCAGCGGTGATCCACAGCGCCCGGTGCCCAACTCGCTTTCAGCCGGCGCCGGCCAGCGCAAAATGGTGTTGCCGCCAGGCCTCGAATACTGTCACCGCCACGGCATTCGACAGGTTCAGGCTGCGCTGGCCGACTTGCATGGGCAGCCGCAAACACTGCGCGGGGGCGAACGAGGCGCGCAGTGTCGGCGCCAGGCCCCGTGTTTCGGAGCCGAACACCAGCCAGTCGCCGCGCGCAAAAGCCACCTCGTAGGGGCTGCGCGTGCCGCGCGTGGTCAGCGCAAACATTCGCTCAGGGGCCGGCGCCTGCGTCGCCACAAAGCTTGCCCAGTCCGCGTGCCGGCGCACTTTGGCGTACTCGTGGTAGTCCAGCCCGGCGCGCCGCAGCAGCTTGTCGTCCATCGAAAACCCCAGCGGCTCGACCAGGTGCAGGGTGCAGCCGGTGTTGGCGGCCAGCCGGATGATGTTGCCGGTGTTGGGCGGAATCTCGGGCTCGACCAGGACGATATGAAACATGCGGTGATGTTAAGCCGCCGCCGGGTCATCAGTGCGGGCGACCACCAGCGCCGTGATGTGGGCGGCACCGGCCTGGCGCAGGGCGTGCGCTGCGGCAAACAGCGAGGCGCCGCTGGTCATCACGTCATCGACCAGCACCACCCTTTGGTCGCGCACGCGCTCAGCGCGCAGGGGCTCCAGCGCGAACGCCCCCGCCATGTTGCGCTGGCGCTCGGCGCGCTTGAGAGGGCGTTGCGACGGCGTATCGCGAATGCGCAGCAGCAGCGCGCTATCGGTCTTGTCGGGGGCGAGGTGGCGCGCCAGCGCCAGCGCCTGGTTGAAGCCGCGCTCGCACAGGCGCTCTCTCGACAGCGGCATGGGCAGCAGCAGATCGCAGCGCTCGAGCGCGGGCTCCACCCAGGGCGCGCTGCGCAAGAGCGTGGCAAGCGCTGCCGACAAGCCAGGATTGCTATTGAATTTATAGCTAACTATGCAGTCTGACCAAGGGTAAGCGTAGGATACGGCTGTGAAGCAGGCATCCAGCGGGGGTGGTGACTTTAAACATTCACCGCATTGACGCGGTGGCCCCTCCCGGGACGCCGGCACGGGCAGCGCACAGGTGGGGCAGCGCGGCACCGGCTGGGCGAATCGCACCACGCAGGCTTCGCAGACCGGCTGCGCGGGCCAGGCGCGGCACACCAGGCACTGGCTCGGCAGTGTGGTCATTGCCCTGGTCAGCAAGTCGCGAAACATCAAGTCAATATACTCGCGACGCTGCCGCCCGCACGGCGCCCACGCTGCCATGTCTCAAGAACAATCACATCCCCCCACGATCGACCCGCCAGCCGCGGCGCGCTGGGCCAGGGCCGCCCCCGCGCTGTCGCCCTGGCTGCACGAGGAGGTGGCGCGCCGCATGGAAGACCGCCTGCAGTGGATCAAGTTGCAGCCCACGCAGTGGGCGCACTGGGCGCCGGTGCGCGGCGGCCTGCAGGCGCATGCCCTGCTGGCTCGCCGTTATCCGGGTGCTGAGTGTTTTGTGGTTGAAACCCAGGAACAGCGGGAACAGTTAGCTATTAAATCAATAGCTAAGCCGTGGTGGAATCCGGTTGGCTGGGCGGCGGCGCCGACCCGCTTCGAGATGCCCCCCGACACCAGCGTGCAAATGCTCTGGGCCAACATGGCGCTGCACGACGCCGCCGACCCCGAGGCCTTGATCGCACAGTGGCATCGCGCGCTGGCGACCGATGGGTTCCTGATGTTTTCCTGCCTCGGGCCGGACACCCTGCGCGAACTGCGCGGCCTGTACCAGGCGCTGGGCTGGCCCCCTGCAGGCCACGAGTTCACCGATATGCACGACTGGGGCGACATGCTGGTGCAGGCCGGCTTTGCCGAGCCGGTGATGGACATGGAGCGCATCACGCTCACCTACGAAACCCCGGCGCGGCTGTTGCAGGACTTGCGCGAACTCGGCCGCAACCTGCATCCACAGCGTTTTGCAGCCCTGCGGGGCCGGCGCTGGCAACAGCGGCTGGAACACGAAATAGCCACGCGGCTGGCCGATCCGCAGCAGCAGGGCCGGCTCGCGCTGACCTTCGAGATCATTTACGGCCATGCCCTCAAACCGGCGCCGCGCCTGACGATTCGACCGGAAACCATTCTGTCGCTGGATGAAATGCGCGCTGCACTGCATCAGCGCAAAAGGGCGAATCAGGCTTGACCGCAGAGCGTTCTACCGGTGTCAGGGTCACAGGTGCGTCGGCTACAATCGGCGCGAGTTGATTTATGGGAATGTCCCCGGATTTCCTGCTGCGCTGGCGCGATATCTGGCGAGGTGGCAGGCAGATGGACTTGGCGCGTGTCAAACTTGGTATTTCGCTTCGCAACGATTCAGGGCCAGAACATCCAATGGTTCCTGAAACGCAACTGCTCGGTGTCCCCGGCCCAGCTGGCTTGGGTGTACGTGTCGTTGTGCGTGGTGTCGCTGGGTATTGGCGTGGTGTTCTGGTTCAAGGGCGCCACGCTGGTCATGCCGTTTGCCTGGGTCGAGTTGCTGGTGGTGGGGGCCTCCTTTTGGGTTTACGCCCGGCATGCCACCGATGGCGAAAAGATCTCGCTGCAGGGTGCGCAACTGGTGGTTGAGCTGGAGAGCGCCGGCAAGCTCGAGCGCGCGGAGTTCAATCGCGAGTGGGTGCGGGTCGAGCCCAGAACCGGTGACAGGTCGCTGATTGAAGTGTCGGGCCAGGGGCGGACGGTACAAGTGGGGCGCTACGTGCGCCCCGAATTGCGTCCGGCGCTGGCGCGCGAGATCAGGATGGCGTTGCGCGGTGCGTAAAGCAGGTCCGCTGGAGCCTGCACCTGCCCCGGCGCTGCACTCACAGCGTCAGGGCAATGGAAAACAAGATTGGTTTAATTGAGGCAATGAAGAAGTGAACATGATCAAGAACATTTCCAGCAAGTTGGTGTCAAGCCTTCGAATCCCCTGCATCTGGCTGGGTGCCTGGGCCAGCACGGCGGCTTTTGCAGTCAACGACCTGCCGGGCGGCCCGTCTGTCATGGAGCTGAACCTGCAGCCCCCGGCCACCAAGATTGCCGAAGAGCAGCTGTGGTTGCATTCCGCCCTGATGATCGTGTGTGCCGTGATCTTCGTGGCCGTGTTTGGTGTCATGTTCTATTCCATCTGGAAGCACCGCAAGTCGGTGGGCCACAAGTCGGCGAGCTTCCACGAGTCGGTCACGATCGAAATCGCCTGGACCATCGTGCCTTTCATCATCGTGATCCTGATGGCGTTGCCGGCGACCAAAATCATCGTGGCGGCCAAGGACACCACCAATGCCGACGTGACCGTCAAGGTCACGGGCTACCAGTGGAAGTGGGGCTACGACTACATCAACGGCGAAGGCGAGGGCATCGGCTTTCTTTCCACGCTGAACCCGGAGCATCGCGAGATATCCAACAATGGTGCCAAGGGGGTGGTGCCGGATAACTACCTGCTCGACGTGGACAACCCGCTGGTGGTGCCGGTCAACAAGAAAATCCGCATCATCACCACCGCCAACGACGTGATTCACTCCTTCGCCATTCCGGCCTTCGGCGTCAAGCAGGATGCCATCCCCGGTTTCGTGCGCGACACCTGGTTCCGGGTCGAGAAGGTCGGCACGTATTACGGTGACTGCACGGAGTTGTGCGGCAAGGAACATGCCTACATGCCCGTTCAGGTCAAGGTCGTGAGCGCCGAAGACTATTCCAAATGGGTCGATGGCGAGAAAAAGAAAATGGCGGCAGCAGCGGACGACCCGAACAAGGTCTGGACGTTGACTGACCTCGTGAGCCGCGGCGCAAAGGTCTACACCGCCAACTGCGCGGCCTGCCACCAGCCCAACGGCAAGGGCGCGGGCCCGATCAAGCCGCTGGACGGCTCGCCCGTCGTGCTCGACGCCGACAAAAACGCCCAGATCAAGACCGTGCTGCAGGGTCGCCTGAACGGCGCCATGCCGTCCTGGAAAGCACTCAGCGACACCGACATCGCCGCCGTGATCACGTATACCAAGAACAACTGGTCGAACAAGACCGGTCAGGTGGTACAGCCGACCGATGTCAAGGCTGACCGCGGTTGAAGTCGCCGGAAATCATTGAAAAAGTATTGAGAAGGAAATCCCGATGAGTGCAATTCTCGACAATCAAGGGCACGGCGACCACGCGCATGACGACCACCACGCCCATGCCCCGACGGGCTGGCGCCGCTGGCTTTATGCCACCAACCACAAGGACATCGGCACGATGTACCTGCTGTTCAGCTTCACCATGCTGATCGTGGGCGGCGCGATGGCCATGGTCATCCGTGCCGAGCTGTTCCAGCCCGGCCTGCAATTCGTCAGCCCCGAGTTCTTCAACCAGCTCACCAGCATGCACGGCCTGATCATGGTGTTCGGCGCCATCATGCCGGCCTTCGTGGGTTTTGCGAACTGGATGGTGCCGTTGCAAATCGGCGCCTCCGATATGGCGTTTGCGCGCATGAACAACTTCAGCTTCTGGCTGCTGGTGCCGGCCGCCGTGATGCTGGTGGCCGGGTTCTTCATGCCCGGCGGCGCGCCTGCGGGCGGCTGGACGATCTATGCACCGCTGTCGCTGCAGATGGGCATGTCGATGGACTCCAGCATCCTGGCGCTGCACATCATGGGTGCGTCGTCCATCATGGGATCGATCAACATCATCGTGACCATTTTGAACATGCGCGCGCCTGGCATGAAGCTCATGAAAATGCCGATGTTCTGCTGGACCTGGCTGATCACTGCCTACCTGCTGGTTGCGGTGATGCCGGTGCTTGCCGGCGCCATCACCATGACGCTGACGGATCGCCACTTCGGCACCAGCTTCTTCAATGCGGCCAACGGTGGCGACCCGATCATGTTCCAGCACATCTTCTGGTTCTTTGGCCACCCCGAGGTGTACATCATGATCTTGCCGGCCTTCGGCATCATCAGCCAGGTGGTGCCGGCGTTCTCGCGCAAGAAGCTGTTTGGCTACGCCTCCATGGTGTACGCCACGTCCTCAATCGCGATTCTGAGCTTCATTGTCTGGGCGCACCACATGTTCGCCACGGGCATGCCGGTCACGGGCGAGTTGTTCTTCATGTACGCCACCATGCTGATTTCGGTGCCCACGGCCGTCAAGGTTTTCAACTGGGTAGCCACCATGTGGCGCGGCTCGATGACGTTCGAGACGCCGATGCTGTTTGCCGTCGGCTTTATTTTCGTGTTCGTCCTCGGTGGCTTCAGCGGCCTGATTCTGGCGCTGGCGCCGGTCGACCTGCAGTTGCACGGCACGTATTACGTGGTGGCGCATTTCCACTATGTGCTGGTGGCGGGTTCGCTGTTTGCAATGTTCTCGGGCTTCTATTACTGGTCCCCCAAGTGGACCGGCGTGATGTACAACGAAACGCGCGGCAAGATCCATTTCTGGTGGTCGCTGATCTCGTTCAACGTGGCGTTCTTCCCGATGCACTTTTTGGGTCTGGCGGGTATGCCGCGTCGCTATGCCGACTACCCGATGCAGTTTGCCGACTTCAACATGGTGGCCTCCGTCGGGGCGTTCTTCTTCGGTTTTGCACAGGTTTACTTCTTCTTCTTCGTGGTCCTGCCGACCATGCGGGGCCAGGGCGAAAAGGCCCCGCAAAGGCCTTGGGAAGGCGCGGAAGGCCTGGAGTGGGAAGTGCCCTCGCCGGCGCCGTTCCACACCTTCGAGACGCCGCCCAAGCTTGACGTGACGGCGACCCGGATCATTGGTTGACAGGCAAGCCATGACACCTGAGCAAAAGAAAAGCAACGTGCGCCTGGGATTGATCCTGGCCTCGGTAGCTTTGGCGTTCTTTTTCGGCTTGCTGATCAAGACCGCGTTGTTGAAGTAACCGGCCGCCTCATGAGCATCCGCCGCGAAAACGTCAAAATGGTGGGCAAGCTGGCCGTGGTCGCTGCCGCCATGTTCGGCTTTGGCTTTGCGCTGGTGCCGCTGTACAAGGCCATCTGCGAGGCCACGGGGGTGAACATTCTGGCGCGCGGCGAGAGTGACAGGGCTGCTTCGGAGGCCGGCGGCAAAAGCACCAAGGCACTGTCGAACAGCCAGGCCGACCTGAGCCGCACCATCACGGTGGAGTTCGACGCCAATGCGCGCGGGCCGTGGTCTTTCAGGCCGGCCGAGCGTTCGCTGCAGGTGCACCCGGGTGTGTTGACCACGGTGATGTACGAGTTCCAGAACACGCAGGACCGGCGCATGTCGGCGCAGGCCATTCCCAGCTACGCACCGCGCCAGGCCGCCGCCTACTTCAACAAGATCGAATGTTTCTGTTTCAGTCAGTGGACCTTGAATGCCGGCGAGAAGAAAGACTGGCCAGTGGCCTTCGTGATTGACCCCAAGCTGTCGAAAGACGTGACCACCATTACGTTGTCGTACACGTTTTTTGAGGTCGGCGCAAAAACACCCGTCGCACCGGCGGATGCGGCCGACGCCGGTGCGCAGGTTGACGTGAGGCCAAAGAACTCATGAGTGCCCCTATCGACAAGCTTGCCGAGCCGCGCAAAGGCTCGCTTTGGCATAGCGTCAAAACCATTGGCTGGGCGTTTCTGGGCATCCGAAAAAAAAGTGCGTACCAGGAAGACCTGGCCAAGGTCAATCCGTTTCACGTCGTTGCGGTGGCCATCGGGGCGGTCGTCATTTTCGTCATCGTGCTGATCAGCATCGTTAAATGGGTTGTGCTCAAGTAGCATGGCCCGATCATTCAAAGTTCAAAGAAAATTCGAGAGATTCAGGAGCCGACATGAGTTCAACATCCACCAGCGCAGCACCCTACTACTTCGTGCCAGCGCCTTCACGTCATCCGGCCATGGCCGCGCTTGGCCTGTTCTTCGTGATCCTGGGTGGCAGCCAGTGGATCAACAGCCATGAATGGGGAAAGTATGCGTTCATTTTTGGCATCCTCTGGTGGCTGGGCGTGCTGTACCAGTGGTTTCGCGACGCCGTTCACGAGAGCGAAGGCGGCAGTTACGGCCACAAGGTTGACTTGTCTTTCCGCTGGAGCATGAGCTGGTTCATCTTCTCGGAAGTGATGTTCTTCGGCGCCTTTTTCACGGCCCTGTGGTGGGCGCGCGCGCACTCGGTGCCGGCCTTGGGCAACGTGGACAACGCCCTGTTGTGGCCCGACTTCAAGGCGGTCTGGCCCAGTCTGGCGGCCGGCACGACGGCGTCGCCGGCGAACCTCGTGGCGCCCTTCTCCACCATGACGCCGTTCTGGCTGCCGACCATCAATACAGCGCTACTGCTGTCGTCGGGCGTGACGCTGACCATCGCCCACCACATGCTGCGCGCCGGCCACCGCGGCCGCACCATCGCCTTCATGTGGGTGACGGTGCTGTTGGGGGCGAGCTTCATCAGCGTGCAGAGCTATGAATACTTTCATGCCTATACCGAGCTCAATCTCAAGCTCAGTTCGGGCGTTTACGGTTCGACCTTTTTCATGCTTACGGGTTTCCATGGCTTCCACGTGATCGTGGGTACGCTGATGTTGCTGACCATCACGCTGCGGCTGATGAAAGGCCACTTCACCCCGGAAAAGCACTTCGGTTTCGAAGGCGCCGCCTGGTACTGGCACTTTGTCGATGTGGTCTGGCTCGGTCTGTACACGCTGGTGTACTGGCTGTAAGGCGCGCCAACAACGAGAAAGCGCCGCGAGGCGCTTTTTTGCTTGTGCAGCGACAAGCGTGGGGTGGGCAAACGAGTTACTGGCCCGCGGAAATACCGGTGGGGTGGATGTAGCCGAGTTTCCAGGCGAGCAAAATGCAGATGAACAGCAAGATTGAAAATCCAACCCGAAATGCCAGCGCGCGTGCCATGTTGCGGCCGCGGCGCTCGCTGTCTTTCGCCGTGCCACCGCGCATCATGAAGAACAGCGCGGCGCCCAGGCTGCCAAGGATGGCGACGAATGCAAGGATGACAAGGTATTTCATGGAGCTCATTATCCCGTGATGGTCCGCTCTTCGCTCCTGCATTTCTGGCTCGTGAGCCTGTGCGCCCTGATCGGCATCGGCGTCACGCTGTCGCTCGGGCGCTGGCAATTGTCCAGGGCTGCCCAGAAAGTGGCGCTGCAAACCGAGGTTCAGGAAGGGAAAAAGCTGGCAGCCCTTGATGCAAAAGAACTATTAGCTACTAAAAACATAGCAACCGAGATTTACCACCCGGTTCAGCTGCGCGGCACCTGGTTGCCCCGCTACACGGTCTTTCTCGACAACCGCGAGATGAATGAGACCGCCGGTTTTTTTGTCATGACGCCGTTGCAGCTGGAGCACAGCGACACCGTGATTCTGGTGCAGCGCGGCTGGGTACAGCGTAATTTTCTGAATCGCACGGCGCTGCCCGCGGTCGACACACCGGCCGGCACGGTGGAGGTGAGCGGCCGGATTGCCCCGCCGCCGTCCAAGCTCTTTGCCTTCAAGGGCGCCGACACCGGCGTCATCCGGCAAAATCTGGACTTGGTGCAATTTCGCGCCGAGACCCGATTGCCGCTGCTGGGGGTGTCCGTTGTGCAGACCGGTGCGCCGAGCGAGGGTTTGCAGCGCGACTGGCCGCCGGTCAATACCGGGGTTGAGACCAACTACGGCTACGCATTTCAATGGTTTGCCCTGAGTGGCCTGATCGCAATTCTTTATGTCTGGTTCCAAATTGTCCGACGCTTTATCGCCCCCACTCGCCAACGACCCCCGGTCTGAGCTGCATGATCAGCCGCTGGGCCTGACCGTGCACTCGATGCCGGTGCCGCAGTCGCTGCAGGGCGATGCGCAGCGCACCGTGCGCGGCCGCTGGAAAATGATCGCCGTGATGCTGGTCTGCGCGGCGCCCGTGATCGCGTCCTACTTCACCTACTATGTGATCCGCCCCCAGGGCCGGGTCAACTTCGGCGCCCTGATCGACCCGCAGCGCCCGATTCCCGCGGTCAGCGCCACCACACTGGCCGGTCAGAGCGTGCCGCTGCGCTCGCTCCAGGGCCAGTGGCTGCTGCTCAGCGTGGCCAATGCCGCATGTGATACCAGCTGCCAGCAGCGCCTGTATCTCCAGCACCAGATGCGCGTGAGTCTGGGCAAGGACATGGACCGTGTGGACTGGGTCTGGCTGGTGGCCGATGATGCGCCGGTGCCAGCAAACCTGCTTCCCGCCTTGAAGGACGCGACCGTGCTGCGCGTTCCGTCAGCGACGCTGTTGCAATGGCTGACCCCGGCTGGCGGGCATCAAATGAGCGAGCATCTGTACCTGGTCGATCCCATGGGCAACTTCATGATGCGGTTCCCGGCGAATCTGGACCCGGCCGGTGCGGCCAAGGCCAAAGGTGACATCGAGCGCCTGCTGCGCGCGTCCGCATCCTGGGACAAGCCCGGGCGCTGAAGCGCGTCACGAAAACACGACCGATGGCTGCTCCACCCCTGTACGATCTGTCACCGCTGGCGCAACTGCTGCTGGCCGGCATCCTGGCGGCCCTGGGGCCGCTGGTGTGGGTCTGGCTGCGCAACCGGCAATCCTCCACCGCGCGCTGGCTGCAGGCCTTGACGCTGCTGACCCTGTTCCTCACGTTCGACCTGGTGCTGTTTGGCGCGTTCACGCGGCTCACGGACTCCGGCCTGGGCTGCCCCGACTGGCCGGGCTGCTATGGCAACGCCAGCCCGGTCGGCGCCACCGCCGCGATCGCGGCCGCGCAAAGCGCCATGCCCACTGGTCCGGTGACCCACGGCAAGGCCTGGGTCGAGATGATCCACCGCTACCTGGCCACCGGCGTCGGCGTACTCATCCTGACGCTGACGGTCACCGGCTGGGTGCAGCGGCGCCGCGCCATCCGTGCAGGCCAGTCCGTCGCGAGCCGCACCATCAACCCCTGGTGGCCCACGGTGACCCTCTTGTGGGTCTGTCTGCAGGGCGCGTTTGGCGCGCTGACCGTGACCATGAAGCTGTTCCCCGCCATCGTGACGCTGCATTTGCTGGGCGGTATGGTGCTGCTGGCCTTGCTGTGCGCGCAGGCGGTGCGCGCGACGCAGGCACTGGAGGGCGGCGTTGCCGCGCCGCTGCCCACCTCAACGCGCCTGCTGCTCGGGCTGACCTGTGCACTGACCGCCTGCCAGATCGCGCTGGGCGGCTGGGTCAGCACCAACTATGCGGTGCTCGCGTGCACCCAGTTTCCCATGTGCCAGAACAGCTGGTGGCCCACCATGAATTTTCACCAAGGATTCCAGATCTGGCGTGCTCTGGGCTTGACGCCGGATGGCGGCCACATTGATTTTTCCGCGTTGACCGCGATTCACTTCACGCATCGCCTGTTTTCTTACGCCGTGTTCCTGGCCTTGGGCCTGCTGGCCTGGCGCCTGCGCCGCACCGCCCTGCGCCCGCAGGCGCGCTGGATCGCCGCCCTGGCGCTGTGCCAGTTTGCCACCGGCCTGAGCAACGTGGTGCTGGGCTGGCCACTGGTGGCCGCGGTGTCGCACACGGGTGGCGCAGCGGCTCTGGTGGCGGTGCTCACGTGGTCCTGGTTTGCCAGCCACAGCGCGTCTCGCCCGGTGGCCGACGCGGCCACCAACCTTGCCACGGCGCCCCAACGTTCCCCCTCAACAAGGCTCTCCGCATGAATACCGTTGCCAGCGCGGCCCCGATGTCGCATTTCAAACAGTATTACGCGCTGACCAAGCCGCGCGTCATCCAGCTCATCGTGTTTTGCGCCTTGATCGGCATGCTGCTGGCGATCCCCGGCCTGCCGTCGCCCGCTGACGTGCAGCGTGCCCTCATTGCCTGCGTGGGTATCTGGCTGGTGGCCGCCGCCGCCGCCGCGTTCAACTGCCTGGTCGAGCACAACATCGACGCCAAGATGAAGCGCACCGCGTGGCGCCCCACGGCCAAGGGCGAACTCGGTGACGGGCAGGCCCTGCTGTTTTCGGCGGTGCTGTGCACGCTGGGCTCGGCGGTGCTGTATATCTGGATCAACCCGCTGACGATGTGGCTGACCTTTGCCACATTTGTCGGCTATGCGGTGATCTACACCGTGATCCTCAAGCCGCGCACCCCGCAAAACATCGTCATCGGCGGGGCCTCGGGCGCCATGCCGCCGCTGCTGGGCTGGGTGGCCATGCGCGGCGACGTGGGGCCCGAGGCGCTGATCCTGTTCCTGATCATTTTTCTGTGGACGCCGCCGCATTTCTGGGCGCTGGCGCTGTACCGCGTGGAGGACTACCGCAAGTCGGGCCTGCCCATGCTGCCGGTCACGCACGGCAACGCCTTCACCCGGTTGCAGGTATTTTTGTACACGCTGATCCTGTTCGCGGGCTGCCTGATGCCGTTCATCTACGGCATGAGCTCCTGGCTCTACCTTGCTGCCGCGGTGATCCTGTGCACCGGTTTTTGCGCCTACGGCTTTCGGCTCTGGCGCAACTACTCGGACGCGCTGGCGCGCAAGACCTTCCGGTTTTCCCTGATTCACCTGAGCCTGCTGTTCGCGGCGCTGCTGGTGGATCACTACGTACTTTAGGCCATCATGCATAAACGGGACGCTATTAGATTAATAGCTGGCAGTGTTTTATTGACGGGGGCTGCAGCGCTTATTTCTGCCTGTTCGAAGGACAAGCCGGCCTTCAAGAGCATCGACATCACGGGCGCCGACTACGCCAGGGACTTCTCGCTGACCGACCAGAACGGCCAGCTGCGCGGCCTGAAGGATTTCAGGGGCAAGGTGGTGGTGCTGTTCTTCGGCTACACCCAGTGCCCCGATGTGTGTCCGACCACCATGGCCGAACTGGCCGAAGCGAAAAAGGCGCTCGGCAAGGACGGGGACAAGCTGCAGGTGCTGTTTGTCACGGTCGATCCCGAGCGCGATACGCCACAGGTGCTCAAGGGCTATATGGGCAACTTCGACCCGAGCTTTCTGGCGCTGCGCCCCACGCCCGACAAGCTCGCCGAGGTCGCGAAAGACTACAAGGTGTATTACAAAAAGGTCGATGGCAAGACGCCCACCAGCTACACCATGGACCATTCGGCGGGCAGCTACGTGTACGACCCGCAAGGCAACCTGCGGCTGTACTACCGCTACGGCAGCGGCATGCAGGCGCTGGTGTCGGACATCCAGTTGCTGCTCAAGGCTTGATCCCGAATTGCTTAAAATTGCGGCAACCCCAAGGATTTCAAACCATGCAAGTCAACAAAGAACTCGACACCCGCGGCCTGAACTGTCCGCTGCCCATCCTGAAGGCCAAAAAGGCGCTGACCGACATGCAGAGCGGCCAGCTGCTCAAGGTGGTGGCGACCGATGCGGGCTCTGTTCGGGACTTTCAGGCCTTTGCCAAACAGACCGGCAACGAGCTGGTCGAGCAGCAGACCGTGGGCGCCGACTTCATCCACATCCTGCGCCGGCGCTGATCAAACCTTGAGGCCCTGCAGGTAGCTGCGGAAGCCCTCACCCACCTCGGGGTGCTGCAGTGCGAGTTCCACCGTGGCCTGCAGAAAACCTTGCTTGCTGCCGCAGTCGTAGCGCTTGCCCTCGTACTGCAGGGCGTACACGGGCTCGGATTGCATCAGACGCGCAATACCATCGGTGAGCTGGATTTCCCCGCCAACGCCACGCGGCTGGTTGCGTATCTGCTCGAAAACGCCGGGCGTCAGGATGTAGCGCCCGGCCACGCCCATGCGTGAAGGGGCGGTCTCGGGACTCGGCTTTTCCACGATGTTGCTGACCTTCAGCACGCGCTCGTTGTGGGGCCCGGCGACCGGGTCGCCCGCCACGATGCCATAGCGGTTGACCTGGTCCAGCGGTACTTCCTGCACCGCCAGCAACGAGCCGCCGAGCCGCCCGAAGGCGTCCACCATCTGGGTCAGCACGGGTGGCCCGCCCGTGGGCCCGACCATCAGGTCGTCTGCCAGCAGCACGGCAAACGGCGCATTGCCGACCAGGTGCTCGGCACACAGCACCGCATGACCCAGCCCGAGCGAGCGCGGCTGGCGCACGTAGGACAGGTGCATGTCCTGCGGCTGCAGGGAGCGCACCAGCGCCAGCAGCTCGTCCTTGTGGCTGGCCTCTAACTCGCTCTCCAGTTCGTACGCGGTGTCGAAATGGTCTTCGATGGCGCGCTTGTTGCGCCCGGTCACGAAGATCATGTGGCGAATGCCTGCGGCATAGGCTTCTTCCACGGCATACTGAATCAGCGGCTTGTCCACCACGGGCATCATTTCCTTGGGCTGTGCCTTGGTGGCCGGCAGAAAGCGCGTTCCCAGGCCGGCCACCGGAAATACGGCAGTTTTGATTTGAGTGATTTTTTGCATCGACATGGGAACCATTCGTAGCTAAAGTTGATGGCTGCTTGCGCCATGCGCGTAGCGCACGTGAGTGAAATCGGAAAAAGGGCTTTTGGGATAAAGGGCAGCCTCGTTGGACATCTTACTTCTAGAGACGTTGGTACCGCAGGCCAGGCAATGGCTCGAGGCGCGCCATACCGTGAGCTACCAGCCGCAACTCGCCGACGACCCCAGCGCGCTGCGCCGCGCCGTGTACAAGACGCAAGCCCTGCTGGTCACGCCAAAGGTCGCCGTCACGCGCGAGTTGCTGGGCTTCGCGCCCCGGCTCAAGGTCATTGCCGGCCTGTTCGATGACACCGACAACATGGATCTGGAGGCGTGCCATGAGCGCGGCATCCGCGTGATCCAGCCTGCCAGCGCCAATGTGCGGGCCAATGCCGAATACCTTCTCGGCGGACTCCTGCTGCTGCTGCGCCGCGGCTTCGGCGCCTCGCTGGGCGGCAACCGCCGCGCCGACATACGACTGGGCCGGGAACTGGGCGACAGCGTGATCGGCATCCTGGGCCTCACGCCGGCCGCCCACACCCTGGCGCACATGCTGGCGCCGTTGGGCGTCAAACTGATCGGCTACGAGCCGGCGCTGCATCACAGTGCCGCCATCTGGGAGCGCCTGCACATCCAGCCGGTCGGGCTGGCGGAGCTGATGGCGCAGGCCGATGCGGTCTCGCTGCAAATGCTGTACGCGTCGCGCTATGCCGGCTTCATCAATGATGCCGCGCTGATGCATTGCAAGCCCGGACAGGCCTGGGTCAGCATCAGCCGCTCGGCGCTGTTCGAGCCGCAGGCGCTGGCCAATGCCCTGAAGGACGGGCGCATCGATGCATGTCTGCTCGATGGTGTCGATCACCGTCTCGTGGCGCAGGGCGCGCCGCTGCACGGCCTGAACAACCTGATCGTCACGCCGTGCGTGGCCTCCCACACGCGCGAGTCACGGCTTCGGGCCAACTGGTATCTGGTGGACCGCATTCACGAAGCGGCGCCCGCCGCTGCCGGCACGTCGCCGGCCGGGCTGTCCAGCGCGCGCGTGGCGGCGCGTTAGCCCGCCATCCCGCACAGGCGCGGCGTGGGTCAGCCCAGACGCGCGAGCTGCTCCTGCACCTTGACCAGCGTGGCCGTGAAGTCCGCCAGGCGTTTGCGCTCCTGATCGATCACGGCCGGCGGCGCCTTGGCGACAAAGGCCTCGTTGCCCAGCTTGCCCTGGGTCTTGGCAATTTCGCCCCCGAGGCGCGCGGCTTCCTTGCCCAGACGGGCTTTCTCGGCGGCGACGTCGATCTCCATGTGCAGGCAGATGCGCGTCTCGCCGACCACGGCCACCGGCGCGGCCTGGGCGGCGGCGGCCCACGCGGCCTCGTCGTCGAACACCTTCACTTCGCTGAGCTTGGCCAGTGCGCGCAGCACCGGCGCCACCTGCTGCATGAAGGCGGTCTCGTCGGCGTTGTGCGCCAGCGCGTAGAGCGGCAGCCGGGTCGCGGGCGACACCTTCATTTCGCCGCGCAAATTGCGGCAGGCATCGACCAGCGACTTGAGTTTGGCGACATGCGCGATCGCGGCCTCGTCGATCTTGTTCGGCTGGCTGATGGGGTAGGGCGCAATGCTGACTGACTCCCCTTTGATGCCGGCGACCGGCGCCACTTTTTGCCAGAGCTCTTCCGAGATGAACGGGATGAGCGGATGCGCCAGCCGCAGGATCGCTTCGAGCGTGCGGATCAGCGTGCGGCGCGTCGCGCGTTGCTGCGCGGCATCGCCCGTCTGGATCTGGACCTTGGCAATTTCCAGGTACCAGTCGCAAAACTCATCCCAGACAAACTGGTAGATGGCGCCGGCCACGTTGTCGAGACGGTAGTCTTCGAAGCCCCGGGCCACCTCGGCCTCGACCTTTTGCAGCAGCGAGCTGATCCAGCGGTCCGCCTGGCTGAAGCTCATGTAGCCGTGAAACGGCTGGCCCGGCGCGCACTGCGCCTTGGTGTGCTCTTCGAGGCCGCAGTCCTGGCCTTCGCAGTTCATCAGTACGAAACGTGTTGCGTTCCAGAGCTTGTTGCAGAAGTTGCGGTAGCCCTCGCAGCGCTTGGGATCAAAATTGATGCTTCGCCCCAGCGTGGCGAGCGCGGCGAAGGTGAAGCGCAGTGCGTCGGCGCCAAAGGCCGGAATGCCGTCGGGGAATTCCTTCTCGGTGTTCTTGCGCACCTGCGGTGCCGTCTCGGGCTTGCGCAGGCCGGTGGTGCGCTTGTCGAGCAGGGGCGGGAGCGCAATACCGTCGATCAGGTCCACCGGATCGAGCACATTGCCCTCCGACTTGCTCATTTTCTGGCCGTGCGAGTCGCGCACCAGGCCGTGGATGTAGACGTGCCTGAACGGCACCTGGCCGGTGAAGTGGGTCGTCATCATGATCATGCGCGCGACCCAGAAGAAAATGATGTCGTAGCCGGTGACCAGCACGGAGGAGGGCAGGTACAAGTTGTAGTCGTCGGTGGGCGCGTCGCCCTGGTTCGGCCAGCCCATGGTGGAAAAGGGCACCAGCGCCGACGAGTACCAAGTGTCGAGCACATCTTCGTCGCGCGTGAGTTTTTTGCCGGGCGCCTGGGTCTGCGCCTCGGCCTCGTTGCGCGCCACATAGACCTTGCCGTCTTCGTCGTACCAGGCCGGAATCTGGTGGCCCCACCAGAGCTGGCGGCTGATGCACCAGTCCTGGATGTTGTGCATCCACTGGTTATAGGTGTTGACCCATTGCTCGGGCACGAATCTGACGGCGCCACTGTCCACCGCGTCGATGGCCTTTTGCGCGATGCTCTTGCCGCTCGGGTCCTGCTCGCTGACCTTGCTCATCGCCACGAACCATTGGTCCGTCAACATCGGCTCGATCACCTGGCCGGTGCGCGCGCAGCGCGGCACCATGAGCTTGTGCTTCTTGACCTCGACCAGCAGACCTTCGGCCTCCAATTGCTCAACGATCTTCTTGCGAGCAACAAAGCGATCGAGTCCTTGCAATGAAGGCGGTATGCCGATATCCACCGGCAAACCATCCGTGCCGGTCGTGGTCTTTACTCCGGAGGGGTCAGGCGCCACATATTTTTGTCTGGCGAGGGGGTCAAAGTCGCGATCCGAAATGACCTTGGCATCCAGCGTGAAGATCGTGATCATTTGCAACTGGTGACGCAGCCCGACCTGGTAGTCGTTCTGATCGTGTGCTGGAGTGACCTTGACCACTCCAGTGCCAAAAGCCTTGTCCACATACTCGTCGGCGACTACCTTTACCAGCCGGCCAGTGATTGGCAGACGCACTTGCTTTCCGATCAGATGGGTGTAACGCTCATCTTCCGGGTGGACCATCACTGCGGTGTCACCCAGCATGGTTTCGGGCCGGGTGGTGGCCACTACCAGTGACTCATTGCTGCCGTCGATGGGGTATCTGATGTACCACAACGAACCATCTTCCTCATCGCTTTCCACCTCCAGGTCGGATACGGCCGACTTCAGCACCGGGTCCCAGCTGACCAGGCGCTTGCCGCGGTAGATCAGGCCCTGCTCATACAGCCGAACAAAGGTCTCGGTCACCACCCCGGACAGCTTGGGGTCCATGGTGAAGTACTCGCGGCTCCAGTCCACACTGTCGCCCATGCGGCGCATCTGCGTGGTGATGGTGTTGCCGGACTGCTCCTTCCATTCCCAGACCTTGCTCACGAAATTCTTGCGCGCCACATCGGGCGTCGGGCCCATGTCATGGCGGCTGATGCCTTGTTCCTGCAGCTGGCGCTCGACCACGATTTGCGTGGCGATGCCGGCGTGGTCGGTGCCCGGCACCCAGACCGTGTTGGCGCCCTTCATGCGGTGGTAGCGCGTCAGGCTGTCCATGATGGTCTGGTTGAACGCGTGGCCCATGTGCAGCGTACCCGTCACGTTGGGCGGTGGCAGCTGGATCGCAAACGCGGGCTCGCCAGCCTTCGGCGCCTTTGTGCCGCGGTAGCCGGCGACCGCGTAGCCGCGGCGCTCCCACTCGGGGCCCCAATGGGCTTCCAGGGCGGCGGGCTCGAAAGACTTGGAAAGGCTGTTGAGGCCGGGTTGTTGCAGCGTGTCGGTCATGTGGGGCCCAAGGGAAACGAAAAACGGCACCCGTGAGGTGCCGTTTGCGAGCTGGTTGCGGGATGGCCCGATTTTACTTGGGGATTGTTTTGGCCGCCTCGATGCACTCCGCCAGCACGCGGGCATCGCCCACCTGGTTGGCCAGCAACAGGATCAGGCGGGCGTTGAGCAGCTGCGATTCCTCCGGACTCAGGTCCGTATGGGCGTCGAGCAGCTGCTCGTAGAAGGTGTCGGCATCCTGGAAATGGAGAGAAGTTTTCATGGTGATGTGATCGCTTGTTTACGCGTGGCCCAGGCATTTTTCAATCGCGTGGATCAGCTGGTCGTCCACGGCCTCGCCGGTGGCGGCCAGGTAGCCGTCGGGGCGCACCAGCGCCCAGGCGTGGCCGAACACATGGCAGGCGCCCTGCAGATGGCCTTTCGGGTCGTGCACATGCTCGCGCGCCTGCGGCTGGCCGTCGGTGCCCACCACCTGCACGCAGCGCACCGGCGTACCGTTTGCGAGCTGGCGCAGGCGCTGGCTGGCAGCCGCCGAGAGGTCGCCAAACACCAGCACCAGCAAATGGCCGCCGGCCCAGGTCAGCAGGTCGTTGACCACGCCCTGCGCGCCCGGCGCAGTGCCGTTGCTGCCGGGCACACCGTCGGCCCAGTTGAACGCCACGTTCTGCACCGACAAGCCGCCTGTGGCGCCGCAAATGCGCGAGTGCGTGTAGCTGTTGGCCACCGCCATGCGGCCGGTGTTGATCAGGCTGCGCGCAAACACATACTGCTTGGCCAGGCTGATGGCGGCACTGCGAAACAGCCGCTCCACGCCGTCGGCCGGGCGCAGGAAGCGCGCCGTGCGATTCGTGACCAGCACGTTTTGCCGGGCCGCCTCGTGGCGCTCATCGTGGTAGCTGTCCAAGAGCGCGGGCGTGGCCTGGCCGCGCAGCACGGCGGCGAGCTTCCAGGCCAGGTTGTCGGCATCGGCCACGCCGGTGTTGCCGCCGCGCGCGCCGAACGGGCTGACGACCTTGGCCGTGTCGCCCATGAAAAATACGCGTCCCATGCGCAGCCGGTCGACGCACTGGCTGCGGTAGGCATAAGGGCCGACCCAGACGATGTCCACGCCCACGTCGGGGCCGAACTGGCGCGCCAGGCGTTCGCGCACCACGTCTTCGCGGCTCACATAGCCGGGGTCGGCGTTGGGCGCCATCTGGTAGTCGATGCGCCACACGTCGTCGGCCATCAGGTGCTGCCAGACCGCGCGGTTGTCGTTGAACGGCGCCTCGATCCAGGTGTGGCGCTCCACCGGCGGGTGCTGGGTAAAGCGCACGTCGGCAATGCACCAGCGGTCGTCGCCGCGCTTGGTCTGCAGCGTGGCGGCGCACCATTGGTGGAACGGCGTGTTGCAGCCCGTGGCGTCGATCACGTGATCGGCCGCTATCTGGTAGCTGCCGGCCGGAGTTTCGACGGTGAGCGTGGCGAATTCGTCGTTCTGCTTGAAGGCCGTGACGCGGTTCTTCCAGCGGATGTCCACGTGGCCCAACTCGTAAATCCGCTCGACCAGAAAGCCCTCGATATAGAACTGCTGGATGTTGATGAATGGCGGTTGGGTCGAGAGGTTGAAGTTGCTCTGCTGGCGCAGGTCGAACGAATACACCTCGTCGTTGCCCGCGAAGGTGCGGCCCACGCTCCACTGCACGCCCTTTTTGGCGATGCGCTGGTAAATCCCCAGCCGGTGGAAAATTTCCAGCGACTTTTGGGTGTAGCAGATGCCGCGCGAGGACGCGCCCTTGACGCCCACGGTGTTGTCTTCGTCCAGCAGCACGGCTTCGACACCCAGGCGCGCCAGCGAACAGGCCAGCGTCAGGCCGGTGATGCCGCCACCAACGATGACCACCGGATGCCGCACCACGGTGGCGCTCTCAAGCTCGGGCGGCGCCACGAATGGGTATTCGGGCAACGCGTAGCCCGCGCCGCCGGTGAATTCGTAGCCGGGGGCCGGGGCGATCTCGTGCCAGGCAGGGTGGGTCGGGGTGTTTGTCTCTGGCATGGCGTGCAATGCTCAAATTTTGTGATTGTTAACTAAAAGTGGCCTTGGTCCATATGGGATATGCACAAGCCGCTATTAAAAGCATAGTAAACACTACTGCGCGGTGCTTTTCCTGGTGAACTCCGGACGGTCATTTTGCTGCGGTTTGAGCGCCGCCGGGGCAATACCTGCGGCGCGCTCCCGGCGCCACTGTTCCTTGCGCGCCGTCCACTCGGCCAGCCGGGCGTGCGCGGTTTTGCTTTCCTGCAGCATCTGGAATTCGTCGGCCAGCTGCGCGCTGAGCTCCAGCCGCACGCCGTTGGGGTCGAAAAAATAAATGCTGTGGAAGATGTGGTGGTCGGTGATGCCCAGAACTTCCACGCCATGGGCTTCGAGCCGGGTCTTCATGTCTTTCAAAGTCTGCATCGACTCCACGCGGAACGCAATATGGTTCACCCAGGCCGGGTTGTTTGGGCTGGGGGCAGCCGCCTCGTCGTCGCCCAGGTCGAAGAAGGCGATGAACGAGCCGTCCTGCAGGCGGAAGAAAAAATGCGTGTAGGGGCAGTACTCGCCGGTACTCGGCACCACCTCGCTCTGGATGATGTGGTACAGCGGCAGCCCCAGGATGTCCTCGTAGAAGTGCCGCGTTTCCTCGGCGTCCTTCGCGCGGTAGGCAACATGGTGCAACTGATGGATCGGGGCGGGTGCGGGCAGGTGGGCGAGGTCTTGCAGAACGGCGGCCATGAGTGTCTCCGGGTTGAATGACGTTTACTAATGCGTAATGCGTTTACTATATCGTAATTCCCGTTTCATGCCAATCATGGCGCGCATGGGGCGGCTCCGGTATTGAGAATGGTTATCAACACTATCAATGCAATAGTCAACCGCAATGCAAGGCATTGACTTAGACAATTAGACGTGCGCCTCTATCGGGGCTAACCTTCGGGTGTCTTTGATACGAATCGTTCAAAGCGCCCCTGTCAACTTGTTCAACCCATTTAGGAGAAACCCATGGCAGCACTCAAAGGCTCCAAGACGGAGCAAAGCCTGAAAGACGCCTTCGCCGGCGAATCCCAGGCCAACCGCCGTTATCTGTATTTCGCAAACAAGGCCGACGTGGAAGGCCAGAACGACGTGGCGGCGCTGTTCCGCTCGACCGCGGAAGGTGAAACCGGCCATGCACACGGCCACCTCGAGTTCCTCGAGCATGGCTCCGGCGACCCGGCCACTGGCCTGCCGATCGGCCCGACCCGTGACAACCTCAAGTCGGCCGTGGCCGGCGAGACCCACGAGTACACCGACATGTACCCCGGCATGGCCAAGACCGCGCGCGACGAAGGTTTCGACGAGATCGCCGACTGGTTCGAGACCCTGGCCAAGGCCGAGCGCTCGCACGCCAATCGCTACGTCAAGGCCTTGAACGAACTCGTGGACTGACCTTCGAGTTTTGCGTGTTGGGCATTGCTTTGGCAGTGCCCAATGCAGAACACTCCGTACCCGCTCGAGAAAAAGGAAGGACCCCTCATGGCCACCGAAGGCAACCTGCAAGCCCCCACGCGTCACGCCATCGACTGGAAAAATCCCGGGTTTTACGACGAGGCGGCAACTTTGAACGAGATGGAGCGCATCTTCGACATCTGCCACGGCTGCCGCCGCTGCGTGAGCCTGTGCGGCTCGTTTCCCCTGCTCTTCGACCTGATCGACGAGAACAAGAGCATGGACGTCGAGGGCGTCGACAAGAAGGACTACTGGAAGGTGGTCGACCAGTGCTACCTGTGCGACCTGTGCTACATGACCAAGTGCCCCTACGTGCCGCCGCACGAGTGGAACGTGGACTTCCCGCACACCATGCTGCGCGCCAAGGCCATCAAGTTCAAGAAGGGCGAGGTCGGCCTGGGTGAGAAGCTCCTCGCCTCCACCGATGTGCACGGCCAGATTGCCGGCATTCCCATCGTGGTGCAGGTGGCCAATGCGGTGAACCACACGAAGCTGGCGCGCGGCCTGATGGAAAAGACGCTGGGCGTGGACAAGGACGCGTGGCTGCCATCGCTGGCGACGCGCAAATTCCGCTCGCACACGCCGGTATCGAAAGACTATCCGGTGCGTGACGGCGAGAAGACGCCTGGCAAGGTGGCGATCTTTGCCACCTGCTACATCAACTACAACGAGCCGGGCATCGGCCACGACCTCTTGAAAATCCTCGACCACAACGAGGTGCCGTATGTGCTCGTCGAAAAGGAAAAATGCTGCGGTATGCCCAAGCTGGAGCTGGGCGACCTCGACGGCGTCGATGCGCACAAGCAGGCCAACATCCCGGTGCTCGCCAAATACGCCAAAGAGGGCTATGCGATCCTGGCTGCCGTGCCCAGCTGCGCGCTGATGTTCAAGCAGGAGCTGCCCTTGATGTACCCCGATGAGGCCGATGTGCAGCTGGTCAAGGAGCACATGTGGGACCCGTTCGAGTACCTGATGGCGCGCAAGCGCGACGGGCTGCTGAAGACCGAATTCAGCACGCCGCTGGGCAAGGTCAGCTACCAGATTCCGTGCCACGGCCGGGTGCAGAACATCGGCAAGAAGACCGAGGAAATGCTCAAGATGGTGCCCGGCACCAGCGTGCAGACGCATGAGCGCTGCTCGGGCCACGCGGGCACCTTTGGCGTCAAGAAGGCCACGCACCAGCAGGCGATGAAAATCGGCAAGCCGCTGTTCAAGGCCATGGCCAACCACAAGGACGGCGGCCTGCCCGATGTGATCAGCAGCGACTGCCCGCTGGGCGGCCACCACATCGCGCAGGGCTTTGAAGTCAACCAACTGGGCGCGCCGCCGCAAAAGCACCCGTTGACCCTGATTCGCACGGCCTACGGCCTGGAGTAAACAACATGCAACTCACCGGAAAAATCACCGCCGACAGCCTCATGAGCCTGGAGGCCTACACCAAGTGGCGCAAGGCACACAAGGCCGAGGTGATGGCGCACCGCCAGTTGCGCTCGGTGCACCTGGGCGAGCACATCAACCTGCAGTTCGAGAGCGAGACCACGATCCGCTACCAGATCCAGGAAATGCTGCGCGTCGAAAAAATCTTTGAAGAAGAGGGTATTGAGCAGGAGATCGAGGCCTACGCGCCGCTGGTGCCCGACGGCAGCAACTGGAAGGCCACGATGATGATCGAGTACACCGACATCAACGAGCGCAAGCGCGAACTGGCGCGCCTGATCGGCGTGGAAGACCGCCTGTTCGTCGAGGTCGAAAGCCACGCCCGCGTCTACGCGATTGCCGACGAGGACATGGAACGCGAGAACGGCGAGAAGACCTCGGCCGTGCACTTCGTGCGCTTCGAGCTGACGCCCGCGATGTGCGCGTCGGTCAAGGCCGGCGCCGGCGTCAAGCTCGGCTGCGACCACAAGCACTACCCTGCGCATACGCAGGTCGCGCCCGAGACACTGGCCTCGCTGGCCGGAGACCTTCGATAACCCACAGGCGTTGCCATTCACGATAATGAGAAGGCTTCCGGTGCGAAGCCTTTTTTCTTGCCTGTGTTTTTCCAGAAGTTTGATTCATGCTGTTTTTGTTGTCCCCTGCCAAAGCCCTCGACTACGACACCCCGGTGGGGGAGGACGTGCCGCACACGCAGCCGCAGTTTGTGCGTCAGTCGAAAGAACTGATCAGGGTGCTGGCGCAAAAGTCGCCGCAGCAGGTGGCCGAACTCATGCACCTGAGCGATAAGCTGTCCGCCTTGAACGTGGCGCGCTACCAGGCTTGGGTGCCTCGCTTCACGGCCGAAAATTCGCGCCAGGCGGTGCTCGCGTTCAACGGCGATGGGTACAAAGGGCTCGATGCCGCGACCCTGACGCCGCCGCAGCTGGCGTGGGCGCAGGACCATGTTTGCATCCTGAGCGGCCTGTATGGCGTGCTGCGCCCGCTCGACCGGATGCAGCCGTATCGGCTGGAGATGGGCACCCAGCTGCCGACCGAAAAGGGCAGGAACCTGTACCAGTTCTGGGGCGCGCAGATCGCGGAGCACCTGAACGAGCGGCTGCAGTCCGACAAGACGCCGGTGATCGTGAACCTGGCATCGGCGGAGTATTTCAAGTCGGTGGACCGCAAGGCGCTCAAGGCGCGCGTTGTGGAATGCGTCTTTGAAGAGTTCAAAAACGGCCGCTACAAGGTCATCAGCTTCTTCGCCAAGCGGGCGCGCGGCCTGATGGCGCGCTACGCCGCCACGCACCGCATCAGTACGCCCAAACGGCTCGAAGCGTTCGACCTCGAAGGCTATGCGTTCGACACGGGTGCATCGAGCCCCGAGCGGCTGGTGTTTCGCCGGAAAGCGGCGTGGGCGACGTCATGAGCAACAGTCCGCAACACATCACCCCCGAACTGCGCCAGTGGATCGTGGTGCAGGCCTCGTCCGGGCAGCCGCCGCAGGCCATGCTCGAATCCATGGTGGCCTCCGGCTGGCACGAGGACGGGGCGCTGGTGGCGCTGCAAAAGGTCCTGAGCGAGCACCTCGCCAGGGAGGCGGCGCGGGCCGAGGAGGACGAGCTGCCGCCGGCCGTACCGGTGCCCGAGCCGGCGCTGGCCGGGTCGCCGCTCTATCTGGATGCGGGCGACCGGCGCGTGCATGTGCTGCAGGCCATGACGGATCCGCGCCTGGTGGTGTTCGGCAACCTGCTGGGCGACGACGAATGCGACGCCCTGATCGCGGCGGCGCCCCCGCGCAAGGCCCGCTCGCTCACCGTGGCCACCGAGGAACGCGGCGAGGCACCGAGCGATGACCGCACCAGCCGCGGCATGTTTTTCGAACGCGGCGAAAACGAACTGGTGGCGCGCATCGAGGCGCGCATTGCGCGGCTCGTCAACTGGCCAGCGGAAAATGGCGAAGGCCTGCAGATCCTGCGCTACCCACCGGGCGCGGAGTACAGGCCGCACTACGACTATTTCGACCCGGACGAGCCCGGCACGCCGGCCATTCTCGAACGCGGCGGCCAGCGCGTGGCCACGCTGGTGATCTACCTGAGCGAGCCCGAGAAGGGCGGCGGCACCACGTTCCCGAATGTGCATCTGGAAGTCGCCCCGAAACGCGGCAACGCGGTGTTCTTCAGCTACGAGCGGCCGCACCCCAGCACCTTTACCCTGCATGGCGGCGCGCCCGTGATTGCCGGCGAGAAGTGGATTGCCACGAAGTGGCTGCGCGAACACGAATTTATATAAAACAGGGCTGTAGCCCATATGGAGACAGGACGGTTAGCTATGAAAATAAGAGCAAACGGCATTGATATCGAAGTCGAAGACAGCGGCCCCGGCGCGCCCGGCGAGGCGCGCCCGGCGGTGCTGCTGATCATGGGCCTGGGCATGCAGCTGGTGGCCTGGCCACCCGCGCTGGTGCAGGCGCTGGTGGACGCCGGCTACCGCGTGATCCGGTTTGACAACCGCGACATCGGCCTGTCCCAGCATTTCGACCAGCTCGGCAAACCCAACCTGCTGTGGCAGGGGCTCAAGCTCAAGCTCGGCCTCACGCCGCGTGCGCCCTACAGCCTGGCCGACATGGCGCTGGACGCGATCGGCGTGCTGGATGCGCTGCATATCGACAAGGCGCATGTGGTCGGCGTCAGCATGGGCGGCATGATTGCCCAGCGCGTTGCCATTGCGGCGCCCGAGCGGGTGCTCAGCCTGACCAGCATCATGAGCTCGAGCGGCGCACGCGGCTTGCCGCAAGCCCGCCCCGAGGTGATGCGCGCCATGCTGGGCCGGCCCGCGAGCAACGCGCTGGCGGACGTGGCCGACTACTACGTCAAACTGTTCAAGGCGATCGGCAGTCCGGGCTTCCCGATGACCGATGCGCAGATGCGCGAGCGCATCCTGATCGGCATCCAGCGCAGCTTTCATCCGGTCGGTACGCTGCGCCAGATGCTGGCCATCGTGGCCGATGTCACGCGAGCGGCCGATCTTGCGCGCGTTCAAAGCCCGACGCTGGTGCTGCACGGCAAGGCCGATCCGCTGGTGCCCTACGCCTGCGGCGAAGACACGGCGCGGCGCGTCCGCGGCGCACGGCTGGTCGGTGTCGAAGGCATGGGTCGACCTGCCGCCCGGCGTGATCGAGCGGCTGCTCGAACCCCTGATTCCGCACCTCGACGCCACCTGAAGCCGCGCCGCACAGATCACTCGCCATGAACAACCCCGAAGACTCCCTGCTCGGCAAGCCGGCCAGTTACGTCGATCACTACGACGCCGCGCAACTGTTCCCGATTCCACGCGCCGCCAAGCGCGCGGAGATCGGGGTGGTCGGCGCGCCGCCCTTTTTTGGCGCCGACCTGTGGACCGCGTTCGAGCTCAGCTGGCTCAACCTGCGCGGCAAGCCGCAGGTGGCGCTGGCCCACATCATGGTGCCGTGCGAGTCGCCGAACATCGTGGAGAGCAAGTCGTTCAAGCTCTACCTGGGCAGCTTCAGCAACACGAAGTTCGCCGACGCCGAGGCCGTGCGTGCCTGCATCCGCGCCGACATCACCGAGGCCGTGTGGCGCGGCGGCCCGGTGCAATCCTCCGTCGGCGTGAAGGTGTTGCTGCCCGAGATGTTCGACCGCGAGCCGGTGCATGAACTCGACGGCCTGAGCCTGGACCGGCTCGACGTCGAGTGCAGCCAGTACACGCCGGCGCCCGAGCTGTTGACGGCCGCGTTTGACGAGCAGCCCGTGACCGAGGTGCTGACCAGCAACCTGCTCAAAAGCAACTGCCTGGTGACCGGCCAGCCGGACTGGGGCAGCGTGCAGATCAGCTACAGCGGCCCGCAGATCGAGCAGGGCGGCCTGCTGCAGTACCTGGTCAGCTTTCGCAACCACAACGAGTTCCACGAGCAGTGCGTCGAGCGCATCTTCATGGACCTGTGGACGCGCTGCCAGCCCACGAAGCTGGCGGTGTATGCGCGCTACACGCGCCGCGGCGGACTCGACATCAACCCGTTTCGCACCAGCTACCCGCAGACGCTGCCGCCGAATATCCGCACCGCGCGGCAATAATTTCAAGTGCTGTCATTCCCGCGTCCCCTCTGTCATTCCAGCTAAGGCGGGAATCCGGAAATTCCACCTTGCGTGTGCAAAGGCCTTGGATTCCCGCCTTCGCGGGAATGACAACGTCACTTGTGGGAATGACGGCACTTACGGTAAGGGCTGCAGGCGGTAAGGGCTACAGGCCGATCTCTCTAAAAGACTGGAGTTCGGACAGGGCCGTGAAATTACCTGCGCGCTTTTCTTTCATGGCCGTCACGGCCTCGCGCACATGGGCGTTGCTCCAGATCGTGCCCTGGATCCAGCCCATCTGCCGGAGCGCGTCGTCCACCGTGTGATCGCGGGCGTAGTGGATGACCTGCTTGGTGCCCCAGATGGCGACCGGCGGCTTGCTGGCAATCTCCCGGGCGCATTGCAGCGCGGCGGCCAGCAGGGCCTCGGGCGTGTCGAAGACTTCGTTGACCAGGCCGTAGCCCAGCGCCTTCTGGGCCGACAGGCGCCGGCCGGTATAGGCCAGCTCCTTCACCACGCCGAGCGGGATCAGCTTCGGTAACCGCTGCAGCGTGCCCACGTCGGCCACCATGCCGATGTTGATTTCCTGGATGCAGAAGAACGCGTCCTTTGTTGCGTAGCGGATGCAGCAGGCCGTCACCATATCGACTGCGCCGCCGATGCAGCCGCCCTGGATCGCGGCGATCACCGGGATGCGCAGCGTCTCCAGTTGGGTGAAGGTGGCCTGCATGTCGGTCAGCAGATCGAAGATGGCGGCGCGCCCTTCGGCGCTCTGGTCGTCCATGGCGATGGCGCCGCCAAAGGTGTCGAGCGCCATGCCGGCCGAAAAATGCTTGCCGGTGCTGGAGATCACCAGCGCGCGCGCCGTGCCGTCCTTGTGCAGCGTGGTCAGCACCTGATCGAGCTCGCGCCAGAACGCCGGGTTCATGGTGTTCAGCGCCTCCGGGCGATTCAGCACCAGGTGCGCCACATGATCCGTGGTCGTGAGGGAGAAGCAGCTAAGGCTGGACGGGGTCGTGGTGGTGGTGGTGTTCATGCCCGCACTGTAGTTCAGCCGGCGGCGTCCAGCCAGTCACACCTGAGACGCTGCGTCTCGTGGGCGCGCGTGCGCCAGCCCACGTACAGGCGCGGCGACCCGATCGCCAGCACGCACAGCGGATAGGCCCACGGCGCCCCAAACGCAAAGGCCGGCACCCAGCCCACCCAGCCCATGACCCACAGCGTCAGCATCGCGTCCCACAGCTGGTACTCCAGCAGATGGTCGGCCTTGTGTGCGACGTGCCACCGCTTGATGCGCTGGAGCCGGGTCAGCGTCAGAGGGTGGCTTGGGCGGTGGGTTTGATGGCGGTTCATGAAAGCCCCCGAGGTGGTCGCTTCACTGTAAGTTACACGTAAGCTCATGTCAATCCGCACCATGGGTAGGTACGCCGGCGGCGGCTGATTGGATTCAATTTGGGGATGCCCGACAAGAACCGAGGGACAAGCTGAATCCGGGGCCATCGGTCGCCGCGTAAGGCAGGTGTCGTGACCATTTCGGCTCCGGCACCTCACAAGGAGATTCACATGCAACTCATCACTCCCACTCAGGCATCGCGTCGTTCATTCCTGGGCACCACCGGCGGCCTGTCCGCAGTGGCCGTGGCCATGCTGGCCGGCAAGGAAGCACTGGCACAAGGCATGGGCGGCGACATGTCCAAGGACGTGTCCATCCTCAACGTGGCGCTGGGCCTCGAGCACGAAGCCATCAACGCGTACCAGCTCGGCGCCACCAGCGGCCTGATGCAACCGGGCCCACTCAAGGTGGCCGTGCTGTTCCAGAGCCAGCACAAGGGGCACCGCGACGCGCTCATCGCCACCATCAACAAACTGGGCGGCAAAACCGTGGCCGAGAAAACGCTGGCCGAGTACGCCGCCGAGCTCCACGCCAATACGCTGAAGAACCAGACCGACGTGCTGGAGCTGGCCACGCGGCTCGAACTCGGCGCGGCCAATGCCTACCTTGGCGTGATCCCGGCCTTCGGCAACCGCGACCTGGCCAAGGTGGCGGGCCGCCTGGCGGCGGACGAGACCATGCACTACACCGCGCTGCTCGGTGCGCTGGGCCGCCCGCTGCCCAACGACGCGTTGAGCTTTGGGGCCTGACCATGGCGCGCGGCAAGCGGCCACGGCGGGCGGCGGCCGCGTTGGGCGCGCTGCTGCTCACTGTCGGCGCCACCTCTGCCGTGGCGCAGGACAGTGGTTCGGCCACGCGTGGCCAGGCCCTGTACGAATCCCGCTGCGGCGCCTGCCACAGCGTGGACGCCAACCGCGTGGGCCCCATGCACAAGGGCGTGCTGGGGCGCATGTCGGGCAGCGTGGCGGGCTACGACTACTCGCCGGCGCTGGCGCAAAGTCATTTCATCTGGACGCGCGAAAAGCTGCTGCTGTGGCTGAAGAACCCCGAAGGCCTGGTGCCCGGCCAGAAGATGAACTACCAGGTGGACGATGCGCAGGACCGCGCCGATCTGGTGGCCTACCTCGCGACGCTGAAGTAGCGGTGGGGCCGTTCCGGTGCGCCCTTTGCGGGCGCCGCCGGATTCAAAACAATTGATCCGTGGCTGCTATTGAATCAGTAGCTAGCCGTGAAGGTGCAGCATGGGCTACAGGCGCATTTGACTCAAATTCCCGGGCCTCTGCCGCTTTCAGGAGCGAGCCCACGCGCACGCCCAGCAGGCGCAGCCGCTGCTCGAGCGGCACGCGCTTGAGGCACAAGCCGGCCGTGTGCCGGATGGTCTTGGCGTCCGCCGTGTAGTGGGCGATGGTCTGGTCGCGCGTCACGCCCTTGAAGTTGTCGTAGCGCAGCTTGATGCCGATGGTCTTGCCCACGTAGCCTTTGCGCTGCAGGTCGCCGGCCAGTTTTTCGCACAGCGCGGTGAAGATCGCGCCCAGCTCGGCCCGGTCGCGCACCGCGTGCAGGTCGCGCTCAAACGTGGTCTCGCGGCTGATGGAGACCGGCTCGCTCTCCAGCACCACGGGCCGCTCGTCGCGCCCGTTCGCTGCCTCGTGCATCCAGGCGCCCGTGGCCTTGCCGAAATGGTCGATCAGCCATTCGCGGCTTTGCGCCGCGAGATCGCCAATGGTGTGGATGTGCAGCCGCGCCAGTTTCTCGTCCGCCTTCGGGCCGATGCCGTTGATCTTGCGGCAGGCCAGCGGCCAGATCAGGCTTTGCAGATCGGCCTCGTGCACGACGGAGATGCCGTTTGGCTTGTTGAACTCGCTGGCCATCTTGGCAATCAGCTTGTTCGGCGCCACGCCGATCGAACAGGTCAGCCCGGTCCGGTCGAAGACGGCTTTCTGGATCAGGCGCGCCAGCACGCGTCCGCCTTCGCGCTGGCCGCCGGGCACCTCGGTGAAATCGATGTACACCTCGTCCACGCCGCGGTCTTCCATCAGCGGCGCGATCTCCAGGATGGTGGCCTTGAACAGGCGCGAGTACTTGCGGTATTCGTCGAAGTCCACCGGCAGCAGGATGGCCTGCGGGCACAGCCGGGCCGCTTTCATGAGGCCCAGCGCCGAGCCGACGCCGAATTGGCGCGCGGCATAGGTGGCGGTGGTGATGACGCCGCGGCCCGTGTAGTCCCGCAGCACCGGAAAGGCCTCGATCGGGATGTCGGCCAAAGCCCGCTCGCCCTGCAGCGCGCGCAGAGCTTCGTCGGCCGCCCGCCGGCCCCCGCCGATGACCACCGGCAAGCCCTTGAGCTGCGGATAGCGCAGCAACTCGACCGACGCGTAAAACGCGTCCATGTCGAGGTGGGCGATGCGGCGGATCGGGGCACTCATGCACAGCAGGATAGCAAGGGAAGGGTCGTGTTCTGTTTTGACAAAGCGCCGGGCCCGGTTTAAAGTAGAAAAATGTAAAGTTAAGTAAAGATAAAAAGACAAAACAGATCGACATTTCGATCCGAGAGGAGACTTGCATGAAACGCTGGTTCAAATGGGCGGCCTGGGTTTTGGCTGTGCTGTTGCTGCTGGTCGTGGCCACTGCCGTGCTGGGCACGCAGCTGGCCGAGCGCAATCGAATGCGCCAGATTCCCGTGGCCGTCCAGGCGGTCGCCTTGCCGACCGATGCGGCCAGCCTGCAGCAGGGCCGCTATCTGTTCATGACGCGCGGCTGCGCCGAGTGCCATGGCGCCAATGGCGGCGGGCGCGACTTCATCAACGACGGCAAGGGCATGCACATGGCCGGCCCCAACATCACCCCCGGCGGCGTGGTGGCCCGCTACCAGCCCGAGGACTGGGTGCGCACCATCCGCCATGGCATCAAGCCGGATGGCCGGGCGGTTTTCATCATGCCGTCCGAGGATTACAACCGGTTCACCGACGCTGACCTGGGCGCGCTCATCGCCTATCTGAAGAGCCAACCGCCCCTGTCAGGCGGGGCCGCCGTGGTGGAACTTCCGCTGCCGGTCAAGGTCTTGTACGGCTTTGGCGCCATCCAGGATGCCGCCGAGAAGATCGACCATTCATTGCCGCCCGCGCAGCCGGTCCCCGTCGCTGTCTCGGTGGCGCACGGCGCGTACGTGGCGAACATGTGCATCGGCTGCCACGGTGCCGGGCTGTCGGGCGGCAAGATTCCGGGCGTCCCGCCCGACTGGCCCGCCGCCGCCAACCTGACACCGGGCGAGGGCAGCGTGATGGGCCGCTATCCGGATGCCACGCACTTCATCGCCATGCTGCGCAGCGGCAAACGCCCCGACGGCTCCGCCATTGCCGTGATGCCATTTGAATCGCTGGGCCAGCTCGACGACACCGATGCGCAGGCGGTGTACGCGTTCCTCAAGACCGTTCCCGCGCGGCCCCACGGGCAACGCTGACGGCGCGCGATCACGGCTCTTTCGGCTTCACGCAGGGCGCCGTGAGCCCAGGGCCCGTGCGCCTCGGGCATCAAGGTGCGTCGGGGGTATCCGGCCCCGACGAATCCGACGCCCGGCGGAAAAAACGCTCGCGCCGGGATTCTTCTTCGTGCAGGTGCTCCACGGGTTTGAGCAGATCGCTGCGGCTGACGATGCCGAGCAGGCGATGCGATTCGGCGGACTCGATGACTGGCAGCCGCTCCAGCCCGAAGGCGGCCATGCGCGAGGCGACCGAACGGCAGGTCTCGCTCGGCAGCGCGAAATCCGGCACCTGATCCGCCACCAGCTGGGCAACCGGCTGCGCCAGGACGTGCGCGGCGAGGTTCTGGAATTGACGGCGATCCACCATGCCTGACAACCGGCCGTCCGCCACCACCGGGTAGGCCCGCTGCGTCTGCTTGGTGCCGAAATAGGTCGCCAGCACTTCGGACACGGGCATGTCAGCGGGAATCGCCATCACGTTGCGCGTCATCACTTCCTCGACGAAATTGCGCTCCAGCGGATCGACGCCGTACTCCCGGTAGATGTGGTGGCCGCGCCGCGCGATTTTTTCGGTCAGGATCGAGCGCGGCATGACGATCACGGTGAATCCGTAAGCCGCCGCGCAACCGAGCAGCAGCGGCAGGAAGGCATTCGCATCGTGCGTCAAGCCGAAGGCAAAGACCACGGCCATCAGCGGGGCGCGCATGGTGCCGGCCAGCGTGGCGGCCATGCATACAAGCGCCCACAGGCGCACGTCGCCGCCGGGCAGCCACTGGCCGATCAGGCAGCCCAGGCCGGCGCCGATCATCAGCAGCGGCGCCAGCACGCCACCCGACGTGCCCGAGCCCAGCGCCACCGCCCAGATGATCACCTTGACGATCAGCAACGCCGCGACTGTTGACAGCAACAGGTGATTCGCCAGCAGATCACCGATCACGTCGTAGCCGACGCCCAGGGCGCGCGGCTCGATATAGCCGCCGACGCCGACAACCAGGCCGCCGAGCGCGGGCCACCACATCCAGTGCAAAGGCAGCCGGCCGAAGGCGTCTTCGATGGCGTACAGCGCCATCGTCATGAGGCTGGACAGCGCCCCCGAAGCCAGGCCTGCCACGATGCAGGAGCCAATGGCCACGGCCGTGGGCGCGGGCGTTGTCATGGCGAACAGCGGGCCGGCATCGGCCCACAGCGGGCGCAGGAAGCCGGCCACGGTGCACGCCAGCGTGACCGGCAACAGGCTGCGCGGGCGCAACTCGAACAGCAGCAGTTCGACCGCGAGCAGCACGGCGGCGAGCGGCGTGCCGAACACCGCGGTCATGCCGGCGCAGGCGCCAGCCACGAGCAAGGCCTTGCGCTCGGCCGAGGTCAGGCTGAAGCTCTGCGCCAGCAGCGAAGCGGCGGCGCCGCCGGTCATGATGATGGGACCTTCGGCGCCGAACGGCCCACCGCTGCCGATTACGATGCCCGAGGACAGCGGCTTGAGCAGCGCCACCTTGACCGACATGCGGCTCTTGCCGAACAGGATGGCCTCGAGCGCCTCGGGAATGCCGTGGCCGCGAATCTTCTCGCTGCCAAAACGCGCCATCAGGCCGACGATCAGGCCACCGATGGCGGGTACCACGATCACCCAGGCGCCCAGATGATTGTCGGCCGGCGAGCGCGCCGCGAGCGAAAATGTTTGATAGAAAAACAGGTTGGTAAAAAACCGGATCGCGGCAAACAGGACGTAGGCCCCGAGCGTGCTGATGGCGCCGATCACGATCCCGAAAATCGACAGCAGGATCAGGCGATCCTTGCTGGAAAAATCGCCCTTGTGCGCGGTTGACGCGGTCGGGCCCGCCGTGTGTGTAGTCGATGTCATGAGGAGTGGCCCTGGCCAAGGTTCAACCGGTCGAGGTAAGCCGCATCGACCCCGCGAAACAGCTCGTCGAGCCGCTTGAGCTCGCGCAAATGGCGCGATGCGATGCGCTTGACCAGCGCGTGCGCCTGCGGCGTCAAATGGATTTCGACCTGGCGCGCATCGGTGGTGCTGCGGCGTTTCGTGACCAGCCCGTTGGCCTCGCAGCGTTTGACGAGCGCGACCGTTCCCTGGTGGCTCGCGTCGAGCCGCGCCGCCAGCTCGCCCACGGTGGCCCACTCGCGTCCCTGGAATCCGCGCAGGTGCAGCAACAGCAGGTACTGCAATGGCGAGATCCCCGCATCGAGCGCCGCCGCCTCGCTAAAGCGCAGGAACTGGGACAGCCGGAAGCGGAACTCCGACAGGGTGGCGTATTGTTTTTTGCTGATCACGGGCAGGCTCGCATAATCATGAAATTATACAATGGCGTGATATATATCAACAGTCTGGCACACGCACCGCGACCATGCGGGGGCCTCAGCTATATTGCGGACATGATCTTTTACGTGCGGTCGCGCCCATGAATGGGCCAGGACAGACTGACTCGCAACCGGGCCGTCCGGTTGTAGCCGGGCGTCTGGACGGTCTGGCAGGTCTGTCGCCCGCCTATTTCGCCATGGTCATGGCGACCGGTATTGTGTCACTGGCGGCGTATCAGCAGGGGCTTGAACTTGTCGCGCAGGCACTGTTTGGGCTCAATGTGGTGATCTGGCTCCTGCTGTCGCTGCTCAATGGCATTCGCCTGCTACGCTACCCGCGGGCTTTCTTCGGCGATATGGTTGATCATCTGCGCGGGCCGGGATTTTTCACGTCGGTGGCCGCCACCGCGTTGCTGGGCACCCAGTTCGTGATGCTGGTGAGCGGCGGCGAACGGATCGCCTTCGCCTTGTGGGTGCTGGCGCTGGTGCTGTGGGCAGGCCTGACCTACACCATCTTCACGGCCTTCACCATCAAGGAAGTCAAGCCCACGCTGGACAAAGGTATCAGTGGCGCCTGGCTGCTGGCGGTGGTGGCGACACAGTCGCTGGCGGTGCTCAGCGCGCTGCTGGCAGCGCATATCCCTCAGCCATGGCGGCTGGAGTTGAACTTTTTCGCGCTGTCAATGTGGCTGTGGGGCGGCATGCTGTACATCTGGATGATGTCGCTGATTTTCTATCGCTACACGTTTTTTCACTTCTCCCCGGACGACCTGACACCGCCCTACTGGATCAACATGGGCGCGATGGCCATCTCCACGCTGGCGGGTTCGTTGCTGATCGTGAATGCACCCGATGCGCCGTTTTTGCAGTCGCTGGTGCCGTTCCTCAAGGGCTTCACGGTTTTTTACTGGGCCACCGGCACCTGGTGGGTGCCGATGCTGCTGGTGCTCGGCGTCTGGCGCTATGTGTACAAGCGCTTTCCGTTCGAATACGACCCGCTCTACTGGGGTGCGGTATTCCCGCTGGGGATGTATTCAGCGTGCACTTTCCGGATGGCGCAGGCCATGTCGTTTGGTTTTCTGAGTGTCCTGTCGAGCGCTTTCCTGGCGGCGGCGCTGGCTGCCTGGGCGCTCACCTTTGCGGGCCTGCTGCTTCAGCTGGCGCGCCGGCTGATGGGTGTCAACCGGCGCCCCTGACAGATCATCAGTACGTGCCCGGCAGCAAGATGCCTTTGTCCACCGAATTGATGTTGGTGTGGCCGCAAAACGCCATGGTGAGGTCAAGTTCCTTGTGGATGATCTCCAGCGCCTTGGTCACGCCAGCCTCGCCCATGGCACCCAGGCCGTAGACCATGGCGCGGCCAATCAGCGTGCCCTTGGCGCCCAGCGCCCAGGCCTTGAGAACATCCTGGCCCGAGCGTATGCCGCCGTCCATCCAAACCTCGATCTGCGAGCCCACAGCCTCGACGATGGCGGGCAGCGCGCTGATGCTGGACGGCGCGCCGTCGAGCTGGCGCCCGCCGTGGTTGCTCACCACGATGGCGTCGGCGCCGCTTTGCACCGCCAGTCGTGCGTCTTCCACGTCCTGGATGCCCTTGAGGATCAGCTTGCCGCCCCACTTTTCCTTGACCCAGGCGACGTCCGCCCACGACAGGCGCGGGTCGAACTGCTCGTTGGTCCAGGAGGCCAGCGAATTCATGTCGCTCACGCCCTTGACATGGCCCACCAGGTTGCCGAAGGTGCGGCGCCGCGTACCCGCCATGCCCAGGCACCAGCGCGGCTTGGTCAAGAGGTTGATGATGTTGGCCACGGTCGGGCGGGGCGGCGCCGTCAGGCCGTTCTTCAGGTCCTTGTGCCGTTGGCCGATCACCTGCAGGTCCAGCGTCAGCACCAGCGCGTCGCAGCCCGCCTTGCGGGCGCGCTCTATCATCGCCGCCATGGCCTCGCGGTCGCGCATCATGTAGAGCTGGAACCAGAAGGGCCGCCGCGTATGGGCCGCGATGTCCTCGATGGAGCAGATGCTCATGGTCGAGAGGATGAAGGGAATGCCGAACTTTTCAGCCGCCCGCGCCGCCAGGATCTCGCCGTCGGCGTGCTGCATGCCGGTCAGGCCGACGGGCGCGATGGCCACGGGCATCTTCACGTCCACGCCCACCATTTTGCTGGCGGTGCTGCGGTTTTCCATGTTCACGGCCACGCGCTGGCGCAGCTTGATGGTCTGAAAATCGGCCTCGTTGGCGCGGTAGGTGCCTTCGGTCCACGAGCCGGAATCGGCGTAGTCGTAGAACATGCGCGGCACACGCTTTTGCGCCAGGACGCGCAGGTCTTCGATGTTGGTGATGACGGTCATTGAAAAATCTCCTCCGGATTTTCTACTTCGCAAGCTGCGCTTATCGCACCACCATCAGGGTGAAAGGCCAAACGTAGGCTTGCATCGTGACGAAGAGGCCGACCAGGCAGGCCAGCGCAATGGAATGGAAGAACACATAGCGCAGGATGTCGCCTTCATGGTTGAACCAGCGCGTGGCGGTGGAAGCCACCACGATCGACTGCGCATCGATCATCTTGCCCATCACGCCGCCCGCGCTGTTGGCCGCTCCCATCAAGTTGATCGGCAATCCCAGTTGCCCGGCTGCCACTTTCTGCATACCGCCGAACAGCACGTTCGAGGCGGTGTCGGAGCCCGTCATTGCGACGCCGATCCAGCCCATCAGGGTGCCGAAGAAAGGATACAAAAAACCGGTATTGGCAAAAGCCAGCCCCAACGTCGTGTCGGTCCCGGAATAGCGTGTGACGGTTCCCAACGCCAGCATGAGTGCAATGGTCAGCAACGAGAAACGCACCAGCCACAGCGTGCGGAAAAACGTGCGCACGATTTGCAGCGGGTTGTACTTCATGATCAGCGCGCCCAAGATCGCCGACAGCAGGATGCCCGTGCCGGTGGCCGACAGCAGTCCCAGTACGTAGACGGCGCCTTCCTTGGTCGGCTTGAGCACCACTGGCGGCATTTTCTCGACCAGGTTGTGCAAGCCCGTCATCGGAAACGATGGCGCGTAAATGCCATTGAGCCAGGTCTTGACCGAAGGCAGGCCCCAGACAAACACGAACACCGTCAGGATCACCCAGGGCGTCCACGCGCCGATCAGCTCCGCACGCGTGTGACGCACGATGGGCATGGGTTCCTTGGCCTCGCCGCCATCTTGCTCATGCCCCTTGAGCGACGGGGAGGTCCCGATATTCCGGGGCTGCCAGACACGCAGGAACAGCACCAGCGCCACCATCGAGACCAGCGCCGCGATGATGTCCACCAGTTCGGGCCCTATGAAGTTGCTGACCAGGTATTGCGGAATGGCGAACGACAGGCCGGTCACCAGGATGGCGGGCCAGATCTCCATCATGGCCTTGCGCCCGGCAAAGGCCCAGATCAGCCAGAACGGCACCAGCAACGAGAAAAATGGCAACTGGCGGCCGATCATGGCGGTCACTTCCATGAGGTCATAGCCGTGGACTTTGGCCAGGGTAATGACTGGCGTGCCGAGCGCACCGAAAGCCACCGGTGCGGTGTTGGCGATCAACGACAGGCCCGAGGCGGCCAGCGGCGAAAAGCCCAGCCCGATCAAAATGCCGGCGGTGACTGCTACGGGTGTGCCAAAGCCTGCCGCTCCCTCGAAGAAGGCGCCGAAGCAAAATGCGATCAGCAGCAGCTGCAGCCGCCGGTCCTCGGTGATGCCCGAGAGCGAATCCTGCAGGATCTTGAAGCTGCCGTTCTGCTCAGCCAACTGCTGCAGAAAAATGATGTTGAGCACGATCCAGCCGATGGGCAGCAGCCCGGTGATGCCGCCATAGAGTGCCGCACGACTGGCCATATCGGCCGGCATGCCGTAGGCGAACACGGCAACCAGCAGCGCCGCGATCAGGCCCAGACCCGCCGCAATGTGGGCCTTGATGTGAAGAAAGCCCAGACACACCAGCATCACCACCACCGGGATGGCCGCCAGCGTGGTGGAAATGACCATATTTCCAAACGGATCGTAGACCTGTTGCCAAACCATTTTTGTCTCCTGTTGACGGAGCATCCGTCTTTGAGACGGTAATGTAGTCAGCGGTCGGCGTTCAGGGATGAATCGTTGAAGGTCATGGCGTGAATATTTTTCAAACGTGCGGGCCGGGGCTATCTGATCGCCTGCTTGAGCCAGTCAACAAAGGCGGCGCATTCCCAGCGGTCAAGGGTGCCGCGCTTCCAGCACAGAAAGTAGTGGTGCGGCGAGGGCACGCTGCGCGGTGAGAGGCGAACCAGGCGGCCGCTGTCCAGCCAGGCAGCGCCGAGCCGCAGCCGCATCAGGGCGACGCCAAAACCGGCCACTGCCGCATCGAGCACGAGACCGATGTCGTTGAACTGGGAGCCACTGCTCGGTTCATCGCGGGTGATGCCGTTCGCACTGAACCAGGTGCGCCAGGGCTCCAGCGGGCAGCGTATCAGCCGGACGCGGGAGATCTCATCCAATGTGGTGAATTCATCAAACGGCCCGGCCTCATGCAGGTACTCGGGGCTGCATACGGGTGTTGCCTCGTCGGATGACAGAAGCAGTGACTCCTGATCCGTATTGGGGCTGGCGCCGAAACGCAACTCGATGTCGGCCTCCTCGGCCGTGACGTTGAGCATCGGGATCGTGACCTGCAGCACGAGCTCAATCTCCGGGTACGCGTGGCGAAACAATGCGAGTCTGGGCAGCAGAATCTGGCGGGAAAAGGTCGGCGTCACCGCAACACGCAGGCGTGTTGTACCCGCAGCACTGCCGCGACCTGGCACTTGCTGTAGAACAGCCAGCGCCTCGCGCACCCGGGCAAGATAAGACGTGCCATCAGCGCTCAGGCTGAAGTCGCCACGCGCGAAAAGCTTGATGCCCAGCTGGGTTTCCAGTTGCCGGATGCGATGGCTGACTGCGCTGGGCGTGACACTGAGTTCCTCGCCGGCGAGGGTTGCGCTGCGCAACCGGGCCAGCGTCTCGAAAGCCAGCAAGCCTTGTATGGACGGAACACGCGGGGCAGCCATGGTGGACGGCATCATACCGTTCGGCCGCCTGGATGGACTCCCAGGCGATCATGACAGGAAGACGTGCCGTCAGCTAAAACGTGCCCGGCAGCAAGATGCCCTTGTCCACCTGGTTGATGTTGGTGTGACCGCAAAACGCCATGGTGAGGTCAAGTTCTTTGTGGATGATCTCCAGCGCCTTGGTCACGCCCGCTTCGCCCATGGCACCCAGACCATAGAGCATCGAGCGGCCGATGTAGGTGCCACGCGCACCCAGGGCCCTGGCCTTGAGCACGTCCTGCCCGGAGCGAATGCCGCCATCCATGTGGACTTCGATCTGGTGACCCACCGCCTCGACAATGGCCGGCAACGCCGAGATGGAAGACGGCGCGCCGTCGAGCTGGCGCCCGCCGTGGTTCGAGACGATCATGGCGTCCGCGCCGCTGTCCACCGCCAGGCGCGCATCTTCCACGTCCTGGATGCCCTTGAGGATCAGCTTGCCGCCCCAACGCTTCTTGATCCATTCCACATCGCCCCAACTCAAGGCCGGGTCGAACTGCTTGGCGGTCCACTCCGACAGCGAGCCCATGTTTTCCACGCCCTTGACGTGGCCGACGATGTTGCCGAACTGCCGGCGTTTGGTACCCAGCATGCCCAGGCACCAGCGTGGCTTGGTCATCATGTTGAGGATGTTGGCGATTGTCAGCTTGGGCGGTGCCGACAGGCCGTTCTTCAGGTCCTTGTGGCGCTGGCCGATGATCTGCAGGTCGAGTGTGAGCACCAGCGCGCCGCAGTTCGCGGCCCGGGCGCGGTCGATCAGCCGCTCGATGAAGTCGCGGTCGCGCATCACGTAGAGCTGGAACCAGAACGGTGCCTTGGTGTGCGCGGCGATGTCCTCGATCGAGCAGATGCTCATGGTGGAGAGCGTGAACGGAATGCCGAATTTCTCGGCCGCGCGCGCCGCCAGGATTTCACCGTCGGCATGCTGCATGCCAGTCAGGCCGGTCGGCGCAATGGCGACCGGCATCGCCACGTCCACACCGATCATCTTCGTGCGGGTGCTGCGTCCTTCCATGTTGATCGCCACGCGCTGGCGCAGCAGGATTTTCTGGAAGTCAGCCTCGTTGGCGCGGTAGGTGCCTTCGGTCCACGAGCCGGAATCGGCGTAGTCGTAGAACATGCGCGGCACACGCTTTTGCGCCAGGACGCGCAGGTCTTCAATGTTGGTGATGACGGTCACGAAAGCCTCCTCGGTGTGACCGCAATGGTAACGGGAGCGCGTGGCCGGCCGCAGATTGCCGATGGTTTTGTGTGTTTTGAGGCATTGGCCCTTTTCCAGTATTGGTTAGTTGCTATTTAATTAATAGCAACTATGTCCTGCAGCGACCGATTGAAGCGGCGGCCGCCGGCGCTACGACTGCACGACTTGTGTGAGCAAAAATGAGAAAAATCAGAAGTTAACGAGAGAATCATTGGCCGCTGCGGGCACCAGGGAGTCACTGCGTGGACCGCCATAAGCATCGATGTGAAATCGGCAAGAGACTGACTGCGGCTGTAGAGGATTCAGAACTGGTCGCCGCAAAGCAATCCCCGAACTCTGCAAGTCGAATGTCGGCTATGTGGCAATGATTTCAACGATTGTGGCACCGGCTCCCGGCCAACAGCGGTCGTTGAAGATGTGCCCGTTGAAGGTCCGGTCTTCATGCCAAAGGCGACAGACATTGGCACCAAGTGATGGACACGGATCGTTAGTCGAATTGGAGAAATGCTTTCATTCCCGACAAACGATTGCCGGCCTAAACAATAGCTCGGCCAGTATCCCGGTACGGTATGGTGGCGGGGGGTCAGTATCCAGGACAACACGCCTCTAAAGACGCCGCGACACCGTGCTGCATGATGGACTGCAACCAGTACGCCACGCGTGTAGCCCAGCGCGCATCGCGTGGCAGTGCATCACCCCACATCGAGGTCACGGCGAGCAACGCCTGCACGGTGCCCGGCACATCGCCCGAATGCTGCTGTGCGGTGGCCTGTAACGTTGCCCCCATCGGATCCGAAATGGCATAGACCTGGCCGCTTTCATCCTCGCCCCGCAGGTAGCGCATCCACACCGCCGTGGCCAATGCCAGCGGCTCGATGGAGCCGCCCGCCGCCAATTGCGCCAGCGCCGTGGCCTGCCAGCGAAAAGGAATCTTGAGGGAGCTGTCCGTCGCAATCTGGTGCACGCTGTGATGCAGTTGGGGATTGTCAAAACGCGCCAGCAAGGCGTCGCGGTAGGCCGGCAGCCCGGGGCGCTGCAGGTGCGGCATCACCACGTCGGTCATCAGGCCGTAGACGAACCGGCGGATGGCGGGCCGGGCCACGCAGTCGGCAATCGTCGACAGCCCCAGCACCGCGCCTATCAAGGCCATGGCGGTGTGGCTGCCGTTGAGCATGCGCAGCTTGGCCTCCTCAAAAGGCTTCACGTCCTCCACCACGGTCACGCCGACAGCCGCCAGCGCGGCGCCGTCGGCAGCGTCGACAAAGCGGCGCTCGATCACCCATTCCCAGAATCCTTCGGTGCCCAGCGCGCAGGCGTCCATCACACCGAGCACCCTGGCCGCATCGGCGCGCTGCTGCGCGGTGGCGGCGGGCACGATGCGGTCGACCATGCTGTTCGGGAAAGCGCAAGCGGAATCAATCCATCGGGCCAGCGCGGAATCCTGCTGTGCGGCCGCATCGACGCACAGCTTCTGCAGCTTGCGGCCGTTGTCGGACAGGTTGTCGCAAGAGGCCAGCGTCAAGCCGCCCAGGCCGGCGGCACGGCGCGCCGCCAGCCCCTGCACCAGCAGGTCGGCCAGCGCCGGGCCGTAGCCTTTCTCGGTCACGGTCAGCGTCACCCAGCGCGTGCCCGGCGCCGCCATGGCGGCCACCACCTGCGCGGGCTCGCGTGCGGCCACACAGGTCTGCAACACTGCGCCGACCACCTGCCAGCGCGGACCTTCCCGGCTGGAGACCTGCACCGTGTACAGCCCGCCCTGCGCGGCCAGCGCATCGGCCAGCCCGGTGCTGCGCATGGCCACCCCGAGCACGCCCCAGCGCGCGTCGCCGCGCTCAAGCAGGGCATCGAACACCATGGCCTGGTGGGCGCGGTGAAACGCGCCCAGGCCCAGGTGGACCACGCCAATCGAAGACTCGGTGCGCGGGTAGAGCGGAAGTTGCAGCGGGGCCGCATAGTGGGGTGCGACATCGGCCGCGGCGGGCAGATGGGCCAGGGCGGCCTGGTGGAGTGTTTGCATGGGTCGGACGTCGGTCAAAGGGCTTGATTGAACAACCAGGCCAACCAATTCTCCATCATGGTAAACCACTATAGCCAAAATTGGTTGACCAATTAAAATTTGGTCTAACCACTTTAGCGCCATGACACTTCAACTGATTCATTCCGCCGACGATCCGGACAGCACCCCGAAAGTCCCGTCGGACCGCTCCTACCAGCGGCTGGCGACGCAATTGCTGGCCCTCATCGCACAGGGGGAGTTCAAGGTCGGCGAACGCCTGCCCTCGGAGCGGGCCCTGGCTGAGCGCTTCGATGTCAGCCGCACCTCGGTGCGCGAGGCCACGATCGTGCTGGAACTGCAAGGGGTGGTGGAAGTGCGCGGCGGCTCCGGCATCTACATCACCCAGCCCCCCGTGGCCACGGCGGTGCCGGCGTTCATGCCCGCCACCGAGCCCGGCCCGTTCGAACTGCTGCGCGCACGCTGCCTGATCGAGTCGGAGATCGCCTCCGTGGCCGCCGAGACACGCAAGGACGCCGACCTGGACCGCATCTTCTCGGCGCTGGCCGACATGCGCGAGAACATCGACGACAAGGAAGCCAACGAAGCGGCAGACCGCCTGTTCCACCTGCGCATTGCCGAATCCACCGGCAACAGCGTCCTGCTGCAAATGGTCACCGCCATGTGGGACCAGTCCAAAGGACCGGTCTGGACCAAGATCGAACACCACTTTCACACCCCCGACCTGCGCCTGGCCTCGCACGCCGACCACCAGCGCATCTTCAAGGCCCTGCTGGCACGCGATCCGGTCGCGGCCCGGGCTGCGATGCGCGCGCACCTGGAGCGGGTGATCGGCGAGTTCGCGCAGGCCTGGCGCTAGCCGCAAGCCTTTCCCAACCCTACAACGAAAGAGACAAACATGACACGGATGCCCAAGTTCTCCCCTCGTCCCGGCCCCTGGCTGGCCGGCCTGTTGCTGGCGGCCTCCAGCACCGCGCTGCTGGCCCAAGCGCCACCGCCACCGCCGCCACCGGGCGCGAGCCCGCGCATCGACGCCATCCGCAAAGCCGGCGACCTGCGCGTGGGCGTCCTCAGCAATGCGCCATGGCTTAACGAAAACACCAGCGGAGACGATAAGCCGACATGGAGCGGCCCCGCCTGGATACTGGCCAACGAATATGCCCGCCTGCTAGGTGTCAAATTGCGCCCAGTGCAGGTATCGCACGAAACCAAGATTCCTGTGCTGGCCTCCAACCAGGTGGACATGAGCATCACGCCACTTGCCGAAACGCCGGAACGCATGAAGGTGGTTGATTTCGTCATTTATTCGAACACCAGCGTGTGCATGTTCGGCCGCGCAGGCAACAGCAAGCTGGCCAAAATCAATACGGTGGATGGCCTCAACAGCCCTGATATCACCATTGCCTATTTCACCGGGGGTGCAGAAGAAAATTGGGTGAAAGAGCGATTCCCCAAAGCCAAGTTGCGCGGTGTGGCCAGCTCCGGCGGCACTGCGCCAGTGGAGGAAATATTGGCTAAACGCGCCGATGCGGCGCCCATTAACCGCGTGTCATGGGTCAGCTTGAATCACAAGGTCAAAGGCTTGGTGGCTTACCCGAAGGAGAACAATTGCCAAAGTAGCCAGGAAAAGGCTTCGCCTGTAGGCCTGGCAATTGACAAAAACCAACCCGTCTACCTGAACTGGTTGCGCCAGGTCGAAAAAACGATACAAGCCAAGCTCACCGCCAATGAAAGCGCCGTGGTTGAACACATGAAGTAGGTCCTCTGTGCGCAATCAATTTCGCTAATTCACATCCCCTGGAAACACGTCATGTACACAACTTGTTCGACAGTTCGCACAGCGAAAAACCTCATGTTGACCGCGGTGCTGATGGTGGCATCAGCTGCCGCGCTGGCTCAAACTCCACCTCCGCCGGGTGCCAGCCCTCGCATCGACGCGATCCGCAAGGCTGGCGTGCTGCGTGTGGGCGTAGTCAATAACCCGCCCTGGCTGGTGCAGAACACGACCGGCAATGGGGAGCCATGGTCTGGATCGTCGTGGATGCTCGGCAAGGAATTTGCCAAATTGCTGGGAGTGAAGATCGAACCGATTGTGGTGAGCCACGAAACCAAGGTTCCTGCGCTGATTGCCAACCAGATGGACATCATGATCGGCCCATTGAATCAAACCCCTGCACGCGCGCAGATCATCGACTTCGTCACCTTCTCAAGCACTGCGGTGTGCATGTTCGGTCGCGCCAACAACCCGAAATTCACAAACGCGAAAACGCTGGACGATTTCAATAAACCCGACATCACCTTGGCCTATTTCACAGGCGCCGGCGAGGAACCACTTATGCGGGCGAAGTTCACCAAAGCCAAACTGCGTGCGGTCGCCAATTCCGGTTCGGTGGCGCCCATCGAGGAAATATTGGCGGGTCGCTCCGACGCCGCGCCAATAAACCGCATTCTGTGGCCCAGCATCAGCAAGAAGGTTAAGGGCCTGGCCGTATTTCCAAAAGAAAACAACTGTCAAGACAGTAAGATATTTGAAGTCAAGGACGGCATGGGCGTGAACAAGAACGAGCCGGCCTATACGAATTGGCTACGTGAGGTAGAAAAACGCATGCATCCGGCGCTGGCGGCAGAAGAACTGCGAGTGTCAGAAGCCATGAATAAATAGATTCAACACACGATCATATCGAGATCGACGGATTGTTTTGTTCCAAAATTGATCGCGTGCAATGGATATTGACTTCTCCCCTCTGATAGACAACTGGCGGTATTTTGCCGGTGGGTTGGGTGTGACGGTGGCCCTGAGCATTCTCAGCGCGATCACCAGTATATTGTTCGGACTAATCATTGCCTTGCTGCGCTTGTATGGCCCACGCTGGCTCAATGCGTTACTGGGTTTTTATGTAGACACCATGCGCTCGATTCCGGTGCTGGTGGTGTTGGTATGGATTTATTTCGCCTTTCCACTAGTGGCAGGGGTTACTTTTCCGCCATTCTGGGCTGCGCTGGTAGGGCTCACATTGCATATTGCTGCCTACGCGGCGGAAATCATTCGCGCTGGAATTGAATCGATCCGCTTGGGGCAGACCCGTGCCGGCCTGGCTCTGGGTATGTCACGCGCACAAATTCTGCGAAAGGTCATTCTCCCGCAGGCGACGATTCGTATGCTGCCGGCGTTTGGCTCGCTGCTGACCATGGCCATCAAAGACACGGCCATCGCCACAGTGATCGCAGCGCCCGAGCTTATGCACCGCGCGGAAATCGTCTCCGGACAAAGTTACCGTCCTGTGGAGGTATACACCTTCGTCATGGCGTTGTATTTCTTGGTGCTGTTTCCGGTCACACGCATCGTCGACCGGATTTATCAACGTCTTGCGCACTTGGGGCGGTCATGAATCTTGATTGGGGCGTCATCTGGACGTATCGACACGCACTGTTGAATGGCGCGTTACTCACTATTGTTCTGGCGGTAGTCACGATGTTGTTGGCAGTGCCGGGCGGCATTCTGCTGGCGTTGATGCGTCTGTCTTCGAATTCACTGTTGCGGAACGCTTCCCTCTGGTTCGTTGAGTTCTTTCGCAATCTGCCACTGATCCTTTTGATTTATTGGGCTTTCTATGTGCTTCCCATAGCCTTTAACGTGGAGTTTTCAGGCTTCACCACAGCGTTGGTTGCGCTCGTGCTGAATGTCTCGGCCTATAACGCAGAGACTTTCCGTGCCGGAATAAATTCCATCCGCAAGGGCCAGCTTGAAGCGGCCCTCGCAATGGGTATGTCGCGCCGGCAAGCCATGTTCAAGGTGGTGATCCCACAGGCATGGCGGCGCATCTTACCGGTGCTGGCCAGCACTTGGATTTCGTTGTTTAAAGACACCTCGCTGGTCTCAGTGATCGCCGTCGGTGAATTGGCATATACGGCGATGCAGATTCGTGCACAAACCTACCGCGTGCTAGAGATGCTCACAGCCATGGCCGCGCTGTATTGGCTGATGGGTTATCCGCAGGCCAAACTGGTGGACTGGATCCACAAGAAATACGGAGTCAAGGAATGAACCACACGATCCCGCAACCCACCACGAACCCACAGGCCGCGCGAGCCCTCCGCAAAGGCGCCGACCAGCCCCCCGTGCTGGTGTACGAGAACGTGCGCAAGATGTACGGCGACTTTGTCGCGCTGAGCGGCGTCTCGCTGCAGGTCAACAAGGGCGAGGTGATGTGCCTCATCGGCCCTTCGGGCTCAGGCAAGTCCACGCTCCTGCGCTGCACCAACGCGCTGGAGACGCTCAATGGCGGCCGGGTACTGCTCGATGGCGTTCCCCTGCCCACGCGGGAAGCAGACGTACGCAAGGTCCGCCAGCGCATGGGCATGGTGTTCCAGAGCTTCGAGCTGTTTCCGCACAAGTCGGCGCTGGACAACGTGGCCATGGGTCCGATCACCGTGCTGGGCATGAACGAAGAAAAGGCCCGCGCCCGCGCCATGGCGCTGCTCGACAAAGTCGGCCTGGTGGCCAAGGCCAATAATTTCCCGGCCAACCTGTCTGGCGGACAGCAGCAGCGCGTGGCGATTGCCCGCGCCTTGGCCATGGAGCCCGAAGTCATGCTGTTCGACGAGCCCACCTCGGCGCTCGATCCGGAGACCGTGGGCGAGGTGCTCAACGTGATGAAGAAACTCGCCCAGGAGGGCATGACCATGATTGTGGTCACGCACGAGATGAGTTTTGCCCAGCGCGTGGCGAACTGGGTGGTGGTGTTCGAAAACGGCGCCATCATGGAAGAAGGGCCGCCCGCGCAGATCTTCGATAACCCCACCGTGGCGCGCACCCGCGACTTTCTCGGCCATCTGGGCTGGAACGGCTAATGCTCGCACGCTCCTCGTTTTACTCAATTCACGTCATCGACACATCTTTGGTTAACTGACCCACAGCCCATGAAAATCACCAACGCCCGCGTCATCGTTTGCAGCCCCGGCCGCAACTTCGTCACACTGAAAATCGAAACCGATGAAGGTCTTACCGGCATCGGCGACGCCACACTCAATGGGCGCGAGTTGTCAGTGGTAAGTTACCTCACAGAGCACGTCATCCCCTGCCTGATCGGGCGCGACGCGCACCAGATCGAAGACATCTGGCAGTACCTGTACCGCGGTTCCTACTGGCGGCGTGGCCCGGTCACGATGAGCGCGATCGCGGCCGTGGACACGGCGCTGTGGGACATCAAGGCAAAGGCCGCGAACCTGCCGCTGTACCAGATGCTGGGCGGCCGCAGCCGCACCGGCGTGATGGTCTACGGCCACGCCAATGGCAAGGACATCGAGCAGACCGTCGATGAAGTCTTGCGCTACAAGGAGATGGGCTACCAGGCGATCCGCGCGCAGAGCGGCGTGCCGGGGCTGGAGAAAGTCTACGGCGTGGGCAAAGGCACGATGTTCTACGAACCCGCCGATGGCGACCTGCCCAGCGAGCACGACTGGTCTTCAGAAAAATACCTGCTGCACACGCCCAAACTGTTCGAGGCGGTGCGCAATGCCGTGGGGCCCGACATCCACCTGCTGCACGACGCCCACCACCGGCTCACGCCGATCGAGGCCGGGCGCCTGGGCAAATCGCTGGAGCCCTACCATCTGTTCTGGTTGGAGGACGCCACGCCGGCGGAAAACCAGGAGGCCTTCAAGCTGATTCGTCAGCACACCACCACGCCCCTGGCGGTGGGAGAAATCTTCAACACCATTTGGGACTGCAAGGATCTGATTCAAAACCAGTTGATCGACTACATCCGTACGACGGTCGTGCATGCCGGTGGCATCACGCATTTACGGCGCATTGCCGACTTCGCCTCGATGTACCAGGTGCGCACCGGCTGCCATGGCGCTACCGATCTCTCACCGGTGTGCATGGGCACGGCGCTGCATTTTGATACCTGGGTGCCGAACTTCGGTGTGCAGGAATACATGCGCCACACCGATGCGACCGACGAAGTTTTCCCGCACGCCTACAGCTTCAACCAAGGCTTCATGCACTGCGGCGAAGCGATTGGTCATGGCGTGGAGATCGACGAGAAGATGGCCGCCAAGTACCCCTACCAACGCGCCTACCTGCCGGTCAACCGCCTCGCGCATGACGGTACGCTGTGGAATTGGTAAGCAGCGAGTGCCACGACATGAACAGTGAGTTGGACGTCATTACTTTTGGCGAGGCCATGGTGCTGCTGGTCGCCGACCAGCCGGGCCCGCTGGAGCAGACCGAGGCTTTTTACAAGCGCACGGCCGGTGCCGAGACCAATGTCGCCATCGGCCTCGCGCGCCTGGGTCTGAAGGTAGGCTGGGCCAGCCGCCTGGGCGCCGATTTCATGGGGCGCTATTTGCTGGCCTTCATGGCACGGGAAGGAGTCGACTGTTCGCATGTGATCTGTGACGCCTCACAAAAAACGGGTCTCATGTTCAAGGGCAAGGTGAGCGACGGCAGCGACCCGCCGGTGGAATACCACCGCACTGGCTCCGCCCCCAGCCACATGGGCGTGGCCGATATCGACGAAGCCTGGCTGCTGGGCGCCCGGCATCTGCATGCCACCGGCGTGTTTGCCGCCGTTTCATCCACGACCTTGCCCGCCGCCCGCAAGACCATGGACCTGATGCGTGGCGCTGGTCGCAGCGTCTCGTTCGACCCGAATCTGCGCCCGACCTTGTGGGCCACGCCCGAACTAATGCGCGAGGCCATCAACGACCTGGCCACGCGCGCCAATTGGGTGCTGCCCGGCCTGGAGGAAGGCCGATTCCTGACCGGCGAGCGAACGCCGGAAGGCGTTGCCCGCTATTACCGCCAGCATGGCGCCGAGCTGGTCGTGGTCAAGCTCGGCAGCGAAGGCGCTTTCTATGACGGTCAAGACCGTAGCGGTTACGTCGCCGGTTTCCCGGTGGCCCAGGTGGTCGACACAGTCGGCGCAGGTGACGGCTTCGCCGTGGGGGTGATCAGCGCGTTGCTCGATGGCTTGAGCGTGCCCGACGCCGTCAAACGCGGGGCCTGGATAGGTGCCCGCGCCGTGCAGGTGCTGGGCGACAGCGAAGGCCTGCCGACCCGCGCCGAACTGAATCAGGCGGGGCTTTGAACCCTGCCTGAAAACGCCACCGACACCCTGCGCCATCGGATTCGATGCGCGCCTCTTCAAATACCTTCAACCTCTTCAAACACCATGACCCCTTCCATTCAAGACCAAGTCGCCCTCGTCACCGGGGCCAATGCTGGCATGGGCTTGGCCACCGTCCGGGCGCTGCTCGACGCGGGCTACCGCGTGGCAGCGACCGACCTGCGCACCGAGCAGGTCGCCAGCACGCTGGCTTCCTATGGTGATCGCGTGGCCTGCTTCACCATGGACGTCAGTGAGCTGGCCCAGGTGCACAGCGCCTGCGATGCCATTGAGCAGCACTTTGGCCGCATCGACGTCTGCGTCAACAACGCCGGTTTCTTGCAGTACGCCAACTGCGAACAAACCACGCCCGAGCTGTGGCACAAGACCTTACGTGTCAACCTGGACGGCGTGTTCTACGTGAGCCAGCGCGTCGCCCCCGGCATGAAGGCGCGTGGATTTGGGCGCATCGTGAATGTCTCGTCGTACGGCGCCAAAACCGGCGGCCTGTCGCCCTTGCCCGCCTACGCCGCCAGCAAGGGCGGCGTCATTTCGCTGACCTTCAGCTTTGCCCGTGAATACGCAGCATTTGGCGTCACCTGCAACGCGCTGGCCCCGACTTTTGTGAAGACCCAGATGCTGACCGAGCAGGTCAGCGCCGAGCGTCAAGCCGAGATGCGTCTCAAAATTCCGGTGGGCCGCTTTTGCGAACTCGAAGAGTTCGCCCACTGTGTGCTGTTTCTGGCCCATCCGATGAGCGGCTTCATCACCGGCGAGGTGCTGGACCTCAACGGCGGTCTGCAATTCGATTGAAAGGATAAACGCCTGATTGAAAAGTATTTGAAACCGCCTCTGCTGGGAGGGTTCGTCACTGCCATTGAAGATTTGTGGTAAGTGGTACCCAAAAAAGCGTATTGGCGCAATGGTCCGACTGAGAGCAATGCACTCTCCGGCGTCAACTTGGCTTTATGAGATACCAAGGGCAAGATGGCAAAGACCTGAGCGAGTTGTGTCACAACATCCAAAAATGCCAGGCGCACGGAATTACCCGTATTCGCTGCCAAAGCGAAGGGGACAGCGGCGGTGGTTATGGATCGGCACCCATCACTGCCCCCAGGGACGCGCTGGACGGGATCGACCTGGACAGTAATAAATACTTGTGCAACACGCCGAAATTGTGCGACAACATTCGCAGTACGTTGAGCTTTGAGGTGGCTCTTTGCCATGACGTGCATGAGCGTCTGAAGCCAACCGAGACGACAAAGTTCACCTTTGAGCTGGAGCGGTTTGCTTGTTCTCCCTGGAGAATGACGTAGCGCACCTGACACATCTGAATGAGTGCTTAACATCGTTAAACGGTCATTCAAGTTTAAAACTTCAACGACTTCAGTGGGTCGTCAAGAGCCGGTTACGGTCGACCGCTGACCGGAAATCAATTGGGTTGCCGGCAAGCCGACACCGACGATCAGCCGCAACCGCTGAGACCTGCCGGCGGCAATTGAAATCCAGTCTCGCCAACTTCTGAACTTTTTCTCACCAACGCCTGATCAAGTCGCCACCAAGGGACTTCATTTTCTCGACACCAACGGATCGTTCACAACCTGTGTGCGGTCGGTCTGGTACAGCGTGACCACGCAGGCACCGCCGAGCCCGAGTTTGTGCTGCAGCCCGATGCGCGCGCCAGGCAAAAAAAGAGCCGCTCGCGGCGGGTTGCGGCCGTTTTCTTTGCTTTGCTTAACCCAGTTGCACCGGGACAAAAATCTTGTCGTCACCGCGCTGGATCAACAGGGCGACCGACTTGCCTGATTTGGCCAGCACCGAGCGCACCTGATCGACACTCTTGACGGGCGTGCCATTGACCGCCAGCAGCACGTCGCCGGACTGGATGCCCGCCATCGCGGCCGGGCCGGTAGCGTCTTCGATCAGGACGCCGTGGTCCACGCCGGCTTGCTGCTTTTCATCGCCCTGCAGGGGCCGCAGCGCCAGACCGATCTTGCCGTGGTCGGCCGCATTGGCGCTGCTGGCCACCGTCGCAGATTTTTCATTCGCATCGCCGAGCTTGGCCGTGAGCGTGGTCGCGCTGCCGTTGCGCCAGATTCCGAGTTTGACCGTATCGCCGGGGGCATCCATGCTGATGACGGGGGGCAGGTCGCCGGACGACACGATGGGCTGGCCATCGACGCTCTGGATCACGTCGCCCGATTGCAGGCCTGCCTTATCGGCCGGGCTGCCTTTTTCCACGCTGGAGACCAGCGCGCCGGCGGGCGTGGCGAGTTTGAAGGAATTCGCCAGCGTCTGGTTGACGTCCTGCACGGCGACGCCGAGCCGGGCGTGCTCGACCTTGCCGGTGGCTGCGATCTTTTGCTCGATCTTGAGCGCCGTGTCGATCGGAATGGCAAACGACAGGCCCTCGTAACCCCCGGTCTGGCTGTAGATTTGCGAGTTGATGCCAATCACCTGGCCGCGCGTGTTGAAGAGCGGGCCGCCCGAATTGCCGGGGTTGACGGCCACGTCGGTCTGGATGAATGGAACGGCGCTGTCGCCGGGCAGCGAGCGGCCCTTGGCGCTCACCACCCCGGCGGTCACGGAGTTTTCAAAGCCGAACGGCGAGCCAATGGCCAGCACCCACTCGCCCACCCGCAGATCGGCGGAACTGCCCAGCGCCACCACGGGCAGGTTCCTGGCGTCGATCTTGAGTACCGCCACATCGGTCTTCGGGTCCGCGCCCAGCACCTTGGCGCGGAACTCGCGGTGATCGGTGAGCTTGACCGTCACTTCCTTCGCGTTGCGCACCACGTGCGCATTGGTCAGGATGATGCCGTCCGGATTGATGATGAAGCCCGAACCCTGGGCGCGCGAGGGGACTTCGCGCGGCGCCCCCTGGCCGCCCTGTCCCTGCTGGAAGCGGCGGAAGAACTCAAAGAAAGGGTCGTTGCCAAACGGATCGTCCTGCCCGTTGCGCTGGGCCATGGGCAGTTCATCGGACGTCTTGGTCAGGCCGGTGACCGTGATGTTGACCACTGCCGGACCGTAGCGCTGCGTGATCTGCGCAAAGTCCGGCAAGGCCATCGGGGTGCTGGTCGATGTGGACACGCTGGCTGCGACCACCGGCGCCAATGCCGCATGGGCGCGTTCGGCGTGAAAGGCAGTCACCCCGGCGCCGCCAATGACGCCGGCGGCCAGCAGCGCAATCACCAGGCGCGTGCTTTTGAGGGATACGGTTTTCATGGGCTGAACTCCTGTGGGTTAAATCGGTATCGATGACCCAACTATGGGCAGGCCCGCTTAGGTGAAACTTAAAGGCGCGCGCGGCGCCGGGGCAGCGTCAAATCTGGAAGCCCAGCCAGCGCACCAGGCCCTCCATGATGTCGCGCCACAGGGACGCGGGGCGTGCGACGTAACGGCGCGCGCCGCGGAAGTTGGCGGCAATCCAGTCGTCGACGGCCGCGATATCTTCGGCCGCATAAAAAGCCACCATCAACTCGAAGTTCAGGAACAGGCTGCGTGCGTCCAGGTTGAGCGAGCCGCACAAGGCCAGCGTGTCGTCCACCAGAATTGCCTTGGCATGCATCATGCCGGCCGTGAGCCGCACCTGCGCGCCGGCCGCAGCGAGATCGCGTATGGCGCGCTGGCGCGCGATATCGGCCAGTCGGTGGTTGGAGCGGGCCGGCACGATCAGCTCCACGCGCACACCGCGCTGGGCGGCCAGGCGCAGCGCGGTCAACAGGTTGTCGTCCGGCACGAAGTAGGGCGTCACGGCCACGACCCGCTGGCGTGCCCGGTAGATCGCGGTCAGCAGTAGCGCATGCACCGTATCCTCGGCCTGGTCCGGGCCGCTGGGCACCATCTGGGCCAGATGCTGGCCCGGGTCGGGTGCGGGCCCCGCCGGCTCCGGGGCGGCTTTTTGGCGGCTGTTTTCCTGCGGGCCGCTGGTGTTGCGCCAATGGGATTCGAACAGGTCCAGCGCCTCGTCCGCCAGCGGGCCCTGCACGGTGAAGCTCAAATCGATCCAGGCCGGCGTGTGCCCGTTACCCATGAAATATTCCGCCGCCAGGTTGCGTCCGCCGCTCCACAACTGCTTCCCGTCGGCAATCGCCAGCTTGCGGTGGTTGCGCAGATTCACGCGCCCGCGCATCGGGTTGTGCAGCAAAGGCATGAACCAGCGCACCTCCACGCCGGCCGCGCGCAGCCGTCCGATCTGCCGGCGCGATGTGCGCAGGCTGCCCAGCGCATCGAGCAGCAGGCGCACATGCACGCCGGCGCCGGCCCGCTCCTGCAGCAGGCGCACCACGCGCCGGCCCACCTCGTCGTTGGCGAGGACGTAGGTGCAAATATCCAGCCGGCTTTGGGCGTTGTGGATCACGGCCACCAGCGCATTCCAGGCCGCCTGGCCGTCGGCATGGAAGCCCACGGCCCGCTGTGGCTCGGGTGCGGCCAGGCCCATGCCTTCCAGCGTGGCGATGGCCCAGGCTCGCGGTGTGTCGTCGGGCGTGCCCGTCAAGACACCGCCGTGGCGCGCCGGCCGCACAAACTTGCGGGAACCAAAAAAAAGATAGAGCGGCAGGCCGATGTAAGGCAGCAGGGCGATCAGCAGCACCCACGCAATGGCGGCCGACGGATGACGGCGCTGCCCGCCGACGTGGGTGTTGATCGCGTAAATCAACAGGCAGATCAGGACGAAGGCAAAGTGACCGAGGGCTAGCAAGACAGGGTGCGGTGAAGGAAGTGTCGCATCCTAACGCAGCCAAGGGCCGCCCCGCGCCAATTCAAGCCGCCACGGAGACGCGAAGCGACAAGCAGGGGGCTTACGCTGGCGCCGGGTCCGCCAGCGGGAAGCGCGCTTCGACCTGCAAGCCCCCGAGGCGTTCAGACCGATCGAGCCTGAGCGTCGCGCCATGGCGATCGGCGATGGTCTTGACGATGGCCAGCCCCAGTCCACTGCCGCTGACATCCGAGTCATTGCCGGCGCGGAAAAAGCGGTCGAACACGCGTGCGCGCTCAAGCGGCGCTACGCCAGGCCCGCTGTCTTCCACCACCAGCACGACGTGCGCGCCCGCGATGCGCAGCGCGACATCGACCCGGCCCGATAGCGGTGTGTATTTGAGCGCGTTGTCGAGCAGGTTGCGCAGCAGGATGCGCAAGGCGTCAAGCTGGCCGTGGACCCAGGCGGGTTCGGTGTTCCCCACGCCCAGATCGATGTGGCGGGCCTGGGCCTGCGGCAACACATCGGCCACGGCGAACTTCACCGCATCCTGCAAATTCAGCCGCTCGCTGGCAGCCGGATGCCCCAGCCCGGCCTCTTCGCGGGCCAGTGCCAGGAGCTGCTCGACCAGCCGGATGGCGCGGTCGATGCCCTGGTTCAGGCGCGCCACCGAGGCTTCACGCCCGGCCTCGTCGCCGCTGCGGCGCAGTGCCTGGGCCTGCAGCTTGAGGGCGGTCAGCGGGGAGCGCAGTTCATGCGCCGCATTGGCCACGAACTGGGTTTGCGCGTCGAACGCCGTGCGCACGCGACCCAGCAGCAGGTTGAGCTCGTCGACGAGCGGGCGCACTTCTTCGGGCAGTCCCTCGCCCGGCAGGGGCGACAGATCACCGGCGCTGCGGCTGGCCACCTGACGGCGCATGCGCTCCACTGGTGCCAGCGAACGGCTGATCACCCACCACACCACCAGCATGAGCAGCGGCGCCATCAGCGCGATGGGCAGCACCGCATGCGCCGCCAGGGCGCGGGCACGCGCCTGGCGGGCGCTCATGTTCTGCGCGATCTGGACGGTTTGCAGGGGCGTCTGCACGGAATACACGCGGTAGCTGGCGCCGCCCACGGTCACGTCGGAGAACCCGAGCACGGCCTGTGGCGGCAGGGCCGTGCTCGCCGAACGGAAGATCTGGGCGCCGTCCGGGCCCCAGATCTGGACGTAGAAGTCGAAATCGTCCGCCGCGTCGCTCTCGGGCGCGGGCGGACCCAGCGGGATGCCGCCGCGCAGCGAACGCGCCATTTGCTGCAGGTGGTAGTCGAACATGTCGTCGGCCTGCTGCAGCGCACCGCGGTAGGCGGAGACCGCCTGCACCACCGAGGCCAGCAAGATCGCCAGCAGCAAAAAAAACAGCAGGCGTTTGCGCAAAGAGTGTGTGGCCCCCACGCTTGCCACTTCGTGTGCTGCGCTGCCCCCCGAGGGGGCCTTCGCGCCTTGGGGCGGCCCGGCGGCGCTCAAGTGCGCCCCTTGATCTGGCTTTGTGTTGCTCATTGCCGCGGCACCAGGTAGCCCAGGCCGCGCACCGTCTGGATCAGCTCGCTGCCCAATTTCTTGCGCAGGCCATGGATGTAGACCTCGACGGCATTGCTGCTGATGTCATCTTTCCAGCTGTAGAGTTTCTCTTCCAGCTGGGTGCGCGACAGCACCATGCCGGGGCGGGCCAGCAGCGGCTCCAGCACGGCCCACTCGCGCGCCGACAGATTCACCGCCTCGCCGTTGACGCTGGCCTCGCGCGTGGCCGGGTTCAGGCTCACGCCCTTGTGCTCGAAGGCCGGCTCGCCGCGCCCGGCGCTGCGCCGCAGCAGCGCGCGGATGCGGGCCAGCAGCTCGTCCGTGTCGTAGGGTTTGACCACGTAGTCATCGGCGCCAGCGTCCAGGCCGGCGACGCGATCACCCACCGCGTCGCGCGCCGTGGCCACCAGCACCGGCACGGTGTCACGGCGCGCGCGCAGGCCCCGCAGCACCTCGATGCCATCGCGCTGGGGCAGGCCCAGGTCCAGCAGCACGAGGTCGTATGTCTGCGCGGCCAGCGCCGTATCGGCCATGGCGCCGTCCTTGACCCAGTCCACGGCGTAGTGCTCGGAGCGCAACAGGTCCAGCACGGCCTCGCCGATCATGGTGTCGTCTTCGACCAGCAGCAATCGCATCTTTTCGGTCCTCGGGTTGAAAAGATTATGGGTCGCCGCGGCTTAGGCGAGGCTTAAGACCCTACTTGGCCGCCCGCCCGGGGCCGCGCGGCCCCGGGCCGGTCTCTCAAGTCAGGCGCTGGCGATGCCGCGCGATCTGCGCGCGCACCTGCGCCGGCGCCGTGCCGCCCAGGACGTTGCGGGCGCCCAGCGAGCCGCGCAGGCTGAGCACGTCGTACACGTCTTTCTCGATCTTCGGGTTGAACTGCCGCAGCACGTCCAGCGGCAACTCGGACAGATCCACCTTGTGGGCGATCGCCGCCTTCACCGCATGCGCCACAGCTTCGTGTGCATCGCGGAACGGCAGGCCCTTCTTCACCATGTAGTCGGCCAGATCGGTGGCGGTGGCGTAGCCCTTGAGCGCGGCGCGCTCCATGGCCTGCGGCTTGACCGTGATGCCGCCCACCATCTCGGCAAAGATGCGCAGCGTGTCCTTCAAGGTGTCCACCGTGTCGAACAGCGGCTCCTTGTCTTCCTGGTTGTCCTTGTTGTAGGCCAGCGGCTGGCCTTTCATGAGCGTGATCAGGCCCATCAGGTGGCCGACCACGCGGCCGGTCTTGCCGCGCGCCAGTTCAGGCACGTCGGGATTCTTCTTCTGCGGCATGATCGACGAGCCGGTGCAAAAGCGGTCGGCCAGATCGATGAAGCCGAAACTCTGGCTCATCCACAACACCAGTTCTTCACTCAGGCGGCTGATGTGGATCATCGCGAGCGCGGCGGCCGCGCTGAATTCAATCGCGAAATCGCGGTCGCTCACGGCATCCAGGCTGTTCTGACAGACACAGGCGTGGCCCTGCTCATCGACCATGCCCAGGGTTCTGGCGACACGTTCGCGGTCCAGCGGGTAGCTGGTGCCGGCCAGCGCGGCGGCGCCTAGCGGCAGGTGGTTCACACGCCGGCGCACGTCCAACATGCGCTCGGCATCGCGGCTGAACATTTCCACATAAGCCAGCATGTGGTGGCCGAAGCTCACGGGCTGCGCCACCTGCAGGTGCGTGAAGCCGGGCAGGATGACTTCGACGTTCTTCTCGGCAATGTCCAGCAATGCCTTTTGCAGGGCGGTCAGCAGGCCGCCAATCAGATCGATCTCGCCGCGCAGCCACAACCGCACGTCGGTGGCGACCTGGTCGTTGCGGCTGCGCCCGGTGTGCAGGCGCTTGCCGGCATCGCCCACCAGCTGGGTCAGGCGCGCCTCGATGTTGAGGTGCACGTCTTCCAGCTCGAGTTTCCATTCAAACGCGCCAGACTCGATTTCCTGCGCGATTTGTGCCAGGCCCTTTTGGATGGCCGCATGGTCGGCAGCGCCGATGATGCCCTGCGCGGCCAGCATTTCGGCGTGCGCCAGCGAGCCGGCAATGTCGGCCTGCCAGAGCCGTTTGTCGAAAAACACGCTGGCGGTGTAGCGCTGAACCAACTCGCTCATGGGCTCTGAGAACAGCGCCGACCACGCTTCGGACTTCTTGTCGAGTTGGTTTTTTGACATGTGGGGCAATAATGTTGATGAATGAAGGACTCCCAAATTTTATCGACCTTCTCGGAACTGTCGGCGCCGGCCGCCCTGGAGCTGCCGCTTCAGCCGCCGCCCAGGGTGCTGGTGTTCGACGCCTGCCATGTGGGGGTGATCCTGCGCGCGGTGCTGTTCATGGAGGCCGTGATCGCCGTCGGGGCGATGTTTGGGGCGCATACTTTCCTGGACTGGCTGAGCCGCCTGTCGCTGCTGACGGGCGGTGCCTTGCCCGCCACGCTGGCCTGGCTGATTGCCGCCTGCAGTCTCAAGAAGCCGCTGGCGCGCCTGCCGCGTGCGGGGCAGTACGTGGCCGGCGTCACGCTGGGGGCGCTGGCGGGGCTTTATGGCTGCGGCTTGCTCGCGCTGGCGGGTTTCACCGAATCGGTGCCCTGGCTGGCCAGCGCCTTTTTGGGCGCCTTGCTATCGGCCCTGCTGGTGGTCGCGCTGGTGCTGCGCGCCAAGGGCCGCACGCCGGCCGCCACCGCCGCGCGCCTGAGCGAGCTGCAGGCGCGCATCCGGCCGCATTTTTTGTTCAATACGCTGAACAGCGCCATCGCGCTGGTGCGTGAGGAGCCGGCCCGTGCCGAGACCATGCTGGAGGACTTGAGCGATTTGTTTCGCCATGCCCTGGCCGACCAGGGCGAATCCGTCACACTGGCAGAGGAAATTGCGCTGGCCAGGCGCTATCTGGCGATCGAGCAGGTGCGTTTTGGCGAGCGGCTGCGGGTTGAGTGGGTGCTGGACGAGCAGGCCGGCAGCGCCAGACTGCCGCCGCTGCTGCTGCAGCCGCTGGTGGAAAACGCCGTCAGGCACGGGGTCGAGCCCAGCGCCACGGGCGCCCAGGTGAAGATCTCGACGCAGCGCCGCGGCACCTCCGTCGTCGTCAAGGTCACCAACACGGTGAGCGCCCCCAGCCGGCCCGGCAACGGCCTGGCGCTGGAAAATGTGCGCGACCGACTGAGCCTGCTGCACGACGTGCAGGGGCAGTTCCAGACGGCGCTCAAGGACGGCGTGTTCCAGGCCAGGATCGAGGTGCCCGCATGAACGCCAGGGAGCGCTCCGCATGATCCTGAATGTGCTGCTGGTGGACGACGAAGCACTGGCCCGCTCACGCCTGCGTGCCCTGCTCGGCGAGTGCACGTCGCCCCGGATTACCCTCGGGGGCGAGGCGGCCAATGCGGTGCAGGCGGTGGAGTTGCTGCGGCGCTACGCGTTCGATGCGGTCTTGCTGGATATCAACATGCCCGGCACCGATGGCCTGACCTTGGCGCGGACGCTGCGCAGCCTGCCCCAGCCACCCGCACTGGTGTTTGTCACGGCCCATGCCGAGCATGCCGTCACGGCGTTCGAGCTCGAGGCGGTCGACTACCTGACCAAGCCGGTGCGGCTCGAGCGGCTGCAGACGGCGCTACAAAAGGTAGAGCGCATTGTGACCGCCCGGGAAGGGGTCCAACCTGATTTCCTGAAAGACTTCCTGATTATTCAGGACCGCGGGCGGACCGAGCGCGTGCCGCTGGCCGAGGTGGTGTACCTCAAGGCCGAACTCAAGTATGTGACCGTGCGCACCGCCACCCACAGCTACGTCATCGACGACAGCCTGAGCGAGTTAGAGGAGCGCCATGCCCCGCGGTTCTTGCGCATCCACCGCAACGCGCTGGTCGCACGCCATGCGGTGCGGGCCCTGGAAAAGCACTTCGACCCCGAAGAGGGCGAAGGCTGGGCGGTGCGGCTGAATGGCGTTGAAGAGGTGCTCGCGGTATCGCGGCGGCAGTTGCCCGCGGTGCGGGACACCATTGCGGGCGCGGGGGCTTGAACCCTGGCCCGCATCCACAGGAAACACCCATGACAGACGAGTCCTCGACGCCCGCTGCCGGCCCCCCGCCACTGGCCGAGACAGCCGTTCCGGCGCCAGACCCGCGCGTGCTGCTGCACATGCCGGTCGATGTGCGCAGCCTGTCGCTGGTGGTGCTGGCCCTGCTGGGCAGCCTGTTTGTGCTGCGCTGGGCCAGTGCCGTGTTCATCCCGCTGCTGCTCGGTGTGCTGTTCAGCTACGCCTTGTCGCCAGTGGTGAGCTGGATGCAGCGCTGGCACATTCCGCGTGCGCTGGGCGCGGCGGTGCTGCTGGCCGCCCTGCTGGGAGGCGCCGGCTGGACCGTCTATTCACTCAGCGACGATGCCGCTTCATTGATCGAGTCGCTGCCGGTGGCGGCGCAAAAGCTGCGCCAGTCGGTGCGGGCGCGGCGCGGCACGTCGGAAAGCGCCATTGCGACGGTGCAAAAGGCTGCGACCCAGCTGGAGCAGGCGGCAGAAGACAGTGGGGCGGCCAAGCCGGCTGCCAGTCCGGGCGTGACGCGGGTTCAGGTCGAGCGGCCCAGGTTCGACATCCAGGACTATCTGTGGAGCGGCACCGTCGGCCTGATCGGCCTGCTGGGCCAGATGCTGGTCGTGACATTCATCACCTACTTTCTGGTCGCCTCCGGTGACGTTTTTCGCCGCAAGCTGGTGAAGCTGGCCGGTCCGACCTTCAGCAAAAAGAAAATCACGCTGCAGGCGCTCGATGAAATCACCGGGCAGATCCAGCGCTACCTGCTGGTGCAACTGTTCACCAGCACCCTGGTGGGCCTGGCCACTTGGCTCGCGTTCTGGTGGCTGGGTCTGGAGCACGCCGCGGTATGGGGCATTGCGGCGGGGGTGCTCAACCTCATCCCTTACATCGGCTCCATTGTCGTGGCGGGCGGCTCGGCGATGGTCGGCTTCCTGCAGTTCGGCACGCTCGAGATGGCCGCGCTCGTGGCGCTGGTGTCGCTCGTGATCCACAGCATCGAGGGCTACGCGCTGACCCCCTGGCTGACCAGTCGCGCCAGCAGCATGAATCCGGTGGCGATCTTCGTGGGGGTGCTGGCCTGGGGCTGGCTGTGGGGCGTGTGGGGGTTGCTGCTCGGCGTGCCCATTTTGATGGTCATCAAGGCGGTGTGCGACCGCGTCGATGACTTGAAGCCGGTGGGTGAATTTCTCGGTGCCTGAACGGGGCAGGCTGCCTGCACGGCCGGCGCCCGGCTACTTCAGGGTGCGAAACACGGTGTCCCAAAACGAGGTGGTGACACCGAAGTAGCCCGACTTTTCGCTGTGATGGTGCAGCGCGTGACAGTGCTTGCGCTGCAGCAGCCACTTGCCGCCGCCGTGCCAGTGGTGGATCGCGTGGTGCACGCAGGAGTAGGTCAGATAGCCCGCCAGCACGCCCAGCGTCAGCGCGCCGGCGCGCCATACATTGCCCAGCAGCAGCGCGGGCAGGAACACCAGCGCCAGAATCAGGGACGCGCTGAGCAGCGTGGGTGTGCATATCAGGGCAGTGGGGCGAGCGTGGTGATCTGCATGCCAGCCGCTGAACGGCGGCAGGCCATGCAGTATGAAACGGTGTGCGACATACTCCAGCAGACTCCAGCTGAGCAGGCCCAGTGCGGTCAGCGCGGCCATGGCCGCCCGCTCGGTGCCCGGGCCGGCTGCCGCCAGGGTGGCGGCGATCAGCACCACGGCCAGCGCGTAGATCACGAAGTCGGCGCGGTATGCCAGCTTGCTGTGTTCGAGTGCAGAGCGTCCCATGCACGTCCTTTTGTTTGACTGACCCGGCGGCCCGCAGTGCGGCCACCGCTGCAATCATCTTACGCGATTGGTCTGCAAGGCTGCAGGGTCCGTCAGCCGGTATTGCGCAGCCCCGCCGCGATGCCGTTGATGGAGATGTGAATGCCGCGGTGCACCCGGTCATCCGCCTGCCCCGCGCGGTAGCGGCGCACCAGTTCCACCTGCAAATGGTGCAGCGGGTCGATGTAGGGAAAGCGGTGGCGGATGGAGCGCTGCAGCGCGGCATTGCCGGACAGGCGCTGCTTCTCGCCGGTGATCAGCGCCAGGGCGTCGGTGGTGCGCTGCCACTCCATCTCGATCGCGCTGAAGATCTTCTTGCGCAGGCGGGCGTCGCCTACCAGATCCGCGTAACGCGAGGCCAGCGCCAGGTCGCTCTTGGCCAGCACCATGTCCATGTTGGACAGTAGGGTGCGAAAGAAAGGCCACTGTCGGTACATTTTTTGTAGCAGGACCAGTGCGTCCTTGCTGGGTTTCAGGCCTTTTTCTTGCTCATTGCCATGGAGGAATGTCTGCACCGCCGAGCCAAAGCCGTACCAGCCCGGCAGGGTCAGCCGGCACTGGCCCCAGCTGAAGCCCCAGGGAATGGCGCGCAGGTCTTCGATCTTTTGCGAGGCCTTGCGCGACGCGGGCCGCGAGCCGATGTTGAGCTCGGCGATTTCGCGGATCGGCGTGGCGCTGAAGAAGTAGTCGGTGAAGCCGGGTGTCTCGTACACCAGCGCGCGGTAGGCCGCCATGCTGGTTTGCGACAGCACGGCCGCGGCCTCCAGAAAGGCCTTGGTGGCCGGCTTGGTCGGCTGCAGCAGGGTCGCTTCCAGCGTGGCGGCGACGAGGGTTTCCAGGTTGCGCCGGCCGATCTCGGGGTTGGCGTACTTGGAGCCGATCACCTCGCCCTGCTCGGTCAGGCGGATCTGGCCGCGCACCGTGCCGGGCGGCTGCGCCAGGATGGCCTGGTAGCTCGGGCCGCCGCCGCGCCCCACGGTGCCGCCGCGGCCGTGGAACAGGCGCAGCTGCAGTTGCTGCGAGCTTGAGAGCTCGTCGAACAGCTCGACCAGCGCGATCTCGGCGCGGTACAGCTCCCAGTTGCTGGTGAAGATGCCGCCATCCTTGTTGCTGTCGGAGTAGCCCAGCATGATGTCCTGCTCGGCGCCGCTGCGCTGCACCAGGTTGGCCACGCCGGGCAGGGCGTAGAACTCGCGCATGATGGGCGCGGCGTTGCGCAGGTCCTCGATGGTCTCGAACAGGGGCACCACGATCAGGTCGCAGGTCGCGTGGGAGTCGTCGAGAACGCCGTGCATCAGCCCCACTTCCTTTTGCAGCAGCAGCACCTCCAGCAGGTCGCTCACGGTCTCGGCGTGGCTGATGATGTAGTGGCGAATGGCCTGTTCGCCAAAGCGCTCGCGCATCACTTTGGCGGTCTCGAAGATAGCCAGCTCGCCCTGCGCCAGCGCTGAGTAACTGGCGCCGAGCACGCGCAGTGGCCGTGCGTCGTTCAGCAGCTGGAGCAGCAGCGCGCGCCTGGTCAGCTCGTCCAGGCGGGCGTAGTCGGGCTCGACGCGCGCCACCGCCAGCAACTCGGCTACCACGTCCTCGTGCTTGTCCGAGCTCTGGCGCAAATCCACCGTGGCCAGGTGAAAGCCAAACACCTCGACCGCGCGGATCAGCGGGTGCAGGCGCTGTGCGACCAGGGCCGCGCCATGGTGCGCCAGCAGCGAGGCCTCGATGGTGCGCAGGTCGGCGCACAGGTCCTGGGCTCTCAAGTACGCGTTTTGAGGGGCTACCGCGTGGCGCGCGGCGTCGCCGCCGGTCAGGTCCTTCAGGCTTGCCGCCAGCCGTGCATAAATGCCCGTGAGGGCGCGCCGATACGGCTCGTCCTGGCGATGCTCGTTGGTGTCGGGCGAGTTTTCTGCCAGCGCCTGCATCTCGGGGCTGACCTGCACCAGCATGGCCGACAGGGACAGCTCGCTGCCCAGCAGGTGCACCTCGGTCAGGTAGTGGCGCAGCGCGACTTCGGCCTGGCGGCGCAGCGCGTAGTCAAGCGTTTGCGCGCTCACATTGGGATTGCCGTCGCGGTCGCCGCCGATCCACTGGCCCATGCGCAAAAAGCTGTGCACCGGGTGGCTGCCCAGTTCGTGTTCCAGCTCGGCGTACAGCTTGGGGATCTCGCGCAAAAAGGTGGCCTCGTAGTAGCTCAGCGCGTTCTCCACCTCGTCCATCACGGTGAGCTTGGAAAAGCGCAGCAGCCGCGTGTGCCACAGCTGCATCACGCGCGCGCGCAGCTGGGCTTCGTTGGCGGCCAGCTCGCGCGGGGTGAGCGCGTCCTTGCTCGTGGGATTCAGCGCCGCGCGGCTCTTGATCTCGTCACGCGCGGCCAGCAGCTGCGCGATGTCGCGCTCGGCGTCCAGAATGCTTTTGCGCTGCACCTCGGTCGGGTGCGCTGTCAGCACCGGCGACAGATATGCGTGGGCCAGCATGTTGGCTATGGTTTTGGGCGCAATCCCGGCCCAGCGCAGGCGGGCCAGCGCCACTTCGATGCTGCCTTCCTGGGTGTTGCCCGCGCGTTCGTGGATGGCGCGGCGGCGGATGTGGTGGCGGTCCTCGGCCAGATTCGCGAGGTGGCTGAAGTAGGTGAAGGCGCGTATCACGCTGACCGCCTGGTCGCCGCTCAGGCTCTTGAGCAGTTTCTTGAGGGCCTTGTCGGCTTCCTGGTCGGCGTCGCGGCGGAACGCCACCGAGAGCTTGCGCACCTGCTCCACCAGCTCGTACGCGGCCACGCCGTCCTGCTCGCGGATCACGTCGCCCAGAATGCGGCCCAGCAGGCGGATGTCCTCCACCAGCGGTCGCTCATTGTCCCGGGATCTGCCCGGCGACCGCTCGCTGCCCGTGGACACTTTGGTGGGGCCGGCGGTATCTCTCGTGCGTTTTTGGGGTTGGTCCTGGTCGGCCGTTTTCATGAAAAAGTGTCCTTGCCGTGCGCCGGCAGTGCCTGGTGAGTGGGAGGAGGGTGCATGCTAGCATTGCCTCTCCCCTCAGACCCCCCCGAAAATTACGAACAGGTTACGACTTTGAGTTCGCCCGCCCGCCCCCCTATCGTTATCGCCACCCGAGAAAGCCGCCTGGCGCTGTGGCAGGCCGGGCACGTCCAGGCCCTGCTGGAGCAGCGCGGCCACCGCGTCACGCTGCTGGGCATGACCACCCGGGGCGACCAGATCCTCGATCGCAGCCTGAGCAAGGTGGGCGGCAAGGGCCTGTTCGTGAAGGAGCTGGAAGCGGCCCTTGAAGACGGGCGCGCCGACCTCGCCGCGCACTCGCTCAAGGACGTGCCGATGGACCTGCCCGAAGGCTTTGTGCTGGCCTGCGTGCTGGAGCGCGAAGATCCGCGCGATGCCTTCGTGTCCAGCCGCTATGCCGCGCTGGCGGACTTGCCGCAGGGCGCTGTGGTCGGTACCTCCAGCCTGCGCCGCATCGCGCTGCTGCGCGCGCTGCGTCCCGACCTGCGCATCGAGCCGCTGCGCGGCAATCTCGACACCCGGTTGCGCAAGCTCGACGAGGGCCAGTTCGATGCGATCGTGCTGGCCGCCGCCGGCTTGTTGCGCCTGGGCCTGGCCGAGCGCATCCGCGGCGTCTTTGAGCCTGTCGACATGCTGCCGGCCGCCGGCCAGGGCGCGCTCGCGATCGAGGTGCGCGCGGGGCGCCAGGATTTGATCGAGGCGCTGGCCCCGCTGGCGCACCAAGCCACCTGGCTGGCCGTGACGGCCGAGCGCGCCGTCAGCCGCTCCATGGGCGGCAGCTGCTCCATGCCGCTGGCGGCGTTTGCCCGCTTCGACGGCGAATACCTGCAGCTCAACGCTGCCTGGGGCGAGCCCGACGGCACCGGCCCGCTGGTCAAGGCGCGCGGCGCCGCCGCTTGTGCCGACCTGGCGGCCGCGCAGGCGCTGGGCGAGCAAGTCGCGGCGAAGCTGCGCGAGGGCGGCGCCCGCTATTTGCCGGGTTAGCACGCACGCCGATTCGTGTCACAACCGCCTGCGGCCATGCGCGTCATCGTGACCCGCCCCGAGCGCGAGGCCGGGGGCTGGAGCCAGCAACTGTCGGCGCGGGGATTCGGCGTGCTGGTGCTGCCGCTGATCGAGATCGGCGCGGTGACGGACCCGCTGGCGCGCCAGGCCCTTGAATCGGTCTGGCAACGGCTGGACGAGTTTTTTGCCGTCATGTTTGTCAGTGGCAACGCCGTTGCGTATTTCTTTGCATCAAAGCCATCTGTAGCCCATATTCCACGGGCATGGTTAGCTATCAATTCGGGAGTTCAGGAGAATCTGTCGCCGCGCTGCTGGGCCCCCGGCCCGGGCACGGCCCAAGCCTTGCGGCACGCCGGTGTGGCGGCGCACGCCATCGATGCGCCGGATGCGCAATCCGGCCAATTCGACTCCGAGGCGCTGTGGCAGCAGGTGCACACGCGCGTGCCGGCCGGTGCGCGCGTGCTGATCGTGCGCGGCAGCGATGAGGGCGCCAGCGCCGGGCGCGACTGGCTGGCCCAGCAATTGGCTGGCGCCGCAGCGCAGGTCGAGACCGTGGCGGCCTACGAGCGCCGTGTGCCGGTCCTCAAAGCGCAGCAACTGGCTCTGGCGCAGCAGGCCGCGCAGGATGGCTCCGTCTGGCTGTTCAGCAGTTCGCAGGCTATTCGCCATCTGGCGCAACTGCTGCCGGCGCAACACTGGGGCCGCGCCCGCGCCGTGGCGACCCATCCGCGCATCGCCCAAACCGCGCGGGAGGCCGGTTTTGGTGTTGTTTGCGAGTCACGCCCCACGCTGGATGACGTGGTGGCCTCGATAGAATCTGTGCCATGAACGCGACCGAGCCCCCTGCCGACGCTGCCAGCCCGCTGGCCGAACCCGCTGTCGGGCCGTCCCGTTCCTTTTCCCCTCTCGCCGGTGCACCGGGGCATGCCGTGTCGCGCACCCTGGTGATTGTCGTGGCGGTGGTCGCGGCATTGGCGCTGCTGCTGAGTGTGCTGCTGTGGCAAAAACTCTCCAACATCCAGGGCCAGCTGGCGCGCCAGAGCGCCGACTCGGGGGCCCGGGCCGTCGAGGCGGGCAGCATGGCGAAACAGGCGCTTGATCTGGCCCGCGAAACCGCGGCGCGCCAGGCCGTGGCCGATGAACGGCTCAGCGAAGTGACGCTGCAGCGCACGCAGCTGGAAGACCTGATGCAGAGCCTGTCGCGCACACGCGACGACAACCTGGTGGTCGATCTGGATTCGGCCATTCGTCTCGCGCAGCAGCAGGCCCAGCTCACGGGCAGCGTGGCGCCCTTGCTGGCCGCCTTGAAGACCGCTGACCAGCGTGTGATCCGCGCCGCCCAGCCGCGCCTGGCGCCCGTGCAACGGGCCATCGAACACGACATCGACCGCGTGACGGCGGCGCGTGTCACGGACACGCCGGGCCTGCTGGACAAGCTCGACGATCTGGTGCGGCTGGTTGACGATCTGCCGGTGGTGAATGCCGCCGCGAGTCCCGCCGCTGCCCGCAGCGCCGCGCCGCAGGCCCCCGCCGTGGCACCGGCCTGGTGGCAGCGCGCCCTCGAGGTGCTGCACGTCGAGGCGCGCAGCCTGCTGCGCGTGAGCCGCATCGAACAGCCCGAGGCGATGCTGCTGTCGCCCGAACAATCTTTCTTCCTGCGCGAAAACCTCAAGCTCAAGCTGCTCAACGCGCGCCTCGGCCTGCTGGCGCGGCAGATGGACTCCGCGCGTTCCGATCTGGCGGCCGCCAGCATGGCACTCAACAAGTATTTCGATCCGGCCGCGCGCAAGACCCAGGCCGTGGCGGGATTGCTGCAAGAGGCGCAGAGCCAGATGAAGACGGTGGAGCTGCCACGCGTCGATGACACGCTGGCGGCGCTGGCCACTGCGGCGGCGGGCCGGTAAATGCGTGCTGCTTTGTGGCTGGTGGCCCTGTTTGGCGTGGCGGTGGCCGTCGCCCTGTTTGCGGGCAACAACCAGGGCCTGATCACGGTGTTCTGGCCGCCGTACCGGGTCGATCTTTCGCTCAACCTGGTGGTGTTGTTACTGCTGGCTGCCTTTGTGCTGACCTATGCGGCACTGCGCGCGCTCGCGGCCCTGTTTGATTTGCCCCGGCAGGCGAAACGCTGGCGCATGCAGCAAAAAGAGCGGGCCATGCACGCGGCGCTGATGGACGCGCTGTCGTATCTGCTGGCCGGACGCTTCATCCGCGCGCGCAAGTCGGCGCAAGGGGCCTTGAGTCAGGAAAAGGCCCTGGGCGCCTCCGGCGTGAAACTGGTCAATGCGGTGCAGCTGCGGGCCCTGTCGCATCTGGTGGCCGCAGAAAGTGCGCAGGCCTTGCAGGACAAGGCCGGGCGCGACGAACACCTGAGACAGGCGCTGGAAGATCCGTCACAGCGGCATACGGCGCTGGGGCAGGAAACGCGCGAAGGCGCGCAGCTGCGCGCGGCGCGGTGGGCGCTGGACGACCGCGATGCGCCCGCCGCGCTGGCCTGGCTCGACGAGTTGCCGCAGGGCGTGGCACGCCGCACGCTGGCGCTGCGCGTCAAGCTCAAGGCCGCTCGTCTGGCGCGCCAGACGGTTGATGCGCTGGAGACGGCGCGGCTGCTGGCCAAGCATCGGGCCTTCCCGGGTGACGCGGCGCAAAGCATTGTGCGCGGGCTGGCCACCGAACTGATCAATGGTGCCTATGACACCGCCCAGCTGCTGCGTGTCTGGAACTCGCTGGAGAGCGCGGAGCGCGTCATGCCCGAACTGGCGATCGGGGCGGCCCTGCGCATGGCCGCCCTGCAGGGCGATGCCAACATCGCGCGCGCCTGGCTGTTGCCGGTATGGGAGCGCATGGTCGCGCCGCACAGTGATCCGTCGGCCGGGGGGCTCGGCGACTACCAGAGCATCAAGCTGGTGCGCGCGCTGGAGTTGGGACTGGAGTCGCTGGATGCGCCGTGGCTGGCCCGCATCGAGGCGGCCCAGCAACGCAATCCGCGCGACGCCCGGCTGCAATACCTGGCTGGCATGGCCTGCATGAAGCGCCAGCTGTGGGGCAAGGCACAGCAACTGCTCACACAGGCCACGATGGGCCTGCAAGACGCCGGGCTGCACCGCAACGCCTGGTGCGCGCTGGCCCAACTCGCCGAGCAGCGCGGTGATGACGCCGCCGCCGCCCAGGCCTGGAAGCGCGCCGCACGGGCGTGACGGCCCCATAAAAAAAGCCGCCGGGGCTTGGCTGACCCGGCGGCTTTTTTGCGGCTGCTGCGGGGCAGCAACCTCACGGCGGGCGGTTTCCCGCCCATCGGTCTTACGGGTCTTACGGCGTTGCTTCGTGTGAGGCCTGCTCGAACGGCAGCGTCATTTCACGCAGATCGCGTTTCGTTTCCACCAGGATCAAGGTGCCCTCGTCCTGCACCACGACCGGCGCGCGCTCGCGCGGCACATGCACGGCGCGCGGCTCGGCCGCTATCGCGGCGCGCGCTGCGGCGATCTTGTCGGCGTCGGAATTCACCCATTGGAGCCCCGAGCCCGTGGCGACCTGCGTCAGCTCGTCCAGTGGCAACGCAAAGGAGGCCACCTTGGGCAGCGCACGCGCCGACAAGGCCGGCGCAGGTGTGGCCACCGGAGCCGGCGCAACAGGCACCCGTGCAACGGGGGCGGTCGCGACACGAACCGGTGCCTGGACCGGGATGGCGCTCACTGGCGCGTGGCTGGCTGCAGGTTCAACGGCGGCCGGCTCTGTGGCTGCCGGCGCGGCCGTATCGACGGCCGTATCGAAATACGACCTGCGTTGCACCGGCTCACCCTGGGCTGCAGGCTTGCCGGCATCCGACACGCCCGATGACGCGGCTTCGGTGGTCTCCGAGGCATCACGCGGTGCGCGTTCGCGGCGGTCGCGGCCATAGCGGTCACGCGAGCGGCGCTCGCGCGGTTCGCGCTGGCCGTCCGTGCGCTCGGCGGACACATCACCGGCCTGACCTTCGCCCGCCTCGACAGCCATGCCGACCGTCGCCATGGCTGCGGCCGCTGCGGCCACTTCAGCACCGGCAGACAGCGGCTCGCTGCGGTTCACGGCCTCGTCCGTGCCCGGTGCGCGGTCGCCAGAGCGGTCATTGCGGCGCTCGCCGCGGCCCTCGGCACCAACGTCACCACGATCATTGCGCTCACCACGCTCACCACGCTCACCACGGCCCTCGGTGCGTTCACCGCGTTCGCCGCGGCCTCCGCGTTCGCGGCGCTCACCTCGTTCACCGCTGCGCGGCGGGCGTTCCTGCCTGGGCTGCTCGTTGGCGGCGCCTTCCACGGCCTGCGCCGTACCTGTCACGGGGCTGGTTGCTGTCGCGTTGTCGGGCGCCGGCGGCCGGCCTTCGCCATCACGGCGTTCGCGCGGTCCCTGGCGCTCGTTGCGGCGTTCACCGCCGCGACCGCCGCGGCCACCGCGGCCGTCACCGCGCGGTCCCTGGCCTTCTGCCTCGGCACCTTCCACGCGGCCTTCGGCGCGTTCTTCACTGCGGCGCTCACCGTCGCGGCCGCCACGACCCTCGCCCCGGCCTTCGCCCCGGCGGCCACCGCGGCCTTCGCCCCGACCGTCACCACGACGCCCATCGCGGCGTTCACCGTCGCGACCGCCACGGCCTTCGCCGTCGCGTCCCGTGCGAGCTTCGCGCTTGTCGTCTTTTTTCGGTTCTGCGGCAGCCACCACGGGCGCGGCAGCGGGTTTGCCGCCAAACAGCCCCTTGATCCAGCCAAAGAAGCCGCTTTCCGCGGGCACCGGCGCGGCCACGGCGGCTGGCGCCGCCTTCTCCACCGGAGCAGCCGGGGCGGGCTGAGGCTTGGGCACGGCCACCGGGGCGGGTGCATCGGGCAGCACACCCTTGATGACGGGCTCCTGCTTGTTGCTGCGCTCCTGCGAGCGACGCGTCACGGTCGTCGGATCCTCGACTTCTTCGGCCATCTTGTAGCTGACTTCCATGCCGTCCAGGCGTGGGTCGTCGTGCTTCAGGCGCTCGAGCCGGTAGTTCGGAGTCTCCAGGGTCTTGTTGGGCACCATCAGCACGTTGATGCGCTGCTTGAGTTCGATCTTGGCGATCTCGGTGCGCTTCTCGTTGAGCAGGAAGGACGCCACTTCCACCGGCACCTGGCACAGCACGGAAGCGGTGTTGTCCTTCATGGACTCTTCCTGGATGATGCGCAGGATCTGCAGCGCAGAGCTTTCCGTGTCGCGGATATGGCCGGAGCCGCCGCAGCGCGGGCAGGGGATGGAGGCGCCCTCGCTCAGCGCGGGTTTCAAGCGCTGGCGGCTCATCTCCATCAGGCCGAACTTGCTGATGGTGCCGAACTGCACGCGCGCGCGGTCCTGTCGCAGCGCATCGCGCAGGCGGTTTTCCACGTCGCGGCGATTCCGCGACTCTTCCATGTCGATGAAGTCGATCACGATCAGGCCGCCGAGGTCGCGCAGGCGCATCTGGCGCGCTACTTCGTCGGCGGCCTCCAGATTGGTGCGAGTCGCGGTTTCCTCGATGTCGCCGCCGCGGATGGCGCGCGCCGAGTTCACGTCCACCGAGACCAGCGCCTCGGTGTGGTCGATCACGATGGCGCCGCCGCTGGGCAACTGCACGGTGCGCGCGTAGGCCGATTGGATCTGGTGCTCGATCTGGAAGCGGCTGAACAGCGGGGCGTCGTCGCGGTAGCGCTTGACGCGCGCGGCGTGCTCGGGCATCACGTGGGCCATGAACTGCTGGGCCTGGTCGTACACGTCGTCGGTGTCGATCAAGATGTCGCCGATGTCGTTGTTGAAGTAATCGCGGATCGCGCGAATCACCAGGCTCGATTCCTGGTAGATCAGGAATGCGCCCTTGCCGCCCTTGCCGGCACCGTCGATCGCGGTCCACAGCTTGAGCAGGTAGTTCAGGTCCCACTGCAGCTCGGGCGCGGTGCGCCCGATGCCGGCAGTGCGCGCGATGATGCTGGCCCCGTTGGGGTACTCCAGCTGATCCATGGCCTCCTTGAGCTCGGCCCGGTCATCGCCCTCGATGCGGCGGCTGACGCCACCGCCGCGCGGGTTGTTGGGCATCAGGACCACATAGCGGCCGGCCAGCGAGACAAAGGTGGTCAGGGCCGCGCCCTTGTTGCCGCGCTCTTCCTTCTCGACCTGGACCAGCAGCTCCTGGCCTTCCTTGATCACGTCCTGGATGCGCGCCTGGCTGACCGGCACACCTTGGGCAAAGTACTGTTTGGAGATTTCCTTGAACGGCAAAAAGCCGTGGCGGTCTTCACCATAGTCGACAAAGCAGGCTTCCAGCGAGGGCTCGACGCGGGTCACGACGGCCTTGTAGATGTTGCCTTTGCGCTGCTCGCGCCCTTCAATTTCAATTTCGTAGTCGAGCAGTTTTTGCCCGTCCACAATCGCCAGCCGGCGTTCTTCGGTCTGGGTGGCGTTAATCAGCATCCGTTTCATGATGCGTTTCCTTCAATCTAAAACATTCAAAGGCCCATAGCGGGCCAACGATGCCTGATCAGACGCTTTGAAACGAAGGGAACAGCCGGAGAGCCTGCGACTATGCCGAGCCGGGGCTCAGCTGTCGGGGCGTAGGCGCTTGGACGCGGGCGAGAGGGTGTGGATATGGATCAGCTACAAAATTCGCAGCTGGATGCACCCGAAAGACGGGAGCCAGGGGCTTTTCCACGCCGAAGGGCGGGGGCAACAGCCACCGCCATAAGGTTTGAATCAGCACCATCAACACAAGAGTTCTCGCTTTAATCCGCCGGCAACCCGGTGCGCAGCGCGCGAGGTTGCCGGATGTGGGTATTCCGTATCAGTGTTTCAATTGCGTCGTCTCGACTCACAGGCTTGTGTACCACCTGGCGCTCGGGCGCCCGGTTTGCAGACAATGGCGGTGAGTGGCATCGACCTACCAGTGCATTTTGTTCGGTGCCCTAAACTTGAAGTCAATCAAGCACTTACAACACATCGCTGGTGAAAAACATTATAGGCGTTCACAAGCCCCCTGCGCCACCCAAGGTCGCGCCGGAGGTCAAATTCATCACGGTCGACGACGAGTCCGCCGGCCAGCGGCTGGACAACTTCCTGATGCGGCACCTCAAAGGGGTGCCCAAAACCCACGTTTACCGCATCATCCGCAGCGGCGAGGTCCGGATCAACAAGGGCCGGGCTGCTGCCGACAGCCGGATCGCGACGGGCGACGTGGTTCGCTTGCCCCCCGTGCGGCTGTCCGAACGAATGGAAGAAAAAGCGGCGAATCCGGCGCCGGCCCGCGAATTCCCGATCCTGCTGGAAGACGACTGGCTGATCGCCATCGACAAACCGGCCGGCGTGGCGGTGCATGGCGGCAGCGGCGTGAGCTTTGGCGTGATCGAGCAATTGCGCCGGGCGCGGCCGCAGGCCAGGTTCCTGGAACTGGTGCACCGGCTGGATCGCGAGACCAGCGGCATCCTGCTGGTGGCCAAGAAGCGCAGCGCCTTGACGCACTTGCAAGACCAGTTTCGCGAGCGCGAGACCGGCAAAACCTACCTGGCGCTGGTCGCGGGCGACTGGCCGGCCAATAAGAAGGTGATCGACGCGCCGCTGCACAAATACCTGCTGCCGGCGGGCCAGGACGGGGAGGGCGAGCGCCGGGTCAAGGTGGTGGCCCGGGACGATCCGGACGGCATGCGCTCGGTCACACTGGTCAAGGTGGCGCGCCGCTTGGCGGGCTTCACGCTGCTGGAGGTGACCATCAAGACCGGACGTACGCACCAGATCCGGGTGCATCTGGCGTCCCAGGGCCACGTCATCGTCGGGGATGACAAGTACGGCGATTTCGAGCTGAACAAGTCCCTGCAAAAGCAGCAGGGGAATTCAGGCTTGAAGCGTATGTTTTTGCATGCGTGGCGGTTACAGTTCAATCATCCGTCCAGCGGCGAGCGCGTCGAGTTGCTGGCCGAATTGCCCCCGGAACTTCAGAGATTTGTCGACCATGCCCCAGCCCCAAAAACCTGATGCCACGCGCGCGCGGCAGTTTGACCTGATCGCCTTCGACTGGGACGGCACGCTGTTCGATTCCACGGCCATCATCACGCGCTGCATCCAGCTGGCCGTGCGCGATGTCGGCGGCACGGTGCCCAGCGACAAGGAGGCCGCCTACGTGATCGGCATGGGGCTGATGCAGGCGCTGGCGCACGCCGCGCCCGACGTGCCTGCGTCCAGATACCCGGAACTCGGCGCGCGCTACCGTTTTCACTACATGGCGCGCCAGAGCGACATCGTCCTGTTCGAGGGCGTGCTGCCGCTGCTGGCCGACCTGAGGTCGCGCCACCATTTGCTGGCGGTTGCCACCGGCAAGAGCCGGCGCGGGCTCGACGAGGCGCTGCGAAGCTCCCAGCTCGCGGGCCGGTTCGACGGCTCGCGCACCGCGGATGAGACGGCCGGCAAGCCCGATCCGCGCATGCTGCACGAACTGATGGCCGAGTTTGGCGTCCCGCCCGAGCGCACGCTGATGATCGGCGACACCACGCACGACCTGCAGATGGCGCTGAACGCGGGCTGCGCCGGTGTGGGCGTGAGCTACGGCGCGCACGAGCCCGGTGACTTCGAGGCGCTGGGCCCGCTCGCGGTGACGCATTCGGTGCGCGAGTTGCACGACTGGTTGCTGCAAAACGCCTGAGCGCGCGACGCATGGACCCGCTGATCGCACTGTGCAACGCCTCGGACCTGAAGGAGGGCGGTGAGGCTGTCCCGTTCGACGTGGTCTTTGGCGGCCAGACCTGCCGCGCCTTTGCGATCCGCTTCGACGGCCGGGCGCACGCCTACCTGAACCGCTGCGCCCACGTGGCGATGGAGCTGGACTACCAGCCCAACCGTTTTTTTGACGATACCGGCCAATGGCTGATCTGCGCCACACATGGCGCGGTGTACCGCCCCGACACCGGGGCATGCAGCGGCGGACCGTGCCGGGGTGGCCTGGTCAAAATACAGATTTCCGAGCAGGACGGTGTGGTGCACTGGCATACTGCACACAATCTTTTACCCGTCGAGTTTTGACATGACTGACTCCAATAGCCCGCAAGGCCGCGAAGACTTTACGCAAGCTGCTACGAAATCGGTAGCGAACAGCAACGCGACGAATGCCCCCGGCTGGGAACGCGCGGCGCTGGAAAAGCTGGCCTTTGCGGCGCTCAACGAGCAAAAAACCAACCGCCGCTGGAAAACCTTCACACGGCTGGCGTGGCTGGCGTTTTTTGTCTTTCTCGCGTGGGCCGTCATGCACCGCGGTGCTGCCAGCACCGACAAGAGCACGGTGCACACCGCCGTGGTCGAGATCAAGGGCGAAATTGCCTCCGGCGGCGAAACCAGTGCCGACGCTGTGGTGGAGGCGATGCGCAGCGCGTTCGAGGACGACGGGACCCAGGCCCTGGTGCTGCTGTGCAATTCGCCGGGCGGCAGCCCGGTGCAGGCCGGCATGATGAACGACGAAATCTACCGCCTGAAGGCCAAATACAAGAAGCCGGTGTACGCGGTGGTGGAGGAGTCCTGCGCCTCGGCGGCCTATTACACCGTGGTGGCGGCCGACAAGATCTTTGTCGACAAGGCCAGCATCGTGGGCAGCATTGGTGTGCTGATGGACGGCTTTGGCTTTACCGGGCTGATGGACAAGCTGGGCATCGAGCGGCGCCTCATGACGGCCGGTGAGAACAAGGGCTTTCTGGATCCGTTCAGCCCGCAGACCGACAAGCAGCGCGCCTACGCCCAGGTCATGCTCGACCAGATCCACCAGCAGTTCATCGACGTGGTGAAGAAGGGGCGCGGCGCGCGCCTGCACGAAACCCCCGAGACCTTCAGCGGGTTGTTCTGGACCGGCCAGCAAGCCATCGACCTGGGGCTGGCTGACCAGCTCGGCAGCCTCGACTACGTGGCGCGCGAGGTCGTCAAGGCCGAAGACATCGTCGACTACACCCAGCGCGAAAACGTGGCCGAGCGGCTGGCCAAGAAGTTTGGTGCCTCGATCGGCACGGGCGCGGTGCGGGCCCTGAAGGCGATTCCGGCCGTTCGCTGATCAGCGCCCGATGGCGAACACGGCCGGGGTCTGGTTGTCGGGCCCGCCGCCGTGCTGGCGCCATTGCTTCACCGACTGGCTGCGCGTGGCGGCGCCGGCCAGCGTCAACCCGCTGCTGACGGCCAGCCGGGTGTTGTGCTGCAGGGTTTGCAACAGCGCCTGCAGCAGCACGGCATTGCGGTACGGGGTTTCGATGAAGAGCTGGGTCTGGCCCGTTTTCAACGCCAGCGACTCGAGCTCGCGAATGCGGCTGGCGCGTTGCGCTGCGTCTTGCGGCAGGTAGCCGACGAAGGCAAAGTTTTGCCCGTTCAGGCCGCTGGCGGCCAGCGCCAGCAGCAGCGACACGGGGCCCACCAGCGGCACCACGGCCAGCCCCAAGTCGTGCGCCGCCCGCACCACCGAGGCGCCAGGGTCGGCCACCGCCGGCATGCCGGCCTCGCTGACCAGGCCTACGTCATGCCCCTGCAGGGCGGGTGCCAGCAAGGGGCGCGCGTCGAAGTTGCCGCTGTGATCGCCCTTTTTGTGCACCTCGCGCGGCAACTCCTGAATTTGTAGCGCCTGAAGCTGGTGCGACAAGGGCTGCAGCTCGTTTGTGCGTTTAAGGTAGGCGCGCAGCGTTTTCGCGTTTTCGCACACCCAGTGCTGCAGCCGCGCCGCGACCTGCAGCGTGGCAAGTGGCATGACGTCCTGCAGCGGGGTTTGCTCCTCGCAGCCAAAGTCCAGCGGCGCGGGCACGAGGTAGAGCTTGCCGAGGCCGGGCGCGCCGGGCTGCGCCATCAAAAAACCTTCACGCCGGCGGCGCGAATCATGCGGCAGGTGCGGATCAGCGGCAGGCCGACCAGCGCGGTCGGGTCGTCGTTGTCAATGGCGTCGAGCAGCGCGATGCCGAGGCCCTCGCTCTTGGCGCTGCCGGCGCAGTCGTAGGGCTGCTCGGCCTGCAGGTACGCCTCGATTTCGGCGTCGCTCAGGTCGCGAAACTTCACCTTGACCGGGGCCAATTCCGTCTGCGCGAAGCCGGTCTCCGCGCAGACCACGGCCACCGCCGTCTGGAAAATCACGGTCTGGCCGCGCATGCGGCGCAGCTGCAGGGTGGCGCGCGTGTGCGTGCCGGGCTTGCCCAGCGGCTCGCCGGCCAGGTCCGCCACCTGGTCAGAGCCGATCACCACGGCGCCGGGAAACTGGCGCGCCACGGCATGGGCCTTGGCCAGCGCCAGGCGGCACGCGAGGTCGGCCGGCGCCTCGCCCGGCCGCGGCGTCTCGTTGACCTGCGGCGCGGCCACTTCAAAGGGAATCCGCAGGCGTTGCAGCAGTTCGCGCCGGTAGGGCGAGGTCGAACCGAGCACCAGCGCGCGCGGCGCCACAGGGGGCGATTGGGCAAAAACTTGAGTCATGCGGGGATTCTCTTACACTGACGGCATGAAAACCGAGTTTGTTGCCCGCCGTCTCGACGTCAAGGCCTTCGCGCAAGCGGCAGGGCAGTTGGCGGCGCAGGATACGCTAGGAAAATATGGGCGCCTGATGCAGGAGACGCAAGGGCTGGGTGCCGATTTGCCTCTCAACTGGACGGCCACGGGCGAGTTGCGTCCGACGCTGGGCGAGCCCGATCAGGTCTGGCTGCACCTTCAGGCCGAGGCGACCCTGCCACTGACCTGCCAGCGCTGCCTCGGCCCGGTCGATGTGCACGTTTCGGTAGACCGCACTTTCCGCTTTGTCGCTGACGAAGAAACCGCCGCCGCCCAGGACGACGAATCCGAAGAGGACCTGCTGGTGCTCAGTCATGACTTCGACCTGCACGCGCTGATCGAGGACGAAGTGCTGATGGAATTGCCTCATCTGCCGCGCCACGAGGTGTGTCCGGTGGACGTGAAGTTAGCGGTTGCTGACGAGGCGTTCGAGGCGGAGACGGAGGCCAAGCCCAACCCGTTTGCCATACTGGCCAAGCTCAAAGGGGATAAAGCCAGTTAAATCAAGGAGTTGGGCTATAATCGCAGGCTCAGCGCGGACCAGGGACGTCATCCTGTTTGCGCATGGATACGAATCCCTTTAGTCAACCGCATTAATTCCAGGAGCCAACCATGGCCGTCCAGCAGAACAAAAAGTCACCTTCCAAGCGCGGCATGCACCGTTCGCACAACGCATTGAACGTGCCGGGCATTGCGGTGGAGCCCACCACCGGCGAGACGCACCTGCGTCACCACATCAGCCCGAACGGCTTCTACCGTGGTCGCCAGGTGCTCAAGAACAAGTCTGAAGCCTGATTGCGCTGCCATGCCTGGGCCCGGCGCTACGATTTGAGTAGCAACGGGCCTTTGTTTTGATGCCTGTCGGCTCCAGCCATTCCGCGCAAAAGCGCCCTCGCCCTGCCGGCGGGGTACGCCGCTCATGATCACCCTCGCGGTCGACTGCATGGGGGGCGATCACGGCCCCAGCGTCACGCTGCCGGCGTGCCGGCACTTCCTCGAACAACACCCCGACGCGGAACTCCTGCTGGTGGGCCTGCCCGCGAGCCTGGCCTCGTTCACGCATGAGCGCGCCCGCATCGTGGCGGCCACCGAAGTGGTCAGCATGGACGATCCGATCGAGGTCGCGTTGCGGCGCAAAAAAAACTCCTCCATGCGCGTGGCGATTGCCCAGGTGAAGGACGGCGCGGCGCAGGCCGCCGTGTCGGCCGGCAATACCGGCGCGCTGATGGCAATCGCGCGCTACCTGCTCAAGACACTGGACGGCATCGACCGTCCTGCCATTGCCGGGCAAATCCCGAATGCGAAGGGCGCGGCCACGACGATGCTGGATCTGGGTGCCAATGTGGATTGCACGGCGGAGCACTTGCTGCAATTTGCCGTGATGGGCTCGGCGCTGGTATCCGTCTTGAGCGACAACGACAGTCCCTCGGTCGGTCTGCTCAACATCGGTGAAGAGGCGATCAAAGGCAGCGAAATCATCAAAAGATCCGGTGAACTGCTGCGAACTGCCGCCAAGTTGGGCGATTTGAATTTCTATGGCAACGTCGAGGGCAACGACATTTTCAAGGGCACCACCGACATCGTGGTGTGCGACGGCTTTGTCGGCAATGTGGCGCTGAAGACCAGCGAAGGCCTGGCCACGATGATGGGCAACTTCATCAAGCTCGAGTTTTCACGCAACTTGTTAACGAAAGTCGCCGCGATTGCGGCCTATCCTGTCCTAAAAGCATTTAAAAATCGCATGGACCACCGACGCTACAACGGCGCGGCGCTGCTGGGCCTGCGCGGCTTGGTGTTCAAGAGCCATGGATCGGCGGACGCGTTTGCCTTTGGGCAAGCCCTGAGCCGCGCGTATGATGCCGCTAAACACAATTTGCTCGACCGTGTTCAGGCCCGAATTGCTCATGCGGCGCCCCTCTTGGTGCCTGCCGAACCAATCACACAGCCTGGCATGGCGGCACTGACACACTAGAGTTCAATGAAACGATATTCCCGCATCACGGGCACCGGCAGCTATCTGCCTCCGCGCCGGCTCAGCAATGCCGACCTGGTGGCCGAACTGGCCGCTAAGGGCATTGAAACCTCGGACCAATGGATTGTCGAGCGCACCGGTATCCGGGCCCGGCATTTTTGTGCGCCCGGCGTGACCTGCAGCGACCTGGCGCTCGAAGCCGCCAAAAATGCCCTGCAGGCGGCAGGCGTCGAAGCCCAGGACATCGACCTGATCATCGTGGCCACCTCCACGCCCGACATGGTGTTCCCGTCCAGCGCCTGCATTCTCCAGCACAAGCTGGGCATTGCGGGCTGCCCCGCGTTCGACCTGCAGGCCGTGTGCAGCGGTTTTGTGTATGCCTTGAGTGTGGCCGATGCCATGATGCAGAACGGCACCGCGAGCCGCGCGCTGGTGATCGGTGCCGAAGTGTTTTCGCGCATCCTCGACTTCAACGACCGCACCACCTGTGTGCTGTTCGGCGACGGCGCCGGCGCTGTGGTGCTTGAAGCGTCCGACACACCCGGGATTTTGGCCACCGACTTGCATGCCGACGGCAAGCACGTCGGCATTTTGTGCGTGCCCGGCAGCGTCTCGGGTGGCCAGGTGCTGGGCCATCCGCTGCTCACGATGGATGGCCAGGCCGTGTTCAAGCTGGCGGTGGGCGTGCTCGACCAGTCGGCCCGCGCCGTTCTGGCCAAGGCCGGCAAAACCGAGGCCGATATCGACTGGCTGGTTCCGCACCAGGCCAACATCCGAATCATGCAAAGCACGGCGCGCAAGCTGAAGATGTCGATGGACAAGGTCATCGTCACGGTGGACGAGCACGGCAATACATCGGCCGCCTCGATTCCGCTGGCGCTCGATTCGGCGGTGCGCAGCGGCAAGGTCAAAAAGGGCGAGACGCTCTTGCTCGAAGGCGTTGGCGGCGGCTTCACCTGGGGTTCGGTGCTATTAGAGTTGTAGCTACAAGCGCAGCCTGTTTAAGGGTTTGTGCCTGTTTTGATTCAATAAATTCATGAAATCTTTTGCAATTGTCTTTCCCGGTCAGGGTTCGCAGTCGGTGGGCATGCTGGGTGCGTGGGGCGACCATCCGGTGGTCGCGCAAACGCTCCAGGAAGCGTCCGACGCGCTGCATGAAGACATGGCCCGGCTGATCCAGGAAGGCCCGAAAGAAGCCCTCGCCCTGACCACCAACACCCAGCCCGTGATGCTGGTCGCCGGCGTCGCCGCGTACCGTGCCTGGATGGCCGAGACCGGCGCGGCCCCGGCCGTGGTTGCAGGCCACTCGCTGGGCGAGTATTCGGCGCTGGTCGCCGCCGGCGTGCTGACCCTGGCGCAGGCGGCGCCGCTGGTGCGCCTGCGCGCGCAGGCCATGCAGGATGCGGTGCCGGTGGGCGTCGGTGCGATGGCGGCGATTCTGGGTCTCGATGCTTCGAAAGTGATCGCGGGATGCGCTGAAGTGACGCGGTCTTTCGGCCCAAACTCTGCCGAAGTTGTGGAAGCGGTGAATTTCAATGATCCGGCGCAGACCGTGATCGCCGGCAGCAAGGCCGCGGTGGACAAGGCCTGCGAAGTTTTGAAGGCGGCCGGTGCCAAGCGCGCCTTGCCGCTGCCGGTGTCGGCCCCGTTCCATTCCAGCCTGATGAAGCCGGCCGCCGAAAAGCTCAAGGCCGCATTGGCCACGACGGTGCTGGCTGCGCCGCAAATCCCGGTGCTCAACAACATCGACGTGGCGGTCGAGGTCGATGCCGACCGCATCCGCGACGCGCTGGTGCGCCAGGCCTTCGGCCCGGTGCGCTGGGTCGAGTGCGTGGCCGCCATCAAGGCGCGCGGCGTGACGACGCTGCTCGAGTGCGGACCCGGCAAGGTGCTGGCCGGGCTGGTGCGGCGTATCGACGCCGAACTCACGGGCCTGGCCCTGTTCGACCCGGCCACGCTGGCCGAAGTAAAGGGGGTTCTGCAATGAGCGCTGTTCCATTCGAAGGCCAGGTGGCCCTGGTCACGGGGGCCTCGCGCGGCATTGGCGCCGCGATTGCGCTGGAGCTGGCGCAGCGGGGCCTGAAAGTCATCGGCACCGCCACTACCGACGTCGGTGCCGCCAAGATTGGCCAGGCGCTGGCGGCATTTCCCGGCTGCGCCGGCAAAAACCTCAATGTCAACGACGCGGCGGCCGCCGAGGCGCTGATTGACGCGATCGTGAAGGAGCACGGCGGCCTGCAGGTGCTGGTGAACAACGCCGGCATCACGCGCGACATGCTCGCCATGCGCATGAAGGATGAAGACTGGGACGCCGTGCTCGACACCAACCTGAAGGCGGTGTTTCGCATGAGCCGCGCCGTGATGCGCACCATGATGAAGCAGCGCTATGGCCGCATCATCAGTATCACCAGCGTGGTGGGCGCCTCGGGCAACCCGGGCCAGGCCAACTACGCGGCCGCCAAGGCCGGTGTCGCCGGCATGACGCGCGCGCTGGCGCGCGAACTCGGCAGCCGCAACATCACCGTGAACTGCGTGGCGCCCGGCTTTATCGAGACCGACATGACGGCCAGCCTGCCGCCCGAACAGCACCAGGCGCTGCTCGGCCAGATTCCGCTGGGCCACCTGGGCAAGCCGTCGGACATCGCGCATGCCGTGGCCTATCTCGCGTCGCCGCAAGCTGCCTATGTGACGGGGCAGGAACTGCACGTCAACGGCGGCATGTACATGAGCTGAAATAGCAGCAACATCAGCCGATTCATCCGTTCGGCAGTCAGGTCAGGGAATTCGCTCTGGCCCGGCTAGAATCACGGATTCATTTACAACCCTAAGAGGGAACCATGAGCGATATCGAAGCACGTGTCAAAAAAATCATTGCCGAGCAACTTGGCGTGGAAGAATCTCAAGTCGTCAGCGAAAAAGCCTTTGTGGCCGACCTCGGCGCCGACTCCCTGGACACGGTGGAACTGGTGATGGCACTGGAAGACGAGTTCGGCATTGAAATTCCGGACGAAGACGCCGAGAAGATCACCACCGTTCAAAACGCGATCGATTACGCCACCAGCCACCAGAAGGCTTAACTTCTTCAGGATTCAAGCGCATGAGCCGTCGCCGCGTCGTCGTGACCGGCCTGGGTTGCATCAGCCCCGTGGGCAACACGGTGGTCGAGGCCTGGGCCAACCTGCTCGCCGGACAGTCCGGCATCGACCTCATCACGAAGTTCGACACGTCGAACTTCGCCTGCAAGATTGCGGGCGAGGTCAAAGGGCTTGATCTGGAGTCTTATCTCAGCGTCAAGGATGCGCGCGGGATGGACGCTTTCATCCATTTCGGGATTGCGGCTGCGGCTCAGGCCGTGGCAGATGCGGGCTTGCCGACCGGAGGCGCCCTGAGCGAAGAGCTGGCGACGCGCATCGGCTGCGTGATCGGCTCGGGCATCGGCGGCCTGCCGATGATCGAGAATACCCACACCGAACTGACCAACCGCGGCCCACGCCGCATCACCCCGTTCTTTGTGCCGGCGTCCATCGTCAATATGGTGGCGGGCCATGTGTCGATACGCTTTGGCTTCAAGGGGCCCAACATCGCCATTGCCACGGCCTGCACCACGGGCCTGCACTGCATTGGCGAGGCCGGCCGCATGATCGAGTACGGCGACGCCGACGTCATCGTGGCGGGCGGCTCGGAAGCCACCATCTCACCGCTCGGCGTGGGCGGGTTTGCCGCCATGCGGGCGCTGTCCACCCGCAACGACGACCCCAAAACCGCATCCCGCCCTTGGGACAAGGACCGCGATGGCTTTGTGCTGGGCGAGGGCGCGGGCATGCTGGTGCTCGAGGAATACGAGCATGCCAAGGCGCGCGGCGCCAAAATCTACGCCGAACTGGTGGGCTTCGGCATGAGCGCCGACGCCAGCCACATGACGGCGCCCAACATGGACGGCCCGCGCCGCGCCATGCTCAGCGCGCTGCGCAACGCAGGGGTCAACGCCGACCAGGTGGATTACCTGAATGCGCATGGCACTTCCACGCCGCTGGGCGATATCAACGAGTGCAACGCCATCAAGGCCGCGCTCGGAGACCATGCGAAGAAAATGGTGGTCAACTCCACCAAGTCCATGACCGGCCATCTGCTGGGCGGCGCCGGCGGGATCGAGAGCGTGTTCACCGTGCTCGCCCTGCACCATCAAATAAGCCCGCCGACCACGAATATCTTCAACCAGGACCCCGAATGTGACCTGGACTTCTGCGCCAACACGGCGCGGGACATGAGGATCGACGTGGCCGTGAAGAACAATTTCGGCTTTGGCGGCACGAACGGGACGCTCGTTTTCAAACGCGCCCCCTGACGTTCAAGCACCTCTGAATTCTCCAGAACCACCTGAGCATGCACAGCGCCCCATCGGTTACTTATCCGGTGGGGCGTTCGCGCGTCTGGGGCCTGGCCCTGGGCCTGGCCTGGCTGGGGGGTGCGCTCCTCACAGGGCTCTGGTGTGCCGAGGTCGATCGCGTGGGTTGGCGCCAGTGGCTGGCCGTGGCCTGCGTGCTGGCAGGCGCCGGCGTGGCGCTGGCGGGCTGGCTGGCATCGCCCATCGGCGAACTGCAATGGGATGGCGCGGGCTGGTTGTGGACTGCGCGAAGGACGACTGCAGCACAGGTCGCGGGACTCCTGACGGTGCATCTGGATTTGCAGCAGTGCCTGCTGGTGCGACTGCACGCTGGGCGTGGGCGGCGCTGGCTGTGGCTGGAGCAGCGCCGTCAGCCAGCGCGCTGGGACGATCTGCGCCGTGCGGTATATTCGCGCGCCAGAGCCGCGGCCGACGAGGCGCGTGCGCCGTTGCCCGGCTGAGGCCGTGAACCGATGAGCGCCAAGATTCCCCCCCCCACCTCCCCGCCGACCGTGCCCGCCGCGGCGCCTGCGCCCGTCGACAGCGATCTGCTGCTGGTCGAGCGCACCGTGGCCGGGGACCAGCGGGCGTTCGAGCTGCTGGTGATCAAGTACCAGCGCCGCATCGAGCGTCTGATCGGCCGCATGGTGCGCGACGTCGACCTGGTGGAGGACATTGCGCAGGAAACCTTCATCCGGGCCTATCGTGCCCTGCACCAGTTTCGGGGTGACGCCCAGTTCTACACCTGGCTGTACCGCATCGCGGTCAACACCGCCAAAAAGTCGTTGCTCGACATGAAGCGCAACCCGGTGATCTCCGAGAACGCCTTCAGGGCGCCCGACGAGGACGATGAAACTTCCCAGGCCGGGCACGAACTAACCACACAAGAGACGCCCGAAACCGTACTGGCTGCCAAGGAGATTGCAGCCGTTGTGAACGCCGCCATGCAGGCGTTGCCCGAGGATCTGCGCCAGGCCGTGACGCTGCGCGAGATCGAAGGGTTGAGTTACGAAGAGATTGCTGACGCAATGAATTGCCCGATAGGCACCGTGCGCTCGCGCATTTTCCGGGCCCGCGAGGCGATATCGGCCAAGGTCCGGCCTCTGCTGGAAAACCAGACGGGCAAGCGATGGTGATTCCTTTCATGGTGGATGGTGACAGGCTGGCAGGTGACGAACATGAATGACATGGTGAACAAACACGAAGTGATTTCCGCCCTGGCGGATGGACAGTTGCATGGCGAAGAATTCGCCCGCGCGGTGGAATCCGTCACCGCGGACGCGCAGGCGCTCGCCACCTGGCACGCCTACCACGTGGTCGGTGATGTGTTGCGCTCCGGCGAGCTGGCCGCGTGCCGCCAGGACGTCGCCTTCATCGCGCGCCTGAAGACCCGCCTGCAGCAGGAGCAAATCCAGGTGCCGTCCATGAGTGCAATGGATTCGGTAGCGGCCAGCGCATATTCCACAAGGTCCAGTGACCAAAATAGCGCAAAAAAAAGGGCGGCCAACGAAGCCAGCTTCCGCTGGAAACTGGTCGCTGGTTTTGCGTCGCTGGCCGCCGTGGCGGCCATCAGCTGGAACGGGCTCGCCGGATCGGGCCAGGCGTCCAGCCCGCCCCAGCTGGCCCAGGCGGTGATGCCCGTGCAGCCGCAGGCGGTGCAACCCGCCGTGACTGTTGCCGACAGCGAGCCGCCCGTCATGATCCGCGACCCGCGCCTGGATGCCTTCGTGGCGGCCCATGAGCAGTTTGGCGGGACCTCGGCGCTGCAGATGCCGGCCGGATTTCTGCGCAATGCCACTTTTGAGGGGCAGGCCCGTTAGGGGCGCGGGGCCTGTGTGAGAAAGCTGTCGTCATGAATTTCAAGCCTTTTTGGCGTTATGCCCTTGTGCTGTTTGCACCGGCAGCTATGAATTTAGTAGCTGCGCAGACGCCTCCGGTCGCTGCGCCCCCGGTTCAGGCTGATGCCAAGTCGGCCGATCGCGGCGTGGGCGAGTGGCTCATGCGCATGCACGACGCTTCGCGCAAGCGCGCCTACACCGGCACGTTTGTGGTGTCGTCCGCATCGGGCAACCTGTCCAGCGCACGCATCTGGCACGTGTGCGAAGGCGATCAGCAGATGGAGCGCGTCGAGGCTTTGACCGGCGTGCCGCGCTCCACCTTCCGGCACAACGACCAGGTCATCACGTTTTTTCCGCAGACGCAGGTCGCCCGGACCGAGCGGCGCGAGTCGCTCGGCCTGTTTCCCAATCTGCTCAAGTCCAGCGACTCGGCCATCGACGAGTTTTATGCCGCGCGGCAGGTCGGCAGTGACCGCGTGGCCGGTTTCGACGCCAGCGTGGTGCAGCTCAAACCGAAAGACAAGCTGCGCTATGGCTATCGCATCTGGAGCGAAAAAAAGTCCGGCCTGGTGGTCAAGCTGCAAACGCTCGACACCGATGGCCGGGTGCTCGAACAGGCCGCATTTTCCGACCTGCAAATTGATGCCCCGGTCAAGATGGGCACCCTGGTCCACATGATGGGCGACACCGCGGGCTACAAGGTTGTCACCACCGAGCTGGTCAAGACCACCGCCGCGGCCGAGGGCTGGTCCCTCAAAAACCCGGTGGCCGGATTCAAGCCGATGAGTTGCTACAAGCGGCCAATGGCCGCGGATGGCGGCGCCATTGGCGCCGCCGACAACACCTTGCAGTGGGTTTTTTCGGATGGGCTGGCGTCGGTTTCCCTCTTTGTCGAGGCCTATGACCCCAGTCGTCACACGCGGGAAGCTCACCTGGTCATGGGCGCGACCCAGATGCTGACGCGGCATTTGAGTGGCCCGACGGGTGACTGGTGGATCACGGTGGTGGGCGAGGTGCCGCTGCAGACGCTCAAGGCGTTCGCGCAGAGCCTTGAACGTACAAAATAGACCCCAACTAGCCCCCAACCCGATTTACTGTTTTTATGAAAGGTCGGTAATGCTTCAGATCGATTGGAAAAAGACGCGCGTCAAGGCCGGCTCGTTCGCGCTGGCCGGCGCGCTCGCGTTGGCGACCGGCACCGCGGTCCTGGCGCCGACCGGGCCTGTGGCGGCCCAAACGCGCACGCTGCCCGATTTCACCGACCTGGTGGAGCAGGTCGGGCCATCGGTGGTGAACATTCGCACGTTAGAGAAAGCCCCGGCCGATGCCGACGCGGGTGGCAATCCCGATGCCGACATGCAGGAGTTCTTCCGGCGCTTTTTTGGCGTGCCGCTGCCCGGCGGGCCGCGCCAGGCGCCGCCCTCGAACCGGTCGCAACCGGAAGAAGAGCAGCCGCGCGGCGTTGCCTCCGGCTTCATCCTCACCACAGACGGCTACGTCATGACCAATGCGCACGTGGTCGACGGCGCCGATGAAGTCATGGTGACGCTGACCGACAAGCGCGAGTTCAAGGCCAGGATCATTGGCGCGGACAAGCGCAGCGATATTGCCGTGGTGAAGATCGAGGCCACCGGCCTGCCGGCCGTGAAAATCGGCGATGTGAGCAAGCTCAAGGTCGGCGAGTGGGTGATGGCGATCGGCTCGCCGTTCGGTCTCGAAAATACCGTGACCGCGGGCATCGTGAGTGCCAAGCAGCGCGACACTGGCGACTACCTGCCCTTCATCCAGACCGATGTGGCCATCAACCCGGGCAACTCGGGCGGCCCCTTGATCAATATGCGCGGCGAAGTGGTGGGCATCAACAGCCAGATCTACTCGCGCTCGGGTGGCTTCATGGGCATTTCGTTTGCGATCCCCGTGGATGAGGCCATTCGCGTGAGCGATCAGTTGCGCGCCACAGGGCGCGTGTCGCGCGGACGCATCGGCGTGCAGATCGATGAGGTCACGAAAGACGTGGCCGAGTCGATCGGGCTGGGCAAGCCGGTGGGGGCGCTGGTGCGCGGCGTCGAGAGCGGCTCGCCGGCCGACAAGGCCGGCGTGCAGCCGGGCGATGTCATCACGCGCTTCGATGGCAAGGCCATCGACAAGGCGACCGACCTGCCGCGCCTGGTAGGCAACACCAAACCGGGCACGCGCAGCCTACTCACGGTGTTCCGCCGCGGTGCCTCCAGGGATTTGGGCATCACCATCGCGGAGATCGAGCCCGACAAGACCGTCAAGACCACCGCCCGCAATGAAAAACCCAAGGCCGCCAGCGCCGCCCAGTCGCTGGGCCTGTCGGTCAGCGACCTGTCCGCGGATCAGAAAAAAGAGCTCAAGCTCAAGGGCGGCGTGAAGGTTGATGCGGCGGTCGACGCGGCGCAACGCGCGGGCTTGCGCGAAGGCGATGTGATCATGGCCGTTGCCAACACGCCGGTCGGCAACGTCAAGGAGTTTGACGCAGCCATCACCAAGGCCGACAAGAGCAAGTCGGTGAATGTGCTGTTCCGCCGTGGTGACTGGGCGCAATACGCGCTGATCCGGCAGGCGCGTTGATCGGGCTGGGCCATCTCCAAACGCAGCGAAGGGCCGCCCCGAGCAAGTTGGCCCCCTTGGGGGGGGCAATGCAGCACACGCAGTGGCAAATGTGGGGGCTCGTAAAGCCCCAGCCCGGACCCGGGTTTTGGGGTTTTTTAGGGGGTGGTGGACTTAAAACGACTGCTCGCAAGAAATATTTTTTTGAGGTTGCGAGGCCGATTTTTGTTTGTAGCCACTAACTTCTAAAAGAGCTAATTACAAATTTGGATAGAATCGGCAGCCTAAAGCAACGATTGGCGGCATATTGAAAATGCCTAAACCCACGATGCGGGATGAAATCAGGCTGTGCACCGTCGGTCCACAGATCACCCACAAGTTGTCCAGAGTCTTACCCACGGGAATTGTTGATAAGCTGTGAATAAAATTCTTGTTGTTAGGTTGCAACGACCCGATTTGGCGGGTGTCGGGCCTGTACGCACCGGACTTTTTGCCTACAATGAAGCTCCAACTAATCGCAGTTGCCATAGATTGTTGGTTTAGGGCGCGTCACAACTCGACGCGCCCTTTTTTATTTCCGTACCCCATTCAATTCAATCACTTGAAGCTCTTCGTTGATGAATCACATCAGAAATTTTTCGATCATTGCGCACATTGATCACGGCAAGTCGACACTCGCGGACCGCTTGATTCAGCGCTGCGGTGGTCTTGCCGATCGCGAGATGCAGGCGCAGGTGCTCGACTCGATGGACATCGAAAAAGAGCGTGGGATAACCATCAAGGCGCAGACCGCTGCGCTGCACTACAAGGCACTCGATGGACAGATCTACAACCTCAACCTGATCGACACGCCGGGCCATGTGGACTTCTCTTATGAAGTGAGTCGTTCACTCTCCGCCTGCGAAGGTGCGTTGCTGGTGGTCGATGCTTCGCAAGGTGTCGAGGCGCAGACGGTGGCCAACTGCTACACCGCACTCGACCTCGGTGTGGAGGTGGTGCCGGTGCTCAACAAGATGGATTTGCCGAACGCCGATCCCGACAACGCCAGAGCAGAGATCGAAGACGTGATCGGCATCGACGCGACCGACGCGATTCCGTGTTCGGCCAAGACCGGCATGGGCATCGACGAAATCCTCGAGGCCGTGGTGGCCAGAATCCCCGCGCCCAAGGGCAACCCGGCGGGGCCGCTGCGCGCCATGATCGTCGACAGCTGGTTTGACAGCTACGTCGGCGTGGTGATGTTGGTGCGCGTGGTCGATGGCCGGCTGGCTAGAGGCGAGCGTATCAAGATGATGGCTACCGGTGCCATGTACAACGCCGATAGCCTGGGTGTCTTCACCCCCGCCAACGAGGCGCGTGCGGCACTGGAGGCGGGCGAGGTCGGCTACATCATTGCCGGCATTCGCGAACTGCAGGCTGCCAAGGTGGGCGACACCATCACGCTGATCAAGCCCGGCACCGGCGGCGCGGCCTTCACCGCGACCGAGGCGCTGCCCGGTTTCAAGGAAATCCAGCCACAGGTGTTTGCCGGGCTGTACCCGACCGAAGCGAATCAATATGAAGGATTGCGCGACAGCCTGGAAAAACTCAAGCTGAACGATTCCTCTCTGTATTACGAGCCCGAAGTCTCGCAGGCGCTGGGCTTTGGTTTTCGCTGCGGCTTTCTGGGCCTGCTGCACATGGAGATCGTGCAGGAGCGGCTCGAGCGCGAGTTCGACCAGGACCTGATCACCACGGCCCCGAGCGTGGTGTACCAGGTCGTCAAGGCCGACGGCGAAGTCGTGATGGTGGAGAACCCGGCCAAGATGCCGGACCAGGGGCGCATGGAAGAAATCCGCGAGCCGATTGTCACGGTGCACCTGTACATGCCGCAGGAGTATGTGGGCGCGGTCATGACGCTGGCCAACCAGAAGCGCGGCGTGCAGATGAATATGGCCTACCACGGGCGCCAGGTGATGCTGACCTACGAGCTGCCGCTGGGCGAGATCGTGCTGGACTTTTTCGACAAGCTCAAGTCGGTGAGCCGGGGCTACGCCTCGATGGACTACGAGTTCAAGGAGTACCGCGCGGCAGACGTGGTCAAGGTCGACATTTTGCTCAATAGCGAGAAGGTCGATGCGCTGTCCATCATCGTGCACCGCTCCCAGTCGCAGTACCGCGGCCGTGCCGTGGTGGCCAAGATGCGCGAGATCATTTCGCGCCAGATGTACGACGTCGCGATCCAGGCGGCCATTGGGGCCAACATCATTGCGCGTGAGACAATCAAGGCGCTGCGCAAGAACGTGCTCGCCAAGTGTTATGGCGGCGATATTTCGCGCAAACGCAAACTCCTTGAAAAACAAAAAGCAGGCAAAAAGCGCATGAAGCAGATTGGATCGGTCGAAGTCCCCCAGGAGGCCTTTCTGGCCATTTTGCAGGTGGAGGACTGATGCAAATTCTGACCTCCCTGATTCTGGCGGCCTTTGCCGCCTACGCCGGTGCCTGGTACTTCGGCGCGTTCGAGGGCAACTTTGCCTTGCTGTTGTTCATGGCCACCGTGGTGACCGGCCTGTACTGGCTGGCGGAGCGGTTCTACTTCCTGCCCCAGCGCAAAAAGGCCGCTGCCGCACTCGAGGTGCAGGCGACCCAGCGCCGCACCGAACTCGCCAAAATGGGGATCGACAAGGTCGATGGCGACATCGACCAGGCCAAGAGCCGGATCATCATGCAGCCCTGGTGGCTGGACTGGACGGCGGGTTTGTTCCCGGTGATCGCCGCCGTGTTCCTGCTGCGCTCGTTTCTGTTCGAACCTTTCAAGATTCCATCCGGCTCGATGGTTCCCACGCTGCGGGTGGGCGACCTGATCCTGGTCAACAAATTTGCCTACGGCATCCGCCTGCCGGTGCTCAACACCAAAATCACCGAAGGCACCCCGCCCCAGCGCGGGGACGTGATGGTGTTCCGCTACCCGCCGCAGCCGAGCCTGGACTACATCAAGCGCGTGGTCGGCCTGCCGGGCGACGAGGTGGCTTACCTCAACAAGCGGCTCACCATCAATGGCAAGCCGATTCCCACCACGCCCTTGCCCGAGTTTTTTGATGATGACTCGATGCGCTACTCCAAGCAGTACCAGGAGGTGCTGGGCACGCATACGCACCGGCTGCTCAATGATGACGACCGGCCTGCCTTTGTGCCTGGCGCGGATGACTTTCCCAACCGCCAGAATTGCCACTACAGTATCGAAGGTGTCGTTTGCAAGGTGCCGCCAGGCCAGTATTTCATGATGGGCGATAACCGCGATAATTCACTCGATTCGCGCTACTGGGGATTTGTGCCGGACCAGAACATTGTCGGCAAGGCGTTCTTCGTCTGGATGAACTTCGGCGACCTCAAGCGCATTGGCTCGTTTAACTGATGATGGTTTAAAAGGCAGGGTATGGAACGTCAATTCAAATCGAGGCAGCGCGGTCTTTCCTTTATCGGACTCCTGTTTTTCGGCGGCATCCTGGCCTGCGTGGGCGTGATGCTGGCGCAGGTCGCGCCCACCGTGATCGAATACCAGTCGGTCTCCAAAGCCGTCGACAAGGCGGCCCACGAGGGAAATTCGGTCGTCGAGGTGCGCACGATTTTCGACAAGGCCGCCGACATTGACTACATCACCGCCATCACTGGCAAAGACCTGGACGTCACCAAGGACGGCGACAAGGTGGTTGTCAGCTTCGCCTACAACAAGGAAATCCACATGGTCGGCCCCGCGTACCTGCTGCTGAAATACAGCGGGCGCTCCAAGTAAGCGTGACGGGCGGCCTCGCCAGCCTGCAAGCGCGCTTGCAGCACCATTTTTCCGACCCACAGCTGCTTGAGCGTGCCGTCACGCACCGCAGCTTTTCTTCCGACCACAACGAGCGCCTCGAATTTCTCGGCGACTCGGTGCTGAGCCTGGCCGTCTCCAGCCTGCTGTATGACAGGCTGCGCGACCTGCCCGAGGGCGATCTGTCGCGCATCCGTGCCAACCTGGTCAAGCAGGACACCCTGCACCGGCTGGCGCTCGATTTGGGCTTGTCCAACGTGATCCGTCTCGGGGAAGGCGAGGCCCGCTCGGGCGGACAAAAGCGCCCCTCGATCCTGGCCGACGGGCTGGAAGCCCTGATCGGGGCCGTTTACCTGGACGCCGGCTACAGCGCGGCCGAGGCGCTGGTGCACCGTCTGTTCCAGGCGGTGGAGGTCAACCCGCAGATGGCGGCCACGGCCAAGGACCCCAAAACCGAGTTGCAGGAATGGTTGCAGGGGCGCAAGATGAAGCTGCCGAATTACCGTGTGGTGGGTACCCTGGGTGCCGCCCACAAGCAGACCTTTGACGTGGAATGCGAAATCACCGAACTGGGCGTCACCGAGCGCGGCATTGGCGGCTCGCGGCGCGCCGGTGAACAAGCCGCCGCCGCGGCGATGCTGACCCACTTGAAAGCGAAGATCAAATGAAAAATGCTACGAAAACTGTAGCTTCCAGTGAAGAACCCACGGGGGCTACGGGCTCAATGGACCCTAAAAAACTGGGTGCAGCCAGTGCCGGCGCAGCGGGCCAGCACTGCGGCCTGATTGCCATCGTGGGCAAGCCCAATGTGGGCAAGTCCACGCTGCTCAACGCGCTGGTGGGCCAGAAGATCAGCATCACCTCGAACAAGGCGCAAACCACGCGCCACCGCATCACGGGCATCCGCACGCGCGGCGCCACGCAGTTCGTGTTCGCCGACACGCCGGGTTTCCAGACGCGGCACAACACGGCGCTGAACAAGTCGCTCAACAAGACCGTGCTGGGCGTGGTCAGCGATGTCGATCTGATTTTGTTCGTGGTCGAGGCCGGCAGCTTCACGCTGGCCGATGCCAAGGTGCTGTCGCTGCTCAAACAAGACATCCCGACCCTCTTGATCGCCAACAAGCTCGACAACATTCACCGCCGCGCCGAAATTGCCCCCTGGCTCAAGAGCATGCAGGAGCGCCACCCGTTCACCGAGTTCGTGCCGATGTCGGCCAAGAGCCCCAAGGATGTCGAGCGCCTGTTCGGCATCTGCGAGAAATACCTGCCCGAGCAGGCCTGGATGTACGCCGAGGACGAACTCACCGACCGCAGCGAGAAGTTCCTGGCCTCCGAGACCGTGCGCGAAAAGCTGTTCCGCTTCACCGGCGACGAGCTGCCCTACACCTCCACGGTCATCATCGACAAGTTCGAAGAGGAAATGGGCAAGAACCACAGCCGGCTGGTGAAGATCGCGGCCACCATCGTGGTCGAGCGCGAAGGCCACAAGGCCATGGTGATTGGCGAGAAGGGCGAGCGCCTCAAGCGCATCGGCACCGAGGCGCGCCAGGAGCTCGAAAAACTGATGGAAGCCAAGGTGTTTCTCGAACTATGGGTCAAGGTGCGCTCGGGCTGGGCCGATGACGAGGCGCGCGTGCGCTCTTTTGGCTATGAGTAGGTGTGGCGGCTAAACGCATCTCCGACGAGCCGGCCTATGTGCTGCACCGCTACGACTGGAGCGAGTCGAGCCTGATTCTCGAGGTTTTCACGCGCCAGCAGGGCCGGGTCGCGCTGGTGGCCAAGGGGGCCAAGCGGCCCAGCTCCAGCTTTCGCCCGGTGCTGCTGCCACTGCAGCCGCTGCGCGTCACGTATTCGCTCGGCGCGGGCGGCGACGCCGAAATTCACACCCTCAAGGGTGCTGAATGGGTCGGCGGCCACGTCATGCCCACCGGCGACGCGCTGCTGTCGGGCTACTACCTCAACGAGCTGCTGCTGCGCCTGATGGCCCGCGACGACCCGCACCAGCGGCTGTTCGACAGCTACGCCGCCGTCGTGCAGGTGCTGGCGTCCGAGCATGGCGAGGCCCTGCAACCCGCGCTGCGCGCCTTCGAGCTGCTGCTGCTGCGCGAGATCGGCCTGCTGCCGCTGCTCGATGCGCAAACCATGACGCTGGGCGCGCTCGAGGCCGACACCCGCTATGTGCTTGTGCCGGAGGGCGGCTTGCGCCAGAGCAATGCGCAGGACCGGGCCAGCCTGAGCGGCGCGCAGTGGGCCGCGCTGCAGCATTCGCTGGACAACGAGGCGCCGTTTACCGCTACGCTGCGCGCCTGTGCCGAGGTGATGGCGGAGCTCAAACCCCAATTGCGCACGCTGCTGCACTACCATTGCGGTGTCGCCACCCTCAAAACGCGGCAGATGATGCTGGATATCCAATCGCTATGAACAACACGGCACTGTCGGTCAATGTCAATCTGGTGGCCCAGGTGCGCAACCGGCGCAACCTGGGTTTTCCGAGCGTCACGCGCGCGGCCCTGCTGTGCCTGCAGGCCGGCGCGCAGGGCATCACGGTGCATCCGCGGCCCGATGAGCGGCACATCCGGCCGCATGACGTGCAGGCTCTGGCCGAGCTGCTGAAAGCCTGGCCGGATCGTGAATTCAATATCGAAGGCAACCCGTTTCAGAACCTGATGGGCTTCGTGCGCGCGCAGCGGCCGCAGCAATGCACCTTTGTGCCGGATTCCGAGGACCAGCCGACCAGCGACCACGGATGGGATCTGGCGCGCGATGGCGAGCGGCTGCGCCCGCTGATCGCCGAGGCCCATGCGCTGGGCGTGCGCGTCAGCCTGTTCATGGACGCCGAGCCGCAAGCCATGGCCGCCGCTCGGGCCGTGGGCGCCGACCGCGTGGAGCTGTACACCGAGCCCTATGCCGCAGCGTGGGGATCGCCCGGGCGGGCCGCGCAGCTGGAGCGGTTCGCGCGCGCCGCGCAGGCCGCGATTGACGCGGGTTTGGGGGTCAACGCCGGCCACGACCTGAACCGCGACAACCTCACCGCCTTTTTGAAGCAGGTGCCCGGCGTGCGCGAAGTCTCGATCGGCCATGCGCTGATGGCCGACGCGCTGGAGCTGGGCTATGCCGCCACAGTAAAGGAGTATCTGCGCTGCATCGACCAGGCCTTCGCATGAGGCGCGCGTGATCTACGGCGTTGGCACCGACATCTGCGACGTGCGCCGCATCCGCGCTAGCGTGGAACGCCACGGCGAACGCTTTGCGCACAAAATCCTCAGCGACGTCGAGTTCGCGACCTGGCAAGCGCGCAGCGCACGCTGGCCCGAGCGCGGCATCCGCTACCTGGCGACCCGCTTTTCGGCCAAGGAGGCGTTCAGCAAGGCGATTGGTCTGGGCATGCGCCTGCCGATGAGCTGGCGGCTGTGCGAGGTGGGCAAACTCGCCAGCGGCAAGCCCTGCATCGTGCTGCACGGCGGCCTGAAAACCTGGTTTGAAGCACAGGGCCTGAGCGCCCACGTCAGCGTGACCGACGAGACCGATTACGCGGCGAGTTTCTGCGTGATCGAGAAAATATAGAAGAAGTGCCTGTAGCCCTTATTGGTGCTTCGCATATAGCTATTAAAATAGTAGCAATCCATTTTTGACCAAACACCTTCCATGTCCCAGCACGCGCCCCTCATCATCGACATCGCCGGCCTGACGCTGAGCAAGGCCGACCGCCGCCGCCTCAAGCATCCCCTGACCGGCGGCATCATCCTGTTTGCGCGCAACTGGCAAGACCGCGCGCAGCTCACGGCGCTGTGCCGCGACATCAAGAAGATCCGCCAGGACCTGCTGATCTGCGTGGACCACGAGGGCGGCCGCGTGCAGCGCTTCAGGACCGATGGCTTCACCCACCTGCCGCCGATGCGCGCGCTGGGCGAGCTGTGGCTGACGCAGCCAATGGAAGCCACCAACGCGGCCACCGCCTGCGGCTACGTGCTCGGCGCCGAACTGCGCGCCTGCGGCGTGGACTTCAGCTTTACCCCGGTGCTGGATCTGGACTTTGGCGCCAGCAGTGTCATCGGTGACCGCGCCTTTGGCCGCGATCCGCGCGTGGTGGCGCTGCTGGCCAAGAGCCTGATGCACGGCCTCTTGCAAAGCGGCATGGCCAATTGCGGCAAACACTTCCCGGGTCATGGCTTCGTGCGCGCCGACTCGCACACCGACGTGCCCGTGGACCGGCGCAGCCTCAAGGCCATCCTGGCCGACGATGCGGCGCCGTACCAGTGGCTCAGTACCACGCTGTCCAGCGTCATGCCGGCCCACGTGATCTACCCCAAGGTCGATGCACGTCCGGCTGGTTTCTCGTCCAAATGGCTGGGCGACATTCTGCGCGGCCGCCTGGGTTTTGGCGGCGCGATTTTCAGCGACGACCTCAGCATGGCCGGGGCGCGCCTGCTCGACGGCCGATCCGTGAGCTACACCGAGGCGGCGGTCGCGGCACTCGCCGCGGGCTGCGACATGGTGCTGCTGTGCAACCAGAGCATGGGCGACGGCAAAGAGGTGGACGGGCTGCTGGACGGCCTGGTGGTGGCGCAGCTGCGCGGGCAGTGGCATCCGGCAGAGGCCAGCGAAGAGCGCCGGCAGGCGCTGCTGCCACTCGCACCACCTTTGGCCTGGGACGCGCTGATGGTGCAGCCGGCCTACATGCACGCGCTGGATTTACTGCCCTGACGCCTCGGCGCCGGCCGCCCCGGGCCACGCCAGCGCGCCCACCAGGTCGAGGTGCGTCAGGTACAGGCGCAGATCGAACTCGAGCTGGTGGTAGTCGGGTTCCATATGGGTGCAGAGCTGGTAGAAGGCCTTGTCGTGCTGTTTTTCCTTGAGGTGCGCCAACTCGTGCACCGCGATCATCTTCAGGAACCCGGCCGGCGCGTCCTTGAACAGGGTGGCGACGCGGATTTCGCGCTTGGACTTGAGCTTGCCGCCCTGCACCCGTGACACCGTGCTGTGCGTGCCCAGGGCGTTCTGGACGACGTGCAGCTTGCTGTCGAAGGCGACCTTGCTCAGGGGCTCGGAACTGCGCAGGAAGTCGTTCTTGAGCGCCATCACGTAGTCGTACAGCGCCTTGTCGGTGCGCACGCCATGCGCGGCCGTTGGGTATTTTTTGAGCAGGAGCTCGCCCAGGCGGCTTTGCTGGACGAGCCGGTGCACCTGCGCTTTGACGTCGTCCGGGTAGGCCAACAGGTATTTCAGGGTGTGCATGGGGTGAAGGCGCCTATTGTCCGTCACGTGCGTCGCTGCCACCGCCTTCGAATCTTGCTACCCTTGAGGCATGAACCCAACCAATACCTCTGATTCCCGCCGCATCAATCTCGCCCTGCAGGGCGGCGGCTCCCACGGCGCCTTCACCTGGGGCGTGCTGGACGCGCTGCTGGAAGACGGGCGCGTCGACATTGAAGGCATCAGCGGCACCAGCGCGGGCGCCATGAATGCGGTGGCGCTGGCGCATGGCCTGGCCCAAGCCGCCGACAAGCCCGGTGCCGACCCGCGCGAGGCCGCGCGTGCCGCGCTGACCCGCTTCTGGAACGGCATTGTCGACATGGGCGCCGTGTCGTCGTCCATTTCGCAAGCGCAGCGCGCGCCGTTCGATCTGCTATTTGGCGGGCTGGGCAGCGCGAGTGGCGGCAACTCCCCCGCCCAACTCTGGACCGACGCCATGACCAGTTTCTGGGCAGGCTCGGTGTCGCCTTACCAGAGCAATCCGTTCGATATCAATCCCCTGATGAAATTCCTGGAGAACCAGATCGATTTCGAGCGGCTGGCGGCGCACAAGGGCACCCGGGTGTTCGTGGTGGCCACCTGCGTGCAGACCGGCAAGGCCGAGGTGTTTTCGGGCAAGCGGCTGACCGCCCGTGCGGTCATGGCCTCGGCCTGCCTGCCCATGGTGTTCCAGGCGGTCGAGATCGAAGGTCACCATTACTGGGACGGCGGCTACTCGGGCAACCCCGCGATCCACCCCCTGATCTACCAATGCGAGAGCCGCGACGTATTGCTGGTGCAACTCAACCCGATCAAGCGGAACAAGCTGCCCACTACCGCCGCCGAAATCATGGACCGGACCAGCGAGATCACCTTCAACGGCGCCCTGATCGCCGAGATGCGCGCCATCGCCTTCGTCAAGCGCCTGCTGGCCGAGGGCAAGCTCGATCCCGCGCGCTACAAGGACGTGCTGATGCACCGCATCGACGGCGGCGAGGCGCTCGACGACTACCACGCGTCCACCAAATCGTCGACGGACGGCAAGCTGATCCTTGCCCTGCGCGACCTCGGCATCCAGTGCACCCAACAGTGGCTCGACAAGCGCTACAAGTCGCTCGGGGTGGCGGACACCGTGAACATTGCGTGCGACTATCTGGATGACCTTCGGATGCCGGTGCAGGAGGCCAGAAATGGCGCCTCGCCTGCGACGCCCGGCTGATCCGGCGAATTCACTGGCCTGATGCTTCCCGACGTAACGCCGGGAACAGGATCACGTCGCGGATGCTGGGGCTGTCGGTCAGCAGCATCATCAGGCGGTCGATGCCGATGCCGCAGCCGCCGGTGGGCGGCATGCCGTATTCCAGGGCGCGCACGAAGTCATGGTCGTAGAACATGGCTTCGTCGTCGCCGCTGTCCTTGGCCGCCACCTGCGCCTGAAAGCGCGCCGCCTGGTCTTCGGCGTCGTTGAGCTCGGAAAAGCCATTGCCGAATTCGCGCCCGGTGATGTAGAGCTCGAAGCGTTCGGTCACCTCGGGGCGCTCGTCGTTGGCGCGTGCCAGCGGTGAAATCTCGGTCGGGTGCTCCATGATGAAGGTCGGCTGCCAGAGCTTTTCTTCCACGGCTTCTTCGAAGTACAGCACCTGCAGGCTGGGCAGCGAGCGGGCCGAGAGCTTGTTCTTCGCCTCCGACAGGCCCAGCTTTTTGAGTGCATTGATCAGCCAGGCGGCATCGTTCACGTGGGCGCCGGCGTCCGTGTGTTTGAGAATGGCTTCGACGATGGTCAGCCGCTCGAATGGCTGCGACAGATCCACCGGCCTGCCGCCATAGTTCAGCTGCAATGTCCCGAGCGTTTTCTGCGCCACATCGCGGATGATGGCCTCGGTAAAGCTCATCAAATCCAGGTAGTTCCAGTACGCCGCGTAGAACTCCATCATGGTGAACTCGGGGTTGTGGCGCACCGAGATGCCTTCGTTGCGGTAGCTGCGGTTGATCTCGAACACGCGCTCGAAGCCGCCGACGATCAGGCGCTTGAGGTACAGTTCGGGCGCGATGCGCAGGAACATTTCCTGGTCCAGCGCGTTGTGGTGTGTCTTGAACGGCTTGGCGTTGGCGCCCCCGGGAATGGGGTGCAGCATGGGTGTCTCGACTTCCAGAAAATCGTTCGCCACCATGAACTCGCGGATCGCGCTGACGGCTCGGCTGCGTGCCTTGAAGCGCTCGCGCGCCGACTCGTCGGTCATCAGGTCCACGTAGCGCTGGCGGTACTTGGTTTCCTGGTCGGCCATGCCGTGGAACTTGTCGGGCATGGGGCGCAGGCTCTTGGTGAGCAGGCGCACGTTGCTGGCGTGGAGGGAGAGCTCCCCGGTCTTGGTCTTGAAGACCTGGCCCTCGGCGGCCACGATGTCGCCCAGATCCCAATGCTTGAAGCGTGCGTACAGATCTTCGCCGACGGCATCGCGCGTGATGTAGATCTGGATGCGTCCGGTGCTGTCCTGCAGCGTCGCGAAGCTGGCCTTGCCCATCACGCGCTTGAGCATCATGCGCCCGGCGATCTTGGCGGGGATGCCCAGCGCCGCCAGTTCTTCCGCGGTTTTACCGTCGTGCTCGGCGAACAGCGTGGCCGCGTGGTCGGTCGGCTTGAAGTCGTTGGGGAAGGCGACGCCTTTGCCCTCGAGCTGGCTCTGGCGGATGGCCTTGAGTTTTTCGCGCCGCTCAAGAATCAGCAGGTTTTCGTCGGGCGCGGCGACGGGCGCCGAAGGGTTTTTGTGGTCAGACATGAATGAGGGCCGCTATGGAGATGCCGCAGTGAAGGCTGCGTTCGCGAAGAACTTTTCGCCAAAACCCTGTATTTTAAGTTTTTGGCGCGTGCGGTCCGGAATTAGTGCGGGATACCGGCCCGCGTCAGCAGATCGCTCACCAGTTCCAGCCGCACCAGCGGGTTGTCGAGCGCCATCAGGCGTTGCTTGAGCGCCAAAGGCAGCGGCAGCAGTTCGCACCAGCGATTGGCCACCCAGCCGCAGTCGTCGAGCTGCCACGGTTCCTGCAGCGGCATTTGCGCCGGGGGGAGCTCGCGCAGCTGCAGCGCCTGGATCAGCTGGCGCAGCGCTTCGGCCGTGCCCTGGAGATCATCGGGGACGGGTACCGTCATGTCGCCGTCAATTCGCTGCACCTCGGCGACCCACAATCCGTGTTTGAGCCGCTCGCGGCGGGTGATTCGAAAGCGCTGGGCGCCGGTGCAGCGGATTTGCAGCACCCCCGGTTGCGGCGTCGCCAGTTCGGTGATGGTGGCCAGTGTGCCCACGTCAGAGAAGGCTTCCTGGGCGCCGGGCACACGCACTTCCGAGCCTCGGGTCAGGCTGACAACCCCAAAGGGGGCGCCGGCCTTGTGGCATTTGCCGATCATGTCGAGATAGCGCACCTCAAAAATACGCAGTGGCAGCACACCGCCGGGGAAAAGAACGGTGCCCAGCGGAAACAGCGGCAAAGAGGAGAGGGTGAGCGCAGGGGGCATCGCAACATCGATAAGTCACTTCTGGCCGCTATCATCCCATGACCTGATCGACTTGCACCCATGCTCTACCAAATCATCTCCTTCCTGCTCGACGTGGCCACGGGCCTGCTGGGCGGCGCCTGCCTGCTGCGCCTGTACATGCAGTACCAGCGCGTGCCCTTCGGTAATCCGGTGGGGCGCTTTGTGTTCGCGCTGACCGACTGGCTGGTGCTGCCGCTGCGGCGCATCGTGCCCGCCGCGGGGCGCTGGGATCTGGCCAGCCTGGCGGGCACGTTCCTGCTGGTGCTGGTCCAGTACGTGGTGTTGTGGCTGCTGGCAGGTGCCGAGAGTGCGCTGATTTTCCTGCCGATACTGGCCGCCTTTGGCCTGGTCCGGCTGGTCATCTCGGGGCTGACGGGCCTGCTGATCGTCTATGCGGTAATGTCCTGGGTGCAGCCCGGCGGCTCGCCGCTGTTCCATGTGGTGGACCGCCTGTGCGCGCCGCTGCTGCGCCCCATCCGGCGGATCGTCCCGCTGGTCGGGGGCATTGACCTGTCGCCGCTGGTGCTGCTGGTGCTGCTGCAGGTGGCGTCGATGGTGTGGTGGGCGATCCAGTCGGCCGTGCTGCACTGAGCCGCCGGCGTCTCTCGTTCTAGCGTCTCAAGCGTCAGGCCACCGCGTCCGCGGGCTGGCGCAGCAGCATGGCCAGCGTACTGGCGACCGTCTTGCGCAACTCGCGGCGGTCGCAAATCAAGTCGATGGCGCCTTTTTGCTGCAAAAACTCGGCGCGCTGGAAGCCTTCGGGCAGGGTTACGCGCACCGTCGACTCGATCACGCGCGGGCCGGCAAAGCCGATCAGGGCCTTGGGCTCGGCAATCACCACGTCGCCGAGAAAGGCAAAGCCGGCGCTGACGCCGCCCATGGTGGGATCGGTCAGCACACTGATGTAGGGCAGGCCTTTTTTGGCCAGCCGGGTCAGCGCGGCATTGGTCTTGGCCATTTGCATCAGGCTCAGCAGGCCTTCCTGCATGCGGGCGCCGCCGGTGGCGGTAAAGCAGATGAAGGGCACTTTTTGCTCGATCGCCGCGTGCACGCCGCGCACGAAGCGCTCGCCGACCACGCTGCCCATGCTGCCGCCCATGAAGTCAAACTCGAAGCAGGCCACCACCACACTGATGCTGTGCACCGCGCCGCCCATGACCACCAGCGCATCGGTCTCGCCGGTGTTTTCCAGCGCTTCTTTCAGGCGCTCGGGGTACTTGCGGCTGTCCTTGAACTTGAGTGCATCCACCGGCAGGACCTCCTGGCCCAACTCGTAGCGGCCCTCGGGGTCCAGAAACGCATTGAGCCGTGCGCGCGCGCCGATGCGGTGGTGGTGGCTGCAGCTGGGGCAGACGTTCTGGTTTTGCTCCAGGTCGGTCTTGTAGAGCACCGTTTCACAGCTTGGGCACTTGATCCACAAGCCCTCGGGCACGGTGCGGCGATCCGCCGGATCGGTCTGCTGGATTCTGGGGGGAAGAAGTTTTTCGAGCCAACTCATGTTCTGCTTTCTCTGTTCGTGGTGCACGTCGGGTGCATTATGAATCCAGTGCCGCGCGGATTTCGCGCAGGAAGGCGCCTGCCGCTGCCACTACCTTGTCGCGCGGCTGCTCGCCGATCAGCTGGATGATCTTGCTGCCAATCACCACGGCGTCGGCCACTTGGCCAATGGCCCTGGCCGTGGCCGCGTCGCGGATGCCAAAGCCGACGCCCACCGGCACGCTCACATGGCGGCGGATGCGCGGCAGCATGGCTTGCACGGCACCCAGGTCGAGTGTGCCCGCGCCCGTCACGCCCTTGAGCGAGACGTAGTAGACATAACCGCTGGCCACCCGCTCGACCTGGGCCATGCGCGCGTCGGTGCTGGTGGGGGCCAGCAAAAAGATCAGGTCCATGTCGTGGGCCTTGAGCCGGGCGGCAAAGTCCACGCATTCTTCGGGCGGATAGTCGACCACCAGCACGCCGTCCACGCCCGCCTGGGCTGCGTCGCGGATGAAGGCGCTGTCCTGGTCGCCCCGGCCATGCTTCTGGTCATAGCGCTCGATCGGGTTGGCGTAGCCCATCAGGACCACAGGGGTGCTGCGGTCCTGGCGGCGAAACGCGCGCACCATCTCCAGCACCTGCATCATGCCGATGCCGAACGCCAGCGCCTTGTCGCCGGCCTTCTGGATCACCGGGCCGTCGGCCGACGGGTCGCTGAACGGGACGCCGAGCTCGATGATGTCGGCGCCGGCGGCGACCATGCCGTGCATCAGCTCAGGCGTGATGTCGGCAAATGGAAAGCCGGCCGTGACGTAGGGAATCAGCGCCTTGCGGTCTTGCGACTTCAGGGCGGCGAGCGTGCTCTGGATGCGGCTCATGCAACCTCCTGCGGGCGGCCCTTGACGGCATGGCCGCGCATCGAGGGGCGGTCGTAGAAATCGATGCCGGACAAATCGGCGACGGTGCCGATGTCCTTGTCACCGCGCCCCGACAGATTCACCAGGATCGTCTGGTCGGGTCGCATGGAGGTGGCCAGCTTCATCGCATGCGCGACGGCGTGGCTCGATTCCAGCGCCGGAATGATGCCCTCGGTGCGGCACAGGTAGTGGAAGGCCGCGAGCGCCTCGGCGTCGGTGATGCCCACGTACTCGGCTCGGCCGATGTCCTTGAGAAAGGCGTGCTCGGGGCCGACGCCGGGGTAGTCCAGCCCGGCGCTGATGCTGTGGGTCTCGTTCACCTGGCCGTTGTCGTCCTGCAGCACATAGGTGCGGTTGCCATGCAGCACGCCGGGGCTGCCCCTTTGCAGCGAGGCCGAATGGCGGCCAGAGTCCAGCCCTTGCCCGGCGGCTTCGACGCCAATCAGGCGCGTGGCCTCGTGCGCAATGTAGGGGTAGAAAATCCCCATGGCGTTGCTGCCGCCGCCCACGCAGGCGACGATCGCATCGGGCTGCCTGCCGCCGGTCATCTCGGGCATTTGCGTCAGGCATTCCTCGCCGATCACGCTCTGGAAGTCGCGCACCATCATCGGGTACGGGTGCGGGCCGGCCACCGTGCCGATAATGTAGAAGGTGTTGTCCACATTGGCGACCCAGTCGCGCATGGCTTCGTTCAGCGCGTCCTTGAGCGTGCGGCTGCCCGACTCGACTGGCACCACGGTGGCGCCCAGCAGGTTCATGCGGTAGACGTTGGGGCTCTGGCGCTTGACGTCCTCGCTGCCCATGTAGACCACGCATTCGAGGCCGTAGCGCGCGCAGATGGTGGCGGTGGCCACGCCGTGCTGGCCGGCGCCGGTCTCGGCGATGATGCGCGGCTTGCCCATGCGCCGCGCCAGCATGGCCTGTCCGATCACGTTGTTGATCTTGTGCGCGCCGGTGTGGTTGAGGTCTTCGCGCTTGAGGTAAATCTGCGCGCCGCCCATCTCGCGGCTGGTGCGTGCGGCGTGATAGACCGGCGAGGGCCGGCCGACGTAGTGCGCGAGCTCGTACTTGAATTCGGCCAGAAACGCCGGATCGTGCTGGTACCTGGCATAAACGTCCCGGAGCTCGTTGATGGCGTGGGTCAGCGTCTCGGAGACGAAGCTGCCGCCGTAAATCCCGAAGTGGCCTGTCGGGTCAGGTTGGTGGTACTGGAACATGGCTTGACCTTGCAAATTGTTCGTCGGCCGCGCGCACGGCGGCGGCGAACTGATTGATCTTCTCCGCGCTCTTGATCCCCTTGCGGATCTCGACGCCGGAACTCACATCAACGGCCAGCGTCCTGCAGCGCGGCCTGACCTGCAAGATGCCATCGATCACGTTGGCAGCATTCAACCCACCACTCAAGACGAGGTGAGCGTTGACGCCTGGAGGTAGAAGTGACCAATCGAATGCCTTGCCGCCACCGCCATACCCTTCGACATGCGCGTCGAGCAGGATGGCCTGGGCGTTTGAGTAATCCTGGGCGTATTTTACGAGGTCGAAGCCTGCCGCCGCCGCGCCCAGCGGAATTCGCGCGGCGCGGAGGTAGGGGCGCGCAATGCGGTCGCAGTCCCCGGGCGTCTCTTCTCCATGAAATTGCACTGTAACCCCCGGTATGTCTTGGCAGGATGCTATTATTTTTCTAGCACTCTCGTTAACGAACAGCAGCACGGGCGTGACAAACGGCGGCAGGCGCTGGGCCAGTTCACGCGCGCGCGCGGGCGTGACATAGCGCGGGCTGGGCGGGTACAGCACAAAACCCACGGCGTCGGCGCCGGCGGCCACGGCCGCATCCACGTCCTGCTCGCGCGTCAGGCCGCAGATCTTGATTCTGGTGCGCTGCTGGTCGCTGTGAACAAAACTCATGGAAGCCAATCATACGCAGCCGTGCGCGGTGGCAGCCCCCAATGGTCTTCGTACACCGGTCCCAGAAAGTACAAGCCGTCGGGCGCGAAAGTGGGGGCGGCGACATCGCGATTGCGCGCGGCCAGCACGGTCTGTATCCAGTCGGACGGCTGCCGGCCCTGGCCAATCGCCACCAGGCAGCCCATGATGTTGCGGATCATGTGGTGCAAAAAAGCGTTGGCCTCGAATTCGAAGCGCCAGTACGCGGCTTGAGCCGTGCCGCGCCGCTGAATCTCGATGCTGTTCATGATTTTGACGGGCGATCTGGCCTGGCAGGCCGAGGCCCGAAACGACGTGAAGTCGTGTTCACCCAGCAGTTGCGCGGCTGCCTGGCGCATCGCATCCCCATCGAGCGGGTACATGGTCCACCCCACGCGTCCCGCCTCCACGCTGGGCCGAACCGGCGATTGCAGCAGCACATAAGCGTAGCGCCGGGCGATGGCGCTGGCGCGGCAATGAAATGCATCGGGCACCTCGTGCGCCCACTGCACCGCGATGTCGCGGGGCAGGTAGGTGTTGGTGCCGCGCACCCAGGAGAACGGTTCGCGCCGCAATTCAGTGTCGAAATGCACCACCTGCATCAGGCCATGCACACCGGCATCGGTGCGACCGGCGCAGAGTGTGGAGACGGGCGTCCGGGTGAACCGCGCGAGGGCGGCCTCGAGTTTGTCCTGCACCGTACGGCCCGAGAGCTGGCTTTGCCAGCCCTCGTAGGCCTGCCCGTTGTAACTGATGCCTAGCGCCAGCCTCACCGTGACGAGGTTGAAAGGAGAGCCCGCGCGTGCACGATCAACGGAGCTCGGCAATCAGCTGCTGGGCACGGGCCTTCAGGCTGCCCGAGGCCTGGGCGATGACTTCTTCGGCCAGGGCGCGTGCGCCGTCCGAATCGCCGATAGTGCGAAACTCTTCGGCCAGCGCCAGTTTGGTGGCCAGCGGGTCATGGGCGGATTCATGGGCCGCGAGCGGGGCGGCATCGGTCGGCGCGGCGTCCAGATCCAGCGACAGCGAATTCATGTCGAATTCGATCATGCCGGAGTCGTGAGCTGGCGCAGGGGCGGGTGCCGCCACCGAATGCTGGAACCCGGACGTGGCCGCGCTGAAATCCATGTCCAGAGGCACCGACGCCGATGTCGGCGCATTGATGGTGACTGTAGGCTCGGAGTGCATGCGCGGCGGCGTCACCTCGCCCACTGCGGCGCTCGGTTGGCTCGCGGTGGTGGGCAGGACGGGCGTGTTGTCGCCGTCCGAGAAGTCGAGGTCGAGATCGATGGGCACCGGCGACTGGGACAACGCAGGCTGCAGGGTTCGCGGCATGGTGCTGACCACGTCGTTGAGGGGCGCCTTGGCGGAAGCAAGTGCACCGCTTTGCGACGGCGGATGGCCGCCGGGCTGGTACAAGGGATTGGCCGGGTCGAGATCCTCCCCGAGTTTGCAAACCTGCTCCCACTCGGCACCCTCGCCAGCCGTCAGGCTGTAGGCTTCGGAGGCGACGACTTCGAAGGTCTTGACATCACGCCGCTTGGCGTAAATCTCCAGCAATTTCACGTGAATCGCCACACGCGACGGATTCGTCCGCATAGCTTCCTTGAGAATTTCTTCGGCCTGAAGATCACGGCCATAGGCCAGATACACATCGGCCTCGGCGACGGGGTCGACGTCCCCAGCGGCATCCAGCTGACTCGCGGAGTACACCATGGACGAGCTGGGCACGGCCGCCTTGGTGGTGTCAACGCTCTGCCCCCCGCTGGAGCCGAAGAACGAGTCAGGCTGCAGGCGACTCTCCAGGAAAGAGCTGTCCACCTGGCCGGCCTTCTTGCGCTGGCGCGCCCGGTACAAGCCCAAGCCTGCCAGCAGGGCAATCAGGCCACCGGCCGCCACCGGAACCATGGGGTTGCCGAGCAGCTCGCTCATGAAACCGGCTTGCGGTACTGGTGTGGGCGTCACCTTGGCGGGCGCCGGAGCCGACGCCACCACGGCAGGCGCCGGTGCTGGCGCAGCGCTGGCGGCGGGCAGGGCGGGTGCCGCGGTCTCGGACACTGCCGTCGCAACCGCAGACGCCGCCGCG
>JARLJI010000211.1 GCA_031291295.1 Rhodoferax sp. | reverse complement strand
GTTTTCCTCGGGCGTGAGGATGTCCTTGATCCCTGCGGCATGGCCGATCCACAACAGGCTGCGCGCAAGGTCAGCGCCCGGCTCGCCCAAGGGCTGGCCATTGAGCAGCACCTGGCCCGCGGTCGGTCGCATCAATCCGGCCAGCAGGCGCAACAGGCTGGTCTTGCCGCTGCCGTTGGGGCCGCTGACCTGCAGCATGTCGCCCGCCGACAGCTGCACATCGAGGTTTTCGAAGAGCATCCGCCAATCGCGCTCGCACGCCAGTGCCTGTGCTTGGAGGTGAAGGGTCAAGGAACTGCCTTTTCATTCAAATGACGTTTACGGCGGCCTTCAAGTCGGCGGCCTTCCGGCCGTTATACTGACAACGCCAAGAGCATTGACTGTCTACAAGACTCGGGCAAAGTTGGATCGGCATTATACATGCCATGTCCGGCGACCATCATGGCTAATTCGACAGGTCTCGCACCGATGACAGGTGACATCAACAGCATTGCTCCGCCACCGCCGACGGCGCCGACCCGCCCGACGGCCAGTGCCGGCGATGTGCTGAAAGTGCTGACGCCACTCGACAGCCTGCTGAACATCGGCGACAGCGCCAAGGCCGAAGTCCTTGCACTCAAGCAGACGCCACAGGATTTTCAACTGGCCCTACACCTGACGCTGGCCAGTGGCCTGCAAACCACCGTTCAGGCCAGCAGCAGCCAACCGTTACCCCTGGGCAGCCAGTTGACGGTGACGCAGCTGCCTGCCGGCTCACTGGCTGTGCTGGTGCAACAGGTCAAAAGCGCCAGTGTCGCCACGCTCACACAGCTTGATACGCAGAAACTGCCGATCGGCACTCTGCTGCAAGGCAAGGTGCTCAGCAGCCAACTACTCAACCAGAGTGGCAACCTGCCGCCGATCTACCGGGCCTTGGTGACACTGCTCAACAGCGCCTTGGTCGGTAGCACCCTGACCCTCGACAGCCCCCAGCCGCTGCGCCCCGGCAGCCTGCTCAGCGCCCAGGTACAGGGTTCGCAGAACCTCGCTTTCGTGCCACTGAGCGGGCGCCTGGATCAATTGGCGGTCAGCCAGCAACTCAATGGCCAGCAGAGCCGCCAGGGCTCACTGGACGCCTTGCTCAGTGCCGTGCAGGACCTGAGCGGCAGCGAAGATCTTCCCGACAGCCTCAAGGCCAGCGCCGACACGCTGTTGGCCGGCCTGCCAGATATC
>JARLJI010000210.1 GCA_031291295.1 Rhodoferax sp. | reverse complement strand
GGCTCGAGTCGGTGCAGCTCGCTCTTAAAATTCTGGCGAATGCCACCAGCTATGGAATTTTCGTCGAGATCAATGTTGAGCAGCTGGACGATAGCGAAACCGTTTCGTGCTTTGGTGCTGGCAACAGCCCGTTTTCCGTTCAAACGAAAAATCTGGAGAAGCCGGGACCGCATTTCCACCCCTTGCTAGAGCGGGTGCTGTCTGACTGGAATCGGGAGCCTTGCGGCACGGGGTTGATGTGTGATTCGTAGGTCTCCGGTTGATTGAGCCGGGGGGTGCGATGCTTTGGCGGCGCGGCAAGGCTTATTCGCAGGATTTGCGGGAGCGGGTGTTGGTGGCGGCTGACGAGGGTCAGCGCGTTGGTCGGATCGCCACGATGTTACGGGTCAGCGTCTCGTACGTCTCGAAGGTGTTGAGCCGTCGGCAGCGGACGGGCGGGACGACGGCGTTGCCGCAGCGCTGTCATGTGCCACGCAAGCTGGCGGGGCTGCACGATGCGATCCGCGCACGGGTTCTGGCGTGCCCGGACGCGACGCTTGTGGAGTTGCGCGGTTGGCTGGAGACGACGCACCAAGTGACGGCCAGCACCGGGCTTTTGTGCAAGACGCTGACCGAGCTTGAGCTGACGTATAAAAAAAGTCGCTGCATGCCGCCGAGCAGAGCCGGCCGGATGTCGCCAAAGCGCGCCGCGAATGGCGCGACAAGCAGTCCGGCCTGACCCCGCGCAGGCTGGTTTTCATCGACGAGACCTGGATCAAGACCAACATGACCCGGTCTTATGGCCGGGCGCCGCGTGGCCAGCGGCTGGTCGCCGCCGTGCCGCATGGCCACTGGAAGACCTCCACCGTCGTCGCGGCGTTGCGCTGCGATGGCGTCTCGGCGACCGGCGTCTTCGATGGCGCGATCAACGGCGAGGCGTTCCTCGCCTTCGTCGAGCAGGTGCTCGTGCCGACGCTCCGGCCGGGCGATGTGGTGATCATGGACAACCTCGGCTCGCACAAGGTCGCTGGTGTGCGGGAGGCGATCGTGGCCGCCGGCGCCGGCCTGTTGTTCCTGCCGGCCTACAGCCCCGATCTGAACCCGATCGAAATGGCCTTCGCAAAGCTGAAAGCACATCTGCGGACCCGTGCCATCCGCACGGTCGAGGCTCTCTGGAAGGCCCTCGGACCACTCACCAAATGCTTCACCCCCAACGAGTGCGGCAACTTCCTCCGCCACGCCGGCTATTTCCAGTCAGCGTGAGCACGCTCTAGTACTACAGTTGCGTTTCATGGGCTGATCTGATTCCCTATCCTGTGAGGGGTTAGGAGATCGGATATGTCGGTTTCGGTGTGGTCGGGTTCGCTTTTGGCGTGGGAGAATGAGCTGTCGGCGCTGAAGGTGCGACTGGCGGCGGTGTTTGGTCGCTCGGAAGTGCGCGCCTCGGCAGGCGCGTTCATTGACGGCGTGCTGTCTGGCGTATCGCGCAAGACGGGTTGGCAACTGGCCGAGCAGGCGGCGCTGTCGCGGCCCTACCGGATGCAATCCTTGCTTGGACGCACTTCGTGGAATGCTGATGCGTTGCGCGACGTGGTGCGCAATGAAGTCGTTGCCTGCTTGGGCGATCCGAGTGGTGTGCTGGTGGTGGACGAGACGGGCTTCCTCAAGAAGGGCACGCATTCGGTTGGGGTTGCGCGGCAGTATTCCGGGACGGCCGGCCGGGTTGAGAATTGCCAGGTCGGCGTGTTTCTTGCCTACGCCAGCCATCTTGGCCAAGCGTTGATCGACCGGCGGCTGTATCTGCCCGAAGCCTGGGCCGCGGACGCGGCCAGGCGCCGCCGTGTTCAGGTGCCTGAGACGGTGCCGTTTGCGACCAAGCCGCAGATTGCCTGCGAATTGATCTCCGTCGCGCTGGATGCGGGCGTGCCCTGTGCCTGGGTGTTGGCCGACGCCTTGTATGGTTCGGATTCACGGCTGCGGCGGATGCTTGAAGCCCGCCACCAGCCCTATGTGCTGGCGGTGCGGTCCAATCAGCATCTGCGTTTGCTGACCGCCGAGGGGCTGCTGCAGACCGATCCGGCGGAGCTTGCCGATGCCTTGCCGACGGAGGCATGGACCTCGCATGCCGCTGGTGAAGGATCGAAGGGCATTCGGCTCTACGATTGGGCACGCATCGCGCTGCCCTGGACGGTTGATGAGGGCTTCGAGCGTTGGGTTCTGATCCGCCGCAGTCGGCAGGATCTCGAAGCGCGCGCCTATTATATCGTGTTTGCGCCTGCCGGCACCGGGCTTGCCGAACTGGCCGGCGCGGCTGGTTTGCGCTGGACTATTGAAGAGTGCTTCCAGCGCGCCAAGGAAGAACTCGGTCTCGACCACTGTGAGGCGCGCTCGTGGCACGGCTGGCATCGTCACATGACACTGTGCATGGCCGCGGCCGCTTTCCTTGCCAGGCTCTCGGCGCAGCTTCGTCAAGCCGCTGGACGTAAAGGGAACGAAAGGAGTCCGCAGCCCCTCGCCGCCTGAGGCTCATCGCCGCCAGCGTGCCGAGCGTGCCGGAAATACGCTACCTGTTGGCGCGCCTGCTTCTCTCATCAATCATCAGACCCGCCTTCGTCTTCGCCTGGTCCCGATGGCGACGGCACCACCAAGCCACAGCCGCTAAAGCCCACTACCACCGCCACCATCAAATGCAACTGTAGTACTAGAGCAGAATCCGATCATTCTGGTTCGTAACCGGCGGCGGTAAAGTAGTTGGCGCATTCGACTGGGGTGAACGCTGGGAGTGCGTCGCCAATGGCGT
>JARLJI010000025.1 GCA_031291295.1 Rhodoferax sp. | reverse complement strand
GCCAGCAGCATGTCGCTCGCAACCAGCGTCAGCGCCGAAATCAGCACCACCGCAACGTACGTCAGCTTTGCCGAACGCGTCCGCGCGCTTTGCCACACCAGCGGAATCGTCAGCAGCGCTCCGGCTTCCAGCAGTCCCAGTCGCATCCACGGTTGGGCAACGGTCAGCCCCGCAACCGAGGCCACGCCGGTAAGCACCATCAACGGAATCAGGCTGCGCGTCGTCTTGTGTGCGAGCGTGGCCAAAATCAGCGCAACCGCCGCCACGCCGCATGCCGTAATCAGCACCGCCGGTATGGGAAGGGAAGCGCCTTCTGGCAAGCTCCCAACTCCGGGCGTTAGCCAGCGAACCCCAGCCAAAATCGCCGCCGCCAGCACCACCACCAGCACCGCCGCCTGCCGCTCCATCCACGAGACCACAACACCGACCCCGCGTGAAACCGCCTGCAGCCCGCTCCAGAAACCCAGGTAGAATCCGTCCACGTTCGTCCAGCGGAAAAACGAATGCCAGTTCTGCATGAAGATGCTGGAGAAGTCGCCGGCCGTCATTCTGCCTTCAGCCGACAACGGTTCGCCGCCGGTAAAGATCCCGCCGCCGCCCCCTGCCATCACCGCGCCGCCAGCCGTTACAGTCACCGCCGTCGAACTCTGCCGCCCGGCGTAAGCCACCGCGTAGATCGCGCCGCCTACAACCAGCGAAACCACCGCCAGCACCAGTCCGCCCGTCGTTGAGAAGCTGCCCGCATCGGCCGACAAGCCCAGCCAGGTCACGTGCACTCCGGCGCCCATACCCAGCGCGCCCAGAATCGGATTCAGCAAGTAGTTCACCGCCAGTTGCGGCGCAACGCCCAACACCACGCTGCCCACGGCCAGCAATCCCATGCCCCATACCATCGTCGCCGGAGACTCGTGCGCATCCTTGGTTGCCTCGGTCGTCGGTCCCAGGAACACCGCGCTGGTCGCCTTCGCGCCCAAAAACACTGTGCCCAGACTCACCGCCCAAGCCACCATCGCCGGAACCGCCCAGCCTGCCTGCAGCGCCGCTGCGTACAGCATCCACTTGCTGGCAAAGCCGCTCATCAGCGGAATGCCCGCCATGCTGCCCACGCCAATCAGCCACGACAGTGTCGTCTGCGGCATCTTGCCCGCGAGACCCCCGAGCTTGTTCATGTCGGGCGTGCCCGCCGCGTGTTGCACCGAGCCGGCGGTCAAAAACAGCCCGCCCTTGAAGAATCCGTGATTCAGGCAGTGCAGCAGCCCCGCCGTAATCGCCAGCGGCGTCCCGATGCCGATGCCCATCATCATGTAGCCGATCT
>JARLJI010000209.1 GCA_031291295.1 Rhodoferax sp. | reverse complement strand
AGGTCTCCGCGGCCCAGCGAAGCGCCTCAGAGAAACGCTCGGCGCCGACCGGCATGATCATGAACTCCTGGAAGTCCACGTTGGAGTCGGCATGCGCGCCGCCGTTGAGCACGTTCAGCATGGGGGTGGGCAGAATGTTGGCGTTCACGCCGCCGAGGTAGCGGTAGAGCGGCACCTCGAGGGTCTGTGCCACGGCGCGGGTGGCGGCCATTGAGACGGCCAGGATGGCGTTGGCGCCCAGCTTGCCCTTGTTGGGCGTGCCGTCCAGCGCGATCATGGTCTGGTCAATCAGCCGCTGGTTCGAGGCGTCCATGCCCTCCAGCTCAGGGGCGATCACTGTCTCGACATTGGCGACAGCCTGCAGCACGCCCTTGCCGAGATAGTGGCTCTTGTCTCCGTCGCGCAGCTCAACGGCTTCGTGTTCGCCGGTGGAAGCGCCCGAAGGCACAATGGCGCGGCCCAGAGCGCCGCTCTCGAGAATTACATCTGCTTCCACGGTGGGGTTGCCACGCGAGTCAAGCACTTCGCGCGCGCGAATGGCGACAATCTCAGTCATATCAGTCCTCACAATGCGGTGTTGCAGCCGGTCGTTCAGTTTGGGACGGCGATCGACGCGCAGGGTTTCTCCGGCAGTGCCTTGGATGGTTTCAAGAAAGCCTGTCACGTTGCGAAATTCCTTTCCGTCCAGCTGGAGGGCGAGTTCGCGGTGCCCGCATCCGGAGCCGCGGCTCTTGAATCAGAGACCGGGGACAAGGGACGAATTCGAGCGGGATGGAGATGCCGTGAACACGCCGAAAAAGCGTTGTTGTTCCGTACGGATTCTAGCAAACTCGGGTGCACTGCACGGTGTGGCGACGGTCACAGGGTGCAGCCCCGCCCAATCGCCGCCGCCGGGTTGCCGGAGTTGATTCGTGCCAGCCAAGGCACCGGAGGCCCGGGATGGCGCGCCAACGGGCGCAAGGGCCGGTAGCATCTAACTTGGCAAGATGGGCGAAGAGTCCCTTCGCCCGGTTTTCGCCCAGTAACTTTTGGCTGCGGGAAGGGTCTTAAAGCACAGGGGGAAGCCCCGCCCGCGAGAGGAGATTCGGATGAACCGGCCGCTTCTTGTTTTTGCATTCTTTGCTGCCGCCACTGCCGCTTTGGTAGCGCAGGAGGCAAGCCAGTCCAGCCCATACTCGGGAGTTTCCAACCCTCCCCCGGACGACACCATCCAGACCGACGCGCCGGAGGCCCCGGCCAAGCCGCCGGCCAGCCATCCCCTCACGCAGCCCGCGCCCGCGCCGGCGCAGCAGGTCTATGCGGCCCCTGGGTCACAGACTGCGCCCATGCCCGCGGCGGACCCCGCAGTGACCGGTACCGACGAGGGAATCGTGCAGACAGCGCCGCAGGCGCCGACCAGCACCATGCCGGTTCTGGCCAATCGCGCTGAGCCTTACGACCCGGACGGCGACATTGTGCATCCGGCGCCGCTGGGAGCGGGCGAGCTGGCTGAAGGCACCATGATCCGTGTGCGCCTGCTGAACGGGCTCTCCAGCACGCTGACCCAGCAGGGCGAGACCTTCCGCAGCCGCGTGGCCTCTGACGTGCTCCAGGGCGGGCAGGTGGTCATTCCCGCCGGGGCTGAAATCTCCGGCCGGGTGGTCGATGTATCCAAGGGGTCGCTTGGCGGGCACGGCTCGCTGATGCTGAAGCCGGAGACGGTGACACTGCCCACGGGCGAGAGCTTCAGGCTGCGCGCCATGGTGGCCAGCGCTCCGGGCACGCACACGCAGGTTAACCGCGAGGGCGAGATTGCTCCCGACTCGCGGTTGAAGCGCGACGGCCTTGAGTACGGCGGTGCAGTGGGAACAGGAGTTGTGGCCGGCGCATACCTGGGTGGCCCGGCCGGAGCATTGGCCGGCGGCCTGGTTGGCGCAGGCCTGGTCACCGTGCATCTGCTGGTGAGCCATCCGCAGGCGCACCTGGAAGAAGGCGACGTGCTGATGCTGACGCTGACCGAGCGCATGCGCCTGGCGCCTGCCGAGGCACAGGGCCAATAGCTCTTCCGCAATCAGTTGCAAAAGCGAGGGGGGGCTACGGCGCCCCCTCGCTTTTGCTGCTAAACTCCGTGGTGCAATTTGGGGGAGGGTGCTGCCATGGCGGAGATTGAGACCGTAGGCGTGGTAGGCGCCGGGACGATGGGCTCCGGCATTGCGCATGTGTTTGCGCGCTCCGGGTTTCGCGTGCTGCTCTACGACGTGGAGCAGCGTTTTCTTGACCGCGCGCTGGAGCACATTCGCACCAACTTGGGACGCGAGGCGGCCAAGGGCAAGCTGCAGGTGGCGGAGATCGAACCGGCTTTGGCGCGCATCTACGCCACCACCGACCGTACTGCGCTGGCCGGAGCGGAGTTCGCGGTGGAGGCCGTGCCGGAGCGGTTCGAGCTGAAGGCTGAGGTTTTCCGCGCGCTGGATGAGATATTGCCGGTGGACGCGATTCTGGCGACGAACACCTCATCGATCTCGATTACCCGGCTGTCGGCGCTGACTGAGCGGCCGACCCGTGTCATCGGGATGCACTTCTTCAACCCGGTGCCGGTGATGGCGCTGGTGGAGGTGGTGCGCGGCCTTGAGACCAGCGACTCCACCTATGCCACCGTGTATGAGCTGGCAACGCTGCTGGGCAAGACGCCGGTGGCGGTGAACGACGCCCCGGGCTTTGTGTCAAACCGCGTGCTGATGCCGCTGATCAACGAGGCGGCCTTCGCAGTCATGGAGGGCGTGGCAGCGCCGGAGGCGATCGATCAGGTGTTCAAGCTGGGCATGGCGCACCCCATGAGGCCGCTCACGCTCGCCGATTTCATCGGGCTGGATGTGTGCGTGGACATCCTGCGCATGCTGCAGGAGGGCTTCGGCGATCCCAAGT
>JARLJI010000208.1 GCA_031291295.1 Rhodoferax sp. | reverse complement strand
TGGTGGTCGGCGAGATCGCGGTGCTGCCCTTGGTCTTCGGCTTGCCCTGGTACGCTGTGGCCTTTTCGCTCATGAACGCCATGATACTGTTCTTACGCATTAGCGCCGAAAGCGCCGCTCTTCGAGGAGCATCCGATTCCCGTCGCTAGAGTATCGCTCGCCATCTGGGCTGGCTTTGCCATGATGTGCATCGGCATGTTCATGGCGATCCTGGATGTGCAGGTGGTTGCCACCTCGCTGCCGACCATCCAAGGCGCGCTGCGCATGGCGCGTGACCAGATGAGCTGGGTGCAGACTGCCTATTTGGTGGCTGAGGTTATTGCCATTCCACTGACCGGTCTGCTGACGCGCCTTTTGTCGATGCGCTGGCTGTTTGTCGTCACCATCACCGTCTTCACCATCGCCTCGATCGGCTGCGCCACCAGCAGCAGTTTCGCCATGCTGATGGTCTGGCGGGTGATCCAAGGCTTTTCCGGCGGCACGCTGATACCGGCCGTCTTCACTGCGGTTTTCTTACTCTTTCCGGTTCGCCTGCAAGGCATCGCCACCACCATTGCCGGTGTCTTGGCGGTGCTGGCACCGACCGTCGGCCCCATCGTCGGCGGCTGGATCACCGAAACTTATTCCTGGCACTGGCTCTTTCTCATCAATGTACTGCCCGGCCTAGTCGCCGGTGCCGCCAGCGTGTGGCTGTTGCCGAAAGAGAAGCCCGCCTTTGCTGAGGCACTTGCGCTCGATATCATCTCCATCCTTTGTATGGTGATGTCGCTCGCGGCGCTCGAGATCGCGCTGAAGGAAGCGCCCGATCGCGGCTGGCTTTCGCCTTTCGTGCTGGCGCTGCTATCCGTCTCCTTGCTCAGCGGCATCGCTTTCGTGCGCCGCAGCTTGGGCCGCAGCAAACCAGTGGTCGAACTACGCACCTTAAAAGATCCGCTCTTTGCCGTGGGCTGTTTGTTCAGCTTCGTACTCGGCATCGGGCTGTATGGTTCCACTTATATGAT